>JBBRPH010000015.1:0-90101 GCA_038228295.1 Chloroflexia bacterium | reverse complement strand
TACGGGCCGGCGAGACGCAGGGCGCGCAGCACGTTATAGCCGAGGTGGGCGGTCTCACTGGCGGCGGTCCACTGCAGGTCCACGCCGCCGGCGGCGCTCGGCGCGGCGGCCGTCTCGCGCACGTCAGCCCGCGTGGGGTTGGCTGGGCCGTCGAACAACAGCCCGCCGATGACGAGGTTGCCGATGCTGCTTGGTCCGCTAGATCCGGCTAATAAGCCGTTGCTGACATAGATGGTGGCGGTGGTGCTGCCGGCCAGTTGCCATTGATTGACGGCCCCACTGCCACCACCATAGCTGACCAGCGTGGCGCCACTCGGCACACCGTTGTTAATGCTGAGTGCGCCGCTACGGCCACCGTTGCCGGGATTGTTGTTGGTGTAGACAGTGAGGCGAATCGGGGCGGTGGGTAAACCGCTTAGATTAAGGATGAGCGTGTTACCGCTGCCGTCGGGACCGCTATCATAGATCCCGCTGAACTTGTGGGGGCCGGCATCTAGGTAAGCGCTCCCGCCGGCCTGAGCGGCGGTAATGCCGCGCGATTCGACGCTGGCGCGACTGACGGTCACTTGTACGCCGCTAAAGGGCGCGGTCAGTAAGGTTTGATCGTTACTATTCGGTGCAACAGGACAGGGACATGATCCATCGGCGGGGTTGTTATAGTTGAACAAGATATAGCCGGCCTGGCCGATAGGCTGTCCGGCGATGGTGGCATTAAGCGCGCCGGTACCCAGCGTTGAGGATAGATCTAGGTCGGTCGTCAGC
Source organism: Chloroflexia bacterium (assembly GCA_038228295.1). Classification (GTDB taxonomy): domain Bacteria; phylum Chloroflexota; class Chloroflexia; order QHBQ01; family JAICKM01; genus JAICKM01. The sequence goes on along the minus strand of JBBRPH010000015.1, from coordinate 89,339 downwards.
CCGGTGCCGCCGATCAGTGTGGCCGACGCCGTGGGTGTAGCGGTGGCGGTCGGCGTGGTCGTGAGTGTAGCGGTGGCGGTCGGCGTGGTCGTGGGCGTTACCGTGAAGGTCGGCGTGTTGGCTGGAGTCAGAGTCACAGTGGGAGTTGCCGTGCCCACGTTACAGGCTCCTGTAAGCGACAGCGTGTAGCTGGAACAGGTGCTGTTGGCATTGAAATCGCTCACGACGATAACATAGGTTGCGCCCACCGGGACGGTAAACCCGTAGCTGGTGCGGGTGGTGGTGCTACCACCCAAGTCCGATAGGTAATTAGTACAAGGGTTAGCAGGGTCGAAGCTATTGAGATACACGCCGCTGATCAAGGGGGTACTATTGCTACAGCCCGCGGTCAGACTTGCCGTTATGCATTGACTGCTCCCACTGCTGTTGACAAAGGTATGAGTTGCGTAGTAGTAACTACTCGCTGCCGCAAAGCCGGGGCAAATAGCCGTGCCCCCACAGGTGCGGTTAGCCGCCGCCAGATTTAGGCGCTTACCCAACGAGTTGGCGGCAGTAAGCGATCCATTGATCACGGTACATGGAACTACTATGGAGAAGTCATCGATCCCTAGCGCCTGTGCGTTGCTTGTGGTGGTGCCGCTAGTCACGGAGTAATTCCAGGCAAGATAGAGATTTCCGCTATTAGGAATCGCTACGTTGAGCAATTGGCTAGTCACCGGCATAGTGGCGCAGGGCACGGTAGCGCAGCCACTGTTGTCGCCATCTGCCACAAAGGCGGTCAGGAAGTTGGAGCCGGCACTAGTCCAGACGGTGCCGTTGGTGGAATAATATAGCTGGATACTAAATCCCACCGGATTCGCTCCATGCCGGTACTGTTCTACATTATAAGAAAGAGCGAACGTGGTCAAAGCGCTACCCGTGTTATTGAAAAATTGGGCGTACACATTGCCGCTTTGGGTACCCGAAGCTGTAGAAAGCCAACCGACAGCTCGATCTGTGGCACTGCCTGCCGCGCCGGCCCCATAATTGTAAATCCCGTTGGTCGCGTTTGTAGGCATACCTGTACCGGCATTCAGCTCGGTTGCGGGGCCGGCCGCCGCGTAGGAACCGACCGTGCGGACAGTGGTCTGCTTATCAACTTTCCAGCCGACCGGCAGGGTAGCGATTGGACTTGTTCCGAGGCTGTCGAAGTTCTCCATGGCGGGAAAGGTTAGCACTGCCGGTGTATCGGGACGGGTTGCGCCAAGCGACGTAGAGGAGCCGGCGACAAGCCCCGCCGGGTGGCCGAAAACCGACGATTGGGTACTCGACACGGTCAGCGCGAGAAACAGCAGGAACAACGCCGCACTGACGGCGTGGGGCACCCGCCCAACGGGAACAGAGGGCCAACGCATAGCAGATCCTTCCTTTTGGCTGATGGAGTTTAATGACGCTACGGATAATAGAATATATCGGGTAAATGATGCAGCGATTATAGCAGGTATCGCCGCCATTTATGCGTTTTACATACAGCAAATACCTAGTACTTTTAGGGGGTAGTACCCCTGCTACAAGCGTTACCTCTAATCGGCTGAAATGTGATCCGTCTTGGGCAAGCAATGGCGTAGTGCAGCACACAGACGATGACAGAAGTGCCGGTAGCGGACTAATCATGACAGAGATAGGGCGCTGATCCCCAGACTCTGCCGGTTATGCTATAATACCGGCGGCAGGTAATCGCCCAGCCGCGTCCTGACCCGTGATTTGTGATCCTTGACGTTGACCGAGGAGAGCGATGGCGACAATTCTGGTAGTAGAAGATAATGAGATGCTCCAAGTGATGGTGACGCGCTGGCTGAAGCGGCGCGGCCATCAAGTGCGGGTGGCCGGCGACGGTGCCCAGGGGCTGGAATTAGCGCGCGCCGAACACCCCGACGTGATCCTGATGGATATGAACATCCCCGTCCTGGATGGGTGGACGGTGACGCGCACCCTGAAAGGTGCCGCCGACACACAAGCCATCCCCATTATCGGGTTGTCGGCGGATGCGCTGGCGGGCGATCGCGAGCGGGGGCTGGCCGCCGGCTGCGATGCCTATTACACCAAACCGGTAGACTTCCCTCCGCTGCTCGACTATATTGACCGTTTGAGCGGCAAGCCTACAGCAGGTAACGCCAGTCCTCCTGCGGATCGCTAATAGTGGCGACTCCCGCCCCGGTCCGTTATCCAGCCGGCCGTTCGCTGCGCGCCGCGCTGCGCGCCGGCCGGGCAGTGTGGGCTGCGACGCTACTCTTGGCCCTCGGCTTCCTCTACCTGGCCGTGCGCACGGCTGCTTGGCAACACCAAACCGCGCTGGCAGGAGCTATAGTCTATAGCGGCGTGGTGGCGGCAGCGGTTATAGCGATCCGGCGCGGGCAACGGGGGTGGGGCGCAAGCGCGCTGCTCGGCGGCTTATTGGTCGGCGTGCCGGCGCTAGTGCTGCTACTAGCCGACGTGGGACTGCTACTGGGCAGCATCGGGCTAATCCTGACTACACTGATCGTTACCGAACTCGGCCTACCGGCCCGCTTGGTATATCAGGCGATCAGCAGCGGCATCCTGGTGGGAGTCGCCACGGTGCTACTCGATCTATCCGGGCCGGCCGACCGCCTAGCCGCACCACCGTTCCTCAAGACGATCCTGTTGGTGGCCGCCGCGATCCTGCTGGTAGTCTATGCGCTGGTCGCCGTGCGCCAGTTTGCCGACTACCCATTGGGCATCAAGCTGGGCCTGGCCTTCCTCAGCGTCACGCTGCTATCGGTCGGTGCGGTCGGCTTTTTCAGCGAAAGCGCCGTGCGCGCGCAAATGCTGACCGAGGTCGGCACCAACCTGAAAACCCAGGCCACGATGGAAGCCGCCACACTGGGCCGGCTACTTGACCTCCAGGTCAACCGACTGACCGCCCTCAGCCTCGACAGTACGGTACAGGCAGCGGTAGTAGCGCGTAATGGGGCGACAGTCGCCGCGTCGCCGGTTGCCGACCCACCGCTGACGGCGGTACTGACACACTACCAGCTTGTTTTTCACGACGAAGCCGACCTGATCGTGACCGATCACAACGGCACTGTTCTCGCTACGAGCGGTCATGTCCTGACCGGCAACCTAGAGTCGACAGACTGGTGGCAAGCCGCGTGGCAAAGAGGGCAGGGCGCGGTGTTTATCGGCGTAGTGATGCTCGGTCCCGCTGAAGAATCACGCCTAGTGATCGCCATGCCAATCCCCGACGCAACCACAGGCCGTATCAGCGGCATCGTGCTGAGCAGCGCGGCGGTCGGTCCGTTCGCGACGCAGGCAGCCGGCATCCGGGTGGGGCAAAGCGGGCGCGGCCGCTTGGTGTTGGCCGACGGCGAACAGCCGGCGACAGTCGATGTGCCCGCCAAGCAGCTAGACCCCGTTACGCGCGTACAATTGAGTACCGCCGACAATCCATACGTCGAGACCAGCTATGAAGGCGTGCCCAGCTTTGTCAGCCAAGCGCCCGTACCGGTGAGCGATGCAGGTGGGGCCGCACCGGGCTGGACGCTACTGATTCACCAGGATCGTACCGAGAGCCTGAATCCGGTCACCACTATCGCGCAGACGATTCTACTAATTACCCTCGGCGCGCTGGTGTTTACCGGCTTATTAGCGCTACGTGTCGCCGACATCCTGAACACGCCGGTAGAACGGCTGACCCAGGCCGCCCGCGAGATCACGGCTGGTGACTTGGCCCGACGCGTGCAAATCTATCGGCACGACGAGATCGGTGAACTAGCGCACAACTTCAACCAGATGGCACACGCCCTGGAAGAGCGCATCATCACCGAAAGCCAATTGCGGGCCGAGCTCGAAAACTGGAGCCGGCAATTGGAGGTCATGGTACAAGCTCGCACCACTGAAGCCGTGCAAGCCCGCGCCGCTGCCGAAGAGGCCAATCAGGCGAAAAGCCAGTTCCTGGCAAACATGAGCCATGAGTTGCGGACTCCGCTCACCGCAATCATCGGTTACAGCCAACTGCTGCAAGAGGAGGCGGAAGAAGAAGGTCAGACAACGTTGGTCGATGACCTGGGGAAAATCCAGGGATCCAGCAATCACTTGCTGGGCCTGATCAGCAATGTGCTGGATTTCTCTAAGATCGAGTCGGGCAAAATGGAGCTGTACCTGGAAAGCACGGATCTGCCGGTGCTGATAAAGCAAGTGGCCGACGGTGTACGCCCGCTGGTGCAGAAAAACGGCAACACATTGGTCGTCAGCGGCGCAGCCACGCTACCGCAGATCCGTACCGACGCGACCAAGCTGCGGCAGGTTCTCTACAATTTATTAAGCAACGCCGCCAAGTTCACGCACGCCGGCACGATCACATTGGCTGTGCGGGCGGAGCGCGGTGATGAGCGTGACTGGGTGTGGTTTGATGTGCGGGACACCGGCATCGGCCTGACCGCACAGCAACAGGCCAAATTGTTCCAGGAGTTCCAGCAAGCAGATCCTTCGACCACCCGCCACTATGGCGGCACCGGTCTGGGTCTAGCCCTCAGCCGCCGGATGTGCCGCATGATGGGCGGTGACATTACGGTGGAGAGCACACCCGGCGTGGGGTCGATCTTTCACGTCCTATTGCCGGTTAAGGCTGAGATAAGGGCCGAGGGACCGGGCGGCAGCGACCGACTGCCCCCCGCCGAGGGGCCAGACAGTGGGCCGGTGACAGCGGAGCAACCAATTATTAGTGCGCTGGTAATCACTAAGTCTGCAAGCGTAGACGCGCAAGCCGTTACGCACGCCGCCAAACCGCCGCCGGCGCCCAGCAGCCTGGTAAGTGGCGCGGGGCGGGCATTTACGCCGATGTCGGCCGAGCGCAGCGCGACCTTTATACGCCCTGATCAACACACCACCGGCGATCCACAACCCACACTGCTCCGGCGGTGGTTGCTTGGAGTCGGGGTGGTGGCGATCTTAGTGCTGTGCGTGGCTGGGATATTGGTCGGGCAGGCCGAGACCAGCCTACCCGACGATGCGCTCTACCCAGTGAAACGGGCCGGCGAAGCCGTCAGCCTTTGGCTGGCAGTGGATAATGCCGATCTGGCCGCCATTTATTTGCGCTTGGTCGAGCAGCGCACTGCCGAAGTGAGCGCATTACTCGCGCAAGGTCGCCTGACGGGAGCCTTGCCCGCCATACAAAGCCTGGGTCAATACCAGCGTGCGGCACTGAGCGCGTATGCAGGGAGTTCAGCTAGTCAGCAGCAGCAATTGACAATTCCGCTACAACAGGCGGCAAATAGCGCCGGCCGTGTGCTGGACACGGCCGGCGCCCAAATTGCCGCCAATCCCAATCTGGCGAGCGCGCTGGCTTCCGATGTGCAGAACAGCCGGAATATTGCCGCCGCAAGCGGGGATCTAGCGCAAGTCCGCACCCCTACCATCCCACCGATTGCGACTCACACGCCCTCCCCACCGACACCCACAGTAACACATACGCCTCACCCACCGACACCCACGATGACCCACCCTCCCAACACACCAACACTCACGGTGACCGACACCCCCACAGTATTACCTAGCCCAACGCACGCGCCCAGCGTTACACCTAGCAGCACGCCGCCGACTACTCCCACCGCGACAACTACGCCCCTGCCTATCCCAACGGGGACGCCGCCGCCGCTTATTGCGGTTCGGCCTACCGCAACCAGTACCATCTTGCCTAGCGCCAAGCCGGCAGCCACAACTATTCCGATCGGCACCCCATCACCCACCGCTACGCCTACTGCCGGCATAACACCTATCACCCCTACGGTCACTCCCACGAGGACACCGGTGGCGCTTGCTACGCCGCGCCTCGGCCAAGAGACTGTGAGCGGGCAAGTGCTGGGCCTCGACGGACGGCCGCTCGCCGGCGTGCGCGTAGAAATCCACGATCAGTCACCCACCACGCCGGAACGACCGGCGCTGATGGCAGCCCTCACTGATAGCACGGGGCACTACACCATACCGGTGCCGCTGGGCCGTATCTGGGTAACAATTCCCACGCAGGTCGTCGCGGGACAAGCCTTCTGGGGCTATGATAATACGCCGCTGGATATCAGTCGTAGCGCAGCAATCACCGGCGTGGACTTCCGCCCGGCCCAAGTCGGACCGTGAGTCGGTTGCGCCGGGCGGTTGCGGCAGATCAGGGGTGTGTACGCAACCAAGCGACCATTATTGGACCACGCCCTGGCGATCCGCGAACAGGTGCTAGAGCCGTTGTCCCTCGACACCGCCGGCACCCGGCACCAATTAGCCGGGCTACTCCAAACGCAGAACGAACTGCCCGCCGTTCACGCGCTGTTATGAACGTGCTCCGGCGATCCGCAAGCAGGCGCTTGGCTCCAGCCATCCGGCCACCACCCGTACCCTCCGCAACCTGATCGCGGTTCTCAAGCATCGGCACGATTGCGCCGGCGTGAGGCTCTCATTGGAACGCGCCCTGGCGACCGCTAAAAACACGCTGGGGCACGATGCCCCCAGCACGCGCACTACGTCCACCGCCGGTTGAAGCGTGTGCAGCGTGACACATCTCAGCCCACCAAGCACACGGCTTGACTCGTTCGCTGAACCGGGGCTATAATGGCAGCAACGGAGCCGTTATCGCCGGGCGAGGCGGGGACGGGGCCGGGGCTAGGCGGCCGCACGCCGGAGAGGAACCGACCGATGGATGTCGCCGTCATTGAACGCGCACGGCAGGGCGACGAAACGGCCTTTGCCGTCATTTATGAATATTACAGCGCGGCCATTCATCGTTATGCCTACCGGATGCTCGGCAACCGCGAACAGGCCGACGACGTGATGCAGGAGACGTTTATCCGCGCCTACCAGAGTATGGCCCGCTTGGATCGCGATCCTAATTTGAGCGCGTGGCTCTACCGTATCGCGTCCAATTGTTGCCTTGACGCGCTGCGGCGGCGGCAGCGCATCCAGTGGCTGCCGATGGGCGACGACCCGGATCGCGACGATGAAATGGTCAGCGAAGATTTTGCGCCGGGGGTAGTCGAAGCCGATGCGGTGCGGCGGGTCTTGGGCCGGCTTCCGGCGGCGCTCAGCATGACGCTGGTACTCCGTAGCAGCGAGGGTTTTTCGTGTGACGAGATCGCGGAGATCATGAATGTGCCGAAAGGCACCGTGTTCAGCCGGCTCGCGCGGGCGCGCGAGCAGTTTGCCCGGCTTTATGGGCAAGGCGGGCACGAGGAGAAGGGATGACTTGTGCGCGGTATCGCGCCCTCATTTCGCGCTACCTCGACGATGAACTGACGGCGCGGCAACGAGCCGAATTGCTCGATCATATCGCGGGGTGTGCGGGCTGCACGGCCGATCTGGCACGCTTTCGCCAGGGCGAAGTGCTGCTGCACAAGCTGCCGGATCCGCCGCCTCCTCCCCCGGCCGTCAGCGACCTGGTGCAGCGCGAGGTGCGGGCGATCCGCCGCCGCCGGCGACGCGACCCGCGGTGGTGGCTGGCCGGCGGCGGGCGGCTGCCGGTTCGTACTGCATTGCTCGGCTGGACGATCTTGCTGCTGCTGCCGCTAGCGGTGATGATGCTGCCCCGGCTCGTGCCACACCCCACCGATAGTAAGCTGGGCTTCTCCTCCGCCGACACACCCACGCCGCCCGCGCTTGATGTGCCGGCCAGCCCCACCCACCGCACCGGCAACTCACTCGCGCCGCCACGCCTGCTGGCTATGCACCCTTATGATGGGGCAACCAATGTAGATCCGCACGCCGCGCTAGTAGTCAGCTTCGACGGACCGATGGACCGCCGCTCGGTCGAACACGCCTTTCGCCTCGCGCCGCCCGCGCCCGGCACTTTCCTATGGGAGGCCGACAATCAAGTGCGCTTCCAGCCCAGCACCGCCGGGCTGCTGCGCGGTGTAACATACACTGTCGCCCTAACCGACGGCGCACGCAGCATGGCCGGCACCACCCTGCCGGCCACCACCGTCTGGGCTTTCCAGACCCGCCCCGCTCCCGCGCTCCAGGCGGTCCTCCCTGCCGCCGGCCGGACCGCACCGATCAACGCACCGCTGGTCCTGACTTTCACCCAACCGCTGGACCCGGCTTCGGTGCAAGTGCGGATTGCGGATTGCAGCGGGCGGATTGCGGGGAATGACGGCTGTAGTGTCGAGGATACCGCTGCCGCAACGACAGACCTCACACCCAACCTGATCTGGCTCGCACCCAATGTCGTACAAGCCGTCATCCCTAATTCCGCCTATGCAGCGATCCGCAACCCACAAACTGCCATCCGTACCGTTTGGGTGAGCGGGCGGGGGCGCGACGGCGGGGCGTTGCCGCCGACTGCGTGGACGTTCGCACTCGAATCGGCGGCAGTGGTGCGCGTGACCGGGCCACGGCTGCGGGCGCTAGGTAACAGCGGAACCGCTACGTCGCTAACCTACCGCGTGAATCTCGACCCGGACGCGACAACGACCGGAGGAGTGCGCTTCACACTCTACGCCCTACCGCGTGAGCACTTCGAGGCTAATTTGGCAGCCTGGTTACGGGCCGATACGGGCGATCACCCGCCCGGTGAGGCCGCCGCCGACCCCACCAGCCTGCGGGTAGTGCAGAGCTGGACAGCTCCCAGCCGCCACCGAGGTGATACCGGCGACGGTATGGGCAGCTTCACCACGACCGTGCCGCCGCAGGCCGGCGGGTTGTACCTGCTGACCGCCGATCTACCCGACGGCGCAGGTGATGCGCTGGTGCTGGCCGCCGGCGGCGGGGTGATCGCCTGGATGCAGGACGGTGTGCCGCACGCTTGGGCCGATTTACCGACCAGCGAGCCGGCGGCCCGCGTCACTTTCTATGATGCGGCGGGTCAAGTCATTCAGACCCTGCCCACCGACGGGCAAGGGTTGACCGTCTCTGCCGGGAGTGCAGCCGCCCTCACTCCCAACCCCGCGCCGAAAGCCGGCGGAGAGACGGGCGCGGGGCCGGCCGCACTGGTACTGGCCGCAACAGGCGGCGGCAACATGGCGCTGGCACGTCTTGGTGGCTTGGGTAGCGGGGACAACACACTGAATGCCGCCGTGTTACTCGACAGTGACCGGCCCGCACCCGGCGATCTGCTACAGTTCAGCGCGCTAGTGCGCGTGCCAGATCCGATCTCCGGTGGGCCGGTGGCCGTGACGCTACGCGATGAGGCCGATCGCGTCTTCGGTAGCCTCAGCTTACAACCCGACGCAACGGGACTGATCCACGGCAACTTCCCCTTAGCCACCGGCGCCGCGCCGGGCAATTACCGTCTCGAATTACGTCTCGGCAACCGCCTAGCAACACAGGCATTCACCGTCGCGGCGCGTCCTGCGGGGCCGGGCTTCGATCTGGATCTGCGCGTACCGCCTGGCCCCTTCTACGCAGGCGAGAGCCTGACTGTGACCGTGCGCGCAAGCGCGGGAGCAAGCGGTCCCGTCGCCGAGCTACCGCTGCACCTCAACCTGAGTAATAGCCCGAATGATCCCACTGCGGGCCAGGTGTTCAGTGCGACTACAACAGCCGAGGGCGTAGCAACCGTACCGCTACGCCTACCGCAGCCCGCGCGGGATACCGGCGGCAGCCTGCGCCCGCTTTGGCTGCACGCCACAGCCGGCGGCGGGACCGGTCGCACCGGACAAGCCTGGGCTACGCTCGCGGTGCAAGCGGGACGCACCGACCTGCAACTGACCTTGCCGGTGGGCGGTTTCGCGCCGGGCAGCAGCGTGGTGATCACGAACACCGTGCGCGACGCGAAGGGACAACCGTGGCCGGGCCAGGTGGTAACGACGGGTTTGTGGGCCGTCGCGCCGGGGGCCGATCCGCCGCCCGCCGCCCGTCTGAGCATGGTCACAGCGGTGAGCAATGCCGGCGGTGTGGCGACAGCGACTCTAGCCCTACCCCAGCAGGGCGCATTCCGCCTCTATGCGACACTCACCGATCCGTTCGGCACCGTCGTCACGGCCACAGCGGGGCTATGGGTCTACGCGCCAGGAGCCGACGCGCCGTGGGCGATGTACCCCAGCCCGGCACCCCTCCCGACACTCACCGCCGACCGAGCCATCGTCATGCCGGGCGAGACAGTGCGCTTGCTGGTGGCCGCCGGTGATGCCGGGGCGGGCCTGCTCTGGACCCGCCTGGGCGGACGGTTGCTGACGGTGCAGCCGCTAGCCGTACCGGCGGGCGGTACTGTGGCGAACGTGTCCATGCCGGCGAGCGCAACAGGCACTGATCCGTTGGAAATCGGCTTTACCCACTTTGCCGGCGACGGCCGACAGACTACAGGGCTAAGCCTACCGGTGCAGCTTGCCGGCACCCAGCGGCTCGATCTGAGCCTGCCGGATGCACCGGACGGCATCTATACGCCAGGTATCACCCTGCCACTGCATTTGGCCCTATATGGCGCCGGCCCCAGCGGCGAGGCCTTGTTACGGCTGACTGCGCCTGACGGAAGTGGCGCGGTTTGGTTGCCGGCGCTGCCACTGGATAGTGGCGGCCGGCTCACCACTACGCTGACGCTGCCCACTACACCCGGCCTTTGGCAACTTGATGCCTGGACTTTCACCGCAGTAGGCGTAATTCACCAGGCAACTCTGCTGCGGACATTAGCGCAGTTGGCTGTGCGCTGGGCGGCTCCCGCTACGCTCGTCACCGGTGACCACCCGACGGTAGCGGCTACGGTGACGAACAACAGCGGCGCAGCCGTCAACGTTAGCCTGCATCTCGACCACACCGGCGCGGAGCTGCAAAGTGATAGCGGCAGTGAGGCGGGCTTCTCGCTGGCGCCGGGTGAGATGCGCCGGATGAGCTGGCCGTTGCGTGCGGTTGCCCCCGGCGCAGCCGTCCTGGCGCTGGATGTGGCCTGGGGCACCCCCGGCACACCCGGCGGTATCGTTCACCAGGAGCAGACCGTCGCGATCGTGCCTTACGGCTTGCACGATACGCAAACCCACGCCGGCCTGGTTTCCGACAGCGAAACCGTGGATCTAACCTTGCCGAGCGACGTGGACCCGGTTAGCGCACAATTAGAGATCCATGCGGCACCAACACTGGCCGGCGTGCTGGCCGATGCGCTGACCGAGCTACCCGCTGCGGCCGCCGGCGACAGTGTAGCCACCGTGGCGGCCCGGCTGGAAGCGCAAGCAGCAGTGGAAGCGCTCTATCGCAGCCAGGGCCACAACCCCGACGATCTGCCGGCCGGCCGCGCCGCCGACCGCGCCGCCGACTTGCAAACGCTCTATAGCGCGCAGACGGCCGGCGGGGGCTGGGGGCCGTGGGCGGGGGCTGCGCCGGATATCACCGATACGGTCGCTGCCTTGCGCGCGCTGTGGGCCGTAGGCCATACCGGCGACACGCCACTGGACGCACCCAGCGTCGAACGCGCCCTGCGCCGGCTCGCTATCGCCGTGGACCAACCTAACCCCCCGCTACCCCTAGCTAAAGAGCAGGTAGGCAATGCCGGCGCGGATGTATCCACCCGCACGTCACACGCCGCAATTGCTGCGCTAGAAGTGTTGAGCCGTTGGGGACGGGCGGATAGCGCAGCCCTGGATCAGGCGCTAGCGAACGAACCGAGCCTGGACGCACCGGCGCAGGCCGCCCTGGCTCTGGCGCTACGGGCGAGCGGACGTGGCGACGAGGCGCGGCTAGTGGTCGAGCAAGTGGTCGCCGCCGCGACCGACAGTAGCGATCCGGCAGTGCTGGATGCCTTACTGGCCGGCGACCCGGCAGGTGCGCAGGGGCCGGTGGTCGGCGTAGCGCGGCGACTGCTGGCGACCCGCAGCGGCGCGGCCTGGACGACGCCGGCGGAGAGCGCCGCCGCGCTGGTTGCCCTGAGCCACTATGCGGGCACCGTTGCTGAGACAGTGCCCACCGGCCCCTATCGCATTATTGTCAACGGCCAGAGCCGCGAGGTGCCAACCGGGCCGGGCGGGTCGAACAGCGGCAGCGTACTACTTCTGGTGCCGGGCAATCGCTTACACACCGGCGATAACAGCGTGCGCTTTGAGACCGGCGGCGGGCGGCTCTATTACAGCCTGCGAGTGCAAGCGATGGTGGCCGGCACGGAACACCCCATCCCCAGCCGCCGCGCCGAGGGCGTCGCGCTGGGATTACGCCGCAGTTATGCGGCAGCGTCGGGGACCGGTCTCGTCACGGTCGCGCTGACCCTGACGCTGGGCAGCCCCCTAGATAGCGCACATCTGACCGATCCTCTGCCCGCCGGTCTGGTGCGCCTGGCGGGTGTAACCCTCACCCGCCTAGCTGAGACCGGCGCAATCGGCAGTTCGTCGGTGGGCGCAGTAAGTAGCACTGTACCGGTGGCAACGAACCCAACCGCTGCGCTGCACGTCACCCCACCTGCTCCCGATCAGCCCGGCTTGGATGCGCAACTCGGCCCCCTATCCGCCGGCACATATGTGCTGACGTATACCGCCACGCCCCAAATCGCCGGCCTTTATACCGCCCTGCCCGCTCGCTTCAGTGGGCCGACCTCCAGCCTGTGGGTGCAATCGGGTAGTGATAGCGTGCAGGTCGGACCGTGAAGCGTGAGCCATGTCACATGAAATGGGCTAATGGATGTGGTAGGAGAGGGTTATATTCGCTGGATAATGGCGATCCCCACCACCGACAATCTATCACGCAGCCTGCTGAACTCGACAGCCAAACCCTTACCTTGTCCATATTTCGCAAAGGAGACGCATGGAGCAACTAATCGTCGAAGGGGGACACGCACTAACCGGAGAGCTACGGCCGGCGGGCAACAAAAACGCCGCGCTTCCTATGCTGACCGCTGCGCTGCTGACCGGCGACCCTGTAACCCTGCAAAACGTACCCGAAATTGACGACCTGCGTGTGATGTTGCGCCTGTTAGTGCAGCTCGGGGTGGAGGTGGAACAAGGCGACCACGAGGTGCGTTTGTGGGCACGCGACCCCCGCCCGGCGGCGCTAGATCTCGATCTGTGCCGCCGCGTGCGGACCTCGCTGCTGTTGGCCGGACCGCTACTGGCGCGTTGCGGGCAGGCGACGGTGGGCTTGCCCGGTGGCGACGGCATCGGGCGGCGACGTAACGATACCCATCTGCTGGCCCTACGGGCACTGGGCGCCGACATTACTATCGGCAACAACCAATACGATTTTCGCGCCGAACGGCTGCGCGGGACGGAGATCTTCCTCGATGAAGCCAGCGTGACCGCCACCGAACAGGCGATGTTGGCCGCTGTGACCGCCGAAGGCACCACGATCATCCGCAATGCCGCCAGCGAACCCCATGTACAAGACCTCGCCTTGCTGCTCAACACGCTCGGCGGGCAGGTGAGCGGTATCGGCAGCAACACGCTGACGGTTGAAGGCGTGGCGCAACTACACGGCGGCACTTACCGCGTGCAGTCGGACCACATGGAGGTCGGTTCGTTTATCGGCCTAGCCGCCATCACGGGCAGCGAATTGCTCATTAAAGATGCGGTGCCCCAGCACCTGCATATGACGCGCCTAGTATTCGAGCGGTTGGGCGTGCGGATCGAAATCGACGGCAACGATGTGCGTGTGCCGGGCGGCCAAGAGCTGCGCATCCAGGCCGACGCACATGGGGCGATCCTCAAAGTGGACGATGGCCCGTGGCCCGCCTTCCCCAGCGACCTGATGAGCATTGCCCTCGTCGTGGCGACCCAAGCCGAGGGCACCGTGCTGATCTTCGAGAAGATGTTTGAGAGTCGACTGTTTTTTGTAGATAAGCTGATTGGCATGGGCGCGCAGATCGTGCTATGCGACCCCCACCGCGCCGTCGTTGTTGGGCGCTCGCGGCTGCATGGCGATCTGTTGACCAGCCCCGACATCCGCGCCGGCATGGCCCTGCTCACCGCCGCCCTCTGCGCGAAAGGCACCAGCACCATCCAAAACGTCGGCCAGATCGACCGCGGCTACGAGCGTATCGAAGAACGCTTAGCCGCAGTGGGCGCGAAAATCCGCCGCAAAAGCGGGTGATACGGAGTTTACGTTCTGAGTGCTGAGTTGTGAGTGGGAGATGCTGTTCCACACAGGCTACCCACTTGCACTGCTTTCATACCTAGTAGACAAAGGTTTAGTTATGTCAACACAAGATAATCCTGAAGCGCACGCAGCACCGGAGGAGCAAACCGAGGAATTAGATGCCGTTCCCTTCCACCGCCCCCCCAACCGTCGGCGGTGGCAGATGCGCTACACGATCATAGACGCAGCCGGCTCGGTCAGTTTTATTGGGCCATGTCAGGGGTTGAAGCCGCTAGTGGCGGCCTGCATGACCAATGCAACCACAGCGGAAGCGCTACTAACGGCAGCGGGCGAGTATGATAACGACCTGCGCGACCGCGTGCTAGCGGGGCTGCACGTCTTTGACGAACATAACGTACCAGGCGATTATGGAGCGATCTATGCTGCGCTAACTACGCCCGGTGATGGGGAACGGCCCGGCCCGCTCTTGCGCGTAGTGGACGAACGCACTCGCGAAGCCGGCTTGACCCCGCACGGCGCGGGGCTGATCCTGTTCAATTTGGTGCAGCGACGTATTGTGCAAGTGCAAAACACCTACGGCAGCATCGAGCGCGAGGACCGGGGCCGGGTGCGGCGCAACGGGCGGGCCACCGGCCGTCTGTTTACCTATCGTCTACCGCCCGACTGGGCAATCCTACCGTGAGCGGTGGGCTTACAGCTTAGGACGATCTTTGCCCGGCAGGCGGTCGGCTAGGAAACCGCCCAACATGCTCCGCAGCACACCGCCTCCGCCGGCTTGGCGCAGGGTCTCTTGTTCGGCCCGCTCGGTAGGGGTCAGCGCAGCGTTGGGGTTGAGCCAGCCGGTACGGATATTGCGGGCCGCAATCAGCACCGCGCCTAGCTCTTGCGCCGTACCGCGTTCCAGGTCAGCCGGATCGCTTGCCGCTAGCTGGTCACGCAGCTCCATCAGCCCGGTTATATAGCGGTCAATCCAGCCCACCAAGTTATCGCGGTTTGCCACTAGATCGGCGCGGGTCGCCAGCGGGTCGGTTGAGGTCATGCGCGTCGCCTCGCGGAAGGCAGCCCCGGCCAGCGGACTCATGTCGCGCCACGACGGGCTAGTGCCCAGCACCTGCATTAGGGCAAAGCTCGCCAGCACCGGCAAGTCGTGGATCGCTGCCTGGAAGCTGTCGTGTTCCAGCGGGTCGGTGAAATAGGGCCGTGCACCGACCGTCTCAGCCAACCCGATGATTCTATTAACCGCCGCCTCCGTTGCAGTCGCCGCCGGCATGATGCAGTACGGCGCACCACTGAACAGGTCGGCGCTGGGCGGCTCATCCACAACTTCGTCGGGCTTGATCACCGGCGCCGGGGCGCGTTGCGCCAGCGGGTGCCCACCGACAAAACTGATCCCCGGCGGCAACAGTTCGGCGGCCCATTGCAGCGCCAAGCGTTTGCCCGCCGCGGTGTCGGTCACGGTGGCGCCGGCGGCCAGATACGGCGCAATACCGGCCAACGTCGCCCGCAATGCGGCGGTCGGCACAGCCAGGATCACCAATCCCGCGTCGCGCACCGCTCCCGCTAGATCCGGCGCGATGCGCGCGAAGCCCAATTCTTTCTGCATCCCGGCCGCAAACGCATCCAGTCCAGGCTCATAGCCGACCAACGTAAAGGCACCAGCCTTGCCCTCGGTGTTCTGCATATAGCGCGTGAGCGCCAACGCCAGCGACCCGCCAATGGTGCCGAGGCCGATGATGGTGATCTGTGGCATAGTGTTCGCCCTTTCTCCGCTTGGAGGATACGTGAAACGTGATTTAGCTATAGTGGCGCAGGTCATATACGGGCACACTTCACGCTTCAAGCGCGATGCGACAAGAAAAAGAACTCCAACAACGCTAATACCACGCCCAGCAGCAAGGCGTTCAAGCCGTTGAACAGTTGGAACAACACCATACCTAAGCAGGCGACCGCATAGAGAGCCAGGAGGCCGGCTTGGCGTAGGGCGCGGCGTAAGTCCTGGCGATGCAGGCGGCGGGTGAACAGCAGCAGGCCCAGTGCGTAAAGCGGCGGGGTCAGGCCGGCGACCAACGCAAAGAAGAACAGGGCCAGGAACCCCGCCACCGCCGGGGCGGTCAGGCTACCGGCGGGCGGCGGGACAAAGATCAGAACATAGCCGAAGATTCCACAAGCCACCGTACCAAACAGCCAGAACAGCCCCATGCGCAGCGCCTGCCCGGCGGCCCAAAAGACGGCCGCCGGCCCCAGCGCCAACAGCCCGTAGACAGCCAACCGCCACGGATCCCACGGATCGGGCAGTGTCTCCACCGGGCGCAATGCCAGCAAACCGACCAAGCCCAGCAGTGCGCCCACGCCCGCTAACGCCACCCCCCCCAACAGTACCGGCGGCGGGGCAGGGCGGGGCGGGTTTGTGCGGCGCGGACGACGCACGGGCCGTTCTCCCGTTCCCGCCGCTGAAGAGGGCGAGGCGGACGCGGTAGTTTTAGCAGCCGATGCTGGGGGTTTGGTTTTGCCGAATGTCCGCCGTGCCACTATGCCGGTCGCACCCTTCCGGCGTAGAGAAGGGGGTGGGGGAGTTAAGTCTGTGCCCATTGTGCTAATTCACCGTCGCCAACGAGCCACGCGCAGTCTTTACCACGTCAATGCGAGCGGCGAACTCGTCTTTCAGATCGTCGAGGTGCGTGATCACCAGGATCTTCTCAAAATCAGGCTGGATCGCCCGGATCGCCTGCACCAGCCGTTCACGGCCCTGCGCGTCCTGCGTGCCGAAGCCTTCATCAATGATCAGCGTTTGCAATTGCGCGCCGGCGCGGCGGGCTAATAACTTGCTCAGAGCAATACGCACAGCGAAATTGATGCGAAATGCCTCGCCCCCGCTGAACAGTTCATACTTACGCGCCAGCCCCGCGCCGTCGGTGATCTTGATGTCGAGCGTTTCGATAGTTGCATCTTTGCTGCGCGCCGGGCGCTGGGTCTCGAAGGTCAACTGCATCCGACCGTCGGTCATGCGGTTCAGCAGGTGGTTGGCCTCCTCAGCTAGTTCGGGCACCACCTGCTCGATGATCATGGCCTGGATACCGGCCTTGCCGAATGACTTTGCCAAATGCTCGTAAATATCCTTCTCCACCGTGGCCTGCGTGTGTTCCGCAGCTTTAGCGGCCCGTTCTATCTCGCTCTCGGCCAGGGCAGCCAGTTCGCGCTCTTTGGCCGCCTGTTCGCGCGACAGAGTATCGTAGCGGGCTTGCAGCAGGCGGGCCTGAGCTGCCCCGGTCGCGGCCGCCTGACGCAAGCGATCCAGGTCTACCACAGCGGCGGTCAGGCGCGCTTCTTCGGCGCGCTCCCCAGCGAGACGGCTCTGGTGGCCGGCGCGATTTTCGCGTTCGTGCGTTAGTCGCTCCTGGTCGCCGGCTTGCTTTTCGTCCGCCGAGCGCAAATCAGCGAAGCGGCCCTCGTAGAGGCCCAGACTGCGCGCTTCTGCCGTGACGCTCTGATGTTCCTGGCGATTATAGGCCAGGGCATCACGCCGACCGGCCGCACCGCGCAGGGCGTGTCGGTCGGCCTGGGCATATTCGTTGCGGTCCAGCCGACCCTGCAACTCGGTCAGGCGGGCCTGCTCCCCTTCGCTGCGGACCACCGCCGCCACCGCCGCCGCCACCGCGCTATCGGCGGCGGTTTCACGCTTCTCGGTCATGCGGCGTGGCTTCAGCTTCTCATCCAAATCCGCTAGCCGGCTTTTCAGCGCAGCCATTTGGTTCTCCAGCGCCTCTAGCCCATCCTTATTGGCTTTCCACGTCTTGCGCCGAGCGGTGATATCGGCTTCATACCCGGCCCGCACCCGCGCCAGCGATGCCGGATCGAGCAACAAACCGCAGAGCGGGCATTCAGGCTGCCCGCCACGCTGGGTGACGGCGGCGGCCACCGCGTCCTCAAGCATTGTACGCTTCTTTTTCAGCGCATCGGCTTCCCGCTCCAGTGTTTCGTTCGCGCCGCGCAGCGTGGCAAGGCGATCCTGCAACTCCTCGGCTTGGGCGGTCGCGGTCTGCCATTGCACGTCTAACGCGGCAAATTCATCCAGCCGCCGGCGCAGATCCGCCAGCGTGTGTTCAGCCTCAGCGCGCCCATCCGCCAGTTTCCGTTGCTCACTGATGATACGCTGCGACTGGCCGACCTCGTTGCTGAGGTCGTTACGCGCCTTGTCAATCGCCCGTTCCAAGCGCTGGATCTCGGCTTCCAACTCGTGATGCTGCGCGGCCTGATCGGTTAGTGTGCGCTCACGGGTGCGGAGGTGTTGCAGCCGCTCATAGTTCGCCGTGATCACGGCGCGCCCAGCTAGAGTCTCGGCATAGCGGGCGAGGTTGACTTCGAGTTGCTCGATCAGCCGGTCGGCTTTGCTGATCGCTATTTCGTCCTGGGCGGCGCGGGCGCGCACATTGTCGAGCGCCAACTTGTCGCGCTCTAGTGCCGCCACCTGGAGAGCCAGACGCTCGGCAGCCGTGCGCGCCGTTGCCAGCTCGGCATCGGTCGCCGTCAAAAAGGCGGTTACCTCGGCGCGTTGCGCTTCGAGTACCGGCCGCTCCTCGATGCGGCGGTCCAGATCCTTCAGGCTGGTCGCCAGGCTGTGACGGTCGGCTTCACGGGCACGAGCCTGTTCGCGGGCCTGATCGGCCAGCATATCGTAGCGCTCCAGGCCCAGAATCTTGGCGAGGATTTCTTTGCGCTCAGTGGGGTTCTTGGTCGTAAACTCGTCGGCATGGCCCTGGCGCAGGAAGGCCGAATTGATGAACGTCTCGTAGTCCATCCGCAGCCGTTCGATGATCAGTCGCTGCGTTTGACGCACGCTATCGCCGCTGATGTCGCGCCAGCCCAGCAGCGGATCTTGTACCTGGAGGTAGAGTCGGCCGGTGGTCGTCTTGCCTTTGCGGGCGCGCGTTCGCAGCACACGGTATGCTTGGTCGCCCAGCCCAAACTCAAAGTCTACGCCCATATCGCTCTCGCCCTGCGTGATCAGGTCATCGTCGTCGGCATGGCTACGTGCCTCGCCCCACAGCGCCCAGGTCATCGCCGCCAACAGCGCCGACTTACCTGCGCCGTTGTCGCCGCTCAGACAGACCGTATGCAAAGGGCTGAAATCGAGCGGTGGGCATTCACCGCGATAGCTCATGAAGTTTTTAAGAGTCAGCCGTTGAGGGATCATGGGGTGCGTGTGGCTCCTCTAGCGCGTGAAACGTGAATATCTGCGGTGTAACACCTAATTATACCACACCAAACCCTAGCCACTACTCTTATCGCACGTTTCACGCATTCCGCCGCGCCCGCCAACGGCGCCAAAAGAAGACGGCAACCAACGCAAGCAGCACTAGGTAGATGATCGGCGCGATAGGCGCGACCCAGCCTTGTACCTGCGGCCAACTCGCGCCGAGCAGCCAGCCGGCCGCCAGCAGGGCGCCGTTCCAGACGCTGCTGCCGAGGGCCGTGTAGAGGGCAAATTGCGGATAGGGCATCCGAGCGAGGCCGGCGGGGACGGAGATGAGCGTGCGGAGGCCGGGGGTAAAGCGGCCCACCAGCACCATCAGCGGGCCACGTCCGGCGAACCAACCTTGCGTGCGGGTCAGGTCGTCGCGCGAGAGGAACAGCCAGCGGCCCCAACGGTCAAGCCAACGGCCCACCAGCGGTTCACCGCCCCAGCGCGCTAGGCCGTAGAGTAGCGACGCACTCGCCACCGAGCCGGCCACAGCAGCAACCAGCAGCAGCGGCAGCGATAGGCGGCCTTGCGCGGCCAGGCTGCCGGCCAGCGGCAGGATCAGTTCGGACGGCACAAGGGGGAATACGCCTTCGAGGGCAATCAGCGCGGTGATGCCGGGATAGCCGAGCGTAGCGATGACCCCTTGCACCCAGCCGATCAGATCGCCGCCGTCCACGCCTGCTTAGACCTCCGCGCCGGCTAGGGCCGGGATCGCATCGGGCGTGACGGTGAAACAGGGGATGCGTCCGCGCACTTCCGCGATGCGGTCAAGGTCGAGCGTGGCGTAGAGCGTGGTTTCGTCTTCCTCTGCTTCGGCCAGGATCTCGCCCCAGGGGTCAATAATTTGCGAGTGGCCGCACCAGCGATTACCGTCACCGCTACCGCAGCGGTTAGCCGCCACGACAAACAATTGGTCCTCAATAGCACGGGCGCGCAGCAGGGTGCGCCAATGTTCCAAGCGGGGGTGCGGCCACTCAGCGGGGACCCACAGGATCTGTGCCCCGGCCAACGTCAAGCTGCGGGCCTCCTCCGGGAAGCGGATATCGAAGCAGATCAATTGCCCCCAGCGACCGTGCGGCGTGTCCACCGGCTGTGGTGCGGCGCCCGCCGCCATATAGCGCGGCTCATCCAGCAAAGGGAACAGGTGGCGCTTACTATATTGCCCGATCACCCCGCCCTGCGCCGTGACAATATAACTGGTGTTGTAAATACCGCCGCTCCGTGCCTCAGCAATAGACCCGGCCACCAGTGTGACATTGCAGGCCCGCGCCATCTCAGTCAGCCGATGCACGGTTTCCCCGCCGGCCGGCTCGGCCAACTGCGGCATGGCGGGCCAATGGTAGCCCGTCGTCCAGAGTTCGGGTAGCAGGATCGCCTGTGCGCCATGCGCGGCCGCCGCACGGATCAACGCCTCGGCGCGCACCACATTTTTGCGAACCTCACCCGATACGACTTCGAGTTGAATCACAGCGGCATTAAGCGTAGCCACCGGCAGCCCTCCCCATAGCGAAATGTAAATTGCGGATTGCGGACTATGGTTGCGGGGCATTATAGCACACCGCCCGGCGGACGGACAACTAGCCGGTTACTTAGTAAAGCGCGGCGCCTTGCACTTTACTAAGTAAGCGGCTAAAATCGGAATGCCGGCGGCACCCGTGAGCTGTTCAGTTTTGGGCCCGCACTGCGGCTGGGTGCCACTCTCAGGCCGGCGGAAATAGATGAGACCACCGCTACCGGCACCCCTGGATGCTGCAATAGCCGGAACGCCGATGCCCGCAGATACCACGCTCGTTGCTTACCTACCCCAGGATCGCCGCACGGCCCTGGCGGTCGGGCGCACGCTGCCCGACCGTTGTGCCGGCACGGCCCTGTTTGTGGATATTTCGGGTTTCACAGCGCTCACCGAAGCTATCACGCTGGCCCTCGGTCCCCGACGGGGCGGCGAGGTGCTTACTGAGCAGATTAACCGCGTCTACGAAGCGCTGATCGCCGAGGTGGATCATCAAGGCGGCACCGTGATCGGCTTTGCAGGAGACGCAATTACCTGCTGGTTTGATGACGCAACGGCGTGCGGCACGAGTGCCGCACGGGCGACAGCTTGTGCCCTAGCCCAGTGCGCGGCAATGACGCAATTCGCCGCTATCCCCCACCCGACCGGCACGGGAACGCTCACGCTGGCAATAAAAGCGGCCCTCGCCACCGGGTCGGCGCGGCGCTTCCTGGTGGGCAATCCGGCGGGGCAGGTGTTGGATGTATTGGCCGGGGCTACCGTGCTACGCATGGCACACGCCGAACACCTAGCGATCCCAGGCGAGATCGTCGTGGATGCCACAACCGCCGCCCTGCTCACCGGCGACCCGGCAACGGTGCATGATCTCGGCGTTGTGCTCACCCCGACTGCATGGCGCGATGATCCGCTCACCGGACAGCGCTTCGCGATCCTGCCCCACCGGCGTGTGATCGCGCCGCCCCTTGCCGCGCCTCCGCCGGCCGTTATGCTGGCGCCGGAAACAGCCCGCCCCTGGTTGCCGGCCGCCATTTACGTGCGCCTACTCAATGGGCAAGGCGAGTTCTTGACCGAGTTACGCCCGGTAGTTGCGCTGTTTTTGCGCTTTAACGGCTTGGATTACGATGCCGACCCCGCCGCACCCGACACGTTGGATCGCTACATTCGCTGGGTACAGGACGTGGTGCAGCGCTATGCCGGCATCGTGCTGGACCTGACCGTGGGCGACAAAGGCAGCTATCTCTATGCGGTCTGGGGCGCGCCGGTGGCCCACGAAGACGATCCACAGCGGGCGTTGGCCGCCGCACAAGAATTACGCAGCACCCCGGCGGCGCAGGCGGCGGTCGGCGCGGTGCAGATCGGCCTCAGCCGGGGCGTGATGCGGACGGGGGCAGTAGGCAGTCAGACGCGGCGAACGTATGGCGTGCTGGGCGATGAGGTCAATCTGACGGCGCGGCTGATGATGGCTGCGGCACCAGGTCAGGTGTTGGCGAGCCGACGGGTGTATGAAGCAACCGCCGCAGCCTTCAACTGGGAGCCACCGACCGTGATCCAGGTGAAAGGCAAGCACGAGCCGGTCCCGGTCTATGCCTTACGCGCGACCGCTCCGCTGGCGGAATGGCGGCACGACCGGCGGCCCGCCACGCCGCTGGTGGGGCGCGAACGTGAGCAAATCGCCCTGGCCGAGCAGTTGGCGCAAGCGCGCGCACGGCACGGTCAACTGATTCGCATCATGGGCGAGGCCGGCATCGGCAAAAGTCGGCTGGTCATGGATGTGGTGCAGACGGCACGCGCGAGCGATTGGGCGGTATACGGCGGCGTGGCCCAATCGTATGGCACGCACACCCCCTACTTAGCTTGGCGAGCCATCTGGCGGGCCTTCTTCCAGCTGGAAGCGGGCGCTGATGCGAGCCGGGTGACGCAGCGCGTTGCCGCGCTTGATGAACAACTGGTGCCGCGCGCGCCACTGCTGGGGCTGGTGTTGGATCTGGCAATGGCCGACAGCGCAGTGACGGCGCGCATGGACGAGAAGCTACGTCAAGAGTCGCGCGAGGCGTTGTTGGTGGCCCTGATCCGGGCGCGGGTCGCCGACCGGCACGCCCCACCCCTGCTACTAGTCTTAGAAGATGCCCACTGGCTTGACCCGTTAGGTCGGGATCTGCTGGAAGCGTTGGGGCGGGTCATGGCCGATCTACCGGTGGCGGTGCTGGTGGTTGAACGGCCGGCGATCGACCAAGCGCCACTACCCCAGTGGAGCCGACTGCCCCATACCACCGAAATCCGACTAGGGGAATTGGCCGCCGCCGATGCCGCCCGCCTGCTCCATCAACGGCTGATCGGCCTACGCCCGACAGACCGGCCAATTCCGGCAGCCGTTGTGGAGGCGCTTATCGGGCGGGCACAGGGCAATCCGTTCTACCTGGAAGAGCTGGTAGACTACCTGGCCGCGCAAGGGGTGAATTTCACTGACCCGACGGCGCTAGCGGCCGTGGAGTGGCCGCCGAGCCTCTATAGCCTGGTTCTCAGCCGCATTGATCAACTCGCCGAGCGCCAGCAGCGCACGTTGAAGGTCGCCAGCATCATCGGGCGGATGTTTCGGGCCCGTTGGCTATGGGAATACTACCCGCCATTGGGCCTGCCCGAACAAGTGCGCGATGATTTAGACATGTTGGCACGCCTGGATATGACTCCACTGGATCTACCGGAACCGGACTTGGTCTACCTGTTCAAGCATATCGTGACCCAGGAGGTGGCCTATAGCAGCCTGGCCGCCGGCACGCGCGACGCCTTGCACACCCGGCTAGCCGGCTGGCTGGAGCAGAGCGGCAGTACTGAATTGGACTTGCTGGCGTACCATTATGAGCGCAGTTCCAACAAGGACAAGGCGCGGGAATATCTGCGGCGGGCTGGGGAAGCCGCCGCCGCCGACTACGCCAACGTGGCGGCAATCGCGTATTATGAACGCTTGCTGGCCTTGCCGCCGGTGGATCCTGCCGCCCATGCTGCCGTGTCCGTGGCGCTGGGTGATGTATTGGAGCGCACCGGCGCCTGGGAGGCTGCCGCGACGCGTTACCGGGCCGCACTGGCAATCGTCGCCGCGCCCTCTACCGTGCCAGCGCGGGCCCAATTGGGCCTGGGTGTGATCCACACCAACCAGGGAGCCTATGCCGAGGCACGAACCCGCCTGGAAGCCGCCCAGGCCATGTTTGTCGCCGCGCAGGACGGAGCCGGAGCGAGTCGCGTCTTAGCCGAACTGGGCCGGATGTATCAATCGCAGGGCATCTATGGCGAGGCGCAGACGGTGCTGCGGGCGGCCATTCACCAGGCGGAAGCAGCTCAGGATATCGCTGGACGGGCGGTGGCCCTGCACAGCTTGGGGCGTATCGTCAGCCGGCAAGGCGACTATGCGGCGGCGACCGCCTTGATCACTGAGAGCCTGACCCTGTTCCGCACGCAAGACGATCAAGCCGGCATTGCGGGCAGCCTTAATAGCCTGGGATTGGTCGCCATATCGCAGGGCGACTACCCGGCGGCGCGGACACTGTACGTCGAAAGTCTGACACTGCGCCGGGTGCTGGGCAATCAAGCAGGCATCGCGACCAGCTTGAATAACCTGGGCGCAGTAGCCTGGCGACAGGGCGATTGGGCCGGCGCCCGCACCTTGCATGAAGAGAGTCTGGCCTTGTGCCAGGCGCTCGGCGACCTGATGGGCCGGGTTATGACCCTGGTCAATCTGGGGGTAGTGGCCTCAATGTGCAATGAATGGCCGACCGCGCAAGCGCGCTTCGCCGAAAGCCTAGTCGGCGCAGAGGCCATTGGCAGCCGGCGGGAGAGCGGTTGGGCACTGCTGGGGCTGGCGGGCTGCGCAGCCCGCCGGAATGCACCCCAGTCCGCCGCACGCTGGCTGGGCGCAGTGGAACGCGATTTGGCGGCACGCGGCGAAGCACTGGAACCGGATACGCAACGCCTAGTAGATGCCTGGGCCGAAGTTGCACGCACGGCATTGGGAGCCGGCGCGTACCATGCCGCCCATGCCGCCGGGCATACACTGACCTGGCAGGCAGCCGTAGCCGAAGTCCTACTGTGGTGCGCTCACGCAGATACACCCCCGGTGTAGCCGCACGCGGAGTCACCGCGGCTAAGGAGAGACGTGGTATAATAGGGAGTCTTTATAAAAGTGTGATCAATAATCGGTGTGCCGCCGGCACAAGCTAAGGAAACAGAAAGGGCCGAACAATGGAGTTCCAGCTCACCGAAGAACAGCGCTTGATTCAGCAGACCGCCCGCGAATTCGCGGATGAATTTCTCAAGCCACGCGCCGCACATCACGATCAGACCGCCGAATTCACCGCCGAGCAGGCCAAGCGGTTGGGCGAACTGGGCTTCCTGGGGATGCAAACGCCCGAAGAGTTCGGCGGCTCCGGCCTTGACACGATCAGTTATGTGCTGGCGATGGAAGAGGTTAGCCGGGGCTGTGCGGCTACCTCGGTTACGATGACCGTGCAAAACTCGCTAGTATGCTGGCCGCTGGCCCACTTCGGCACCGCCGAGCAGAAGCGCCAATTCCTGCCGCGCCTAGCGACGGGGGAAGCACTGGGCTGCTACGGCCTAACCGAGCCGGTGGCCGGCTCGGATCCCGCCAGTATGGGCACCCAAGCGGTTGAAGACGGCGATAGCTATGTCCTTAACGGCTCTAAGATCTTTATCAGCAACGGCGGCGTGGCCGACATTGCCGTCGTCTGGGCGCAGACGGCGCGCGACCTGAAGCACAAAGGCGTAACCGCGTTCATCCTCGAAAAGGGAATGCCCGGTTTCGAGGTCGGAGCTGAAGAACACAAGATGGGCATTCGCGGCTCGAATACAGTGGAACTCTATTTCAAAGGCTGCCGCGTGCCGAAAGCGAACGTGCTGGGCGCAGTAGGCGAAGGCTTCAAGATCGCGATGATGACGCTCGACGGCGGGCGCATCGGCATTGCCGCGCAGGCGGTCGGCATTGCCCAGGCCGCGATGGACGAGGCGGTAAAATACGCCCAGCAGCGCAAGGCGTTTGGTCGCCCGATTGCCGAACTCGAAGGCATCCAATTCAAGATCGCCGATATGGCGATGGAAATCCAGGCCAGCCGCCTGCTGACCTACAGCGCGGCGGCGGCCAAAGACAGCGGCGCGCGCTTCAGCCGGCAAGCGGCGATGGCGAAACTGCACGCCTCTGAGGCAGCGGTGCGGGTGAGCCACATGGCGGTGCAGGTCCACGGCGGCTATGGCTACCTGCGCGACTTCCCGGTGGAGCGCCTCTACCGCGATGCCCGCATCACCGAGATTTACGAAGGCACCTCCGAGATCCAGCGCCTCGTGATCGCCGGCCAAGTCCTCAAAGGCACGCGCCCGGCCACTGAATAGGTGCAGCGTTTTGCCCGCATGGCGGTACTGCGCCTATAGTTACGATTGGTGTCCCCGCTAGGCGAACCTCGGTGGTCCTTAAGTTAAGGGGAGTGTCGTCATGCAACGCATAAGCGCAGCACGGTCTACGCTCGTCGGCGCAGGCGTGATCCTGCTACTCGCCTGTGTACTCGCGCAGAGTGCCGCCGCACCGGCCACCGGCCACACGGCGGCGCGGCCACTCGGTGGCTCGCCCAGCGCCACCCCCACCTGCGGCCCGCCCGGCTTCACCCCCTGGACCGCGCGTGCGGTCGTGCCCGTCCCAGCCCGCTGGATCGCCGCGACCAGCGACGGCACGACCGCTTACGCCGTGGGTGGCCTCGCCGCGAGCGGCTACCTCAGCGATACGCGCCGCTACAACCCGCCGACCGACACCTGGACCGCCCTGCCGCCGCTGCCCCTGCCCGTCGCCGGGGCCAGCGCCGTCTATGCCCCCAACACCGGCAAGCTCTATGTCTTCGGCGGCGAAAGCGACGGCCAGACCACCAGCACCGCCACGCAAATCTATGACCCGGCCACCCAGGCGTGGGCCACTGGCGCGCCCCTGCCCGCCCCGCGCTCCGGCATGACCGCCGGCTACTGGAACGGCCACATCTACCTCGCCGCCGGAGCCAACACGCCGCGCTTCAGCCCGCAATTCCAAGTGTGGGAGTACGACCCGCTGGCCGATAGCTGGAACACGACGCTGCCGACGCTGCCGCGCGACACCGTGGGCGCGGCGGGCGGCGTACTCAATGGGCAACTGCTGATCGTGGGCGGGGCCAACAACGCCGCGCAACCCCTCTCCGCCGTGCAGGTCTACGATCTGGCGACGCACGCGCGCGGGTACTTAGCCGATCTGCCGCAGCCGGTGTACGGGGCGGGCAGCGCGGTGGTCAATGGGCAACTGTGGGTGTTCGGCGGCGGGCAGCCCTTCGTCGCGGCGGGCGGCGCGGCGCGCGTAGATGCAGCGGTGCCGAGTGCGCTGACGGTAAGCGCAATCTATGACCCGCTGCTGAACCGCTGGCAGGCGGGGCCGGCGTTGCAAGCGAGCCGGGTGCTGCTGGGCAGCGCGGTGGTGGGCAACCGGGTGCTGGCGGTGGGCGGGCTGGGCGACAACGGCGATCTGAGCAGCGTGGAGGGAGCCACCAGTGTGCCGCACACGCCCTGCCCGACGATCACGCCCACGCCGACCGCCACGGGCACGCCGCCGACGGCAACGGCCACGCCCAGCCCGACCGCCACGCTCTGCGGCAACTGGGGCAGTATTGACCCGTGGGTGATCACCAGCACCTTGCCGCCGCCCCTGTACGGCACCACCCTCAGCAGTGATGGGCAGTATCTCTATGAAGCCGGCGGCGGTAGTGACACCTATCACAACGGCACGCGCCAAGTAGCCCGCTACGACCCGGCGAGCGGCACTTGGCAACCGCGCACCATGCTGCCGGGCCTCTCGCTGTACGCCTCCCTGGCCTATGCACCCAACGTGGGCAAGTTCTACTACTTTGGCGGCTCCGACGATACCCTTGCGAACGCGCGTGCTGCCCCCGCCCGCGTCACCAATAACACAGTGGTCTATGATCCGCGCACCGATCAGTGGGCCAACGCCGCCAATATGCCGAGTTGGGAGGGGCGGGCCTTCTTTACCGCCGCCTATGGGGACGGCAAGATTTATGTCCCCGGTGGTTCGCCTGACACCGTGTTTGCGCCGACGGCGACGTTGTGGGCGTATGACCCGACCACCGACAGTTGGGACAGCAGCTTGCCGCCGTTGCCTATCCCCGTGATGGGCGCGGCGGCCGGCGTGATCAACGGGCATCTGTATGTGGCGGGCGGCACGCAGTCGAGCAGCAATGTGCTACAGACGCTGTTTGACTACGACATCGTGGCGCGCACTTGGTACACGCGCACGCCCCTGCTGCAAGGCGCGGCGGGCGGCGAAAGCGCGGTGGTCGGCGGGCGGCTGTGGGTGGTCGGCGGCGGTACCCCCTACAGTGGCGGCAGTGGCGCGGCGCAGCCCGCC
The DNA here is from genome assembly GCA_038228295.1 of Chloroflexia bacterium. Taxonomy (GTDB): domain Bacteria; phylum Chloroflexota; class Chloroflexia; order QHBQ01; family JAICKM01; genus JAICKM01. Next base: position 61,175 of record JBBRPH010000015.1, on the reverse strand, counting down.
GTGGTCAACACGGTGCAGATTTACGACCCGCTGACCGACAGTTGGAGTTGGGGACCGCCCCTGACGGGCGGGCGGCGGCTGGGCGGGGGGGCGGCTGTCGGCAACCAGATGTTCCTCTACGGCGGGCAAGACAACAGCTTTAACCCGGTGGACAGCCTGGAAGTGACCACCTTCCACCCTGGTCTGGCTTGCCCCAGCGCCACTGTGACCGCGACCCGCCCGCCCACCGGCACGCCCACCGCCACGCTCAGCGCGACGATCACCGCCACCGGCAGCGCCACCGCCACCCGCAGCGCAACGGTGCCCCCGCTACCCACCACGACTGGCCTGCCGCGCACCGGCACGCCGACCCTGACCGCCGGGCCGCGCGCGACCGCGACTGCCACCGCCACGGGGCAGGCCACGCCCTGCGCGCTCCAGTTCAGCGATGTGACCGACCCCAGCGCCTACTACTACGCCAGTGTCTACTATCTGGCCTGCCGCGGTGTGGTCTCCGGCTACGCCGACGGCACGTTCCAGCCGTTCGCCCTGACCACGCGCGGCCAGATGACCAAGATCGTGACCCTGGCCTTCCGCCTCGCGCCGGTGCCGCCGCCGGCCACCGGCACCTTCGCTGATGTGGCCCCCGACAACGTGTTCTACGGGCTGATCGAGTCGGCGGCGGCGCATGGGCTGATCAGCGGTTACACCTGCGGCGGCCACGATCCGCAGAGCGGCACGGCCGAACCCTGTGACGCGGCGCAACGGCCCTACTTCCGCCCCAGCAACAACGTGACGCGCGGACAGGTGACCAAGATCGTGGTGGGCGGCGCGGGCTGGGCGCACGTCACGCCGGCGGCGCCGACCTTCAACGATGTGCCGGCAGGCAATGTCTTCTACTCCTTCATTGAGACGGCCGTCGGCCACGGCATCGTGAGCGGTTACGGCGATGGCACGTTCCGCCCGGCGGCGAACGCCTTCCGGAGCCAGATCGCCAAGATCAGCGCACTGGCCGTGACCAGCCCGCCGACCTGTGCCGCCGAGCTGCCGGCTCCCTAACCCGCCCAGCACGGCGCATCAGGGGCGCTTGACAGCCGCCCGCGACAGGTATATGATAGGTGCAACCGACTGGCCCGGAAGCGCGCGGGTGCAGGCGGGGGTCCGCTGTTCTGAGCCGGGTAGCGGCGACGCCGCAGGAGGAGCCGCCTTTCTGCCGACCGGAGCGCCGCCGTGGTGCAGCCCATCACTACCCGCACCGCGCTTTTCAGCCGCGCAGGGATGCACGGCGCTGACCGGGAGGGTCATATAGGCTATGGCAAGCGTCACCTTTGAACACGTCGTCAAGAAATACACCGGCGATGTATTGGCTGTCAACGATCTGAACCTGGACATTCGCGACAAAGAGTTCCTGGTGCTGGTGGGGCCGTCGGGTTGCGGCAAGTCTACCGCGCTGCGGATGATCGCCGGGCTGGAGGAGATCTCCTCCGGCGTATTGCGGATCGGCGAGCGCGTGGTGAACAACGTGCCGCCCAAAGACCGCGACATCGCAATGGTCTTCCAATCCTACGCGCTCTATCCGCACATGACCGTGTTCGACAACATGGCCTTCGGGCTGCGAATGCGAAAAACGATGCCCGCCGGCGCCGCCCCCGGCCTGAGCCGCGAGGCCGCGATCAAGCAGCGCGTTGAAGAGGTCGGCGAAAGCCTGGGCCTCAAGCAGTTCCTCAACCGCAAGCCGCGCGCGCTCTCCGGTGGTCAGCGCCAGCGCGTGGCCCTCGGTCGCGCCATCGTCCGCAGCCCGCAAGTCTTCCTGATGGACGAACCGCTGTCCAACCTGGATGCCAAGCTGCGGGTGCAGACCCGCGCCACCATTTCGCGCCTGCACCGTGACCTGCAAACCACCATGATCTATGTGACCCACGACCAGACTGAGGCCATGACCATGGGCGACCGTATCGCCGTGATGCGCGACGGCATCTTGCAGCAGCTTGACACGCCGCAGAACCTCTACGATCACCCGTCCAATATGTTCGTGGCCGGCTTCATCGGCTCTCCGGCCATGAGCTTCTTCACCACGACCCTGCAACAGGAAAACAATCAACTCTGGATCAACGGCGAAGGCTTCCGTGTGCGCGTGCCCGACCAGTACCGCCAGGCGCTGACCAGCCAAGCCGGTAAGCAGATCATCTTCGGCCTGCGCCCGGAAGACATTTCGGATGTGCGGATGGAGCAGAACGTGGCCGAAGGCACCACGGTGCCCGTCACGGTAGACGTGGTGGAGCCGATGGGCAGTGAAATCTACCTCTACCTGCTCACCGACGGCCAGCAGCAGTTCGTCGCCCGCGTCGATCCGCTGACCCGCGTGCAACCGGGCGAAAAGTTGGAAGTCGCGTTCGACATGAAGAAGATGCACGCTTTCGACCCGACCACGCAGCAAACGCTGATGTAAGATCGCAGCGTCGGCAGGTGCCCGCTTTATACGATCAGGGCCCCAGGACCGCAGAGAGTGTAACCCTCTGTGTGGCCCTGGGGCCCTGGTCGTGTAAAGTGGCCTGCAAAGGGATCTGCCGCCGCTGATCGAGTCGTTGCCTCTATAGCAGAGCGCAAGTACTATAGAGATTAGGGCACCGGCCAATGACCAACCGCGCATCCCCCGGCCACCGCTGTCGCCACTGCGGAACCGCTAATCAGCCTTATGCGGCTTTTTGCCTCCACTCTGGCGAGGCTGATTTCGACATGGACACTGTATTAGCACCATCCACCTGCGCCGCCGGGAAGCGTGGGTCGGAGTGGAGGGCGTGGCGGCGTTGGGGTGCGCCGTCGCTGGTGGGGCTAGGACTGCTGGCACTGCTGGGCGGGGCAGGGGTCGAGCAGGTGCGACGCGGTGACCGGGCGGCGCAAGAGCGCGAGCGTCTCGCCTATACGGCTCAAACTGCGGAGACCGCACACGATTGGGCGGCCGCATTCCCCACGCTCAACACGCTACTCCGCATCAGCCCCGGCGATCCCGATCTACAACGCCGCCAAACAGTGGCTCGCGAAGGTTGGTTGGCCGCAGCACTGGCGGGCACCGTCTATAGCGTCGCCGCCGGGCCGGGCGCGGGACTATACGCCAACCTGCCCGCCATACGCGGAGTGCCCTTACCCGGCAGCGACGGCGGCAGCCGCGTGTTGGCCTGGCAACCCGGCGGCGCTGCGTTAGTCTACGACCGGCCGGGGGGAGCAGGCAACCCCAGCCGCGAGAGTATGCTGGCGCAGGTGCGAGCGGCGAACGGGCTGGCCGCCAGCACCCAACCCGATTGGTTCGCTACCGCCGCCTTGCCGCCGGCTATCGCCCCGACCCTGACCGGCCTCTTCACTCCCGCCGGCCTGTTCTGGTCCACCCACCCTCGGGACGACAGCCTGATCGATCCGTTGCTGATCATGTATCGCTTTGCCGATAAGGCGACCCTCCACGTCAGCGCCGACGACGCAAGACGTTATGTGGCGGCATTAGACGGGGCGCAAGGCCGGCTGCTGCTGGTAGATCCAGCCGGCGACCCGCAGCACCCCAGCAGCCGCTTTCTGATCGCCACGCCCGGCGCGTCGGCCGCGTCTATCGGCACCCAACCCGGCGGCACCATCGCGGCCCGCTTCGCCGCTGACGGACGCCACTTGCTCGTCACCTTACAAGACGGCAACGCCGCTAGTCTGACGCAACGTATTTACCTGGTCCATCTCAGCGTGCGAACCACAACCGGGCCGGCGGAGGCACGCTGGGAGCTGCTGCGCGCACAGACGGACCCACGCGGCGCGCCGACTGACTTACGCGCCGATTTTGTGCCGGCCGGCGACGGACACAGCCATACTGTATTGCTCTGGGAGCGCAACCGTAGCACACTGCGCCTGACCTTGCACCCGATGGGCAGCATGGAGACCGAGATCTGGCACGGTCCGGCACCGCAGTGGGCGAACAACTACACCTTCTCCGCCGACGGCCGCCTACTGGCCTATGTGAGCGGCGAAACCGGCAGCGGACGGCTGGTACTGCAACGTCTGGCGGAAGGAGCCGTCCCACAGACCCTTAATGGGGCGGCTTTCCGTGGCGGTGCGTTGCCGGCTTTCGCACCCGACAGCCGGCGGCTGATCTACCGCACCCCCGCACTAGATACCCCTACCCCCGCCGGCGAAAGGGTAGCTAGCGCACTCTACAGCCTACCCTTAGACGACGGCGCCTCAACAAAAGGATCGAGCGCGCCGTTGCGTCCGGTCTATCTGGGCACAGTGGCGGGCGACGTACCCTCTGCTCTAGCGCTGCCGCCCGGCGGGCAGGTGCTACTCTACCTGGATCCCGATCACACGCCCCACGCCGTCAGCTACGACGGCACCCTGGCGGTCGCACTGCCCGGCCCAGTGGCCGGCGTGTGGAGCCTGCGCTAGGCCGGCACATCCCATTCCAGCCACAATTCTTTGACTCCGCGCAGCAGTAGGTTAGGCAAGTATTCGATAGCCGCGTCGGCGCGGAAACGCAAGTTGGGCAGGCGTTGGGTCAACACTTCCAGCGCGATACGCCCTTCCAGGCGCGCCAGCGGTGCGCCCAAGCAAAAGTGGATGCCCCAGCCGAAGGCCAAGTGGCGACTCTGCTCGGTACGGGCCGGGTCAAACGTCGCGGCAGCGGAAAAGCGCGCCGCGTCATGATTAGCCGACCCCAGCATGATCTGAAGTCGCGCCCCCGCCGGGATCTCCACTCCCCCTAATTGCACCACTTCGCTAGTGCTGCGGAAGGCCGAGGAAGCCGGCGACTCGACGCGCAGCGACTCTTCCACCACTGCCGGGATGCCTGCCGGGTTGGCGCAGATGGCTGTCCACTGGTCTGGATGGGTCAGCAGCAGCACCAACATACTGCCGATCAGGTGGGTAGTCGTTTCATGGCCGGCAATGATGATCAGGCTCAGTTGGGCCACAATTTCGGGGATGGTCAGCGCGGGGGCATCGCCTTCGCGGGCGTTGAGCAGGTCGGTCAGCAAATCATCGGTGGGTTGCTGCCGGCGCTGTTCCAGTTGGCCGGTGAAGTATTCCTGAAATGCGCCTAGCCCCTGGAAGCAGGCCATCTGCTCCGCAGCGGTCAAATTGCCGCCGATCAGGGCCATCACGCCATTGCTCCAGCCTTTGACCATTGCGGCGTCAGCCTGCGGAAAGCCGAATAGGTCGGCGATCACGGTCATTGGCAAGGGATAGGCGAATTGGGCGGTCAGGTCGGCGCTACCGGCGGTCACAAAATCGGCCACGAGCGACTCGGCAATGGCACGAATGCGCGGCTCCAGCAAGGCGATGCGGCGCGGCGTAAAGCCTGCGTTGACTAGACTGCGGAGCCGGGTATGGACGGGTGGGTTGCTGTCAATGAGGAGCGGCAGAGCCGGTTGTGCGCGCAAGATTGCTTGTACCTGCGGGTCTAGTTGCGCCACATTAAAGCTGCTAACCGACGGAAAGCGACGCGGATCCTTCAGAATCGCGGCGATGTCGTCATAACGGGTGATAACCCACATATTGAGCAGTGGACTGTAGAATACCGGTGCCTCCTGACGCGCCTGCGCCAGCAACGGATAGGGATCGGCAATTTGTTCGGGGGTAAACGGGTTATAGGTGGCGGCGAGGCCGGCAGAGAGCGGGGGCAATGCGGTGGAGTCGTGAGTCATGATCACTCCTAATAGCTAGGGATACACATAGAGTAAAGGGGACGAAGCAAACAAGACGTTCGCCCGATTGTAGCATCAGCGTTTATCGGCTGTCAAGACGGATCTCGCTAATCGGGCAAAAGAGAACCCCACCTATAGTCGGTGGGGTTTCTCGCCATGCCTCTTATGGAGGAGTAAGGGTGCTCAGGATCAGACTTGAACTGATGACCCTGCGATTTTCAGTCGCATGCTCTACCAACTGAGCTACCTGAGCGGAGTGGAGCCTACAGGGCTCGAACCTGTGACATTTTGAATGTAAATCAAACGCTCTACCAACTGAGCTAAGGCTCCGCTGTATTTAAATATGGTGCGGGGGAAGGGACTTGAACCCTTACGTCCTTGCGGACACTAACACCTCAAGCTAGCGCGTCTGCCAATTCCGCCACCTCCGCGTCGCGTTTCGTGCCTTATTATATAGCAGTGAAACGACACTGTCAAGCGACCAACAGCGGATCTCGTAGCAGTTGACGGGTGTATTTGGTCTTGGACCCAGCACCGACGCCTTATTCTTGTAGCTACGCCGCTCGCCACACTAGCGCTGTTGCAGAGCATTGGTCATTTGTGCTGGGCGGCAGATTTTGCTATAATATCTATTATAGGATCCTCTGATTGATGGCTCAGGTGGACTCGCCCCGTTGAACCCTTCCCGCCGCTAAGTGGTATCTAACATAGGAGATCGCATTGAATAGACAAGGTCGATCCCTACCCTTACCGGCGCGTATGCGTTCGGTAGTCGACTCGATGGGTCAGTTGCTGCACGTTCCTCCCGGCGCACCGGCACATGGAGCGGGCAATTCCACAACAGAGACTGGCGTGCCCGGTCTGCTGGAGGAGCCTATGTTTCCGGCCCTCACCTTGCTGCCCGTCCTTGCGCCGGTTCCTGTGCCGGAAGTGGTGCCTGCGCCACTTTCGGCCCAAGCTGTAGAGGATAGCGCCCTGGTGGCGCGGGTGCAGATCGGCGATATGACCGCTTTTGAGGAGTTGTTCCACAAGTACAAAGGCGTGATCTACCGGACTGCCCTGGCAATCACCCGCGACGCAGGCGTGGCGGAAGAAGTGTTGCAGGATTGTTTTTATAAAACCTACAGTAATATCCATCGCATCCAGCCCGATGTGCCGCTCTCGCCCTGGCTGCACCGCGTGGCAGTCAATTTAAGCTGCAACGCGCTCAAACGGCGGCGCAGTTGGCTGGAACCGCTGGAAAATATCGCCGAACGGCTGTTTGCCGATCCCCAGCACTCGCCGGAGCAATTATGCGAACAGGGTGAACTGCAAGGTACCATTCGTGACATTGTGAATGATCTACCATTGAAACATCGGGTTGTTGTCGTGCTGCATTACCTGCAAGATCTCTCTCTGCCGGAAATCGCCGCGATCCTGGAGTGCCCAGTCGGGACCGTCAAATCCCGCTTACATTACGCGCGCAAGGTGCTGAAGCTGGAAATCGAGGCCCGCTATCTGGCGGACCAGCCGGCCCCTAAAGTACCGGTTATTCACGCACAGAAAGTGTAACGCACCATGAGTCCATTGTCTGCAGTCCGCGCCGTTGTGGCGCGGCGCAAACCCGGCCCCTCCCCGGCTGATCCGTCGAGCGGACGACGAGAGCAGGAGACCTGCGAAGCCGATGTTGCGCTCCGGCTTGCCGTCCGCAGCGAAGTCGCGGGAGCTACTCCGCGTAGCGATGCCTGGCAGCAACTACAAAAGCGCATCCTGCGAGAAGCCGAGCTACCGGCAGTGGTGCCCGGTTACGGGCGTCCGACAGTGATCATTTCCCCGTTCAGCCCCAACGGCCCCTTTACGCTGAGTGTACTATCACGCTTTTCACAACTCAGCATGGCCGTGCTGTTGTTGCTCGCGGTACTGGGCAATCCAGCGACCCTGGAGCACTTTACCCAGTCGGCCGGTCGGCTGGCCCATGTGGTGCCGGTCGCCCAAATGACTAATCCGTTGCCGCTCCCGGTGCGGGTGAATCGCGCCGCGCAAGACGAAGCAACCGCCGACGCGCAGAACAGCATACAAGCAACGCAGGCCGCCATTGAACCTGATCCACAGCCTACAATAGTTTATATGACCGGTCCGGCGGTGGCGGTTATTCTCCACCCGCGCCAAGCAGTGGACCCCGATCTACCGCCGAGTTCAGTCCTGACTCCAAAAGTAGATCCACGGTAGCCGGCCAATCCACCTTGCCACGCACTGTCGTTATAGAGTAGAACGATTGTGTGCCCGACCGCCATCGGTCGGGCGTTTATTTGTGCGGCCGCCCGCCGCTGCGCCGGTGTTGCTATAGCTAGGAGAACCGAGCGAATGGTAGATGTCCGCACCATAACCGAACAAGTTGGCCGTAACGTGGAAGCGGTAATTGTCGGCAAACACGCCGAGGTCCAACTAACCCTGCTTGCCCTGATGTGTCGGGGTCATGTACTGATCGAAGATGTGCCGGGCGTAGGTAAGACCATGTTGGCGAAAGCGATTGCCCGCTCTATCGGCTGCACCTTCAAGCGCATCCAATTCACCCCCGACCTGTTACCGACCGACGTGACCGGCGTATCCATCTATAACCAAAAGAACGGTGATTTTGAATACCGACCGGGACCGGTCATGGCTCAGATTGTCTTAGCCGACGAGATTAATCGCGCCACGCCGAAAACGCAATCCGCGCTGCTGGAAGCGATGGAAGAGCATCAAACCACCGTAGACGGTGTGACCTATCCGCTGCCCGACCCTTTTATTGTGCTGGCAACCCAGAACCCGATTGAATACGAAGGCACCTTTCCACTGCCCGAAGCACAGTTGGATCGCTTCCTGGTACGGCTGCAACTCGGCTATCCGGCACGCAACGACGAAATCGAAATGCTGGGCCGCCAGCAGCAGAGCCACCCCCTTGACACACTGACCCAGGTGATCGAAGCCGGCGATCTAATCGCCGCGCAGGCGGCGGTGCGTGGAGTCTACGTGGATCGCTCCATCAGCGAATATATCATCTCGATTGTAGAAGCAACGCGCAAACACGACGATGTGTACCTGGGCGCCAGCCCGCGTGGGTCGCTAGCGCTCTACCGCACCGCACAGGCGCGCGCCGCCGCCGAAGGCCGCGATTATGTGATTCCCGATGATGTGAAGGCACTAACCGAAGCCACGCTGGCCCATCGCATCATCTTGCGCCCGACCGCGCGCATCAAAAACACGGATGTGGGCGCATTGGTGGGCGACATATTGCGCCGGCTGCCGGTGCCGGGGGTGCGTGGGGGGACCGCCGGGGGCGCCCGCTAACCAGCTATGAATACCAATGCCTTCCGTCTGCTGCTTCTGACTATCGTCCTGTATATTGCCGCGCTGGCCACCGGACTGAAATTGCTCTATTACCTGAGCTATGTGTTGAGTGCAGTGCTAGTCTGCTCGTGGTTTTGGGCACGCATCAATCTCAGCGCACTCGACATCCATAGGGAGTCGCCACGCCGCCAAGCGCAGGTCGGGGATGTGTTCGAGGAGACGTTCAGCGTACGCAACGGCAGTAGCATTCCCAAGCTGTGGGTAGAAGTGCGCGACCATTCCACGCTGCCCGGCCATCAGGCGGCTGCGGTAATCTCGATTCGCAGTTTAGGCGCAAAACGCTGGCGGGTGCGTACGCTAACCCGCCGCCGAGGGCTGTATCAACTTGGCCCGCTAACCGCCGTTTCAGGTGACCCTTTCGGCTTGTTCCGCAGCTGGCGTACCGTACCGGAGATGGGCGAACTGCTGGTCTATCCGGCGACAGTGGACTTAGCGGCTTTCGGTTTACCCGTGGGCGACCTGCCGGGCGGCAGCCAAGTACGCGGACGGGCACTCTCCATTACGCCCAACGCTAGCGGCATTCGCGACTATGTCGTGGGCGATCCCACTAACCGCATCCATTGGGGAGCCACGGCCCGCCAGCGCCGGTTGATGGTTAAAGAGTTTGAGTTAGACCCGACTAGCAATATCTGGATTGTGGTGGATCTGGATCGCACAGTCCACCTGAGTGCACCGCGTGCGCCGGGTGAGAGTGTGCGGCCCGCCGGCAATACCCAGATGCTGCACCTGCGCGGCACCGATGCGCTGGCCGATACGGGCGAACTCACGCCGATCTTTCTAGAGCCGGAAACGGAAGAATACGCTGTAACTATCGCCGCCTCACTGGCCGCCCACTTCTTGGGCCAGGATCGCCAAGTGGGCTTGCTGGCGACCGCAGGCCACCCCTTGCTGATCCCCCCGGATCGTGGGGCCCGTCAAGTGATCAAGATCTTGCGGGCGCTGGCGGTAGCGCGGGCCGACGATCCGCTGCCGCTGGCGCAGTTGCTACTGCGGCAAAGTACCAATTTTGGCCGAGGCGATACACTGATCGTGGTGACACCCTCGACCGCTGAGGGCTGGATCACGGCACTACACCAAGTGCGGATACGCGGCAGCCGGGCCACGGCGGTGTTGATCGAACCTAGCACCTTTGGCAGTGCGCAGACTTCACTGCTGACAGTAGGTGCTCTAGCGGCGGTAGACGTGCCGAGCTACCTAGTCAAACGCGACGATCAGCTCGAATTGGCGCTATCCAAAGAAATGGCGCACGGCCGCCTCCGCTAGCCGGCTATAGCCGCCTGGATAGGTGCGTCGGTTGAGACGAGAGTAGGGAACTATTTGCTCTGATCCGACCGTTTACTGTTTATAGTAGGAAAGTTGCCACCAGGGCTTTTTTCCTTTAGCCGAGAACCTATGGAACGCCGGCGCGGCAGGGCTTATAGGGTTAAGGGTCGGCAAACTAGACGCGGCCGTATTCGCGGCAGGCTCCTTTACTGGATTGCAGACCATCAAATGGAATATGTTACCGACGCTGGGAGCGGCGAGTAGGCTGAGCGGCCTAGCCCGGCCGCCCGACTAGGGAACACAGCGGATAGGATTGGCAAATGTCGCAAACGCCGATGACCAAGATGTTCCGATTGCGCGAAGGCTGGCTGACGGTCGGCTTGGTCGCTTTGTTGCTGTTTAGTGTCATTTGGTCGGTGCAACGTGCCGGCTGGTCCGATGATCTGTTTATCCTCACGCCGATCACGCTGGCCGGTATGGTGACGGCGCTCATATTGAGCAAGGTACGTGGGGTGCCGCGCCTGCTACTGCACCTGACCGGCACGCTGACCGGCATTGTGCTGATCCTGTGGGAGACTTCGACGCTGCTGGACGACCCGCGCCTGCTGACCATTCAAGACCGGGTGCAGGATTTGTTGGTGCGCGGCTTTGTCTGGGTCAAGACGCTGCTCGACGGCGGCATGAGCGACGATCTGCCGCTCTTCATCCTGCTGCTGGCGGTGCTGGCTTGGCTACTAGCTTATACCTCCACTTGGTTCGTCTTCCGCTCACGCGCCCTGTGGTGGGCACTGATCCCTAACGCGCTGGCTTTGTTGGTTAATCTCTCCTACTCGGCAGCGGCGTTAGAGTTCTATTTTGTGCTGTTTGTGCTGACCGCGCTGGTACTGATGGTGCAGTTCAACATCTTACAGCATGAGGAACGCTGGGAGCGCGAACGGGTCAACTACTCGCCGGGGCTGCGCGGTAACTTCCTGCGTGTGGCCGGCATTTTCGCTATCGTGGTGACGCTCGGTATGGGAGTGTTACCACGGCCTGCCGCCAACGAGATGATGAACACCGCCTGGAACAATATTAACGGCCCGTGGGAAGCGTTGCAAAATCGCTGGAGCAACGCCTTCGCTGGGGTGGCCGGCAGCGGTAACTTCGGCTACTCCACCTTTAATGACTCGTTCGCGCTAGGCGGCTCGCTGAACTTGGGGGACACGGTGGCCTTGCACGTCATCAGCCCAGAGCGGCTCTACTGGCAAGCCAAAACCTATGACTCGTTCAATGGGCGAAGCTGGACAACGACCGCCAACCAAACGTTCCGCGGGCGCGGCGGGCCACCCAGCGTGGTGCTGGAAGCCAATCAGCCCCTACAAATCGCCGACACGTTGCGCCGATCCGTCACCGCCACAGTCCAAGTGGTGCATCCGCGCGACAATATCATCTTCACGCCGCTACGACCTGCGGCGGTCAATATTCCCGCGCGCTTAGATGTCTCCTGGCATCAGTTGAGCAGTTTCTATCTTATCCCGCGCGACAACCCAGATAGCGCACCTATCGAACTGCGCCCACTGCTGAGCCTAGTTGCCGATGCGCGACGGGAGGCACTAGCGATCTATGGGCGCAAGGCAGCCGAACCACAGGTAGGCGGTGAACCGCTCCCCGCCGGCAACCCTGATGCGCTGGCCCAGTTGGTATTGAGCCGCACTAGCAAGGAAGGCGATATTAACGCTCAGATCAGTCAACTGCGGGATCGCGGCGTTGCTGCTACCATCATCCTGAACTCCGATTTTACCTTTAAGGTGAGTGCGGGCGGCACGGTGCCGGAATACGACGATTTGGGAGCCTTGCACAGCACCACCAAAATGCCGCCCAATCAAGAATACACAATCCAAGCGCAGATCAGCGGGGCTTCGCAAGATGCGCTACGCACCAGCGGGCGTGATTATCCCACTTGGGTGCGCGACCGCTATTTAGAGATACCGCCGTCGCTGACTGTGCGCGTGCGCGAGTTGGCGCACAAAATCGTGGATAGTGCCCAAGCAACCAATGATTATGACCGGGCAGCGGCTATCGAAACTTATCTCCGCAAGAACTACACCTATAATACCCACATCACACCGGCGCCGTCCGGACGCGACTATGTAGATTATTTCTTGTTCGACGGCAAAGAAGGCTACTGCGAACACTACTCCACGGCGATGGTGATGCTACTGCGCGTGCTGGGCATCCCGGCACGGGAGGCGGCGGGCTTTGCGCCCGGCGAAGCAAATGCCGATGCAACAGAGTGGATGATCCGCGAGTCATCGGCGCACGCTTGGCCGGAAGTCTACTTCCCTAACGCGGGCTGGGTGCAATTTGAACCGACCCCGTCGCAGGTGGTAATCGAGCGACCCGCAAGCACAGATGCGAAAGCCGGCACCCCAGGACCCACCGGCTCACCGACCCCCAGCGCTCGCCCGACACATGACCCGAACGCCAACGACCCTGAAGTATCACCGACCGCAGTGGGTGGCGCGGCAGCGATCATCGGCTCCGATGCCGGCGGCAATCCCTGGGGCTTCGGATTCCTGGCGCTGTTGCTGGCGACGGCGGGGCTGCTGTTGGTGCGCGACCGGGTGCAGCGCCAGGCAGTAGCGAGCGGCCGCTTAGTGTTGGGGGGCGTGCAATATTATGATCGCCTGCTGCGGTTGGCTTGGTGGGTAGGTCTGCGTGCCCGCCCCTCCGACACGCCGTTTGAGTTTGCCGAAGGGGTCAGCCGCGAAGTGCCGGGCACCCGCGACTTGATCGGACCGATTGCCCAAGCCTATGTGCAGGAACGCTACGGGCGCCACCAACCCGACCGCGCTGAGCAGCAGCAGTTGGCCCGCGCCTGGGCCGGTCTTCGCAACCGTCTGCTGCGCCGTATGGCCGAAGCCCGCCGCCTACGCAACCGCTAGGCGACAGACGGCGCGTTTCTTGCATAGGACGGAGCCATCTACGAATAAGCACCGTGTATCCGACTCGATCCCTTAGCTGGAGGCGGGCACGACGCAGGACGGACTGCATGGATAAAGCCCAAGTACCTGCCGGGGGTGGACCACCGCCACCGGCCATAGGACCGACTATCATACCCGCGAAACACCTGCGGCGCCTACCGCGCCCGCTAACGGCGGTTGTAGGATTGCTGCTGCTGGCCGGCTTGGTGTATGTGGGGCGGATTCTTTATCCCATTTTGGTGTTTGAGACAGGCCGAGGAGTGCATAGTGTTCCAACCCTAGTCCCGGCAACCGTAACAGCGGAAGCGATCCTGTACGCATCACCGACCGAGCCGCCGCTCCCCACCCCGCTACCGGGCGAACCAACTTGGACTCCGCGCCCAACCTCTATAGCGGAACCCACCGAGGCGTTGTCGGCGGGCCGCATCAATATCTTGCTGCTGGGAACCGACAACCGCGCCGAACTGGGCAACGAAGCCGCCCGTAGCGACACGCTGATCATCATCAGCCTCGATCCGCAAGCTAAAACCGCCGGTATCCTGAGCGTTCCCCGCGACTTGCAGGTGGCCGTACCCGGCCACGGCTTGCAGAAAATCAATGCCGCCTATTTCTTTGGTGAGTATGAGAAGCTGCCTGGCGGCGGGCCCACTCTAGCTCTGCCGACTGTGCGAAACTTCTTTAAGGTGCCGATAGACTATTACGCCGCGATCAACTTCGATGGCTTCCAGAAAGTGATTGACGAGATCGGCGGTATTGATGTTTATATCCCGCAACCGCTAGACGACGACAGCTATCCCGGCCCCTACAACAGCACGATCAAAATCCACTTCGATGCCGGTTGTCAACATCTGAACGGCGAGCAGGCGCTAGAGTACGCTCGCACCCGCCACGCCGACAGCGATTTCGGCCGGGCCCGGCGCCAACAGCAAGTGATCCGCGCCGTGCGCGACAAGGTGCTGGAAGTGAATATGCTGCCTAAATATCCCAGTCTCTTGGAGCAGTTGGGCAACAGCATCGAGACGAATATTACGCTTGATAAGCAAGCAGCATTCGCGCAATTAGCGGGCGATATCAAGCAGAGTGACATCTACACCGCGCAGATCGATAGCACAATGGTATCCGAGCAAGGCGAAGACAAGCACTTGGTGTTAATCCAGGCGAAAGCTAAGCTGATGCTGGACTGGTTTTTCGGTCGGGGCAAATACGCTGCGCTGCGCCCCGGTACGGTGTTAACTCCCGAACCGACTGTCACGCCCAACGGGAACACACGGATCTTCCTCAAGGCCACGCCGAGCATAGAAGGCGCGTTGCCGGGTGGTGCGCCCTCTGTCGAACCGAATGGGCTTGCCACAGCCGGCGGCCTGGAAGTGACCGCTACACAAGCGGCTCTCAGCCCCACCGCCCCGCCGATGGGGCAGTGCCGCTAGCTGTTTTTAACGCAGCGTTAATGTCCTAGCTAGGGATCGTGTATTGACAACCCTTCGACGCGAGTGGTATAGTTAAGTTGGGAAGTCTACTATCCCGCCCTTGCCGACCGTGAAAGCCGATTGCACCGCCCTATGACACCCACTGCTAAACCAGACGCGACGTTGAGGGCTACGACCCAAGCACCTGCTGTTCGCCGCACCAAAGGGTCGCCACCGCCACCGCCAAAAGCAACCACCCAGCACCAGGGACCGCGCCGTGACGTGTTCGAGTCCACCTGGAACCTTTTTTGCTCGGTGCGCTTTGCTGTAGTACTAATTTTAATCCTGGCGGCGGCTACCACGCTGGGTACCATTTTGCCGCAGATCAGCCCCGGCCTACGTAATTTCCCGCTAGATTATGCTGATTTTATGAGCCGCGCGCAAGTGCGCTTCGGCGCGGCGACCGGCGTCATGGAGTGGACCGGGCTGTTCGACCTCTACAACAGTTTCTGGTTCCGCCTGCTGATCGTGTTGATCTGTTACAGTATCATCATCTGCACACTTAATCGCTGGGGGCCGACACTGCGCCTGATCAACCCGCAGACAGTACGGAGCAGCGAAGCGTTCCTTAACAGTCTGAACGAGCGGGCGCAATTCAGCGGCGTACCGTTGGCCCCGGCCGCCGCCGCCGCCACGCTCACTAGCGCGCTCAAGCGTAGCCGCTACCGTGTGCTGGAGGAAACGGCTCCCTCCGGTGAGGTGTATCTCTATGCCGACCGCGATCGCTGGTCGAAGATGGTCACATTTTTTAGCCACGCTGCGCTGGTGCTGCTAATCATCACTGCTGCGGGGCTTACTCAGGTCGGCTGGCGCGAACAGTCGGTGTTTATGGCCCCCGGTCAACCGCTCAAACTGGGGCACGGCACCGATTTCACTGTGCGCCAGACTAATTTCCGCATCGAAAAATTCGCCGGATCGAACGATGTCAAAGAGTACTGGTGTGACCTGACGATTACGCGCGGCGGTCAGGATGTGGTGAAAAAGACGATCCGCGTCAACGATCCACTGCGCTATGAAGACATTAACTTTTTCCTGGTGCAATATCAAGAGGTAGCAGACTTCCGGGCGTTCGATGCGGGCGGGCACGCCCTACCGACCAACGCGATGGGCGAAGCCGGACCAATTAACGATCCTACGGCCGATGCGCTACAACCACGCTTGATGCAATTCAGCCAAAAAGACAGCGATGGGCTGCCGATGGACCTGGTGCAGATCAAGCGACCCGGCCAGGACACAGTGACGCTGCAGGTGAGCAACTACACCAACACCCCACGCGGCGACAACGAGAACCCGGCGCTGTTTGTGCAGGCGTTTGTCGGCAAGCAGTTTGATAAGCCGGTCTACCGCGACTTTATCCCGCGCCAGGGACCGCTGACCATTGCCGCCCTGCCGGGCCTACAGTTCCAGTTTGGCCGTAACACCGCCACCGTGATGGAGATTGCGGAAGACTACGGCCTCAGTCCAATTGCCTTCTGGTTCGTGATCATGACCATCGGCTTTGCGCTGTCGCTTTACATCACTTTCACCCGCTGCTGGGTGCGAATTGCGCCGGTGGCCGGCGACCCGGTGCGCTGCGATATAACGCTGGCCGGGTTGGCCGAGAAAAATAAAATCACCTTTGAAGCCGAGTTCGAGAAACTGGCCTTACGCGCCCGCGATTACTTGGTCAAAGCGACCGGGGAAGCTGATCACAGTGCAACGGATACCGGCGGTCGGGTTGCGGTCGCCGCTGCTGGAGGGGAGTCTTAACGCTATGGCATACACGTTGTTGGGGCTAGACGAATTGACACTGACCACGCTCTCGTGGTTCTGCTATTTTGGGGCGTTCATGGCGTATATCGGTCTATTGATCGCCGGGGCGACGCAACTGTCACGGCGCCAGGTGATCGCCCGCGAAGCGGTGGACTTCGGCGGCATTCAGCCCGTCTTTGCGACCGCCGCAGCCGGCGCACGCGGCGGTAGTCTAACCGTCGTCACCGAGAGTGCCGCCGTGCCGATGGCCGGCGCGGCACGCCTGTTCGGCCGCCTGGGTGCGGGCCTCACCGTCGCCGGAGTAGTGCTGCTAGGCATCTCCTTAGTCCTACGCGGCGAGAGCAGCGGCCACATTCCCTATATGAGCCTCTACGAAATCTGCTTGATGCTAACCTTCGGCATTTCGCTAGCCTACCTGCTAATCGGGGAACTGTGGCTCAAGACGCGCAGTGTCGGCCCGTTTGTGCTGCTGTTCGTCTATTTGATCCAGTCCTATGCACTACTGTTGATCCCCGGCGACCTCAAAGCGGTCAAGCCCTTGGTGCCTGCGCTACAGTCCACTTGGCTACCAATCCATGTTTCGCAAGCGATCATCGCCTACAGTTGCTTTGCCGTGGCGGCGGGCGCAGCGATCATGTATCTGCTGAAATACCACCAAGTCGGTAGTTGGACGAATGTGCTGCCCTCGTTGGCGGCCACCGACGAATTTATGTTCCGCGCCGTGACAGTCGGCTTCCCCTTCCAGACACTGCTGTTGATCACCGGCGCGTATTGGGCGCAAAGCGCGTGGTCGAAAGCCTGGAGCTGGGATCCGAAAGAGGTCTGGGCTCTGATCACCTGGCTCTGCTACGCGGCTTTCCTGCATGTGCGGGTGCAACGCGGTTGGCGCGGCACCACGGTGGCTTGGATGGCCCTAGCCGGTTTTGCGGTAGTGATGGTCACGTTTATCGGCGTGAACTATCTGGTCACTTGGTTCCAACTGGATAGTATGCACACCTACGCCGGTGAGATGCCCGGTGTACTAGGCTTCGGCATCTTCGGCCTGATCTTGGTCGCGTTACTCGGCAGTATCGGCCTCAGCGAATCGCGCCGCCGCCGTGCCCGCGCCGCCGGCCAGGCCCGCATCGCCGGCCGGTCCGGCGAGAGTGTACGCTCGGCGGAACAGCCGCAGTAATTCTGAGAATACACGCTGTAAAGCCCGTCCTCTAAAGGGGCGGGCTTCTGCGTAGTCTGCGCCACGCTCTCAAATAGGTAGCAGCTACCAAGCCGTAGATAGGCACGTCTGTGCCGGGAGGGCGTTGCATAGAGGTATTAGCCGCCGGCCGCTTGACGCAGGCACGCGGGTGCCTTATACTGACCTCCAAGACTGGGGCGCGCAGTGCGGTCGCCCCCACCACCTGCCTGGAGGTTGCCGTCCCTGCGGGGATACTGCCACTCATGTATAATTTCCTACCACCTGGAACCTTGCTACGCCATCGCTACCGTATCCAGCGCGTGCTGGGTGGCGGCGGCCAGGGCGCGGTCTACCTGGGCGAAGACATTCAGAAATCGGGATCGCAAGTGGCGGTCAAAGAGATGCGGACCGAGTCGGAGGCCATGGGAGCCGACGATTCGCCGGAGGCACGCGAAGAACGCGCCCAAACGATTGCCTCGTTCGAGCGCGAAGCCGAGATTCTGACCAGCCTGAAGCACCCCAATATGCCGACCTTCAGCGATGCTTTCGAGGAGCAGGGCCGGCCGTACCTAGTCATGGAGTTTGTGCCGGGCGAGTCGCTGGAAAAAAAGCTGGAACGGCTCGACGGTAAACCAATGGGCGAGCGTGAGGCGCTCTACTACGGTATTCAGTTGGCCCGTGTGCTGCGCTATCTGCATGGGCAAAGCCCCCCGATCATCTTCCGCGATGTGAAGCCGGCCAACATCATGGTTATGCCGAACTATCAGGTCAAGCTGATTGACTTCGGTATCGCTCGCAAGTATAAAGCCGGTCAGCGCAAAGATACCGTTTCGATGGGTACCGCCGCTTATGCCCCGTTTGAGCAGTTCGGCAAGGGGCAGACTGACGGCCGCTCCGATATTTACTCGCTGGCCGCAACTCTCTATCATCTGCTGACGGGCAAGCCACCTACCCCGGCGACTACACCGACTGGGCTGCGCGACCTGAACCCGCAGATTTCGCCCGAAACCGAATCCATGATCGTTAAGGCGATGGACCGCGACATGACCCACCGCCAGCAGAGCGCCCTGGAGTTCGAGCAGGAGCTGCGGCAATGCTACGGCATCCCGTTCAAGGAACCGGACCCACTGCCGGGCACACCCGCTACGCCGCCCGCCCCCTCCGTCCAACCACCGGCCCGGCCCGCGCCGCAAGTGACTCCGCAGGCAGGTACACCGGCCGGAGCTTCGGTAGTCATCAACCACCCACCACCGCTGCATACGCCCACCACACCGGGGCTGACTCCGTTACCTACTCCTGCTGGAGCCACGGCCACCCCCCCCCGCCCCACACCAGCCCCCAACCTGACGACCCCGCCGGTCACGCCAGTGCAATCAGGCACGGCCGCCTCAGCACCGATATCCGGGCAATCCACTCTCCCGACCCCCGCCGCCGCCGCCACGCAGGCGTGCCCGAACTGCGGCTATTTCAACAAGCTCGGCGCACGTTTCTGCGGCAATTGCGGCACCAGCCTAGCCGGACGCCCGCTCGCGCGCCTACAAGTGTTGGGACCGCGCGGTGTGTTATGGGAGCGGCGTATCGCTGAGACCGAAAATCCGTTCATTATTGGGCGACGCAGCCTGTCGCGTCATATCTTCCCCCATATTGACCTGACCTACAGCGATCCGGCAGCGTATGTATCGCGCAGGCACGCCGAGATCACGGGTGACCCGCAGGGCTATCATTTGGTAGACCTCGGCTCCGAAAACGGCACCTTTTTGAATGAGCAGCGCGTTGCAGCCAATAAGCCGATTCTGTTGCACAACGGCGACATTATCCAGGTCGGCAAAGTCCAGATGCAGTTCGCAGTCGGCTGATCCGGCGCATTAGAGGAGGCAAATAAACCTGATGATTGGGGCTTCACACCGCAACCACGCTTTATTCTACCAGGGGTTAGGTATCTTGACAGCGCTATTCCTAGCCGTCGCCTTGGCGGAGGTCGCCGGGCCGGCGGCCGCGATGCCGGACACACAGGCCGCGACCTCTACAGTCGTGGCCGCCACCCACACGCCCGCTATCCTGACCATAACCGTCACCACTATACCGGCGGGAACCACAACTGTCGCAACGACGCCAAGACGAGTGCTGCCCACCCGCGCGGTCATCACCGGCACACTGGGGGCTTCCGATGTCCTCCCGGCGGGAGTAGGCACCGTTCTCCCGAAGCCCGTGGCAACCGGTGGCGCGCAAGGGGTGCCGACCGGCGGCGCAGCGCCAATTGCCCCCCAAGACGGCGCAAGCCGACCGGGCGTTGGGTCCACTACGGCAAGCAGCGACAACAGCGGCCTCGCAGCGCTGCTCCCCTGGCTGGTGGGTGCGCTGGTGCTGGCTGGGCTGGCCGGTATGGCATTCTTCGCCTTACGACCGAAAGTAGCTGTCGCCCCGGTGGTCGTCGGCACGCCGCCTGACACCACGACCGCTACGCAAGCCGTGGTGCCTCCGGTGCAACCGATAGCTACACCGCTTGGTACAGCCGCCGTTCGCTGTCCGAATTGTGACACATTAAACCCACCCGATCGCCGCTTCTGCGATGAGTGCGGCCAGGACTTACGCCCCGCCGGCGCGGGCGCACCCACCGGCGGGGCGGTGATAGACGAGGCCACCACACCCTATCTCGAAACGCTGTCGCGCGGTGACGAGCAGTTAGAGTTTGTGCTGGCCCGCAACACCGTTACACTAGGCCGGGCGAATGATAACGACGTGGTGATTGATGATAGCTTTATCGGCTGGCAAACCGTGTCCCCGCATCATGCACGACTCACGCGCCAGGGTGACGGCTTTATACTCACCGATCTGCAATCCGACAACGGCACGTTCGTCAACAGCGCCCGCACCGGCCAAAATCTTCTGGAAGACGGCATGACGGTGGCGTTGGGCAAAGTCGAGTTCGTCTATCGCGTGCCGCAAGCGTAGGCCGAGGAACGCCGATGCAGCAATCGCTTAACTGGGCTACCTCCCAACCGGCAGGGGGATGGGCATGATCGCGCCCGACGACGCGCGCGATACGGCGTCCACCATGGCCACAGGCAGTGGCGAGACGGACACCCCGCCCGCCAACGGGTCTAACCATGCGGAGGACACAGTGCTTGCGGTGGCCGCCCGTGTTACCGGCAATGGGCCGGCGGCAACCGTTGATGAAGGCGCCGACCTCGCACGCGGCACGCTACCCTTGCCGTTGACTCCAGAGCCGGTGCCGGAGGGTATGACCGCTGCCACCGCGCCGACCGAGATCATGCCCTACGACCTGGACCTGCTGCGCGCCCTGCCGGAAGGGGCAATCCTCGACCTGCGCTATGTAGTGCGGGCGGTGGTACAAAGCGGCCCAACCGTCAATCTCTACCGTGCGCGCGTGCGCGCCGGGCAACGTTGTGCTAATTGCGGCGCCCTGGCCGTCGGCGAGGCAGTGTTCTGTGCCCGCTGCGGCCAAGCGCTAGCCGGTCAGGAGCCGCTGCCCGCCTATCTGATTACGGAAGCCAGCGAACCTGAAGCACTACGACGCGCCGCAACGGTGGTCGAGCGCGGTCTCAACCATCCGCACCTAATGCCGTTAGTAGACCTGTTCACCTACAGCCCCTATGGGCCTCCGCGCCACTACGCTGTAGCTGAGGCGCGCCAGGGTGTACCCTTAGAGCGGCTGGCCTTGCCGCAACCGGGGGCGATGGTGCTGGAATGGGGCGTGCAGTTGAGCGATGCGCTGCGCTATCTACACAGTCAGGGAATGCTCAGTCCGGGGTTCAGTCCGTCCAATGTGCTAATCAAAGAGGACGAAGCGGTGCTGGCAAACCTGCAAGAGGCGCGCCCTGCACCGAGCAAGGGAGATGAACGCACCCAAGAGATGGCCGAGGATGTGGTGGGGTTGGCCGGCACACTCTACGAGACGCTGACGGGGCGCTACGTAGGCACTGCGGGGGCCGGCCCAATGTTGCCCGCCGATATGCCCGCCGAGGCAGAGGCGGCCTTTACGCGCGCGCTGCGCCCGGCAGCGGGCAGTTCGCCTATCACCGCCGACGAATGGCACAACCTGCTGACGATCGCGCGGAATGCGCTATACGCGGCAACGGCTAACATCCGTGTCCGTTCCGGGCGCATCTCCGACGTAGGCCGCCATCGCGGGCTGAACGAAGATAGCTTATCGGCCATCGAGTGCCAAGTGGTGCAGGAGTCGGTGAGCGCGGGCATCGGCGTATATGCGGTGGCCGACGGCATGGGCGGCCATGCGGGCGGCGAAGTCGCCAGCGCACTGGCAATTGCTACGGTCACCGAAAGGCTGCTCCAGCACTTCGTGATGCCGCAATTCAGCCCCGATGCGGCCGAGCCGACCCCAGAGCAGATCACCGATTGGCTGACCGAAGCCGTGCAAACGGCCAACGAACGTATCCACAGCGAACGCGATAGCCGGGGCAACGATATGGGCACGACGCTAGTGGTCGCACTGATCACCGGACAGCGCGTCTACATCGCCAATGTGGGCGACAGCCGCGCCTATCTGCTGACCCCCACGCCGGGCGGCGAACCGGCGCTTAAACAGGTCACGGTCGATCACTCGCTGGTACAACGGCTGGTTTCCATGGGACAGATTACGCCGGAAGAGGCCAAATATCATCCCTACCGCAACATGATTTATAAGTCGCTAGGCGAACGACCGCAAGCCGAAATTGATACCTTTGTCGAACGGCTCATCCCCGGCACGCGGTTACTACTATGCTCCGACGGTCTCAGCGGTATGGTGCCCGACCCCATGCTACGGGCGATGCTGGCCGGGGAAAGCGACCCGCAAGCGGCCTGCGGGCGTATGGTCGTCGAAGCCAATGCCGCCGGCGGGTTGGACAATATCACCGCCGTTGCGGTCTATATTGAAGCCGGATAAGAGCAGTCGGGCCAATTACGATAGCAAAAGAGCCTCCCCTCATAACAAAGCTACAGGCACGCCGTTTCTAAACACACCTATGTGCCTGTAGGCACGAGGCTATCGGGTCTCACCGAGTAAATCAGTCGAGGGGTGCGGCAAGGGAGCCGCAGAAAGGGCCGCTATGGATCAGAAAGCGCAAGAGCGTCGGGGCGATCCCGATATGGGCGGCACACTAGAGTCCGATGTAGCGATCACGGGCGGCGTGACGGTTACGCTCGGCGGCACCAATGCTGGGCCGGCCACCAGGACGAACCCCGCCGTGGGTACTCCGCATATCGCCGATCTGCCTACGCCGCCGTCGGTTATTCATGCCGCCGGTGACGCGCACCCCGGCGAAGCCAACCCCGCCACCGTGACCCCACGGCCGGGACAAGCGCCAGTGGGCGACACCGCCGCGTTTCTGGCCGCCCGCGAAGATGCCGAAGAAGCCATTAGCCGGGGGATGCGCTTGGCCCAATCGGATCGTGCTGCCGACAGTGGCGACCTTGCACCCTACGGCGACAGCGGTATCGGTGAGAATGTGACACTGACCCGTCCGGCGCAAGAAGACCAGCAGCAGGCCCGCCTGGGCACAAACGATCTGAATCGCGGCCTTGACGCGCCGCATAGCTACCTCTCCACCGGCACCAGCGGCAATACTTTCGATGCGACCGATGCCCGTGTAGAAGCAAAAGGCGAAGCCAACGCCAAACTAATTCAGCGGGCTGAAAGCTTATCCGGCCTCGACAGCGGCCGGGTAGATTATGAGCGGCAGGAATTCGCTGTGCCGCAAATGAATGAAGTACGCGACGAAACGGCGACCACCGGCACCCACATGATGGGTATCAACCAAGCGCCGGGGCGGGCCCGCGATGTCACCGCTCGCTTTCCCGATGCGGCACGGGCGCAGCGGGCGGTGCAAGGCTTGCGCGGCATCGGTATTCCGGCCACTGACATTACCCTGATTAACAACGACTCCAGCGGACCGCCAAGCGCGATCCCTGACACGGTGACCGGCCCGATCAGTCCGGTCGTCAGCGCCCAAGAGGGAGCAACACCAGCAGGCGGCGGCGGATTCCGACGGGCAAATACCGCACTGCCCAATGATGAGGATCTGCCGACGACTGTAGACGCGATGACTGATGAGCAGCCGGCAGAGGGCGATCCGACCCACCGGCCGGGTAGCACCGACAGCCGGCGTGGCGGCTTGGCCGGCGACGAAGGGCTGATCACCCGCATTGATGCGCCCGCCGACCCACAAATCTACAGCGACTTCGTCGATTCCGATGCCGACTATCGTACCACGCCTGACGAGGGGGCAGCACAAACGGGAAACGCGGTCGCTACCGCACGACCGGCAGTGCTGCCCGCTACCGTCGCGCCGGTGCCGTCGGCGGCCGGACGCAGCGAAGTATTCATTTCCGTCCACACCGACGGGCTTACTCATGGAGCCGTGCGCCGCGTGTTGGCAGATAGCGGCGCGACTGAGGTTCACTAATCCTTGTGACGGGCCGCCCTCACTTGCGAAGGTGGTCAAGGCGATAGTTCTCACTTTAAGGAGGCATCTCTCATGGCAGCAACAGAAGCTTATTGCGTGAAGTGTCGCAAAACCGTAGAAATCAAAGATCCACAAGAGACCACGATGAAGAATGGTCGCCCGGCCACCAAAGGGGTTTGCCCCACCTGTGGCACCGGCGTGTTTCGCATCGGCGGCGGTGCTGCCGCCGCCCCCGCTACCGGCGATGCCGCTGCCGCCGGTAGCAGCAAAAGCAAAACGGCCGGCAAAAGCAAAGCCGGTAGCACCAACAGCTAGTCGCCGGGCGGCTGGTTATCAGCGAACGGACTGCCTCTCACCGGGGCAGTCCGTTCGGCGTTATTGGGGCGGCGTTAGTATAGCTGCGCCGTCAAATGCCGGTAATACGCGCCGGTTCACGGACCAGATAGGGCAGGCGGGCGGCCTGGCTGGGGGTGAGGAACTGGGCGGGCGTGTGCAAAAAGCCCGCCTGATCAGCCGCCGCTTGCACCGCCGCCGCATCGTCCGTTGCGCGCCTAAGTTCGGCCTCAAACACCTCCCAGCCACGGGGCGAGCGCAACATCGGCACCTGCGCCTTATAGCGTGCCGACCAATAGGCGGTCTCCCAAGCGGCGAACGCGGACTGATCGGTCGGCAAGCCGGCCAAGCGCGTGCAATAGGCGGGCAGCACCCGACCGACAAATGCCGCGGCCACCGCCAGATCGGCATCATTGACCGGCTCACAGAACGCACCCTGTGACTGGCTGCCCACATAGCGCTCCCACAGCATTCCGTCGCCGTCGGCGGGAATTTGCGCCAGCCGCCAGTAGGCACCCAGGAAGTGGACAGCCGACCGGCCGTCGGACGCGGTATCAATCAACGTCAAGGCGCGCATACAGGCGTAATGAGCGCGCCCGGTCGCCCGGCACGGTACCGGACGCGACTCTTGCAGCACACTCAATAGGCTGACATCAAAGCTCAACGTCCAGGTGGCGAGCAGGTCGGGCACGGCGCGCAGCTCCAACGGCAAGCCGTCCGACCTGGGAGCTACCTGTTCGCGGGCTTCCAGCGCCGCCAGCCGCCGCCCATAGTCGGCAATCGCTGCACGGTGCAGAATCTCAATGCCGCGCGCTTGCGATCCCAAGAGGGGCTTGCGGATGAACCAGTCACTCGGCGTGCGTGCCAGTAGGTCCGTGACCGCCGCCGCAGCGGAGCACCGCTGCCCAATCGGCAGCGACAGCGGCAATTGATCACCCAGTACCGGGGCCAGCAGATCATAGGTGAACAACTTGTTATCGGAAAACGCGGCATAGGGGAAATCGGGGTTGATCAAGCGGCCGTGCGGTACGGGTGGGGCAAAGGCCAGCGGCGGGCAACGCAGCCACAGCACACTAGCGCTGGTCAGCGGAATCGCGGCTACGTCGGCGGGTGCATCGGGCTTAAACTCAAGAATGCCGCTGTCCACATTGTCGCTAAAGGGAGCCAACGGCACCACGTAGCGCGGGTCGTCCACGTTCAGCAGCACCTGCTGGAAGCGATCATCGGCGGCGATCAGCCCATCCAAGGCGCGCAGTTTGGCACTAGGCGGCGGAGCCTTTAGGCGGTTCCAGGTGCTGCCTACTAGGCCGGCAAGAAGCGGAGCGACGCTGTGGTCGGCATAACGGGAATAGAGTTGATCCTGTGTCACTTTGCGTAAGTAGCCGGGCGGTAAATCGCCGAAGCTAACCAAGCGCGTCACCACATGGATCGGCTGATCACCCGTTAGCCGGCGAAAACCGGCCGCTAACGCCGCCTGGATGTAACCGTCGCCATACGCGACGGCGAAGCCCTCGAAGCCACTGTTGCTGCCGTTGATTTCGATGAGGGTGGGCTGATTGTCTGCTCCGATGATTAGATCCAAGCTATAGAGTCCGATCATAGGTGCCTCCTCATGGATCGTCCATCAATAATCTCCGCCGCGCACAATCGCATCGGCCACACGCGCGACATCCACCGCCGGTCCCACATCATGTACGCGCACAATCGCTGCCCCCCGTGCGATAGCCAGGGCAAGGGTCGCGCCGGTGCCGGCGACGCGCTCGGCTGGCGCCCGCCCGCCCAAGATGCGACCGATGAACGCCTTACGCGACGTACCGACCAGCAGCGGCATTCCCAGCGCCTGTAATTCGTCCAGCCGGCGCAGCAGTTCGAGGTTATGGGCAATGGTTTTGCCGAAGCCGATACCGGGGTCGGCCCACAGATGGGTGGGCGGGATGCCGGCCGACAGCGCCCTTGCGTGCCCCTCGCGTAAGTAGGCGCTAACCTCGCCAAGTAAGTCGTCATACTGCGGATTGTGTTGCATAGTGCGCGGCGGGCCTTTGCTGTGCATTAGCACCAGCGCCGCACCGTGCCGGGCGACGACGGCGGCCAGCGCCGGCTCGGTATGCAGACCGGTGATGTCATTGACGATCACCGCGCCCGCCGTCAATGCCGCCGCAGCCACCGTCGCCCGGTAGGTGTCCACCGATAGCGGCAGGTCCACATCCGCCGTCAATCGTTCAATCAGCGGCACGACACGGCGCAGTTCTTCGGCTTCGCTGATCTCTTCGGAGCCGGGGCGCGTACTCATACCGCCCACATCGAGGATGTCGGCCCCCGCCACCTGCATGGCGCGCGCTTGGGCCAACGCCGCGTTAAGGTCGTCGCCCAACCCATCGCCGGAGAAGCTGTCGGGGGTCATGTTGAGGATACCCATCACTAGTGTGCGGCGGCCTACCGGCAGGCTGTAGCGCCCCAGGCGCAGCGGAGCGGGCGCAGGGAGGGTCATGTGTCCGACCGCCCGCGATGGATAATGGAGAGGAACTCTGCCCGCGTGGCGGGGTTCTCACGGAAGCTGCCCCGCATGGCCGACGTAACCATACGCGCACCGGGCCGCTGGATGCCGCGCATCGCCATGCAGAGGTGTTCCGCCTCAACGACTACGCCGCAGCCGACCGGGGCCAGCCCTGTCACCAGCGCGTCGGCGATCTCGCTCGTCAGTCGCTCTTGTACCTGGAACCGTTTAGAGACCAGATCAGTCAGCCGCGCCAGCTTGCTCAAACCGACGATGCGCCCACTAGGGATATAACCGATATGCGCCCGCCCGTGGAACGGCAGCATATGGTGTTCGCACAAGGAATAAAGGGGGATGTCGCGCAAGATCACCATCTCTTTGTGCGGCTCGGCAAACGTCACATCCAGCAACGGGCGCGGGTCTTGCCCGATGCCTGCCAGGATTTCCTCATACATATCGGCCACCCGCCGCGGCGTGTCCAGTAGTCCTTCACGATGGGGATCTTCGCCCACCGCCTCAAACAGCAGCCGCACGGCTTGCTCAATTTTCGCGCGATCCATAGAGTCCTTTCCGCGCTAAGATGGGTCAAAATATAGTATCAACTGCAACAAAACGCCGGCGCGCCTCTTCCGTTACGAAGGCAGTCGGCAATCCGCTAGCCCATCATCACGCAAGCGGGCATGATCCCGCACCCAGATAAAGCGATATGTCGTCCATGCACGTAGCTGCCGGTGGCTACGCTACTTGAGTTCTCTGTACTACGGCCCCAGCCGCCAATACCAGCCGGCCGCAGCCGGCACCCAACGCAGGCCCGTCGGCGCAGTCAGGTCAGCGCGCAAAGCGACGACGGGGCGGATAGCGGCGGCGCGCCCGATCAGGCGGGCGAAATCCGATTCGCCGGCCGGCGTAGGCATGAAATCAGGGGCATAAGTCTGGAGATTGGCGCGGAACCAGGGGACACCCAACAGTTGCACCGAAAGCGGCAATAAGTCCGGCCGGCGCGCAACCACATAACGTGCATACCAGAGAGTGAACGTTTCTTCGTCGGCGGTGGTCAACACGACTGCGTGTGCGGGGAGCGTAGCCATACGCGCCAGGAACGCATCGGCCGTAGCTTGGCCGGCAGAGGTATGGGCCTGCGCGTCGCTCCAAGCCCAGGCCGAGGCGCCCAGCACCAGGTTCACCGCTAGTAGCACAGCAATTAAGGTCAGACGAGTCCGTGTCCACTCGCCTGCGAGCCATGCGCCCACCCCTTCCCCCAGCCAAATCGCCACAATTGGCAAGACGGCCAGCCCGTAGACGTAGGTATCGTCAGCCACATACACGGCGACGGCAATAACCATGAGCAACAAGGCTATAGCCCCACTCACCGCCCACGGCCGATCGGTCTGCCAAGCGCGGCGCCGACCCAACTCGGCAAACACCAAGACCGGACCGAACGCCCCGACCGTCAGCAGCAGCAACACCGTGGCCGCCCGCCCCACTATCACGGCGAGCGTGCCGTGGAACAGCAAGCCGTGGTAGTCGGAACCGCTCACCAACGCCCAAACCCCCGGCCAGTCGGCGGGGTGGTGCCAGTCGCTCATCGGCGCCGCCCCGGCGCGTAGCGGCAGTAGCAGCCACGGCGTACACCCTGCCACAAACAGCAGCACCGGCCCGCGCACCCGGCCCGGCACCCGCTCCGGCGGCGCTGTATGGGCTTGGAGAAACGGGCTAACCGCCACCGCACTCGGCACCAACAGGTCGAGCCAGGCCCAACCGAATAGTGCCCAGGCCGCCGCCACCGGGATTAGCCCGGCCAGATGGTGCGTGATCAGCAAGCCGCTAATGAAGGCCAGCCCCAACAGTGGCGCGCCGGCCCGTTCGCCCGCGCGCAGTCGCGTGACGGCCCGGCGCGCCAATAGGATCACAGCCGCCCCGCCTGCCGCCAGCGGCGCATAGACTTCGGTGATTGTCGCCTGCGTCCAAAGCAGCGGCGTGACAGCTAGACTCAGACCGGCCACGCTACCTGCGACCTCGGCTACCCGATCCGCTGCGCCACCCTGCCGCACCGCGTCAACCACAGCTACCGCCACCAGCGCTGCCGCCGCCGCCCCGGCTACCGCCGACAGCAGGTTCATGCGCCAAGCCGGCTCGCCCCAGGGGATGGAGAGAAACAGCCGGCCCAACAAGGTGTAGAGCGGATAGCCGGGCGGATGGGGGATACCCCAATTCCAGGCTGCCGTGATCAGATCACCGGCATCTGCGCCGCCGGCCCGCCAAGTGAGACCAGGAGCCAACGTAGGCAGATAGAGAAGCAGCGCGCCTGCCGCCGCAATGAAGGGAGCGCGCATTTAGCCGGCCGGCAGCCCGCGCACGCTCGCGCCGAACTCACTCAGCCGCAAGTAGGCCAATCGCCGTGCGCCGCCGCTCAGTTCCGGTTCCTCAGCGATATAGCCGCCCAGCAAATGCTCGGCTTTCTGCCAAACCTTGCCCAGCACTTCAGGGGCATGGGCGGGATCTTGGGCGCGCAAACCGGCGGCCAGCCGGTGCCATGCCTCCGGCGTAGCCGCAAACGTCTCCGCATCAAAATCAGCGATTAGGCTCGCCACCAGCGCCGCCGTTGTCTCGACGGCCGGGACCAAGCCATGGCCCTTAATCTCGCCATCCAACCGCTCGCTCACCTCGGCTTGGTGCTGCTCTATGAAATACGACAGCCATTCGTTGGTCTTCACCCGCGCCCCTCCCTCCCACCGAACCCAACCCGCCTATACCCACAGTCCATCATAGCCCAGCCGGACGGCGAATACAAGGCGCGCTCCTTAGTGCCGCTCCGGGCGCACCCACACCTGCCGCCCATCGGAGAGGATCTCCACCGTGCCGTCGGTGTCGGTACGATAGGTGGGTACGCCGGCGGCGCGCAGCAGGTTCAGTGTGGTAGGCGCCGGCTGGCCGTAGGTGTTGCCGGCACCGACCGAGATGATGGCGATCTGGGGGTGAACCGCCGCCAGCAGCGCCGGGTTGAGGCCGGTCGCGCTGCCGTGGTGCGGCACTTTCAGCACTTGGCTCCGCAAGCCGCCGCTAGAGTGGGCCAGTAACACATTGACCGCTTCGGTCTCCACATCCGCCCCCAGCAATAGGCCCACAGTGCCGTACTCCAGCCGTAACACGACCGATGAGTTGTTGATGTCGTTATGCGTGCCGTGCAGCAGAACCGGCGGCGGGGCTAACACTTGTACTTGCACACCCGGTTCTAGCGTGAATGCCTGCCCCGCCGCCACTGTTTGCATAGGCACATGGGTCGCCGTCAACACGCGCCCCCAGGCCGCTTCCAAACTTGGCGTGCCGCCCGCAAACGCCGTTTGTAGCACCTCACCGACGTGGTAATGGGGTAGCGCATCAATCAGCCCGCTAAGATGATCTTCGTGCGGATGGGTCAGCACCACCAACGCCAAATCGCGCTGCCAAAAAGGCAGGTGCTCACCCAGTCGGCGCGCCACTGCCGCCGGATCGGGGCCGCCGTCTATCAGCACCTCACGCCCACTGGGGGTCTGGATTAGCAGCGCATCGCCCTGGCCCACATCCAGCGCCCAAAAGTGCAACAGGCCGTCAGGTCGTACCGCCAGTGCCGCCAACAGCACCACCCAACCGGCCAGCAGTAGGCCCAGCCCAATCAGCCAGGACCATTCCTGGCGGCTCCAGTGGAGCCGGCGTGGTGTGGGCATCAGGCCGGCGCCGCCTCGGGCGCTTCGGTTGTCTGCACTGCCGACTCCTCGCGCCCGGCATCACGGATAGCCTGCGCCGTATTGGTCCACGCCAGGATCACTCCGCCCACTACCAGCAAGATCACCACGGATAGAATCGCTTGCCGGTATGAATTGGTGGTCTGCGCGACGTAGCCGAAGATCAGCGGGCCGATCCAAGAGGTGCCGCGCTCCGAGATTTCATACAGGCCAAAGAATGAGGCTTCATGGCCCCGTGGAATCATCAGTGAGAACAGCGAGCGTGACAGCGCCTGGGAACCGCCTAGCACCAGCGCAATCGCCGCGCCCAGCACCCAGGCATCGGTTTGCGTCTGGAACGAGGTATAAGCGTAGATCACCGCGCCGATCCAGATCACCAGCGACAGCAGGATCGCGTTCTTGTTGCCGATGCGGTGGGCGATCTGCTCAAACAGCAGCGCGCCGCCAAAGGCCACAAACTGCACCATCAGCACCAGCTCCAGCAGGAACGACTGGTCTACCGGCAGCCCACGCGCGACAAACAGTTCCTGCGTGAAAAAGATCGCCGACATGGAAATGACCGTCTGGATGCCGTCGTTATAGAATAGGTAGGCGATCAGGTAGCGCAGCGTGTGCGGCAGGCGCAGGAGGGTGCGAAAGGTGCGGCCCACTTCGCCGAAGCCGATAGTCCAGTAGCTCCGGCCGGGCGGCAGTGCCTGCGGCGCACCACGCTCCCGCAGACGACGGAAAGTCAGGATAGCGAACCCGCCCCACCACAACCCCGCCGACAGTAGCGACAAGCGCACCGCCAGCGCTGTAGTCAAGCCAGGAATCTTGCCCGCGCTCTGCACCATGATCAGGTTCACCAGCAGCAGCAACCCGCCACCCAGATAACCTAGCGCAAAGCCCCGACTCGACACCTTATCGCGCTGATCCGCGCTCGCGATTTCGCCTAAATAGGCGTTATACAACACGAGTGACGCGCCGAAACCGAGATTCGCCATGATCAGCAGCAGCCCACCCCACAGCGCCAGGCCACCGGTGATAAAGAACAGCAAGCAAGTCGCCACCACGCCGACATAGCAAAAGGCCATCATCAGCCGCTTTTTTAGGTTTGTATAGTCGGCAATCGCGCCCAACACCGGCAGCAAAAACACCTGCAAAAACACCGACAGCGACACACAATACGGGAAGAGGCTCTTGGCCGTCATCTGGAAGAAGCCCCAGTCGAGCAGCAGCCCGTTCTCGCCCACCTGCGCCTGCGCCAACGCGGTCAGGTAGGGGCCGACCAAGGCAGTGACCACCGTGGTCGAAAAGACCGAGTTCGCCCAATCGTACATCTCCCAGCCGAAAATCTCGCGCCGATCATTAATCGGACCGGGCGCGGTCTGGACCTGCGCGTCACTCATGGGATCTCCTCTTGAGGGGGTAGCGCACCCTTGCCGGATCAGGGGCCGCCGGCGCTATTATAGCAGATTTAAGTGGGTGTGCGGGGTACTATCGCATAACACTAGGCAACGTTATAAAAGTGAGTTGGTGCCGGTGGTTGACAATGGACAGTAACTATGTTAGGCTAACATACACTCACAGAACTGAAGTAAACCCTCTGCCAATCCTGTCTCATGCAAAGCAGCGGTCCTCTCGTTGGCGCGAGACCGCATGCTAGTCTAGGAGCCGGCGTGGTCATTCGCCCTTCCCCTGGTAAGCAAACCTCCGCTTATATGCGCCGGGCACTGCTGCGCCCCACCGCCTGGTGCGTGCTAGGCCTACTGTTAATCGGCGCGAGCGGCGCGTGGTTGCCTGCCGGCGGGGGCCTGCCGGCACTGAGCACGCTGGGACTGGGTGGGGTATTGACCGCCCTGGGGGGGCGCAGGCTAATCCAGCTTTGGTTGGCGCTCAACTACATCATCAACACCGTCACGCAGGCCGATGATGTCACTTTGTTACCGACGCATATCCCGCTACCCGCCGGCTCACCCCTGGCCGCCCTAGGCGCGAAGCTCACCGACATGGGCGAGCAGGTGCGTGGCCTCGTCGGCCAGCTCCAGATGCAAGCCGATCAGGTGCGCGACATCGCCGCACGGATGGTGCAGGCCGCCGCCGGCCACGAGGGTAATGCCAATGCCCAAGCCGCTGCCCTCGGTGAGGTAGCGGCCGCGATGGCTGAACTCGATACCATCGTAGTTGCCGTCACCCAAACCGCTCATGAAGTGGCATTGGCAGCGGAGGAAGTGCGAACCGCCAGTGCGGGCAGCCGCAACGTCGTCGGCGCGGCGGTCGCTTCGTTGAATGACACACGCCGGCGGGTAGGCGAAACACTACAGGCGATTGAGCAACTACGCGCCCAGGTTGAGCAGATTGGCGCGATTAACGGTGTAATCGCCGGGATCGCTGAGCAAACACATATCTTATCGCTCAACGCGGCTATCGAGGCTGCCGATGCCGGGGTAGAAGGGCGACGCTTCAGCGTGGTGGCCGGCGAAGTCCGCGTTCTCGCTGCCGGCACCCGCGATCAAGGCAAAGAGGTCCGCCGCTTGGTCGGTGAATTGGAAACGGCGGTCACTGTGACGGTGGCGGCCGCCAAAGCCGGTATCCAACAGACGGCCCATACCGCTGACCTGACTACGACGCTCACCACGACCACAACCGAACTGGCCGCTACTGCCGGACGTACCCAGCACTTGGCGGCGGCGATTGATGCGGCGATGGATCAACAACGGACCGGAACTGCCGGCGTGGTACAGACATTGAACGACATCAGTGGAGCCACCCAGCGCATCCGGGCCCAAGCCGCCGCCATCACCGGTCAGGCTACAGACCTGAGTGTGGTCGCAGGCCACTTGCGCGACTCCGCCTTACGCTTTGGCGTGTCGCGCACACCCAATCGCACGATGCGGCTGCTGATCGGCGGGCGGGAAACAGTGTCGGAGCGGAGCCGGGCCTGGCAAGCCCTAGTCATCGAATGGAACGCGAGCCATCCGAACGCGACCCTTGCCATCGAGTTCGTTCCCCCCGGCCCCGACTACTTACCGGATATTGAACGGGCGCTAATCGCCGGCACCGCCCCCGACATCTTCCAGCTTACGGATAGTACCCATTTAGCGCGTAAGGGCTATCTAGCCCCCCTAGACGACCTGCTCACACCGGCTATGCAGGCAGACTTCTACCCTGTCCTACTCAATGCCGAGCGCGAAGGCGGACACGTCTATGCGCTGCCGACCGAAGCGCAGCCCTCCGTCCTGTTCTACAACAAGGCACTGCTGGCCGACCTGCACCTTGCACCTCCCCGTACCTGGACGGATTGGATCGAAGTCGGCCGGCGCTGTCGCACCGATTCGCGCTGGGGCGTGATGCTGGAAACCGCACCGGGCGACTTCCGTACCAAGTTGTGGGTACCGTTCTTCTGGCAAGGCGGCGGCGACATCCCGGAAGATGCCGATCCCGCTTGCTTTGCGACCCCGGCTGCGCAGGCGGCCATCGGTTTGTGGCGCGATTTACTGATAACGCATCATATCGCGCCACTCAAACCCCCCTACCCGTCCTACGATATCGCCAATCTGGCCGAAGGTCATTGTGCCATGCAATATGTCGGCACCTGGGCCATCAACATGCTGTGCGAGAAATACCCAAACTTCGATTATGGCGTGGTGGATGTGCCACAGCTTGCGGGAGGCCGGCCCGCCACCTTGCTCTTGCACTGGAGCTTGGCAGTGAACGCCCACAGTCCGCAGCGCGATCAGGCGTGCGCGTTTGTGCAGTGGGCATTGGCGAGTGAAGGCGTGGCGGGCGTCGCTCGCAGCCGCGCACTGATCACTGAGGGCTTACCCTTCCGCCGCAGCATAGTGCCCCTAATCGAGGCCGAAGGTGGCGCCAACCCCATCTGGCGGATGTTAATCAATGAGGTTTACCCACATTGCGCCATCCCCGCGCAATGGCCCAATAGCGTGATCGCCAGAGCGGATCAAGCACTTGATGTGAGTTAAAGGCCATCCGCTCTAGGGACGCGCAAATGAGCCGGCCAGTGGGTGGGAGCGTGTCCACGCATTTGGACCAACCCGCCGGTTAATTTGCGCTGATTACCCCAGCGCCCGCGCAGATTGATGCCTTATCACAGCTAGAAGAATAAAAGTTAGTCCCAAAAGCTCTATAAAGGTATTGACAGACCACGAAAAACGCGCTACACTATCGCTAACCTGCTGTGGGAGCGTTCCCAAGACCTGGAACCTTATAACTACCCACGACAGCCACTGTAATCTTGGCTAAGTAATTCCTTTATTAGCAATCCGTTCGGTTTAGCCTATCAAAGCATATAGCCGACGCACAGAGCAGCCCTATTGACAAGCTGCAAGAATGGTGCTATATTAACTTTGTAAGTCCACTGGATTAACTAAGAACGAATAGGCTAGATTAACGGCCGGTAATATTGCAGCGAACAAACTCAGCGGTCTGGTTGCGCTCCCATCCCATAGCTGTGTAGAGAGGTAGCCTGTGAACTTGGAGGAAGTGGGCCGCTTAGCCGGCGTTTCACGTTCCACAGTATCGCGTGTCGTGAACAACGATGCGCGGGTGAGCGGAGCCGTGCGAGAGCGCGTGCAGATCATCATCCAAGAGCACAACTACCATCCTAACGCTGCGGCGCGCAGCTTAGCATCGCGCCGTACCCGCATCTTAGGCGTGCTAATCCCACAAGCCGCAGGCACCATTTTCAGCGACCCCTTTTTCCCACAATTGATCCAGGGTGCGGTAGATAGCTGTAACGCCGCCGACCACAATCTGTTGATGCTGATGAATAGCTCGAACGATCCACACGGCAGGGAGCAAATGCACCGCCGTGTGTTGGGTGGGCATCACCTCGACGGCATCGTGATCGCGTCCAGCGTGGTAGAAGATCCGATCATCACCTATCTACATGAGACCCGCTACCCATTTGTGCTGGTAGGGCGGCACCCGCGCTACCGCGAAATCCCCTCGGTAGACGTGGACAACCGCGCCGCCGCCCAAAACGCCGTAGCCCACCTGCTTGAACACGGTCACCGGCGCATCGGCTTCATCGGCGGCTTGCCCAACATGATCGCGGCCATTGACCGCTACGGTGGCTACGTCACCGCACTGCAAGAAGCCGGCCTGCTACCCGAGCCGGCGCTGGCCGTCCACGGCAATTTCACCCAAGCCGGGGGCTATGCGGCCATGCAAACGCTGCTCGCCCACCGCCCCGATGCAATATGCGTCGCCAGCGACACGATGGCGTTGGGCGCCATCCACGCCGCCCGCGATGCCGGTTGCCGTGTACCGGAAGACTTGGCCGTCATCGGCTTCGACAACATCCCCGCAGCCGCAGGCGCGCAACCGTCGCTCACCACCGTCGCCCAACCGATTAGCGATTTAGGGCGGGAAGCAATCCGCATCCTGTTGGATCGCATCGCCCAACCCGATCATCACCCCATCCATCTCCTGCTACCCACACAATTGATCCTGCGCCGGTCGTGCGGCTGTCCCGAGACCGCCGGCTCTAGCCCGACAGGAGGTGATCGCCAGCCGCTCTAACCCACCGGAGCGCAACAGACCGGGCATAGATGACGTGGGGGTAAGCTGAAAATTAGGGCCGTGGATTGCCGGCCGATTGTCCCTGTGAGACACTTAGGCAAGGAGGAAAGAACTGTGAAAAACCGTAATGCGCGTGTGTCTAGCTGGATGGGCGCGTTTGTAATAATGCCGCTGCTGCTGACCGCGTGCGGCACCGATACTTCGACTCCTACGGTCGTACCGGCGGCTTCTACCGCTGTGGCACCTGCCGCTACTGATACTAGTGCGCCCGTGGGGGCCACCAACACCGCCGCGATGGTCGCACCCACCAATACCGCCGCGATGGTCGCGCCCACCAACACCACTGTCGCGATGGGCGACCCCACCAATACCGCCGCAGTAGCCGCTGGGGGCGGAGGAGCCACCGCGACCGCCGTGCCGGTCACCCCCACCACCGTGCCCACCTTTGTCGCCGGTGGCGAGGGCTGCGCGTCGAGCGCGGTCAAGCTGAACTGGTACGTCGGGCTGGGCGCCGGCGCCGATGCTGATGTGATCCCGAAGGAAAAAGCCTGGGCCGACAAGTTCAATAAGTCGCAGACCGAGGCGTGCGTCAGCCTGCAAGTGGTTCACAATCCCGAGTCGTATGACACGCTCAAAGCGCAACTCGCCGCCGGCAACGGGCCGGATATCGTCGGTCCCGTCGGCAAGGCCGGGCGCGCCAGCTTCCAGGGTTCCTGGGCCGATGTCGGCCAGTTGGCGAAGGATGCTAACTTCGACCTGAGCAAATACGACCCGGCCTTGATCGACTTCACCAAAGACGAAGGCGTGCTGGTGGGCATCCCGTTCGCCCTCTTCCCCAGCATGATGTATTACAACAAAGCGCTGTTCGATGAGGCCAAGCTGCCCTACCCGCCGCACAAAGTCGGCGATCAGTACCAGGGCAAAGACTGGAACCTCGACACCTTTAGCCAACTGGCGCAGAAGCTGACCGTGGATGCCGCCGGCAACGACGCAACCAATGCGGCCTTCGACGCCAAGAATATCAAGCAGTTCGGCTTCTACGAGCAGTCCACCGACGCGCGTGGGGTTGCCACCCTCTTCGGGGGCGGCCTGCCCTACGATCCGGCCAACCCGGCCGTCGCCAAGATCCCGGCTAACTGGACCGCCGCCTGGAAGTGGTATTATGACAGCATCTGGAAGAACCACTTCTCGCCGAACGCTGACTATCTGCAAAGCGACCTGCTCGCCAAGGGTGCCGGCTTCAAGTCGGGCAATATCGCTATGGCCGACACCCACACCTGGTTTACGTGCTGCTTCGACATCCAGAAGATGAACTGGGACATCGCGGTTGAGCCGACCATCAACGGCAAGATCACTGCCAAGCTGCACGGCGACACCTTCGCCATCATGAAGCAAAGCAAGAACCAGAAAGCAGCCTTCAAAGTGCTGACCGCGATGGTGGTAGACCAGGATCTGGAGCAGATCTACGGCGGCCTACCGGCCAAAATCGCAGATCGCCCGGCCTTCTTCCAAGCCTTCGACAAGCGCGTCGCGCCGAACAAGGTAGACTGGAGCGTGGCTGAGGCGATGCTCAAGTACCCGGACCTCCCCAACCACGAGTCCTACCTGCCGAACCTGATCAAAGCTAACGACTTGTTCGCCAAGTTCCGCACGCTGATGGATCAGACACCGGGCTTGGATATGGACAAGGAAATCGCCAAGTTCCAGGGCCAACTGAGCGATGTCTTCGCCGCAGCGCCCACACCGACCAAATAGCAGGCGGAGACCCCGCCCTGCCTTTGCGCCCTGTCCCGCTTGGCCTCCAGGCGGGACAGGGCTGGAAAGATCCGAGGTGCTACAGCCATGGCGACTACCGATCTAGCCTCTGCAGGAGTCATGGGATCGCGCCCCAAACGGGTGGCGATGCCGCTGGCCCGCCAACGCGCGATGTGGGGACTCCTCTTCCTGACCCCCTGGTTTATTGGCTTCATTGTCTTCCAGCTCTTGCCGATTGTCTCGACGGTCTTCCTGTCGTTCACCGATTACAGCGCAACCAAAGAGTTCGCCTTCGGCAATTTTCACATGGTGGGCCTGGATAATTACGCCCGCCTGTTCAAAGACCCCCTGCTGGTGCAAGCGATGGGCGTGACGCTCAGATTCGCGGTAGTCGCCATCCCGGTTGGCCTACTGGTTCCGCTGGGGTTTGCCGTGCTGGTCAACTCCAAGCACCTGCTGGGGGCCAACCTGTTTCGCACGCTGTTTTTCCTGCCGACGATTATTCCCGTGGTCGCCGGGGTCATGGTATTTCAGGGCGTGTTGAACGCCCAATCGGGCTGGATCAACCTCGGCCTCAAAACCTTCGGTATTGCTGGACCTCGCTGGTTGAGCGATCCCAACTGGGCCGGCTTT
Organism: Chloroflexia bacterium; assembly: GCA_038228295.1. Classification (GTDB taxonomy): domain Bacteria; phylum Chloroflexota; class Chloroflexia; order QHBQ01; family JAICKM01; genus JAICKM01. Next base: position 22,649 of record JBBRPH010000015.1, on the reverse strand, counting down.
GCCCTCAACATTCTGAGCGTCTGGGCGGTCGGCAATGGGATGCTCATTCTGCTGGCGGGGTTGCAAGGCGTGCCGACCGATATTTATGAGGCGGCGACCATTGACGGGGCCAACGGGTGGCAACGCTTCATCCGCGTCACAATTCCGATGATCTCGCCGGTCATCTTCTATAATGTCACGCTGGGCTTGATCAACTCCCTGCAATTTTTCGTAGCGGCCATGCTCATCGGCGGGCGCAACGGCGATCCACAGGGGGCCACGCTATTCTATAACCTACATTTCTACCGCCAAGCGTTTGTCTTCAACGACATGGGCTATGCCTCGACGCTGGCGTTGCTGCTGTTCGTCATCGTGATGATCTTGACGGCGACCATGTTCGCCTTCGGCCAGCGTATTGTCTACTACGCGGGAAGCGACTCCTAAGTAGAGCAACGCCACCCAACCGATCTATAATAGGGAGCCGTCGCGGCGTTTCGACGAGAGTGAGGAATCTATGGCAAGTATCACGCAAACGCAAGCACCTACCACCGCAGCCAGCGAGAACAACGCCCGACGGAGTGGGCTGCTGCGCCGTGGGGGCACCACCGCCCTGGTCACCCTGCTCGGCTTAGTGGTCATGCTGGTGTTCCTGATGCCGATTGGCTATATGATGACCACGGCCTTTAAGCAGGACACGCAACTCGCGGCCCAGCACGCGCCGCTGATGCCCGCTACCGCCGCAACTTTCAGCTATCAGGGCAAAGACCTGCCGCTGTACAACGTGCCGACCGCCGAAGGCGTGAAACAGTGGGGGCTCGTGCATGGCTACCGCGAAGACAGCGACTTTATCGATCCCGCTCATGCGGATAAAGGGGTATTCAACTGGAAGGGTCGCTACCGCACCCTCGACCCGGTATACAAGTTCGCGCCGACCACGGACAATTTCACGGCGGCCTGGGATCAGGTGCAATTCCCCATCTTATTTCGCAATACCCTGCTGATCGCGGTTATCAGCACCATCGGCACGCTGATTTCGTGCATCCTGGTGGCCTACGGTTTTGCGCGCTTCAAGATCCCCGGCAAAAACGTTCTATTTGTCGTGCTGATCTCGACCATTGTGCTGCCGCCGCAAGCAACGATCATCCCGCTGTATATCCTGTTCTCCAAGCTAGGCTGGACGGGGAGTTGGCTACCGCTGCTCGTGCCGGCCTTTTTCGCCAACGCCTACGACGTCTTCCTGCTGCGCCAGTATTTCATGGCGATCCCGAAAGAACTGGACGAGGCCGCGATGCTGGACGGGGCCAACCCGCTGCAAACGCTGATCCGGGTGATTATTCCCCAGGCCATTCCGGCGATTACAGCAGTCACGCTGTTTCACTTCTTCTTCACCTGGAATGACTACTTTGCCCCGCTCGTCTATCTGGTCGGCAAAGAGGATCTCTACCCGATTTCGGTGGGCATCGCCAAGTTTGTCGGCACCTTCAGCCAGTATCCGGGCCGCGCTATGGCAACGGCAGTAATGACGATCTTGCTGCCGGCGGTGCTGTTTTTCTTCGCGCAGCGTCAGTTCATGCAAGGCGTGGTGATAACCGGGGTAGATAAATAACTCTGCCCTCTAGCTATGCAAACTATGCAAATACGTAAATATAAGGAGCCTCTATTATGACAAGTGACGCGGCGGGTGTGTGGCCGGCAGATTTTCTTTGGGGCGCAGCAACCGCCTCCTATCAAATCGAGGGTGCGTGGCAAGAAGACGGCAAGGGCGAAAGCATCTGGGACCGCTTCAGCCATACGCCGGGCAAGGTGGCGAACGGCGACACCGGCGACGTGGCCTGCGACCATTATCACCGCTGGCCGCAAGATATTGCCCTGATGCGCGAACTAGGCTTGGCGGCCTACCGCTATTCGATTGCTTGGTCGCGCATCCTGCCCACGGGACGCGGATCGGTCAACGAGGCGGGGCTGGACTTTTATGAGCGGCTAACCGACGGTCTGCTGGCGGCAGGCATCCAACCGTGGGTCACGCTCTACCACTGGGATCTGCCGCAAGCCTTGCAAGACACCGGTGGTTGGGCCAACCGTGACACGGCGGCGGCCTTTGCCGACTACGCCGAAATCGTGGCGCGGCGGCTGGGCGACCGCGTGGCCGGCTGGATCACACACAACGAACCGTGGGTGGTCGCCTTTATCGGCAACCTGTGGGGCGAACACGCGCCCGGCCTGCGCGACCTGCCGACCGCCCTGCGTGTCACCCACCACCTGTTGCTGGGGCATGGCTTGGCCGTGCCGCGCATCCGTGCGGCGGTGCCGGGCGCCCCGGTCGGCATCACCCTTAACCTCAATGCCGCGTACCCCGCCAGTGACTCGCCGGAAGACCAAGCCGCGGCTGTGCGCTCTGAGGGCATCAGCAACCGCCTGTTCCTCGACCCGCTGCTGCACGGCCACTACCCGGCTGACATTATGATGGAACTAGGCGCGGCGGCACCGCCGGTGCAAGCTGGGGATCTGGATCTGATCCGCACTCCGCTCGATTTCCTCGGCGTGAATAACTACTTCCGCTCGGTAGTGAAAGATGCGCCCGAATCGCCGATGTTGCGGACGGAGATGGTCAAGCCGGAAGGCGAATACACCACGATGGGCTGGGAGGTCTATCCCGATGGATTGCGCGTGTTGCTGGAACGCATACACCGCGATTATCCCTTCCCGGCCTATTACATCACCGAGAACGGCGCGGCCTTCGCGGATACCGTGGAAGCCGACGGCAGCATCCAGGATAGCCGCCGCCAAGCATACTTGGCGAGCTATATTGCCGCCGCCGGGCAAGCACGCGCCGCCGGCGTGCCGCTCAAGGGCTACTTTGTCTGGTCCTTGCTCGACAACTTTGAGTGGGGCCACGGCTATAAGCAGCGCTTCGGCATCGTGCGGGTAGATTTCGCCACGCAGGAACGCACGATCAAAGCCAGCGGCCACTGGTATCGGGAGTTGCTGGCCGCCCAAGCCGGCACCCGCCCACTCGCCGAGGTCGCCGTCGAGTGATCCGGCTGCGCCGCATCGTGGTCCCATTAGTGCTAGGCATAGCCGTGCTGGGCCTGCTGTGGCATCAAACCGCCACCGCACCTGGGCCTATAGCAAGCACGCCGTCTCCCGCACCATCGGGAGACGGCACCCTATTTGGAGGAGGAGCCCCCCGTATGACCGCCACTGCCCCAACGGTTCCCAGTCAACTACGTGACATCCCGGCGGCCGCTTGGCGGCGCACTATTGGCCTGCCCCTGGACAACCCCGGCCAAAACAAAGAAAAAGCACCCCCCAACGGCGACGACGGGGCATGGCAAGGCGCGCCGTTGGGCGGGCTGGGCGCGGGCAGCATCGGGCGCAGCTATCGCGGCGACTTTGCCCGTTGGCACCTGGCCCCCGGCGCAGACCGCATGAACCCGGTCTGGGCCGATGCCTTCAGCGTGCGCGTAGCCCGGCCTGGTCAAGCGCCGACTGCGCGGGTGCTGCTGCCCGGCAAGACGGGCCGTGTGCTCTCCGCCTGGGATTGGAGCTATCCCCGTGCGGGCGGCACCTACGCGGCACTCTACCCCTTCGCCTGGTATGGCTACGACCCGGCCGCCGCCGGGGTGACGCTGCAAAGCCGCCAGTTTTCGCCGGTCATCCCCGGCAACTACCGCGAGAGTAGCTATCCGGTGGCAGTGTTTGAGTGGACCGTGACCAATGAAGCCGCCGACCCCGCCGACGTGAGCCTGATGTTTACCTGGGAAAACCCGCTGGGCTGGGACAACGCGGCCGGTGCGGCGGGCAACCGCAACACCATTCGGCGTGACACGCTGGGCGGCGCACCGACTGTGGGCGTGGTGATGCAGCGCGATCAGGCCGACGGCACGCCCGGTCCTAATCCGGTAACAGCGGCCGCCGACGGCGAGTTTGTGATCGCCGCGCAGGGCGGTGAGGGCATTCAACTGAGCGCCCTCAGCCGTTTCGAGACCGACGGTGACGGCGCGGAGGTCTGGCAACCCTGGGCTGGTACTGGACAACTGCCCGACACTAATGACTCCAGTCCCGCACACAGCGGGCGGCCCATCGGCGGCGCGGTGGCAGCGGCGGTGCATCTTGCTCCCGGCCAAAGCCGCACCATCCGCTTTGTGCTGGCTTGGGATCTGCCGTTGATGACCTTCGGCCCAGCAGGGCACAGCGAGCAGTGGTATCGCCGCTATACCGAGTGGTTCGGCAAGGACGGGCACAACGCCTGGGCTATTGCCCGCACCGGCTTGGAGCAGGCCGCAAGCTGGGCAGACGCACTGGAAGCCTGGCAAGCGCCCTATCTCGCCAACCCCAGCACGCCCATCTGGTACAAAACTGCGCTGTTCAACGAACTCTATTACCTGGTGGACGGCGGCACGATCTGGGAGAATGGGCGCCCCGGCGATCCCACGCCCAGCCTGCATCGCTTCTCCTACCTGGAATGCTATGACTATCCTTTCTATTCGACGCTGGACGTGCGCTTCTACGGCTCGTTTGCCTTGCTCATGCTGTGGCCGGAGATCGAGAAAACCGAGATGATCGAGTTCGCCCGCACCATCCCGCTGGCTGACAACGAGGCGTATCAAACCCAGGATGCCGCGCATCGCCGCGCCGCCGTCCGCAAAATCGCCGGAGCCGCCCCGCATGACGTAGGAATGCCGAGCGAAGCGCCCTGGATGCAGATCAACGCCTACAAGTACCAGGATGTGAACGATTGGAAAGATCTCAATAGCAAGTTCGTGCTGCTGGTCTACCGCGATTGGGTGGCCGGCGGCGACCGTGCGTTCCTGCACGCCACTTGGCCCGCCGTGCAGCAGGCGATGGCTTATCTCAAAACGCTGGACCGCGACGGCGACGGCATTCCCGAAAATACCGGCTTCCCCGACCAGACCTACGACACCTGGACCATGCAGGGGGTAAGCGCTTATTGCGGCAGCCTCTGGCTGGCCGCGCTGGAAGCCGCAGTGGTGATGGCCGACGTGGAGAGCGCGCCCGCCGCCGCGCAGCAATACCGCGCCTGGCTGGCCCAAGCCCAGCCGCGTTATGAAGCGGCGCTCTGGAACGGGCACTACTACAACTACGATACCGGCAAACACGGCTACGCCGACAGTGTGATGGCCGACGGGCTGGCCGGCCAGTGGTACGCCGATGTGACCGGCCTGCCACCCATCGTGCCCGCCGCGCACACGCAATCTATGCTCGCAACGATCTACCGGCTCAACGTGCAGGGCTTCGCCGACGGACAAATGGGCGCGGTGAATGGAATGCGGCCCGACGGCCAGGTAGATCGCAGCAATATGCAAGCGCAAGAGGTTTGGACCGGTACCAGCTATGGGTTGGCCGGCTTTATGCTGCACCAGCACATGGATACCGCCGCCTGGGCCACGGCCTACGGCATCTACCACGTCACCTACGAAACCAAGGGCTACTGGTTCCGCACGCCCGAAGCCTGGGACGAACACGGCAACTTCCGCGCCCAGCTCTATATGCGCCCGCAAGCGATCTGGGCCATGCAATGGGCCCTCGATCACCGCAAGCAGCCCTAAATCAAGTTTGTACCCGCTTTTCTCCCCGCCCGTTGTCCCGCTTGCCCCTAGCCGCGTGCCGCACGTCTGCCGTATGATCAGACGCGGAGGGGCAAGCCATGAGATACGAAACAAAACAGACCGCTACACTGGGGTTGAGTCTAGCCTTACTCGGTGCCATCCTTTTGAGCGGCCGGATCGTTACGCCCGCTGTTAGTGGGCAGTGGGTAGTCGTCGGTAGTCAGTTGTCGGTGGTCAGTCGGCAGTCTACGGTCACAGGGGAAGCGGCGGTAAAGGTGGGGTCGCCCCCGGCGGTCGGTCGTCCGTCAGCCGAGGCAGCGCAACTGACAGTACCGACCGCAAGCCCAACCGCTCCGCAGACCCTACCGACCCCGACCAGCGTACAGCCCGCAGCCCGCAGCCCGCAGAACTGTCGGCTCGTGCCGCTAGGGTTGCGCGCCGACTTGGTACAGAAAGCCGCGCCGGGGACGATTATTCACGACCGGCAGACGGGACCGTTGGACGGCAGCTTTGCCTGGTTAGTTCCGGCCGGTGATAATGGTGACGCAGCCCTGGCGGCGGCCCTACGGCTAGCAGGGCCGCCGGTGCGCCCCGGCGCGTGGCTAGCGGGCCGTGACCCGGTGGCGGGCGATGCGGGAGTGCGTGCCGCGCTAGCCGTGCTGGTGGCGAGTCACGCCCAAGTCGCTGTGCCACTTTGGGATACCGCCGTTAGTGATGGGGAGACCGGCGCACGCTATCACCTGAGCGGCTACGCCGCTATGACTATGCTGGAGTACAGCCTGGACGCGCCCAACACGGTCGCCTTACAATACTTGGGACCCACAGCGTGTACGGCGGGGTACTGAAAGGCAAGTCAGCGATGTTCGCTGCTGTTGGTCTGCCGCAGTATCGCTTTCGTCGCTTCGCTCGCCACCATCATGCGGCCCACTGTGCCTATCGAGGTTAGGCGGCGGTCTATATGGTTATAGGCCGCGCCGCCGCCCAGTTCTTCCCAAGCCAGGTGGCGGACCTGTTCGATAACTAAATCAATGCTGGCAACTGTTTGTTCGGGCGTTAACCCACTGGCGCGGCTGGACTCAACCATGCGCTCGAAATAGGGGCGGCTGCGAGTCGCCGACGACTCACGTAGCCAGCCAAGCATATTATCTAGCCCGGCATCTACCACCGCGCGCACTGTAGCCGCCACCGGCGCAGTGGTCGGCAAACCTTGCACCTGGAGCCGCGCTAAATGGGCCGCGACAATGCGATCCAACAGCAACGGTCGCTTGGTGTTGATCAAGCGAATCAAGTCGTCATGTAGTTCTTCTTGCATCCCTGAGTGTACTCCTTGAAGCCGGCATCGGCCGCACACCTATACCGTTCAATTCCCCCCCTACATTATAGCATAGACAAAGCTGTGCAGCTAGATCGATCCCTACCGGCGGCAGGCGGGCAAGCACCCGTGACCTAATCCTCGTCTAGGATAGCGCGGGCTTTTTGCGCGCGGGTGCCTACCGGCGGCTCGACGGCAGGCACTGCGGCCGCGCGGGCGCTGGTCGCGCGGCTGAGATCCTCGTCGGACAGGGGGATGCAGCGCAGGCGATAGGGATAGGCAAACACCTCGGCCATCACGCTTTCGACCAGGGCGCGATTTTTCGGCTGCTCAAAGGCTTCGCGGTGGATGCCGTGGCTGGTGGGGAAGCCGATGATCACCACATCACCCTCCATTCGCACCGGCACTCCAGCGTGCAAGAAGGCTTGCAGTCGCAGTTCCCCCCGCGTCCGCAGCCCTTTGCTCACCTGCCCCCAACTGTTCAGCACCTGGGCGATAGCTTCGGCGGACTGGGGATCGGAGCCGGCAGTCGGCGGATTAGAAGTCGGCGGCGCGGTTTGCGCGGCGGCCGGCACGTCCGGCTGCGGTTGTTGCAGAGGAGTCGGCGGATCAGATGAGCGCGCGGGGGCCGCAAGCGGACGGGGGGCTTCGGGGGGGCGCGCCGACGCGGGGGCCGCAGCCGCGCGTACGGCTTCCGGGCGCGGCTGCGGGACGGCGGCAGGCAGCGCCCCGGCATTCGCGGCAATAGGCGCGGCTCCAGCCAGGCTGGCCTCGACCAGCGCTAGTTCGAGCGCAAGTGCGCCGTATAAGCCGTTTTTGAGGCCGGTATCGGCGGCCGTAAAGGCTCGGATCCAGGAACTGAGAGCGGGCAGGGCGGTGCGTTCCGCCTGGGCACGCAAGGCAGCCACTTCTTCGACAGTCGCATCCAGAGCGCTGCCTGCGCCGCCGACCCGCAGCAGCAACAGGCTCCGCAAGTATTCGACCACCTGGCGATTGAACTGGCGCGGATCGGCCCCGGCCTCCATCGCGGCGTGCAGGTCGTGCAGCCCGCCGGCCACATCGCCCGCGATCAGCCGGTCCACAAACGCGCCGATCTCCGCCGTGCCGCGCGCGCCCAGCACCGCCTGCACCTGGGTCAGCAGCAGCGTGCCGTCAGCGAAACTCATGAGCTGATCGAGCAGCGACAGTGCATCCCGCATACAGCCGGTGGCTTGACGGCCGATCAGTTCCAGCACGCCCAGCTCCACTGCGTAACCCTCGCTGACACAGATGCCTGCCATGTGCGCCACCATCACCGGCAACGCAATGCGCCGGAAATCGAAGCGTTGGCAGCGGCTGAGGACCGTGGCCGGTAATTTTTGCGGGTCGGTGGTCGCCAACACAAAGATCGTGTGCGCGGGCGGCTCTTCCAGCGTCTTGAGCAGCGCGTTAAAAGCCGACTGGCTCATCATGTGGACTTCGTCAATAATATAGAATTTGCGCCGGAACACGGCCGGCGTGAAATTGACCCGCTCCCGCAGGTCACGTACATCTTCGACGCTGTTGTTAGAAGCCGCATCAATCTCAATCAAGTCCACTGCCCGCGCTTCGTTGATCGAGCGGCAGACCTCGCAGCGATTACAGGGCCGCTCCATACCCTCTGGCGCCAGGCAGTTGACCGCCTTCGCCAGCAGACGAGCGGTAGACGTTTTGCCCGTGCCGCGCGGGCCGCAGAACAGGTAAGCATGGGCCAGTCGCCCGGTCGCCAGCGCGTTTTGCAGCGTGTGGACAATCGGCTCCTGCCCCACTAGCTCGTGAAAGTCGCGCGAACGGTAGCGCCGGTAGAGTGCGCCGCTTGATCCATTACGCGGATCGGTGGTCGCTGTCTCCTGCGGGGCAGGTGGGGGTTTAGGCGTGACAACAGGATCATCGCCGAACAGAGTAAGGGTCATGGATGGGTAGCGCCTCCTGGGTCGATCATTCCCTTTATTATACTCGAAAGCGCAGTTAAATGCGGAAGGCTACCTTGAAACAGGAAGCGTGACTGGGGCATCTGTTAGGAAGGGGGCGCTTGTTGCGCGGCGGCAATCGGCCAAGCAAAAGCCCGCCCCCTGCGGCAGGGGGCGGGCTTTACGCACAGTAATTGGGTCTAAGCGTCGGGGCTGGAAACCACCGAAGCTACGCCGACAGAGGTTTCGCGAGTGCGGGTGCTGCGGCGACGCACGGCATAGTGAACAGCACGGTAGAGGGCACAGGTATCCTCTATCAGGTAGCGACGCCAGAGGCGGCGAGGTTCCAGCATCAGGCGGAACAACCATTCCAAGCCGGCACGTTGCATATGCTCGGGTGCCCGTGGGATACGTCCGGTGATGAAGTTGAACACGCCACCGATGCCGACGCACAGCGGCACACCGAGGGCATCGAGGTTCTCCGAAATCCAACGCTCCTGCTTCGGAGTGCCCAGAGCGACGAACAGCATATCGGGCTGTGCGGCGCGCACCAGGGCGAGGATATGGGCGTTCTCTTCTGCCGTGAGAGTGCCTTGCTCCGGTGGTGCATAGCTGCCCACAATCTGAAGGCCAGGGTAGCGGGCTTCTAACACCCGCCCGGCCGCCTCAGCCACACCGGGCGCAGCACCCAATAGAAACATTCGATAGCCGTTGCGCGCCGCCAAGTCCGCACAATCACATAGCAGGTCCGTGCCGGTGATCCGCTGGGGCAATCGCTGACCTACCAGGCGCGATACCCACAACAACGGCACTCCGTCAGGCACGGCCAGGGCAGCGGCATTTAGCAGTTGCACAAACGACTGATCCTTGTGCGCGATGTTCAGAAAGTCTACGTTGATCGTAACAATCTGATGAGGCCGCCTAGATTGCACAAAACGTTCTATCTGAGCAATCACCTCCGGACGCGGGGTACGATCAATCAGCACCCCCATAATATCCGCGCAGTTTCGACTGTTGCGCGGTGATGGGCCCTCCACGCGCAAATCGGGCACTAATGTTGTTGTCAAATCAGTTGCCGTTTCATAGGCAACGTCGGCCTCGCAAATCGCCACGCGAGCCTCCTTCGTCTGAGTAGAGAATGTCCGATGTGAGGACGTAAATATTGCAGGTGGAGATGAACAGCAGCATCCAACGCCGTCGGGTCTCCCTCCCCTTTAAAACATGAGCAAACCTACTGGTTGCATGAATTGCCGCTAGCACAAGCGCGCCCTTGCCTACCGTCAAACCATCCAGTATAACAGTGCAACCCCATAAGCAGCCAATCGTTGAACGATTATACGCAAAATTGATGCCACCATAGCGCACACACGCTCAGGTCTACTACCCATCTATTTGCGATTTGCGCCGAATCGGGTACAATAGCAACGGCGACAGAAGTCCAGTGCGTTATACACTAAAACGGAGTACAGGGTTCAATTAACCGACAAATTGCCGTACTAACTCCAAAGATCGTAACATCCGCCCTACGTCGGCTCGTTATGGTAGGATGAACCAATCTGCAAATATCGGTGTCCGGCAGTTATCATTGCCGCTCTGTACAGAAATGAGGCTAATTTATGAAGCATAAACTACAAGTGTGGCTATCGATCCGCCTATTCGCCGGCGCGTCGGCACTGGTCGGGGTGTTGGCCCTGCTGCCGGTGGTCTGGGTCGCACCGGTGCAGGCACAAGCTGCAGCAGGTGTGCTGGCTGCGGACGGGCAACGGGGAGTTGCCTTCGTCCATACCGCCAGTGCCCCATTCGGCAGCCCGGCGGCGTTCGACTCGATGAAAAAGTTACACGATACGGGGGCTAACTGGGTCGCTATCGTCGCACCCTTCCGGCAGAATGTGGCACGCTCCACAACATTTATGCGGACCGCTAATGAACCGACTGATAGCGGGATCGCCCAGATGATCCAGTACGCCCACTCCCTAGGGATGCGGGCGATGCTACAGCCGGTGGTATTGGCGAACGACGGTGTATGGAGCGGCTATTTCAGCCCCGAACCGGCGAGTGATTGGTTCGCCAACTACCGCGACACTATCGCCGGCTATGCGCGTCTGGCCCAATCGGCACAGGCCGACGAGTTTTGCATCGGCACCGAGTTTTTCACCTTGACCGCCAAGCAGTATTCGGACGAATGGCGACACATTATCCAAACGGTGCGCCAGGGCTACTTTGGCCCGCTGACCTACTCGGCCAACTGGGGCGATAAAAAGAACGCCGAATTTGCCGCTATTGACTGGTGGGATCAATTGGACTATATCGGCATCTCGGCCTACTTCCCACTGTCGTGGAATAACTTCGCCACCGACGCGCTGCGCCAGGGCTGGTTCAGCTACACCGACCCCTTTGGAGCGGGCGCGCATGGGCAAAACTTCCGCTGGTTTGATGAGATCGCGGCGGTACACGGTCGCTGGGGCAAACCGGTGCAGTTCACCAAGATTGGCTTCGGCTCGTATGCTAACTCGCCGGGCCGCTGGGATCTGCGACCGGATCCGTTTTTGGAATTAAGCGTGCAGGCCAACGGCTATGATGCCACCATGCAAACCTGGGGCGCTGTGGACTGGATGAAGGGCATCTTCTGGGGACCATGGTATAGTAACCCCAACGCGGGCGGGCCGCTGGACAGCGGCGAAAGCCCGCAGAATAAGCCGGCACAGAGTGTGCTGCATCGCTGGTATGCCGGCACACCTTAGTAGAATGCTTTTTACGCGATTTAGCAAAGGGAAAGGATTTTTGGAGTAATGCGCGATTATCTGGAAACGTTCTTTCGGCGCAAGTGGCTGTTCTGGTTGCCCTTCCTGGCAGTGTTGGCTGTTGCTACGGCGGGGGGGCTGTATAGTGCCTGGCTGTATGAAGTGCAGGCACGGGTGGAGATCCGACCCAGCAACCAGACTCCGCAGACCGGCGGCACTAATTTAGCGACGGAGTATAGCCGCTTGAGCGATCTGCTGCTGACCGACGAGTTCCTCCAGCGAGTTGTCAACGCAGTGCCTGCATTGAAGGCTGGGGCCGACAGCGCCCCCAAGATGGACGGCCAAGTAGCGAAGCTACGGAAGGATCTGAACGCCTGGAAACCGGGCGAGAACCTGATCAACTTTCGCTATCAGAGCCGTGATCCGCAAATCACTCAGCAGGTGGTGAGCAAAACGATAGACCTGTTTATCGCCCAACGCTACGAGGACCGCGTAACCACCAGCCAGAAAGACATCACCTTCTGGACCGGCCAGCGCGATGTGTTCAACGGGCGGCTGGAAACGGCCTCAAAAGCCCTGACCGATTGGGAGAATGCCCACCCGCCGGCGGACCGTGCCAAGCTGCCGGAGTCGGCGCAACTTGACTTCCAGCGCCTCAAAGCTGCCTATGACGCAGCACTCACTAATGTCCAAACAGCAGATAGCAAGTTGGGCGAGGCGGAGATGAACAAAGCACTGGCGCTCAATGTGCAGGCTAACACCTATAACATCGTGGACGCGCCACGGGTGCCCGACGGCATTGCCCTCTCGCTCAATAAGCTGTTAGGGCTAGTAGGGGTTGGGTTGCTGGTCGCGTTGGGGTTAGGCTTCAGTCTGGTCGCGCTGGCAACCTGGTTCGGCGGCGGGCAGCGGGGCGGCGGACGGAGCGGCGGCCAGACGGCGAGTAGCACGGCCCTACCCCCGTGGCTAGACCGTATGATGAGCGAAGAGCAGCAGCCGGCATGACGCTGATTCTGCCGCTGTTGTTCAGCTTTTTGCTGGCCGGCCAAGTAGTTCGCAAATGGACCGTCGGAACCGCCGCCGTGTTGGTGGGCTGGATTCTGCTGGTCGTCGGCCTGAACGTTTTTCTGTTGCACTGAGGCTACCCTTTTGAACCCTTCGATAACCCTACAAGAAACGGCGCGGCCGCGCGAAAGCACGGGCAGTCCGCCGGCTACCTACCCGGATCGCCCCACCCGGCGCACTGTGATCGCCTTGCTTGCGCTCGGTGCGCTGTGCGGTGTGGGCGTGCTTGCCGGCGGCGGCGACTTCACACTGTTCGCCGTGCTGGCCCTGATTCCCCTGGCCGGAGCAATCTGGTATCGTCCGGTGGTGGGGGTTTATATATTGCTCGGTGGCGCGCTGCTCATCGAACAGTACGACATTGACGGTCTGAGTGGGCTGGTTACGAAGCTGATCCCGCTCTATACCAACATTGGCGGCACGGAAGAATACTGGAACCTGTGGACGCACCAAAACCTTTCCTGGTTCACCGCTAACCTGCTGGAACTTATCATTGCCTGGACCGCACTAGCGCTGTGGGTACGAAACCGCAAAGCCCATCCACTGCGCCTAGGCCGTCTGGGAGGCTGGATGCTGCTGTTCCTGGCGGCGGTGGTTTTCTCGTGGGGCTTCGGTCTGCTGGGCGGCGGCGAGTGGAAGGTGTCCTTGTGGGAGATCCGCGCCCTGTTCTACATGGTAGCTTGCTACTTCCTAGCCGTCAACCTGATTCGCACGCCGAGCCAGGTGCGCGTGATGGGCTGGATCGTCATCGCCATGATCGGTATCAAGGCATTGCAGGGCATCTACCGCTACCTCGTGCCGTTCCACGGCAACCTAACCGATGTCTACGCCATCACTGGACATGAAGACGCGCTGTTCCTGAATACACTGCTGCTGCTGGCGGCGGCGTTCGCTATCTACGGCGGACCGCTGCGGCGGCGCATTCTGGCCTGGGGATTGGCCCCGTTCGCACTGTTCACGCTGTTGGCGACCCGTCGCCGCGCTGCCCTTTTCGCGCTGCTGGTCGGGGGGCTGTCGCTGCTAGTGACGCTGCCGCCCGCCAAGCGAGCACTGCTGCCGCGCCTGCTCGTGCCGCTGTTCCTGGTCGGAATGCTGTACGTCGGCGCGTTCTACAACAGCGAAGCGACCATTGCCAAGCCGATCCAGATGGTTAAATCACTCTACCAACCCACCGACCAGCGCGACGCATCCTCCAACCAGTATCGTGTGGACGAGCAGTACAACGTGATGCGGACGATCCGGCATAATCCCGTGTTGGGGGTCGGCTTTGGCCGGCCCTACGAGATGCTGGTAACGCTGCCGCCGATCCCATTCCCGTTGCGTAACTATATTCCGCACAACGAGATCCTGTGGGTTTGGCTCAAGATGGGCACGGTCGGTTTCGCGGTCTTCTGGCTGCTGATTGCCGCCTGCATCGTGCAAGGTAGCTTGGTGCTGCGCCGGTTGCGCGATCCGATATTCCAGGCATTAGCCGCGATGATCCTAGCGCTGGTGCTGATGCAGATCGTAATCGCCTACGCCGACTTGCAACTCACCTTCTACCGTAACATGGTCTATCTCGGGCTGATGCTGGGCCTACTGATGCGGCTGGACCTTATAGATCCGGTGTTGGCGCGGGCGCATCAGTTCAGCAAGCCGGACAGTGTCTCCTCCGCCCAGCCGTGATGGATCGCCCACGCCGCGTAGACTGACTTAGCCCACGCTTGCAGCGCTGCCGCATAGGCTGCGGCTGATTCGGCGGCGGCTACCTGCACCACGGTGATGTCGCCGCGCGCCGAAGGCGGATCGAGAATCGGCACGACGCTGCCGTTCAGATATGCTTGCCACCAGCGCGGGACGGTATTTGCATAGGCGTGGGCATTGCGGGTGAAAATCCAGTGCAAGCGTAGCAAGTGCGCCGCGTTGTTCTTCTTGCCGTGGATCTCCGGGTGCTGGAGCGCGTGGGCATCTACCCCGTAGAAAGTTGCGCCGGCGTAGGTAGGATCACCGTAGGAGCGTTCGCTCAGGCCTGCATAAAGTTGCCAGCAACCCTGCACCCCCTCAGCAACAGCCGCGCCGCAACATTGACAGTAGTCGGGCGACGCGCCGGCACGGATCGCCTCTTGATAAAGCTGAATAGCGACTAGGTAGGTGTCTTTCATCGGCCTATCTTCTGCACAATTTACGTCAAACGGACCGGCAGCCCCAGAAACGCGCCATACCGTTCGGCGGCGGCGGCGAAGGCGGCGTATTCAGCGCCGCTGAATGGGATGAACGTATCGGCGGTAATCACAACCGTGCCTTTGCCCAATACGCGCTTCCAAGCTCCCACAATCTGCCCATCCAGCACAATCATGTGCCCGAAATAGATGGGGCGTGCTGGGTCGCGTTGCGCCGTATGCGCCGGATCCACGATGGCACTACGGTCACTATAGCCGATGCCGTACTCATCATAATTCGATAACAGATAGGCCGTGGGCGAGGGGTCGCGTACGAAAGGCAGCGGTTCAGCCTGCCAGTAGGTTTGCCCCGCCACCACTTCGTGGACAAGCTGCGCTTGCACCATGTCGAGGCCGGCTTTCACGTCGGCGGCGGCCAGCCCCGACCACCAGCCAAAATCCTTCAGCGTAGCCGGACCATGGCCGGTGAAGTAGCGGTGGGTTAGGGTGCCCAACGCTTCCTCGCGCGCCAGAGGACGGGTCGGCGGCACCCGCTCATCCAACAAGGCATAGGTGAACTGCTTGCCGCGCCGGGCGCCGCTGCATAGCAACCCGTCCAATTCGGCGTGCATCATCAGATGGCCGAGGCGCTGCAAGTCCCCGGTGGCAATGCCGGCCTGCTGCAACAGCGCGCCTAGCTCCGTGCGGGACAGTTGCCGGCCGCCTTGCAGGGCGTGGGTTAACACCGTACTGCTATGAGCCAACACCGTCGCGTCTACTTCGAGCTTGCGGTCGTAATAGGCGAGCAGAGCCTTGACCCGTGGCGCGGTGAGTACCAGCAGCCAGCGGATGTCGGCCGGGCTGACAAAATGCCAGGTCGGGCGCATGACATGAGTCCGCAGGATCGTGCCCACCGTGAGGGCTTGCTCGATGGTTGCCGCAGTCGCACCCTGGGTCCGCTGACCGAGTGCCCACAGCGCCGCCGGATAATCCTGCGCTTGCACCGCCCCTAGCCAGGACACGACATCCGCCGCAGTTGCCAATTGTGCTCCGGCTAAGTGTTGGTTATGCAGACGCTGGTGGGCAATGTCCCCACCGGCCCCGGAACGATCTAGCGCGTCCAAACGTAGTAGGCCAGCGAGGGGAACAGCACCAAGACGGCCGAGGTGAGCAGGCCGAAGAACGAAATGCTACGGAAAGTCAGTAGGTAGGTTGTCATGCGCGGGTCGGCATCCAAGTTAGGATAGAACACGGCACTCGTGATATAGTGCGGAATGACGAAGGCCAGGATGATCACCCAAGCGGCGATCACGATCAGCACCTCGATGGGTGGTTTACGCAGAATAGTAAGCAGGTCGCCCAGGACACGCGAATACCACAGTAAAGCCACTGCCAACAGGACGAAGCCTAGCTCCAGCAGCAACGGCGGCATCGGCAACCAATCTATGCGGACATCGGATCCCCATAAGTTGTTCAGATTCATAGCTTAATCTCCTTCCAAGAGGGAGCGAGCGACGTTGCGGAAGATACCCACCGCGATCAGGCAGAATAGAGCGGACAGCGCCAGCACGGGAAACGCCAGCCACTTTTCATCGTTGTTCAAGGCGGTGCGCCCACTACTGAAGCCGATGCTGACGATAATCGTGTAAAACAGGATGCCCGACGGAGCCAGCAGCAGCAACTGCCAATAAGTACGGGTGTCACGCAGGCGTTCAAAGCGATAGGCGATTACCGCAATGATGACGAAAGCCGCCCACAATAGTAGGCTGCTCAAACCACCGGCCCAATTGGTCCAGCCCAGCAGAAAATCGCTGGGCGGGCTGCCGACTACACGACCTCCCGGCGACAGAATCTCATGCAGTGTCCAATCACCGCCGGCGGTGTGGCCCTGATCCGTATCCTGATCCGCAGGCGTGCGGCCCCAACTGCGTGGGCGGCCGTCGGCGCTCAGCACCAGCGGATCGAGGCCAGGCTGCCAGAGCGCCGCGTTGTAGTTGGGCCAGTTCGGGTTGGGCTTGCCCCAGTTCACCTGGTCTATGATCAGCGATTTATCGGGGCCGGGCACCGGCGGGTAGAGGATCAGCGCATCGGCGCTAGGGTCTAAGCCGCCCAAATCGGGCACAGCGACCACTTGCGCGCCTTTGCTAGGCGCCACAAGCCCTTTCGCTATAGCATCGGTGGTGAAGACAAACAACACATAGCCGGAGCCGGTGATCACCTGGGAGGTACTCAGCGTGACCTGATTATGCCCGGTGGCAAGGATCAAGCCGTTGAGCGGGTAGCGGATACTGGCCTGCCGGTTGTGCAACTCAAACCACTGTGTCGCCGGATCGCTGCCTACGGGGGCATAGACTTCGCTGAACACCAGCGAGGGTGATCCGACCGCAGCGGGTGCAGTGCCGGCGCCGGCGTGGGCAGGCGTAGGCGCGAGCAGGCCGGCGAACAGCAACGCGACCAGCAGAGCCGCCACGATGGTCAGGCTACCGGCGCGTACCCGGCGGGCGATAGGGCGCAGAGGCATCATAGGCTATCGGGTTCCTCCAGCAGGTTAGGCACGGGGTGGCCGAGCGTCACATCAGTCACTGAAAAACTCACGAGCGACCCGGCGCAGCGTATCGGCGAGGCTGCGGGCGCGCCCCGATCCGACCAACATACTAGCCCCACGCTCAAATTGATCGCACAGGCTGCCGGCGGTGGTTGCCGATAGGTCGGCTCCCGGTTGCAAGCGTAGCTGTTTGTAAGCATTGCTCAACATCAAGCGCCCGGTGTTGCCCAATTCGCCCACGGCAATCGCTTCCAGCCGCGCATAAAGCGAGGCACCGGTGCGGGGCGCAGCAGGTGGCGGACCGCTTGCGACGGGCAGATCGGGGGCCGGCGGGCGGGCCGTCGTCGCCCCGTTGCCGTTAGCGGAAATGGGCGCTAACGGCCGCACAATGCCTGTTGTGAGTGGCGCGACCAAAGGGGGCGCGGGCGGCACAGTGGTAGCCGACGCGGGAGCGGGAGTCAGCGGCCGGATCACCGAACCGCTCAGCCGGGGCTGGGCCGCCGCCGCGCCGCCGGTTCCGTCAGGCGGGGGCCCAGTAGGCGGGGCAGGCACGGCAGCAGGAGCAGGGCGGTCCATACCTAGCGGCTCGATCAGACCCGAAGTGAGCAGGTGATAGATAATGCGGGCTGTCTTGAAATCGCCGAAAGTGGTGCGCCGCGCGATGGTCCGCACGCTGTCACGGCCGTTGATCATCGTCAGCACGCGCCACTCGTCGGGTTTGAGGTTGATGTCGCGGTTGCCGGCCACTGGGTCGGCCACTAGGCCCAGAATAAGATCGAGCGAAGGCACCTTGTCGCGCAGCTTTTCCCACTCATCGGCGCGGCGGATGCCCTCAATGATCAGAAATTCGTTGGAGATAGTGATCGGCGCAGCTTGCGGACCGGGCATTTCGTTTTCGTTGAAGCGAAAACTGCCGCCGGGGAAGGTGAAAAAAGCATAGGCGGCATCGGGGGCGAGCAGATCTTCCAGGGCCGCCGACACGACTTTGCCCTGGTGAAAATAGAGCTTTCCCGTGCCGAAGCCGTCGGTGCCGACGATCTCCACCGCGCCCGTTTTACGGCTCAGGCTCAACAACTGGATGATGTCGGGCAGCGGAAAGTCTTTCAGCGTACCTTCCAGCGCCATAAGTCGCCTCGCGGATTAGAGCTTGCTAATGACCAGTTTACTGATTGCTTTGAGGGTGTCGAACACACCGACGCCGCTGGCGGCGGCGGCCTCAAAACGCGGCACCCGAATGGAGTTGAGGTAGCGGTCCATCACCTCAAGGGGTAGAGCGTTTTCCAGGTCGCGTTTGTTGTACTGCATCACCAACGGGAACTCTAGGAACTTTTTGCCCATCAACGTCACATTACGGGCTAACTCTTGCAGGCTTTGCACATCTTCTTGAAGCTTGTGGCGCTGCGAATCAGCGACAAACACAACCCCGTCGGCGCCGTTTAGTACGGCCACACGAGTGCGCTCATACAACACCTGACCAGGCACTGTAAACAGGTGGATGCGGGTTTGGAAGCCATGCACCTGGCCGAGGTCGAGCGGCAGAAAATCGAAAAACAGCGTGCGCTCCGTTTAGGTGGCGATCGAGATCAGGTCGCCTTTCGCCTGACCGGGCACAGCGCTGTGGATGTATTTCAGGTTGGTGGTTTTGCCACAAAGACCCGGTCCATAATACACAATCTTGCAATGGATCTCACGGGCGGCGACATTAATCAGTGCCATGCTACCTCACCCTGGCTCGTGCTGTCCCCTTGACCGTTTTCCTCTGCCTCAGTCGCGGAACAGCAAATCAATCGTATCCTCGACCGACGTGCGGAAGCTGGTGCTGATCACCGATTCGCGCTGGCGGCTTTGTTGGCGCACGCGCTGGAGAAGGGTGCCGAGTTCATCGGTCGCATGCTTGGCAAGCACTTTGACCAGCCCAATATGGGTGCGTTTGTCGAACATAACAACCAGCATCCACTGCTCTTCGATCAACTCGGTGAAGATGTTTTCTTTAACCCCTTGCTGAAACAGGACCCGAAAGTCTTTCTCACGCAGCAAGCGGGCGACTTCGCGCGAGGAAGCAAAGGTGCCGGCCAGCAGCGCTCCCAGCGCCGTGATGTCTTGGCGCTGGGTGTCGCCGCGCGAAGAGATCACCTGCCCACTCTTGTCGAGCAGCATGGCGTAGTTAGCCTGGGTATTGCGAACAAGGTCTTCGAGGCAGCTTTCGATAGCGACGGTATCTTTTTCCGACACAACCAGGCTGGTTAATTGCGGATCCATGAAAGCCTCCCACTGGCGAGGGCATAGGCAACAGGACAAGAATAAGCCAAAGAGATAAGAGCCAATGCTGAATAGCTATGGCTTTACTATACACGAGCATTCGTGATATGTCAACAAGCAGATGGCGGCCGCCAAAGGGCAGGGAGAGTGCGGAACCGTTCCCAACCAACCGGGAATCGAGTACAATAGGGTTATACGCGCAGCGCCCTTACGACAGGAGACCGGCCCAATGCAGCAAGTGGATGAGCAATTCCAGGTCAGCACGCCCGAACTGGTGGAGTTTGGCTACGAGGTGGCGGGGGTCGGTTCGCGTTTTATCGCCGCGCTAGTAGACACGACGCTGATCGCCGTGATCTATCTGCTGATCCAACTAGCTGGGCTGGCCGTCTCCGCTATCAACCCGCTGAATGGGCAAGGCACCGGTATCAACTACATCGTGCTGGGCGCATTAACCGTGCTGGGCTTTGTGATCCTCTGGGGCTATTACGTGTTTTTCGAGACCCTCTGGAACGGTCAAACTCCCGGCAAGCGCTTGAGCCACCTGCGTGTGGTACGCGAGGCCGGTAGCCCGATCACCTTCTGGGAGGCGTTGATCCGCAACTTGGTTCGCATCGTGGACTTCTTGCCGCTGGGCTACGGGATCGGCGTGGTGACGATGTTTGTCAACGGGCGAGCGCGGCGGCTGGGGGATTTCGCCGCCGGCACGTTGGTGGTACGCGAGGGCAGCGCGGTGACACTGCCGCAACTGCTGGCCCGCACCGCCGTCACAACCGATCTGCCCGCGTCGCCCCTGGCTGCCGACCTGAATGTGCGGCTACTCACGCCCGCCGATCTCTATTTGGTGCGCGAGGTGCTGGCCCGCCAAGCCACGCTACAGCCCATCGCCGCCTGGACGCTCTGCCTACGCGCCACGCAGGTGGTCGCCGCCCGCAGCGGCCTGCGCGGCACCGTCACTGATCCGCGTGCCTTCCTGACCGAGGTGCTGCGCCTGGTCGATTCGCCGGCGCCTGGCGTAGCCCCCGCCCACAATCCCTTATCGAGTGATACAATCCCCACCTATCCTGAACCTAGCGAGGTACGCCCATGACCGCCCAAGAAGAAGCCACGCCACCACCGCCCGCATCCGCGCCTGGGTTGCTGCTCGATAGCCTGCACATCCAGGGCTTTCGCGGCTTCCGCGACCTGCCCATCCCCCGCCTGGGCCGCGTCAACCTCGTCGTGGGCCAGAACAACGTGGGCAAGACGGCGCTGCTGGAGGCGCTGCGGCTGTATGCAAGCAACGGATCACCATCAGTGATCTGGGAGATGTTAGAAGCACGTAGTGAAATTGGGTTAAACTTCACACCTTCTCAGAATCCTAACGAGACAGAAGAGCGGATATTGGCATTGAGATATTTATTCTATGGAAGGAATGATATTAGAAGCAATACTCAGTCTATAGAAATCAAGTCGGATAATTCTGAGACTGAGGGATTGCTTATCGAGGTAGCTCCGAACAACGGACAAAAGGATTATGTGGATGGCACTATTGGTATACTCAAAATTCAAAACGACGTGGGGATATATGGTCAGTATGCTCTTAACAAAAACCTCCCGCTGAACGGCAGTTTATTTAATGATATGAGAGAAAGCTCATACAGCTATAGATATGTATCTTCCCGTGGAATGAGTAATCGGGAAGCCGCCACGTTGTGGGACAGTATTGTAATGACATCCGGCGAGGATGAGGTAATCAGCGCATTGAGTGTAATAGCGCAAAACGTGCGACGAATAAACTTTGTTGAGCAGCATATAACAAGGGGACTTTCGTCTGCATGGGCACAGTCTGGATTGAGAGATCGCATTCCAGTGGTAAAGATAGAGGGAGTAGATAGCGTACTTCCGTTAGGCAGCATGGGCGAGGGTATGGGGCGGCTGCTGGACATTGCGCTCGCGCTCGTAAGTTCCGCAAATGGGTTCTTCATCATTGACGAAATAGACACCGGCCTCCACTACACCGTGCAGCCCGATATGTGGCGCTTGATCTTCGCCGTGGCACGGCGGCTCAATGTGCAGGTGTTTGCCACTACCCATAGCTGGGATTGCATGGAGGCCTTCACGAAGGCAGCAGTGGAGGACACAGCGAGCGATGGGATGCTGATCAGCTTGCGCCGGCGCAGAGATACTGGAGTCATACACGCGGTCTTGTTTGATGAAGAGGAATTAGGAATCGTAACAGACGAGCAAATCGAGGTGCGCTAAGAATGGTCGGTCTGCTTTTGGTAGAAGGGTCGGATGATGCACACGTCATTAAGCACCTATGCGATTACTACGGGATCGCCAGTGACATCACTAAAGGAAGCCGTAATCTACAACCGCGTATCATCAACATAAAAGCGGAAGAAGGAATCGACAAACTACGGCAAAGTATTCCTGAGCATCTAAAAGGGGCGGCTGTAGAACGCATCGGCATCGTTGCGGATGCCGACGCAGTTATCAGCAGTCGTTGGCAATCACTACGCGATAGACTGATCAACGCGACAGGAGATCCTCGCTACACAGAAACAGCTTTTGATCCAGCCCAGATTCCCAGCGTGCCGGATGCAACCGGTATGATAGCTGTGCAAAATAACCGAGCCGTAAGCACTGTAGGTGTTTGGCTGATGCCCGACAACATCGCTGCGGGTATGTTAGAAGATTTTATAAGCCGCCTGATCAAACCGAGGGATCCCCTTTGGTCGCGTGCAGTGCAAGTGGTTGATCAGATTCCCAGCGCCGACCAGCGGTTCAATCAGGCGACCAAAGCCTATATCCACACTTGGCTGGCGTGGCAAGAGGAACCCGGCAAACCGATGAGTAATGCGATTCACCCAAACCACTACGTGGACGCGCAAGCCCCCGCTGCGCAAACGTTTGTGGCTTGGTTGGAGCGGCTGTTCACCCGCCGGTAACCTTCGCATCCGGCGTGCAGTATACGATCTAATGATCAATTAGATGAGGCATGGTCATAAATAGGCAGCCGCCCGCTGGGGTTGCCAACGGGCGGCGACCGCCCTATTATTGTAGGTGCTTACGCTCAACAATAGGAGGCACCTACTATGATACCATACTTGGCTCCCGTGAGTCTGCTCGTGCT
>JBBRPH010000014.1:0-90438 GCA_038228295.1 Chloroflexia bacterium | reverse complement strand
GGTGCGCTTGGCCGTGTTGGTGAAGTTGGTCGCGACGCGAAACTCGCGGAAGGTGGACACCACCAGCAGCGGCGGGTTTTCCAGCGCATCGCGGTATTGCAACAATTGGTTATACGCCGCGTCGAGGTCGCCTTGGGGTCCCTTGTATTCCCAGGCAAAATAGCCCTGCTTCCACACATCGGCCCAGCCCGGCTTGCCGGTCGTCTTGGTCAGCCCCTGCTCAAAGGTGTAGGCGGCCCCCGGCGCGCCGCCCGCGCCCGGCGCGTCCACGCCCAACACCGCGCACAGTTGCAGAAAGTGGGATTGCGCGCCCGACTTTTCGGTGAGGGTACTCTGTCGCCACGCGGCGACAAACTGCGGCAGCGTAAGGCTGGGCGGCATGGGCGGATCTCCTGAATGCGGAATGCGGAGTGCGGAACGGGCATACGTCATACGCCTTGTGGCAGTATCGCATAGGGCGGGCGGCGCGTCAATAGGCGGGGCCGGCCACTGTTCCTGGCGCGGCGGGGCGGGGCCACCGTCTACCGGTTGGCCGCCGCAGACGGTCGGCCTCGGCCGCCGGCCGGGGTTAGGGCAGTATCCCGCAATAGTATTGTGGCGAGAGCGTACCGTTAGACTCGCGGAGTAGTGACCGGCGCGTGAGTGTGTATGTATCGACGTACGGGTCATCCGCGCTGCGTACAGTGGTATCAGGCAGCCTCCCCTGCCAAACCGTGGAATCCGGGTTGTTTTCAGAGGGCACGAAACTGGGGTACTGTAAATGCCGGTGCATGACTAGCGTCGTGCCATCCATCCAGCCGTCATAGTAGGCGACATAGAACCTTGCCTTCCCCCCCCTACGCGCTTGCTGACCGTGTGTTGTCAGTGTAAAGTGTCCACCCAGGCCGGGTAGCGCGATGCTTTCGTTGGGCCTTTCGCAGATCCAGAACCCCCGTCCCACAAGGGGCACCCGCACCATCACCTCACCGCTTTCATCGGTCCAGTCCCCTAACAGCGTGTGGTGATAGACCAGATCCCCCGCCAGCAGCATGGCTAAGACGACCGCTGCCCAGCGCCGATAGGGTTTTCGCATGACTCTCTCCTGTCCAGTGCTGGGCCAGGGATCGCTCCCCGGCTTCACGATGCCGCTGTACAGTTAATAGGCCCGTCGCAGCGCAACGGTTCACTGCCCCCGCACCAGTAGGGCAAACCGGCTCCGCCGCCCTAGTCGCTCCTGTCGCGGCACCGACCGGGCCAAATGGACGGGCTAGGGGTCAGATCGGGGTAGGGCCGGCAGCGCCGGGTGGAACCGCCTCCTACAGCCGTGCTCTCCCTGTGGCCCTGATCTATGCGGGTATTCGTAGACCCCATTCGTGGCCGGCCGGCTTCGCCCGCCGCCCGCCGCATTTGACACAGCCCGCCCCGCTCTGCTATAGTTTCCCATACTATGTGGTGTACTATTGACATAAAAATGTACAAAGTCGAGCTAGGCCGGCTACCATCTAAAAGGAATCTGCGATGTTCGAGTGGACATGGCTATACTTTATCATTACGGTGGTTATTACAGGGTTCTCACCCGTACTTTATAGGCTTGTGCGAAAAATATGGCCCTCAGCGCCCTATTTGATCCAGTCGTTGTGGTTTATTGTTGCGGCTCTCGGCGTTGTCGGTGCGCCTGTTGCCCTCATTTTTCAGTTGTTTCCTAGCTATGCTCAAAACGCCTACTGGAATATGGTATTCTCTTATTTCATGGTCTACTCGGTTGCGGTGCTTATCGCTGCGGTGCTTGTTACATTTGCTGCTTGGCTCGCTGTCGGGCGCAAAGCGCGCTAAAAAGTTGACAGCACCCGCCCCACTCTGCTATAATTCCCCACAACTGCATACGCAAGCTCTTATCAAGAGAGGTGGAGGGAGACGGCCCTGTGAAACCCGGCAACCCGGCAGCAATGCCTTGGTGCCAATTCCGACAGAGCGATCTGTGAGATAAGGGGTGCTGCACGCTTTCGCAATCGGTTGCTGCCCCTCATCTATGTGATGTGGGGTTTTTTATTGCTCGCGCCGGCTGAGCGGCGGCTCGCCGGATGGGTAGGTATAACGAGGGGGCAGGCATGACGGAATCTCCATATCTGGCGGCGGTGCGCGACCGCGTGCTGGTCTTTGACGGCGCGATGGGCACCTCGGTGCAAGGCTACGACCTCAGCGCCGAGGATTTCGGCGGCGCCTGGGGCTGCAACGATTATTTGCCGGTCACGCGGCCCGACGTGATCGAGGCGATCCATGACTCGTTCATGGCGGTCGGTTGCGATGTGCTGGAAACCGACAGCTTCGGCAGCAGCCGGCTCAAACTGGCCGAATACGGCCTGGGCGAGCGCACGGTCGAGATCAACCGCGCCGCCGCGCAAATCGCGCGCCGCGTGGCCGACCGCTACAGCACGCCCGATCAGCCGCGCTTTGTGGCCGGCTCCATGGGGCCGACCGGGATGCTGCCCTCCTCCGATGATGCGACGCTCAGCAACATCACCTTCGATGAACTGATCGCCATCTTCCAGGAGCAGGCCGGTGCGCTCATTGACGGCGGCGTGGACCTGCTGATCATCGAAACCACGCAGGATATTTTGGAACTCAAAGCCGCTATCATCGGCTCCAACCGCGCCATGAAAGCCGTCGGCCGCCGGGTGCCGATCCAGGCTCAGGTGACGCTCGACGTGACCGGGCGGATGCTGCTGGGCACCGACATCGCCGCCGCGCTCACCACGCTCGAAACGCTGGCCGTAGACGTGATCGGCCTCAACTGCTCCACCGGCCCCGACCTGATGCGCGAACCGATCCGCTACCTGACCGAACACTGTAGCAAGCCGGTCTCCTGCATCCCCAACGCCGGGCTGCCGCTCAACCAGAACGGGCTGGCCGTCTACCCCATGGAGCCGCTGCCGATGGCCGAGACGCTGGGCGAGTTCGTGGACACGCTGGGCGTAGAGATCATCGGCGGCTGTTGCGGCACCACGCCGGAGCACCTGGCCGCATTCGTCAAGCGCGTCGGCGGCAAAAAGCGCACCCCGCGCCACGTCGCGCGCACGCCCGCCATCAGCAGCGCCATGCGCGCCATTGACCTGCGCCAGGAACCCGCCCCGCTGATCGTGGGCGAGCGGGTCAACGCGCAGGGCAGCCGCAAGGTCAAGCGCCTGTTGCTGGCGAACGACTACGACGCGATCCTGGGTGTGGCTCGCGAGCAGGTGGAAGGCGGCGCGCACGCCCTCGACGTGACCGTGGCCCTCACCGAGCGGCAGGACGAAGACGGTCAGATGGCCGCCGTCCTGCGCAAGCTGCGCGCCGGCATCGAAGCGCCGGTGGTCATTGACAGCACCGAGGCCGGCGTGATCGAAGCCGCGCTGCAAAGCTATCCCGGCCGCGCGATCATCAACTCGATCAACATGGAGCGCGGGCGCGAGCGCATCGAAGCCGTGCTGCCGATGGCCGTCGAACACGGCGCGGCCCTCGTCGTCATGCCCATTGACGAGGTGGGCATGGCCCGCACCGCCGACCGCAAAGCCGAAGTCTGCCGACGCATCTTCGACATCTGCGTAGACGAATACGGCCTGCCGCCCGACAGCCTGATCTTCGACGTGCTGACCTTCCCCGTAACCACCGGCCAGGAAGACCTGATGGATGCCGCCGTGCAAACGCTGGACGGCCTGCGCCTGACCAAAGAGCTATGTCCCGGTGCGTTCACCATCCTGGGCGTGAGTAACGTGTCGTTCGGCCTCACCCCCCATGCCCGCGCCGTGCTCAACAGCGTCTTCCTGCACCATGCCGTGCAGGCGGGCCTCGACCTCGCCATCGTCCACCCCTCGCACGTCGTGCCCTACGCCGAGATCCCCACCGAGCAGCGTGCGCTGGCCGACGATGTGCTGCTCAACCTGCGGCCCGACGCGCTGCCGCGCTACATCGCCTACTACGAGGTGAATAAGCCGCAAGAAAGCGGCGGCGCGGCGGTGGCGGACCCGACTGAGGGCATGACGGTGGAAGAAAAGATCCACTGGCAGATCCTGCACCGCCGCAAAGACGGCATCGAAGCCCTGCTCGACGAAGCGATCACCCGGCAAGATCCGGTGGCCGTGCTGAACGGGGTCTTGCTGCCCGCTATGAAAGATGTGGGCGACAAGTTCGGCGCGGGCGAACTGATCCTGCCCTTCGTCCTGCAATCGGCCGAGGTGATGAAAAAGGCCGTGGCCCACCTGGAGCAATATTTCGAGAAGAAAGAGGGCTACACCAAAGGTAAAGTGGTCGTCGCCACCGTGTTCGGTGATGTGCATGACATCGGCAAAAGCCTCGTCAACACCATCCTGAGCAACAACGGCTACACCGTCTACGACCTGGGCAAGCAGGTGCCGATCAACCGCATCATCGAGCAGGCGCTGGAAGTCGGCGCGGATGCCATCGGCCTCAGTGCGCTGCTGGTCAACACCTCCAAGCAGATGCCGCTCTGCGTGCAAGAGTTGGCGAAGCGCGGCCTCACCATCCCGGTGCTGATCGGCGGCGCGGCCATCAACCGCAGCTTCGGCCGGCGCATCGGCTTTATCGAGCCGGGCAAGCGCTACGATCCGGGCGTCTACTACTGCCGCGACGCCTTCGAGGGTCTGGACACCATGGAAGCCCTGAGCGGCCCGACGCGCGCCGACTTTATGGTTCGCAAACACCGCGAGGCCATCCTGGCTGCCGAACACGAACTGTCGGAGGAGGAGCTGTTGGCCCAGGCCGCGCTCACTCCCCCCCCTGCCCGCTCGCCGAAGGTCCGCACCGATGTCGCGATCCCCACGCCGCCCTTCTGGGGCTGGCGCGTCGAAAACCCGGTGCCCGCCGCCGCCATGTTCGCCTGCCTCGACCTCAACTCGCTGTTCCGCCTCTCCTGGGGCGCGAAAAGCCTCAAAGGCCCGGCCTGGGATGCGTTGCTGCGCGACGACTTCCTGCCGCGCCTGGAGCGGCTGAAAGGGCAACTGATCGCCGGCCACGCCTTGCAGCCGCGCATGGCCTACGGCTACTTTCCCTGCCAGGGCGCGGGCAATAGCATTATTGTCTACGACCCCACCGACCCCGCCGCCCGGCGCGAAATCACGCGCTTCAGCTTCCCGCGCCAGCCCGACCGCGACTTCCTGAGCCTGGCCGACTACTTTGCCGACGTGGACAGTGGCCGGCTGGATGTGATCGGCCTGCAATGCGTGACCGTGGGCGACCGCGTGAGCGAACTCACCGCCGAGTGGAACGCGCGCGGCGACTACAGCGACTCCTACTATCTGCACGGCCTCAGCGTCGCCTCGGCCGAGGCGCTGGCCGAATACGGGCAGGGCCGCTTCCGCGCCGACCTGGGCCTCGACCCCGGCCAGGGCCGCCGCTACTCCTGGGGCTACCCGGCCTGCCCCGACATCGAAGAGCATTTCCGCTTGCTACAAGCCCTGCCCTTCGACACGGCTATCGGCGTGCAGGTGAGCAGCGCGGGCCAACTGATCCCCGAACAAAGCACCGCCGCCATGATCACCCACCACCCGCAGTCCAAATACTTCACCACCCGCCCCGTCCGTCAACTCCGCAACGGCAACGGCGCCGCCGAGGCCGACGACACGGACGAAGCCGGCGCCGGCCCCACCGCGCCGCTCGTCTTGGCCGAGGTGGGCGCGTAGGGCGTGCGGCGTGTGGCGTGCAACGTGCGCAATAGGGGGCCGGCGTAGCAATGCGCCGGCCCCATTCCTGCTGAGAGTGCTGCACTGACCAATCACCCCGTCGCCAAGCTGACGACCGACAAGCTGATAAGCCGAGGAGTACACAAATGCGTGCATGGCACTGGCTAGGCGGGGTCGTGGCCCTCGTCGCCGTGAGCGGCTGTGGCCCGCAGCCCGACTATACCCCGCTCCCCACGCCCATCGTGACTAGCACCGCCACGGCCGGCCCCGTGGCCCCCACTACCACGGCGGCCGCCGGCGGCGACATCACGACAGCGACACCCGGCGCGGGGCTGCCCACTGGTAGCCCGGCGGCGGCCGGCCCGACGGTCGCCGCGAGTCGCACCGTCTTCGTGGGCATCCCGCCGGCGGCCACCGCGCTGCCCGCCACGCCGCCTGCCGGCGGCACCGCCCAGAGCGCCGCTACCGCGCCGCCCGCCACAGCGATCACCGGCTTGACCGCTACCGCGCCGGCCACAGCGATCACCGGCACCACCGCCTCGCTGACCCTGGTGCCGGGGGGTACGCCGCCTGTTGCGGGCACCGCCGGCGCCGGGATCGCCACAGTGCCCTACACCCCGCCGCAGACCGCGCTCGCCGGCGTTAGCCCAGTTGTGTCGCCCAGCGCGGCGGGAACCGTCGCCGTCGTGGGGGATCCGCGTCAGATCGTGCGCGATTTCCTGGCGACGCTGCAAAGCGATCCGCAAGGCACCTTCAGCGCGACCTACCTGAGCCGCGACCTGCAAGGGCAAGTGGTGGCGGGCCAAGCGGTGTCCACACTGCTGCACCTGCCCGGCCTCTATCAGGCGTTCACCGTCAGCGGCCCTGCTCCCGCGCCCGGCGCCACAACCGCCACGGCGCGCGCCATCCTGGATTACCCGGAAGGCCCGCAACGGCGCGATTTCCTGCTGATCGCCGACGGCGGGGTCTGGCGCATCAACGCGATCAATCTAGCGAGCGATGCCGATAGCGGCGGCAGCCCCACGCCCGCACTCACGGCCGGCCCCGTGCTCACGCCTAACGGCAGCCCCACGCCCGCACTCACGGCCGGCCTCGCGCCCGCCCCCGTGCTCACGCCTAGCGCTGCGCCCGCCGTCCCGCCGGCGGGCACCGAAACGCCGCCTTCCGCCGCCCCACCGACCGTCGAGCGCGTGCCCAGCCCGGCCGGTACGCCGGTCGAAACGCCGCCTTCCGCCGCCCCGCCCACCGTCGAGCACGTGCCCAGCCCGGCTGGTACGGCGGTCGAAACGCCGCCTTCCGCCGCCCCGCCGACGGTTGCGCGTACTCCCTAGCGCGGCGCGGCTCCATAGCAAAACAGCGCCCTGCTCTCAATTAAGAGCAAGGCGCTGTTTTACTGCTATAGGGGTGCGGAAGCGACGGGATTCGAACCCGCGATCTCAGCCTTGACAGGGCCGCATGTTAGGCCGCTACACCACGCCTCCAATGCCGCTTATTAGTCTCCATGATAGCACAACCGGTCCCCCACTGTCAAGATCGGCAAACACTGCCGCCGGGTGGGGCAAATGTGGTATGATGAGGCGCGGGGCTGGGTTAGCGGGCCAGCAGGCCACTAACCGAAACCACATCCAGCCCGCGCGCGTTGAGGTTCGCCAACACGCGCGGCAGCGCGTCTACGGTGCCGTTCGGATTCACATGGAGCAACAGGATCGCCCCGTCGAGGTTGAGGCCGGAGCGGGTTAGTTGGTTGAAGACATACGTGGCACTTTTGGGCGGCCCCACCGTGTCCAGCGCATCCAGCGTCCAGTAGATGGTGCTGTAGCCGGCTTGTCCCGCCACCACGCGCACGCGGTTGTCGGTGTAGCCGTAGGGCGCACGCCAAATCGGCGGGCCGTGCTTGCCGGTCAGGCGATAGTAGTCGTTATTCCAGGCGGCCAGCGCACGCACGATTGCTCCGTCCGACAGGTCGCGGTAGTCGAGATGCCGGTAGCCGTGCGACGCCACTTCGTGCCCGGCGGTGATAATCGCCCGCGTGCGGGTGGGGTTGTTCTCCATATAATAGCCGGTGAGGAAAAAGGTGGCGTCGGCCTGGTAGGCCCGCAAGGTGAGCAGGATGTCGCTGATGCGGCCGACAAACGCATCGCCGTCGAAGGTGAGCGCGACGCGGTGCTTGCCGGGCGCGATGCGGCTAATGTCGCCTTGCAGCAGGGCGGTCGGAGCGGCGCTGCTCTGCGCCGGCAACAGCAGGGCCAGGCCGGCGGCGGCAAACGCCAGTAGCGCCCACAGGGATCGGTAGACACGGCGCGCGCGGGTCGCCGGGCGGGCTACAACAGAGGGAACGGACATGGCAACAGACCTCGTACCAGTAAGTCCCGGCGTACTCTACTTGCCGGGATCGCAAAATATCGGTATTATCCCCACCGAGCAGGAGCGGGGCGCGATCATCATAGACACCGGCTTGAGCAAGGATACCGGGCGGGCGATTTTGCGGGCGCTAGACGCGGCGGGCCTGCGCCCGGTCGCCATTCTCAACACTCATGCCCACGCCGACCACTTCGGCGGCAACGCCTTTATCGTCGCGCGCACCGGCGTGCCGGTCTATGCGCCGCCCTACGACGA
The DNA here is from genome assembly GCA_038228295.1 of Chloroflexia bacterium. GTDB lineage: Bacteria > Chloroflexota > Chloroflexia > QHBQ01 > JAICKM01 > JAICKM01. The sequence continues at coordinate 82,168 of JBBRPH010000014.1, read as the reverse complement.
GGCGTTCTTGCGCTATCCGCGCCTGGAGCCGGTCGGCCTGTTCGCCGGAGCCGCGCCGCTGCCCCAGTTGCAAGGTCACTTTTTGCTGGCCCCCGCCTCGCCGGTAGACCACATTGTGCCGCCCGGCCCAGCCACGGTCGCCGGCGTGGCGCTGGAAGCCGTGCCCTTGCCCGGCCACTCGGCGGGCCACACCGGCTACCTAGTGCGCGATGTGTTGTTCAGCGGCGACCTGGTGATGCCGGTGGCCGTGCTCGACAAATACGGCATCGTCTACTGCCACGATGTCGCCGCGCATCTGGCCGCGCTCGACCGGGTGGGTCACCTGGCCGTCGCGCAACATCTGCCGGCCCATGCTCCGCCCACCGCCGATCTCGGCCCATTGCTGACGGCCAATGCGGATCGCTTCCGCGACACGCTGGCCGTCATCCTGCGCCTGCTGGCCGCTGGGCCGCACGAAGCGTCGGTGATCCAAACGGCATTATGCGCGCATTATAGCATAAATCTCACCACGCCCGAAGGCTACTTCCTGCTGCAACCCACCGTCTATGCCCATCTCAGTTGCCTGGCCGCCCAGGGCGCGATCCACTTCCGCGTGGCAGCGAACCAGGGACTGTGGACACTCGCCTGAGTGCGGAGTGCTGAATTGACGACTGACGGCCGCGCTTTCCGCCTAACGACCGATGGCCCTGTGCAAACAAATGTGCTATAATAGAGAGCTATAAAGCCGCCACCTGCTACCCAACACCTGATGCCTAGGAGGAACCCCATGCCCGACTTTCAACTGGTGTCCGACTTCCGCCCCATGGGCGACCAGCCGGAGGCGATCAGCAAACTAGTCGCCGGGATTCAGCAGGGCCACAAACACCAAACCCTGCTCGGCGCGACGGGCACGGGCAAGAGTCTGGGCTACCATGATCCCGTATTCATCGTCGAGCAACGCGGCACGGAGCGCAGCGCGCACGTCACGCCGATTGGCGAGTTGATTGATACGCTGATCGCGCAGCGCCCGGCGGAGGTTCAGCAGCAGGGGGACACCGTGATCCTCGGCACGGCGGGTGGTGCGGTCGAGTACCTGGCCCAAGCCTTTAACCCCAGCACCGGCGTGGTCGAACTCTACCCGATCAGCGCGATGACGCGCCATGCTACTCCAGCTACGATGTACCGCGTGCAGACCGGCTGCGGGCGTAGCGCCACGTTGACAGGCGACCATAACCTGTGGGTGCTGCGCGACGGTCATCTGCAACTGATCCAGACGGCCGATGCGCGGTCCACCGACTACCTTCCCGTGCCGGAGACCTTGTTAGCTGGGAGCGAACAGGCGACCCTGGACACGCTGACCCTGCCAACTGGTCAGCCGCTATTCGTCCGTGCCTCCGCCGCGATCCGTGCGTACACTAACGAACATGGGTCTACAGCCTTAATTGAGGTAATGGACCGCCATGGACTATCCACCGCTGCTACGGTGCGCCAGATTGAGCAGCACACGACCGTTGGTGCGCTTGAAAGGTCGATCTTCCAAGAGGTCCTGACGCAAACCGCCGATCTAGCCGGGCACTGGAACCCCGCCGTCGCCCAGGTCGGCGGTCGCAAGGGACAACATATATTGCCGGCGCAATTGGATCTGACCCCCGAACTCCTGCACCTGTTCGGCTACTATATCGCCGAAGGGAACTGCCAGGCGCAGCACGGCTACTTCATTCTCGCCAACTATGCACCGACCGTTCGGCAGCGCATTGAGGTGGCGCTGACCCAGCTGGGCATCCCTTTCACAGCGCGCCCCAATTCCGACTATCAGGTGTCCTCTACGGCGCTGGCAACCATTCTAGGGGGATCGTGCGGCACCGCTGCCCGCAGCAAGCGACTGCCGGCGTTCTGGCCGCAGCTCTCTAACAGCGCCCTCGCTCAGTTGCTGCAAGCCTACTTCGACGGCGACGGCACGGTGGCACGGGCCAGCGCAGTGACAGCGACCACCGCGAGCGAGCAACTGGCTTCCGATCTGGTCTACGCGCTCCTGCGCTTCGGCATCTGGGGTCGGATCGCACGTGTCTGGAAGCGGGCGGTCGGCACCGATCATCAGGGAGCGTGGTACCAGCGGATCACCATCTCCGGGCAAGCCGACCTGCGCCGCTTCTCCGAGCAGATTGGATTCTCGTTAGAATACAAGCAGCAACGGCTTCAGGCGCTGCTAGTACACAACGACCATAGCAATGTAGATGTGGTCCCCTTGGACGGCGCGCAGTTGCAGGCGTTGCGCCAGGGAGTGGGCCTCTTGCAGCGGGAGTTGGCAGCGTTAGCGGGCTATAGCGTCAAAAGCAAGGCGGGCGGCATTCGCGCGATTGAAGGGGGGCGCCGGCGCCCCCAGCGGGCGAATCTCAAGCGCATCTTGACGGCACTGCAACAGGCGGCGCTCGTACAAGGGGCCGACGAAGCCTGGTGGGAAAGTTGGGGTGAGCTAATGGCGCTCTGCCAACTGCGCTGGACCTCCGTAGCTGCTGTGGAACCGAGTAGTTACGCGCTGCCGTTTGTCTACGATTTCACCGTGCCGGGGGCCGAGACCTTTCTGGCTGGGCAGGGTGGCTTGTTTGTGCATAACACTTTTGTCATGGGCCAGGTAATCCAGCAATTCAACCGCCCCACGCTGGTGCTGGCCCACAACAAGACGTTGGCCGCCCAACTCTACGCGGAGTTCAAAGAGTTCTTCCCCAGCAATTCGGTTGAATACTTCGTCTCCTACTATGACTACTACCAACCCGAAGCCTACATTGCCCGCACCGATACCTATATCGAAAAAGACTCCGACATCAACGAGGAGATCGACAAGCTGCGCCATGCCGCCACGCGCGCGCTGTTCGAGCGGCGCGACGTGATCATTGTCGCCTCGGTGTCTTGCATCTTCGGCCTGGGGTCGCCGGAAGAGTACGGCAAAGTGGTGGTGGATCTGCAAAAGGGGCAGGTGGCGCGCCGCGATCGCGTGTTGCGCCGGCTGGTGGATATCCAATACGACCGCAACGACATGAACCTGGTGCGCGGCACGTTCCGCGTGCGGGGCGACACGCTGGAAGTGTTCCCGGCCTACGAGACGATTGCCGTGCGGGTGGAGTTTTGGGGCGACGAGGTGGAGCGCATCACCGAGTTTGACCCGCTCACCGGCGAGGTGCTGGTGGAGCGCAATCGCATTGACATCTACCCGGCCCGCCACTTTATCACCAGCGAAGAGAAGCTGACCGCCGCCATCGTGGACATCGAAGCCGAACTGGACGAGCGCCTGAAAGAATTGCGCGGCGCCGAGCAACTGGTGGAGGCGCAACGCCTGGAACAGCGCACGCGCTACGACCTGGAGATGTTGCAGGAGACCGGTTATTGCTCCGGCGTGGAGAACTACTCGCGCCACCTGTCGCGCCGCCAGGCCGGCGAGCGCCCGACCACGCTGCTTGATTACTTCCCCGACGACTACCTGCTGTTCGTGGACGAGAGCCACATCAGCCTGCCGCAGGTGCGCGGTATGTGGGGCGGCGATGCCTCGCGCAAGCAGGAGCTGATCCGCTACGGTTTCCGCTTGCCGTCGGCCGCCGACAACCGCCCGCTCACCTGGGCCGAGTTTGAGCGCCAGATCCACCAAGCGGTCTATGTGTCGGCCACCCCCGGCCCCTACGAGTATGAACACAGCGCGCAACTCGTAGAGCAGATCATCCGCCCGACCGGCCTGCTCGATCCGGAAGTGGAGATCAAGCCGACAGCCGGGCAGGTGGAAGACCTGGTAGAGCAGGTGCGCGCGCGGGTGGAGAAGAACCAGCGCACCCTGGTCACGACCCTGACCAAACGCATGGCCGAAGACCTGGCCGACTACCTGAAAGAGGTCGGCATCAAGACGCACTACCTGCATAGCGAGATTGATACCCTGGAACGAATCGAGATCCTGCGCGACCTGCGGCTGGGGGTCTATGATGTGATCGTCGGCATCAACCTGTTGCGCGAAGGGCTAGACCTGCCCGAAGTATCGCTGGTCGCTGTGCTGGATGCCGACAAAGAGGGCTTCCTGCGCAGCCGCGACAGCCTGATCCAGACGATGGGCCGCGCCGCTCGCCATGTCGAAGGCAAAGTGGTCATGTATGCCGACCGTGTGACCGCCTCGATGCAAGCGGCCATTGACGAGACTTACCGGCGGCGCGAAAAGCAGATGCTCTATAACACCGAACACGGCATCGAGCCGGCCACCATCGTCAAGCAGATCCGCGACCTGACCGAGCGCCTGCGCGCCGTCGCCGAGACCAGTCCCGCCTATAAAGTGTCGCCCGGCGGCGAGATCGCCATCCCGAAAGAGGATCGCGTGCGGCTGGTCAAAGAACTGGAATCGCAGATGAAGATCGCCGCCAAAGCGCTGGAGTTCGAGAAAGCCGCCCTGTTGCGCGACCAGATCATGGAGTTGCGGCGCAGTTTAGAGTAAACCGACCCTAACAGTCGGAGCAGGAGCCGGATGCCCCCTTACAGAGCCGTGCTGTTTGATGCCGGCGACACGCTGATTGACTTTTACGGCACCGGCGCGCGGGTGACCCGCATCGTGCAGGAGCAGACGGGCCAAGCGATCCCCATCGCGCAGGCCGCCCCCTACTTCGAGGCGGCGTTTCACCATGCCTACGCCGGGCAAGACCAGCTGCTCTGGGTGAATACCCGCGCGGCTGAAGAGGTCTACTGGCAGGGCTACTACACCGCCTGGCTCCGTGCGGCCGGCGTGCCGCCGACTCCGGCGCTGGTCGCCGAACTGGTCGCCGACACGCTGCAACTCGACATCTACACCCCGTTCGCCGACGCGGTGCCCACGCTGCAAGCGCTGACCGCCGCCGGCGTGCGCCTGGTGCTGGTCTCCAACGCCTTCCCCTCAATGCAGGCGATTATGCAGCACCTCGACCTGGAACGCTACTTCGCGGCCTGTCTCTACTCCTGCACCATCGGCCACGAGAAGCCACAGGCCGCCATCTTCCACCTGGCGCTCGACGCCGCCCAGGCGCCCGCCGCCGCCGTCTGCTTTATTGACGATGTGCCGCAGCACATTGAAGCCGCGAGGGCGCTCGGCATCCCCGGCTATCTGCTCGACCGCTGGGACCGCCACCGCCACAGCCCGCTACCGCGCATCACCACGCTGGCGGCGCTGAGTTCTGAGTTTTGACCCGTAATTCATAATTCAGCAGCGGAACCCCGCCCTCGTCCGGCTCACTCGTCCAGTTCAATCGTGCAGCCCAACTTGAAGCTCTGGATGCGCTCCTGGAAGTACTCGGCCTGTTCGCGGGGGCAGACGCGCACCAGGCCGACCCCTTTGAGGTGTGCCTGGAGCATAATCTGGATCGCTTCCTGCGCCGTCACACCGGGCACGGCTTTGCGCAGCGATTTGACAACATAGCCCATATCATGCGTGTCGTCGTTGTGCAGCAACACCTTCCAGCGTGGGGCGGGCTGCATTCGCGGCAGGCCGGTGGTGTCACGAGTAGGCGCGGGCAGCAGGCGGCGCGGTTCGGTGATGGGTGGCGGCATGGGCAACCCTCCTACGGCAACCAGCCCCGGTCGCGCAGCACCGTCACACCCAGCAGGCCGAGGCTGACGCGGTAAGGGTCGGGTAGTTCGGGGTGATACTCGAAGCGGGCGCGCTCGAAGTATTGCACGGTATACGTCCGGCCGTCGGTGGGGCTGACTTCGGCGGTCTCTTCGGAGATCGGGTAGCCGAACTGGGCCAGCGCGCCGTTGGCCTGCCAGTAGCTCAGGAAGCCGGAGTTGAGCGAGTGGCCGGTGGCGGCGAAATAGCTGTGACCGGGGCGGTTGTCGAACGGCGCGCTGCCGGGGAATTGCCGCCCGGTGGTGACTTGCGCGCCCAGCCGGCCCAGCAACACGATATACGGCGTGCCCCGGTATTCAGGGTGAAACTCAAAGCGGTTACGCTCGAAATACTGCACCGTGTAGCCGCCCTCCTGAAACTCCTCGGTCAGTGGGTAGCCGAAGATGGGCAGGCCGCCGTGCGCTTGCCAGTAGTCGCGGAAGCCGCCGCCCAGGTTGTGGTGCGTCTGCGGGAAATAGGTGGCTGCGGGCAGCGGCGGGGCGGGGTCCACCGCCGATCCCGGCGCGGTGATGCGGTAGGCACGCAGCCCGGCGGCGGTGAACTGCACTGTGTCGCCGTTGCGCGTGGCCGGCACCGGCCGGTACGTGCCGTCGGGCTGCCGTTCGCGCACCGTCAGGGCCGCGCCGGCCGCTACCGCCCCCAACGTGGCGGGCAGGTTGATCGTCATATTGGCCGCGCCGTCGGTCCACACATCGGTGTGGCGGTCGGCTTCGCGCGTCCAGGTGACCGCGGCTAGCAGCGGCAGGGGGCCGGCGGGCGTGTATTGCACCACATCGGGGCTGCTGGAGGTGGTGCCGCCGACCATGCGGATGCCGGCGGCGCGGTAGGTGAAACGTATCCCACCGCTCACATCCGCCGCTAGATCGGTGAACTGGCCCGCCGCGGGGTCGGTCGCCAGGCTAGGGATCAGCGCGGTCAGCGCCTGCGCCGCGATCTTGGGCTGCAACGTGTCGCCGTAGAGGCCGTAGGCGTTTTGTGCCGCATTATCGCCGCCGGGATAGTTGTTGAGCATCCACTTGCCGCCGCCCGCATAGCCGTTGCCGACCAAATAGAGCCAAACCGCCGTCTCCAGATTGGCTGTCACCAATTGATCCACCGGCGCGGCGCCCGGCTGTAAACCTTCCTCGTTGGAGTAGCCGAACTCTTCCAGCATAAACGGCCGGTCGGCGAAGGTAGCGCGTAGGTTGGTCAGCACCGTCACGCTGCGGCTGAAGTTCGCCGGCCCGGTCGCCACAAAGCGATGTGGCGCTTGGAAATCAAGCAGGCGGTTGGCGCTGAGTTTCGCCAGCACAATGTTGCTATAGCCGATGGTGATCAGGTGGTTGGGGTCGGCGGCGCGCACCGCGTCGTGCTGCACCGTGATCCAGCGGCGCAGCGTATCGTCCAGTGCGCCGAAGAAGGGCTGCCACGTTGCCGCGTCGGGTGCGTCCATATAGTCGAGCGTGGTCTTGTCGGGGTGCGTGTTGACCCAGGCGGTAGCGGCATCCAGGAACTCACGGTAGAGGCGGTAGTTGTTGACATAAATATAGGCTTGGGCATCGGTCAGCCGGCCGGGAATCAAGTTGCGGCCCTCGGCGCTCTGGCGATAGGCGGGGATGTCGGCTTGCGCGATGCGCTCGCCGTAGATGCCGATCAGGCGGTCGGTTTGCAGCGCGGGCGGGCTGCCCGGATAGACGGACAGCGTGACCAGATCGAATTGCGGCTCGTTTTTCAGGTCGTAGGCCAGGATCACCGGCTCGTCGCGGAAGTGCGTGGCGATGCGCGTTTGCAGGTCGGCGACGCGGCTCAGGTCGGGTTCCACATAATCGCTGAAGGTGAGGATCAGCGCCAGCCCGTGGCGGCGGGCGATGTCTACCGTCAGGTCGAGTTTGCGGAACTTGCCGGCCAGCACATCGTTTTTGAGCGGCGTCTGAATAAACAAGCGCACCGTGTTCAGGCCCAGCCCGGCGGCGCGCGTAAAGTCGGCTTCGATCAGCGAGGGGTCAAAACTCGCATCGTCCCAGATGCGCCAGGCGCGGTCGGGCGGGCCGACATAGTTGACGGCCCAGGCGAAGAACGGCCGCCCATCGGGGCGCACAAAGCGCGTGCCGCTTGCGCCGAGGCCGACAAAGCCGGGCGCACCGAGGCCGCCCGCCGCCTGCCGCGCCGCGAGCGGGGCGAGGAGCAGGGCGAGGAGCAGCAGCGTGTTACCGACACGGCGCAGTGGACGTTGTGGTGACATGGCGAACCCCGGCTACCAAATGGAAACAGCTCGGCTGGGTCGGCGGGCGCTGCCGGCTACTCGCTCGCGGTTTTGCTGACGCGGTAGGCACACGCCTGCCCGCCCTTGCCCCGGCACTCGATCTCTTCGACGGTGAAGGTTTTGCCGGTGGCCCAGCGGAGCGTTGCCACGAGCGCGCCGGCCATTGCGCCACAGCCGATGTCGGTGTGGCGATTATAACAGTAGGGGCACATCCCGACGCTAAACTCGTAGTGATCGCCTTTGTCCTGCAAGCCAATCGGGATGCCCAGTTCGCGGGTGCGCGAGGCGACTTTCTCGATACTGAGTTTCATCTTCATTGCCATCGGCATAAATTTCATTGCCGGGGCCATGATGCCCAGCAAGCGCGGTTGTTCGTTGAGGCCGTAGTTGATCAACTCCTGGCCGACGCGCATTTGCATAGATTTGGCCGCGCGGCCGTAGAAGTCTTCCATCGCTTTGCCGAAGGCGCTGTATTCGCTGTACGGGACATTGAACACGATCTCGTTGGGCGGGTAGTTGCCGACGTATTTCTCCAGGCCGGCGCTGCGGAGCATCGCGCCCACGCCCTTTTCGCCGGTCACGCGCTCGACGGCCATGATCAGCAGCCGCATCCCGGCGGCCGGGTAGAGCGGTTCGTCGCCTTCATGGAAGGTCGGCGCGTGGATCGGGTCGTCGTCGTGGTCGCCCTCTTCTTCGGCGGTAAAGGTCTCGCCGGGGGCATGGGGCGCGGGCGTGGCGGGCGCGGTGGGTGCGCTGCCCGTGGGCGCAGCGGCGGCCGCCTGCGCGGCGGCGTGGGCTTGTGCGGCGGCCGTCTGGGCTTCGCGGCCGCGCACCCAGTTCATACCTTCCAACGCCTGGGTGTTGCGGGGATTGATCGCCAGCACCCGCTCCAGGCAGCCCTTCATCATCGGCAGGTTGTTCGCCACGCCACTGAGCCAGAGCCAGGCTTCTTCGTGCTGCGGCTGGAGCTGCACGACGCGCCCCAGGTACTCGCGGGCTAGGTCTTTTTGCCCTGATGTAGCGGCTGTTTTGCCTTTTTGGAGTAATTCCTCGGCTGTCATAGCCCCGCGCTCCTTACCTACTTACCCGCTGCTACCGGATGTGTCCCTACTGCCGTGCAGTATACACCATTTGCGCGGCGTTGTCATGCGTGCTGTGGCTGCACACCCGCTTTTGCGCCCGCTTTTCGTCCCGCTAAACAGCGGTAGGCGGTAGACATTGCTGCCTAACGCCTACCGCCTAGTGAGCGATTGTTTGCCGCCGTTTGCCTAGCGGTCGGTCGTCGTGCCCAGGTCAAGGCGCAGGGCCGGGTCGCCGATCAGGTGGAACTGGAGCATGACATCGCGGCTGGTGGTGGCACTGTAGCCCGCGCGCAACGCATCACCGAGGCGTGCGCCGCTCAACAGGCTGCTGTAGACCGCCTGATCCAGTTGCGTCTGGCCGCCGGGCGTGCTGGCCGCCGTCGCGCCAATCGCGCCGATGGCGCCACCTTGCGGCTTCAGCACCAGCGCGTTGAGCAGACTGGTGCCTTGCGCCCAGTCATAGTCGCCGCTCTGGCAGTTCATTGAGGTGACGAACGCTTCGCGGCCGGCGTTGTTCAGCCCGGCGACGGTCTGCGTGTTGAAGATGTCGCCCGCGCTCCAGAACTGGTAGCTGCCGTGGCCGTAGTAGTTGAACAGGGCGCGCCCGGCGTTGAGGCTCTGGACGATGGCCGCGCCGGTGCCCGTGCCCAGTTGACTTTCGTAGAGCCGCTCGACGGAGGTGCCGCCCAACACGCCGGCCAACGCTTCGCTGGCGCCCTCGAAGGTTGCCTGATCCGCGCCGCTGTCGGCCACCAGACTGGCTTGGGTGCCCCAGGTGTGGCTGCTGGTGCGATATGCGCCGAGTTTCGCGACCAGAGCGGTCGCCTCGGCCGGCGTGCGGGCCGGTAGGCGCCCCAGCGCTAGCGTCGGCGCGTTGCCGTGGGAACCGAGCACCAACGCCGTATCAGAGGCGGTGCGGCCCATGTACTGCGTGGTGACATAGCCGGTCGGCACCAGGTCGGGGGCGCCGCTCTGGGTGTAGCCGTGGCTGTCGTAGCTGGCGCTGCCCAACAACACCGCGTACTGCGGGGCGGTCGGCCAGTGCTGCGTCTGCGCGAAGAAGGCGGTGAGCGCCGCCGCGTCGGGCACGCCGGCGCCGAATTGGTCATAGATCGCGCTAACCGGCACCACCGTGGTGGTCAGGCCGGCCGCCTGCTCTTGTGCAGCCAACTGGCCCGCCGCGCTCAACATGCTGTCGTAGGCGACGATGACGTAGTTTGCGCTGCCACTATGCAGATCGCCCGCCGCCACCGGCGCGATGGCCGTGGGGCTGACGAAGCCGCTGCCGGCCGCCGCGAGCAGCGTTTGCACGTCGCCGCGCGGCACCTGCGCCTGCACGCTATAGTTACCGGCGCTGCCGGTCACGCCGGCAGGCACCTGGCGCGGCGCGGCGGGGTTGGTCACATCGTAGAGCGCCACGCCGGCGCTGCTGAACCCGCCGGCCTGCACACCGACCAACCGGCGATTACCGCCGGCGGCGGGGGTGAAGCGCAAGCTGTCGGCCAGCGCACGATAGGCCCGTGCGTAGGTAGTATCCACACTCGCCAGCACCACCGCATCTTGCGCCGCGCCGGTGTCATTGACTGTGTGCAGCGTGAGGGTGTTCGCCCCAGCGTGCAGCACCCCGGCCGGCAGCGCTAGCGCGAAGTCCTGCGGCGCGAGGCCGCCCCAGCGCTGTTCGCCCACCAGCGTACCGTTGAGGCGCAGTTGCAGGTGGTGATTGATCGCCAGATGATCGTCGGTGGTAATGCCTTGCAGGTGGACCGTCATGGTCGCCGCCCCGGCTGTGTAATCGGGCGCGTTAACGGTGACGGTTGCATCGGCGCCGCCGTAAGTGTCGGCCCAGTACCAGGGGCCTTCGGGCTGCGGCGCGCCCAGGTTCGGCGCATACTGCCAGTATTCGGTGTTTTCTTCGCTATGCACCGTGCTGAGGAAGCTGCTCGTGCCCAGGCTGGGGCCGGCGGCGGCTTGGCCGACGCTGCTCATGTGCAGGCCGCTGTCGGCACCCTGGCGGAGGAAGTAGGCACGACCGTCGCCGTAGGGCGAGGGCGCAGCCTGGGCGATGAAATCGAAGCTATCGCCGGGGGCAAACGCCGCCGGGTTCGCGACGTGCAGGGCCAGCGGCACCGCCACGCGGCTGCCGACCGGGCCGGTGGTCAGCGTCAGCCGGTCGGCGACGACGCCCGCCAGCGGCACGCCGGCCGCTTGCAGTTGCTCATAGGTCACGCGGGCCACCCCGCTCTGGGCCACGGTCAGCTTGTAGGGCGTTGTGGTCAGCGACGTCGCCTTGCTGCGGACGGGGCTAACGCGGTTCGCGGCAACCCAGCCGGCGGCTTCAGCCGCTTGCGCGGCCCGGCTCGGCGCGGCAATGGTCGGCGGCAGCAGTTTGCCGACCGCGAAGGCCGCCGAGTCTTGCGTCTGGTTGTGCGTATCCACCGCCTGGATCTTATAGATGCTGGCGCGGGTGCCGCGCGCATCGCTGAAGCGGTGCGCGCCGCCGCCCAGCGCCGCATCTTTGCCGATCAGGCCGGTGTTGACGATGTGGAACGCGCCCGCTTGGCTATCCGCGCGCAGCACGTTGTAGCCGAGATGATCGGCTTCGCTGGCGCTGGTCCACTGCACCGTCACGCCGCCGTTACCGGCCGGCGCGGCCGCCAAGCCCCGCATCTGTGCGGCGGTGGGGGCCAGCGGCACTGAGAGCTTGGTGACAAAGGCTTCCGCTTTGCCGGGGCTAGTCGGGTCGCCGCCACCGGCGTTCGGCTGGAACGCACCCACTGTGACGGGGAAGTTGGAGGCTATATTGTAGGATTGCGTGTTGCCGACCACCATCATTTCGGCGCTGGCCGATGGAGCCGCAGTGCCCGATAGATCCACCGCGCTGGCGCGATCTAAGGCGCCGCCACCCAGATAGGTGAGGTAGATCAGCTGCGCCGGACCGGTCTGGGCGGGATCGAGGATGCCCGCAAAGGCATCACCGGTGCCTGCATAAGCACGTTCACCAGCCGTAGGCGCTAGCCCGCCGTCGGAACCGCCGCCGAAGCCAATATAGCCGGCGCTGTTGGTATCAATGCCGAATATCTGGTCGAAGTTCGCACCGCCGACGTAGGTGGCATAGATCCGCGAGGCGGCTCCCGTCAGTGCCGTATCGAATTTGGCGATAAATCCATCGCCGTTGCCGCCGCCATACGTGGCCTGATACGCCCCGGCGGTGGTGGAGTCTAGCCCTTGTGCCAGGCCGGCAATGACAACGGTGGTTGTGAAGGTAGCGGCCGAACTCGGTATAGCGAACTTGATATCGCTGGCATGGGTGTTGCCGCTTACGCCAAAAAGGGTGGAGTACATTACACCGCTGCCCGCCGGGTCGAATTTTGTTAGGAACGCATCGTAAGCACCAGACGCAGCGGTCTGATAGCCTCCAGTCGTGGGGAAGCCGGCAGCGCTGCTCACATAACCCGCGACATAGGCGCTGCCGGTGTTGTCCACCACGATGCCGCCCTCATGGTAAAAGTCATCGCGTGGCGTACCGTAGTACGAGTCGAGGCCCACCATATCATTGCCGGTGCTGCCCAGGAAAGTGGAGTAGCCCAGCGTGAGCGTCCCTGGAATGCTCATATCAATTTTGCTGACAAACGCATCAGAGTTACCGTTGTTGTTAGTTTGGTATGCGCCCGCTGTGATCGGGAAGCTACCGCCGGTGCCGCCTACATTACCGGTGGCGACATTGGTCGCCCCAACTAAGTAGGCTATCGTATCGCTGCCGGGCAGCAAGGCGACATCGTAGCCGTAGTCATCGTTGGCACCGGTCCCATCGCCGGCGGTGCCGCCGCCGATATACGTAGAGTAGATCAGACCAGTGCCTGTTGCGTTCAGTTTGGTCAAGACCGCATCGTAATGATTACTTGTGGTCGGCCCCTGTTTGGCGCGACTGGTCGTGACCGGGTAGGTAAGCGAGGCGCTGAAGCCGCTGATAACGGGTTCGTTCAAGCTATCCAGCACGATACCGGTGCCGACATTGTACCAGCCGTGGTCTGCGGTGCCGTCTTCCGTGCCGCCGATCACGGTGGACCAGACTTTGCTGCTGCCGTTCGCCGCGATTTTGGTGACAAACACGACGAAGAAATTGACCGCAACCGTCTGATATGCGCCGGCCGTGGTGGGAAAGGTCAGCGAGTCCGTTGCGCCGACGACATAGGCGTTGTGTAGGCTGTCTTCGACCACATCAATCGCCCAGTCGCCGCCGTCGCTGGGGCGCCCAGTGTTACCGCCGCCCAGATAAGAAGAGTAGGTGATCGGGTCAATCACCACCGGGCGGCTTGCATCATACTGACTGAGGGTGAAGCCCACCGTGCCGTCGCTGTGCAGGCTGAAACTGCCCTGCACGGTTTCGCGGCCGGCCGCGCCGTCCTGGTAGATGCGCGGTGCGCTCTGGCGGATGGGGCCGAGCGCCGTTTGCATTACGAGATCGTTGCCTTCCAGCGTCACGCTAGCGGCTCCCGCGATGTGCATCTTGATCGCGCTGGGGTCGGCTCCGGGGGCAACCACAAAGTCATATTCCAGCGCGCCGGCCGTGCCGTGGTAGGCGAGGTCTACACCCGGATATACGCCCGCGTAGGACACTTTGCCGAAGGTGTGGATGTCGGTGTACCACTTGCTGCGGTCGTTGCCCAGCAGGTAGTTCTGCGTGCCGGGCAGTTGCGCCGCAGCGACGGGCCGCGCCGCCGTGTTCGCCCCCTGCAACTGGTAGCGCAGCACGGCGGTTTGCGGGCCGGCCGCGGCCGCACTCGTTTTGCCCGGCGCCGGCGGCTTGGCCGGCGCGCTGTACACCACCACCGCTTCCTGATCAGTCAGGAAGGCGGTGTAGCCCTTACCGCGCGCCAAGTAGCGCACTTGGGCCTCGCTTTGGCCTTTATTCTCCTCAAAACTGAGGTCCATCTTGCCGAGTTCGGCTTGCACCTGTTGCTTAAGCGCCGCCGGGGCCGGGGTTAAGGGGCCGGCGGGCGCAGCAGGCGTAGCGACCGGCGCCGGCGGCCCCGCCGGGTGAACTGTGCCGCTGACGCTGCCCAATAGGAGAGCGGTCAGCAACAGCGTCAACGGTTTGCGTGCCCCGCTACTTTGCGAAAAACTACTCATCGCGATTCCTTTCCTGACTAGATGCTGGCTAAATCCGGTGGTGACTCTACACGATGTAGCCCACGCTCTCGGCGAGACACCGCTGTACTTAACTATGGCGAGAGAATACCGGGTTTGAAATTAAGGAGTTGTGAGGGTAGTAATACCTACCTTGCGCCCTAGTTAGAATTGTACCACAATAGGTTTAAAAAACAAATAGATGCGAGCTACGATAGTGGATCAATTTCGGGTATGATATTTGCCGTACTATATTCTTACTAATTGGTAAGGTAACTGGTTTACCTCTCCTTACCTCTCCTTACCACTCTTAACACGTATCTTTACCCGTATTGTTGCCGCTCTACGCATAAATATCCCACTCACTATAGTGTGCCCTTTAAACAAAGCGAAGTAACTGAGATGTATTTATGATGCGGTGAGTACTAGCGGGTAGCAGGCCGGCGGAAGGTGCTAATCGCCGGCTGGGGGGCTGGGGGGTGCGGCGTCCGGGGCGGCGTGGCGCAATACCGCAACCAGTTCGGGCAGCAGAATCGCATCGCAGTCGGTGAGCAGGCCGGCCCCGAGCGCCGCAAAAGGGATGCGCCGGCCGCTACAGACGCGCCGTTCGAGGGCGCGCAGGCGCGGGCGGTAGACCCGCAACTCCAGGCAGTCAATGCGACCGCCGGCGGCCAGGGCCAGCGGCCGCAAATCGCGTAGGCCGTAGCGCGCCCGGTGGGTACGGTCGCCGTGATGGTCCAGCACGTGCCCACGCAGCCGTTGCAGCAACAGCCCGTTTTTGATCAGCAGCAGCCAATCCATCCCATTGGCGGTGAGCGGCAGATGCAGAAAGAGGCCGTCGTGCCGGCCCGGCGGGGGGGGCGTGTCGGCGATGTCGAGCCCACCCAACAAGCGGCGCAACAGGTCGGGGCCGGCGGCGGCGGGGAAGTGCTCCAACACATCGGCCACGATGACGGCATCGTAGGCCGCTGCCGGCTGCCAGGTGCTGAGGTCGGCCGGCGCGTAGTTTAGCCGGCCGCCTTTGCGCAGGGGCGCAGCGCTATAAGTCGCCGTGGCCCAGGCGACGGCTTCGGTCGAGTAGTCCACGCCGGTGACGTGCGCGCCGAGCATCGCCAGCAGCCAACTGCCCGCGCCCAGCCCACAGCCCGCATCGAGAATCCGCATACCGGGCTGCACCAGCAACATTCGGGCGGCGCGGCGGTAGGCTTTGAGGGCCGGCGAGGCTAGGTCGAAAGGGTTGATGAGCGCGTGGCCCATCCGGCGCGCGCGGAAATAGTCCACCTTAGATCAGCGCCAAGTTCCGCAGGATCACCATTTCGCCGCCGGCGGTCTGGCGGCGCACATAGTAGACGTGTTGCAGATAGGGCGAATAGACCACCTGCACGCGGTCGCCCACAGCCAACGCCTGGTAGACGTGCTTATCTACGCGCAAGTTGACCTCGCCCGCGCCCAATGGCCGTCGCGACGGTGGCGGCGGCAAGGTCAGCGGCTCCTCGGCGGCGGACGGCGCGGGCGAGCGGGCGTCCTGTTGCAGTTGCGCGGCCCAATCGCCGCTGCCTTGCACAAAGCCGCGCGGGCGGACCGGCTCGGCAGCGGCCGGCGGCGTGGCGGGCGTGAGGTCTACGCGGGCGGACGCGGTGGCCTGCGCATCGGCCTGGCCCACCACGATCCAGAAGCTGTTACCGCCGCCGCGCCGCCGGCCGCCGCGCGTCGCCAGGGGCAACACACCGTTGCCCACCAGCGGATCGGCCTGGCTGTTGCGCCCGATGCCGCTGTGGCGCTGCACAATCACGCCGTCGCACGTCACCGGCTGGGCGCGGAGGTCGCGGGCCGCTTGGCGTGTCGCATTAGCGAAATAGAGCGTGGCGCCCACCAGCAGCAGCGTCACTAGGCCGCAAGCCCCCGTGCTGAAAGTCAACCCGACCGCCTGGGGGCCAAAGAGGTTGTCGCCGGCAACACTGCCGGCCAGATAGCTGAGGAGCGCGAACAGCAGCACCAGAAACAGCGCCGCCGCCAAGGTCACCAGCAGCGGCGGCAGGTAGCGGATCGGCACCGTGGTCTGGCCGTGCGGCAGGGTTTCTTGCCCGCGCTGGGGGCCGGGCACCGACTGATCAAGCTGCGTGTTTCTCACCCGCCGTGGTCTCCAATATCGTCGTCATCACCGTCTTGCGGTAGCCCGCGCAAATCCGGCCCGTGTAGCGGTTGCCCCGCGGTGCGGCCCAGCAGCGGCCCTCGGACGAAGCGGCTCAACAGCACTTCGGCTTCATAGCCCTGCTCCGTTTTGATGAAGCCTTCCCGCCGGCCTTCTTCAACAAAGCCGTATTTGCGGTAGAGGTTCAAGGCGCGCCGGTTCGACGACCGGGCGCTGAGGGTGATCTTTTCGATGGCCGCCTGTTCGCGCGTCCAGACCAGCGCATATTCGAGCATGGCCGACCCCAGGCCCAGTTCGCGGTAGGCGGCCCGCAGCCACATCGCCAGTTCGGCGGTGTGGCGCACAAACTCCGGGCGCCCCCGCACCAGCGACAGCCCGCCGACGATCTCTTGCTCATCGCGCGTGTGTGGATTGTCGAGCAGCATGGCGACCAGCACCAGATCGCTGTCGCCCAGCGCCACGTTCACCCAGCGTTGCTCCAGTTCGGGCGTGATCTCCCAGGCGCGGCGCAGCAGAAAGCGGCCTTCATTCGCTACTTCGTTAAGCGCGCCCAGCAGCGCGTGCGCGTCGGGTGGGCGTGCCGTCCGCAGCAACACCGAGCGCCCATCGCGCAACGGCAACAGTTGCGCAACCTCATGCCGCGCCGCGTCGTCTTCGTCCGGCATCGCAGTCTCATCACTCATGGCGGTATTATACGGGTTGCCTCTAAATCGCGTCAAGCAGCGGGTCCGTCCCGCAGCACGCCGGCTATGGCCCTACCGACAGCCCGCCGGGGCGTGCTGGTTTGACGCTCTCTCCAGGCGCGGGTATAATGATAGTATGTAGAAGTCCCGCCTGCGCGGCGCGGTCTTCACGCGACTAAGGGGTGGCCCGCTTGCCGACGATCCTGCTCTATACAAAGCCTAACTGCTCGCTGTGCGATACCACGCGCTATCATCTGCGTGACCTGCTCGCTGCCTTGCCGCCCGTCGGCTGGATCGTGGAGGAGCGCAACATCCTGGACGATCAGGCGTGGTTCGCGGCCTACCATGAGACGATTCCCGTGATCGCCGTCGAAGGCGGCCCGACCCTCACTGCCCCCGCCGCTATGGATCGCGTGCAATTGTATCGTGCGCTGGTCGCTACGATGCCGACCGGCGCAGCAAGCAACGTGCCCATCTCCGCCGCAGGCAGCACGCCGAATTACAGTGCCGCCGCCGCCGGCATGATCGGCGTGATTGACCGGGCAGGCAACGGTCTGGGCCGCCATTGGCTCGCGGCGGCCAATACCCTGCTCGGCCTGTTTGTCGCCCTGCCCTGGCTGGCGCCCATTTGCGCCCGCCTCGGCTGGTGGGCGTTGGCCGACCCGATTTATACCGCCTATATGCTGTTCTGCCACCAACTGCCGGAGCGCGCCGCGTTTATATTCGGCTATCAGGTGGCTTACTGCTGGCGCAACAGTGCCATCTACACCACCATCTTTATCGGCGCTTTGATCTATGCACAGGCGCGGCAGGCCGGCGCCGACGGGCGGCTCGGCTGGTTGCTACGCCCAATGGCCTGGCCCGTGTTTGCGCTGCTGTTGGTGCCGCTGGGCCTCGACGGCTTCAGCCATTTGCTCGGCCTGCGCGAGACTAACGCTTGGTTTAATACGCTGACCGGCGGGCAGTTCAGCGCGTTTTCGCTGGGCGATGCGGTCGGTACGCTCAACTGGTGGCTGCGTATCATCAGCGGCACGCTGTTCGGCTATGCCGTAGTACGCCTGCTCTATCCCTGGATCGGCATCGTGCTGGATCAGGGTCGCATCTTAGCGGCTGCGCCGCCTTTGCCGGCGCGGGCGACGTAAAATGTAATGCGGATTTATTAGTGCGCTATTGCAATCAATTGACGCATTACGGTTTACGCATCACGATGGGGGATCTATGGCGAGTGGAATTGAACTGAATCTGGCGGTGGCGTTCGGCGCGGGCTTTGTGTCGTTTGCCTCGCCCTGTGTGCTGCCGTTGGTGCCGGTATATCTGGGCTATATGACGGGCGCCTCGCTCGACAAGCAGAGCGGGCGGCTGTTAGCCCCGCGTGCGGTGGTGCTGCTGCACGCGCTGTCGTTTGTGTTGGGCTTTTCGCTGGTCTTTGTGCTGATCTTCGGCGCCGGTGCCACGCTGCTGGGTAGCCTGATGCAGGACAACCGCGTGTTGTTGCAGTGGATTAGCGGCATACTGCTGATCGTGTTTGGCCTACATACACTGGGCGTATTCAACATCCCCCTACTCAACTATGAAAAGCGGCTGGAGTTGAAGCCCAGTAAACGGCTCGGCTACTTGCGCTCGCTGCTGATCGGCACCGGCTTTGCCCTCGGCTGGACGCCCTGCGTGGGGCCGATCTTGGGTGCGATGCTGTCGTTGGCTGCCAACCAGCCGCCCAGTGCGACCATGCCGCTGTTCCTGGCCTATTCGCTGGGCCTCGGCATCCCTTTTATCCTTACCGCGCTGGTCGGTCGGCAACTGACCGTCTGGCTGCGTAAGGTGATGATGCGGACCTTCGACCTGCGTGTGGCCGGGCGTACCCTGCTGGCCGGCCTCAACCCCATCTCCCTGATCAGCGGCGCGCTGTTGCTGGGGATGGGCCTGCTGCTGGTATCGGACCGCGTGACCTGGCTTAACCAGTTCTTGCCGCAGTGGCAATTAGGGCTATAACATGAAAAACGCATCCTCGAACCAGTCCGCCGACCCCGGCTTTGGCGTCGAGATCCGGCGGGGACAACGCGCTGTGGACAGCACCCCGGCCCCCATAACGGCTCCCCGCCCGCCGGCCCCGCGCCCGGTGGTTCGCGCCGGCGCCCGGCAAAACCGCGTGCTGGGGGCGCTGGTGATCGCGGCCGGCGTCATCGTGGCCGCCCTGTTCGCGTTCTCCTGGGTCAGCGCCCAGCCGCCGCCCGACGCCCTGGCCCGTGTCAACGGTGAGGTGATCACCGGCGCGCAAGTGGACCGCGAAGTGCTGGTCAATCGCGCCCTCACCGCGCTGCTGAACGGCAAAGAGGTCACCCCCAGCCGGGGCAGCACCTTGCAAAGCCTGATTGATACCCGGATGCGGGTCCAGGATGCCCTGCGGGCGGGCGTCACAGTGAGTGATACCGATGTAGATCGCTTTGTCCAGGTGCTGCTGGAGCGCAACAACAAAACTCCCGCGCAGTTGGAAACAGCGCTTAAAGGCTACGGCCTGAGCCATGCCGATTTCTATGATGAACAGCGCGATGTGGTGCTGGTCAACAAATACATGGGCCTCAATGTCACTGCCGGCGCCGCGACTACCGATGCCCGCGATAGCAAGATCAACGACTGGGTGACGCAGTTGCAGCGGACCAGCAAGGTCGAGCGCTTCAACATCCCCGATGAGCCGACCGCGCCGCGCGTGGGAGCGCTGGCCCCCGACTTCACGCTGCCCGATAGGAACGGCAAAGCCGTCACCCTGTCGGCCTTGCGGGGGCAACCGGTGTTGATCAACTTCTGGGCAACCTGGTGCGACCCTTGCCGCCAGGAGATCCCCACCCTGCAAGCCGTGTATGCCCGCACCAAAGCGGCGGCGGGCGGCGCGGGCACCGGTGTGACCGTGCTGGGGGTGGCCGTCGAAAGCGATCCCGATATTATCGCCTCCTTCCAGCGCGAATACGGCCTCACCTTTCCGCTGCTGCCGGATAACCCCGGCTCTAGCTCGGTCAAAGAGCTGTATCGCGTCTTACCGATCCCGACCAGCTTTTTCATTGACCGCCAGGGCGTGATCCGCTGGATTCAGAGCGGCATTCTGGACGCTGCGACCCTGACCGACAAGTTGGGGGTCATCCAATCGGCCCACTAAGCCGGCGCGGCCCGCGGCAACGCGCGCCGTTCGGCACCACCCATCTGATCATCGGCTTCAATGTGCTGATCTATGCCCTGATGCTGGTGCAAGCGGGCGACCGCGAGTTCGGCGGCTTCTCCACCCACACCCTGCTGCAAGCGGGCGCGCTTTATGCGCCGCTGGTGCGCGTGGGCGAGGTCTGGCGGATGCTGACGGCCGTGTTTATCCATCTCAACCCGCTCCATATCCTGATGAACATGATCGCGCTGTTGCAGGTGGGGCCGCTGCTTGAGCGCTACTACGGGCAAGCGCGCTTTGTCTTGCTCTATATCGTGGCCGGGCTCGGCGGCTCGGCGCTCTCGCTGGCCTGGCACTGGAACCAGCCGATTGTCGCGGCCGGCGCGTCAGGCGCGATCAGCGGGCTGATCCTGGCCGGCGCCGTGGTGAGCCAACTGATTGGCACCGTGCAGGCCCGCGCGGTCCGTAACAGTATGCTGATCTGGGCGGGGGTTGTGCTGCTCTACGGTACGTCGGGCAATGTTGACAACAGCGCCCATCTCGGCGGCATGATCACGGGCGCGGCGCTGGCCTGGGGGCTGGGACGGCGGCTTGCCCTGGCCCCCCAGCCGCCCGCGCAGGGGTTGGGCCTGGAGTCGGCGCTGCTGGGCCTGCTGGTTGCCGGCAGTTTTGCTCTGGCCGCGCTGAACCGCACGCAGGCGGTGTCGGCCGGGGATCTTGTCAACCAGGGAGTAGACTATTCGCGGGCCGATAAACCCGCCGAGGCGTTGCCGCTGTATCAACGCGCCGTCACCCTGGAACCGGCCAACGCGGTTGCCCAGTTTGACCTCGCGCTGACCCTGCTGCGCCTGAACCGCTTCCCCGAAGCCGCGGCCGCCGGCGAACGTGCCGCAGCCCTCGATCCACAAAACGCAACCGCCTTTATCGCCTGGGCTGATGCCCTGGAGCAGCAAGGCAAAACCGCCGAAGCCGCCGCCGTGCGCGCCCGCGCCCCCGTTACCACGCCCACGCCCAACGGGCATTAACGCCCCGGCGCTAGGCGGCACTTCCGTCTTCGCCGTGCCACAGATATTGCATCTCGGCGCAAGTCGCTAGCAGATCGTCCAGGCGCCCAACGGCGGCCACGCTGCCGTTTTGCAGCACGATGATCCTGTCGGCGCGGCGCAGGGCCGCACGGCGATGGGAGACGGCCAGTACCGTGCTAGCGGGCCGCGCGAAAACGCGCTCCCACAGCAGGCGCTCGGTCTCCACATCCCGCGCACTGGAGAGATCATCAAACACCAGCAGATCGGCCGGGCGCACAAACATCCGCGCCGCCGCCGCCCGCTGGATCTGGCCGCCGGAGAGCCGCACGCCGCGTGCGCCCACCCGCGTATCCAGCCCCGCCTCCATCGCCGCCACGTCGCCTTCCAGCACGGCCAGGCGTAGGGCGGCGGGCAGGTCCAGGGCGGCTTCGGGCAGGCCGAGCAGCAGGTTGTCACGTAACGTGTCGCTGAACAGGCGCGGCACCTGCGGCGTGAAGGCGGCCTGTGGCGGCACAAAGAACGCGGCCGGATCAGCGACCGGCGTGCCGTTCCAGACGATTGTGCCGCCGGCGGGCGGCAGCAGGCCCAGCAATGCCTGCACCAGCGTTGTTTTGCCCGCCCCGATGCGCCCGGTGATCACCGTGAAGGTGCCGCGCTCCACTGTAAAGCCGATGTCGTGGATGCCGCGTGCGCCGGCGGGATAGCCATAGGTTAGGCCGGCGACCGTCAGCCGTTCGAGCGGCGGCGCTTGGCGGGCCGGCAGGCCGCCGGCGGCGGGCACCGGCCCGCTCAGGTAGGTGGGGCCGTGTTGCACCAGCGTCGGCGCGGGCGCGCCCCCCAGCAATGCCGTCATGCGCCCAAACGCCACGCCGGCCTGCTTGTAGCGCGCCAGCACGATGCCGAACAGCGCGGTGAATTCGGTGATCCAGCCCAGGTAGTAGACGAACAGCGCGAAGTCCCCGACGGTGAAGCGCCCGTCACCCATCGCTTGCCCCGCGACCAGCAGGATGCCGCCCGTGCCGATCTGCACCGTGTTCCAGAAGATCGACTCCAGGATGCCGTTGAACACGCGGTCGCGCACACTGGCTTCCAGCCGTTGCGCGCTGAGGCGGCGGAAGTGGGCCGCCACGCCCTCTTCGGCCCCCGCCACCTGCACCGCCTGCACCGCGCCGAACACCTCGCCCAGAAAGCCCGTCACCTGCGCCGTCGCCTCACGACTGGCCTTGCGGTAGACCTCGATGCGCCCGCTCGCCAGATTGACCACCGCCACGACCAGGGTCATCGGCAGAAAGACGGCCAGCGTGATCAGGCCATTGATTTGAATCATCACCGTGAGCGCGATCACCGCGAACACGGTGGACGCGGTGAGGTCGTTGAACGTGATCATCGAATCGGTCACATGGTCCACATCGTCGCGGAAGCGGCTGATCGCTTCGCCCGACGTGGTGGACAAGGCGCGGGCGGCCGGCAGGTCCAAGATGCGCGCGAACAGGTTTTTGTGCATCAAGGCCGCGCTGGTCAGCATAAACGGCGCGTTGGTCAGTTGGCAACCGACCAAGAAGATGATGCGCCCGGCCGCCGACATGAGCAGCAGCGCGCTATACCACCAGAGATCGAGGCGACCCTGTGTGGCGGCCAGGCGGTCGAAAAAGTCGCGCGCCACGAAGCCGGGCACCATTTCGGCCACAAACAACAGGGTGATCGAAAGGCTGTTGATCCAAAACAGCCAGGGCCGGTAGCGCACCAGGCTCCAGAGGAAGCGCCCGGTCGGCACCCGTGGCAGCGGCTCGTTGCCGGCTAATTTCGCGTCCATCCCGGTCTCCGCGCTCATACCAACACCTCCGCCGCCGCGCCGGTCCGCAGCAGCCCGGCGAAACGCGAACACGGATCGGCGGCCAGCGCGCTGCGTGGCCCCACCTCCACCACCTGCCCGTTATCGAGGATCAGGATCGTATCGGCCCGTTCGACGGTAGCGAGGCGGTGGGCGATAATGATCGCCGTGCGCCCGCGTAGCAGGCGGTCCACCGCCCGCTCGATCAGCCGCTCCGTCACCGGGTCAAGCCGCGACGAGGCTTCGTCCAGAATGATCAGGCCGGGGTCGCGCAGGAAGACGCGCGTGAAGGCCAGCAATTGCGCTTCGCCCGCCGACAGGCCGCCGCCGCCGGCCGCCAGCATCGTGTCCAGCTCGGCGGGCAAGCTGTGCCCCCAGTCGGCCAGCCCCAGTTCCGCCAACGCGGCCCAGATGCGCGCATCGCCGATTGCCGGGTCGAACAGGGTCAGGTTATCGCGCACACTGGCGCGGAATAGCTGCACTTCTTGCGTCACCATGCCGATGTTGCGGCGCACGTCGGCGCGGTGCAACGTCCGCAGGTCGGTCCCAGCGAGGAAGATACAGCCGGCGGTGGGATCATAGAGCCGCACCAGCAGGCGGGTAAGCGTGGTCTTGCCGCTGCCGGTGCGCCCCAGCAGGCCCACGATTTCGCCCGGCGCGATCCGCAAGTCCAGATCGCGGATCACCGCCGTCTCGTCGCCCTCGTCGCTGTAGGCGAACGTCACGGCGGCAAACGCGACCGCTAAGGCTCCGGCCGGCAGGGCGGCCCCTGCGCCGTCGGTCACGGTCGGCTGGATAGCGCGCAGTTCTTCCACCCGCACGATGCCCGCGCCGGCCTTCTGGAAGTCGTCAATTTGGTGCGAAATTTGATTGAGCGGCTGGAACAACAATTGGGTGTAATAGTAGATCAGAAACGCGGTGCCCAGGCTCAGGCTGCCCTCGCGGTAGAGTAGGGCGGCCAGTGCGAAGGCCAGGGCATAGCCGACTGCGTTGGCGAGGGCCGGCACGCTCCAGGCGATGGAGCCGATCAACCGCGCCTTGCGCCCGGTCCGCAGCCGCTCGCGCAAGTTTGCGTAGAGGCGGCGCATGGTGTAGCCGCCCGCGCCGTTGGCCCGGATATCCACTAGGCCGCCGAGCCGCTCTTCCAGAAAGCCGAACAGGTCGGCGGCGGCCTGGCGCGCCGCCGCCCAGTAGGGCACCGCCAGTAGGCGCAACCGCACCAGCCCCGCCAGCGTGATCGCGGTGAACACGCTGATCGCCAGCCCGGCGCGCGCATCCACCGTCCACAGCACGGCCAGCACCCCGACCAGCAGCAGCAGGCTGCCGATGATCTGGATCACGAACTGCGAGAAGAAGTTCGCCATCGCCGTCACATCGCCGTCAATGCGCTCGATCAGTTCGCCGGGGGTGCGCGCTTTGTGGAACGCCGGATCAAGGCGCAGGCAATGCAGCATCAGGTCGGCGCGCAGCGCGTTGGTGGCCGTGCCCGCCACGCGCTCGCTGACATAGGTCGCCGCCACTCCCAACGCCTGCTGCACCACCGCCAGCACTAGAAACGCTGCCGCTAACGTGGTCAGCGACGCCCGCCCCGCCGCCGTGGTCGCGGCATCAATAAATGCGCGTAGCAGTTGCGGGTTGATCAATTGCAGGATGATGCTGCTGCCCAGCAGCACTGTCAGCGCCGCCATGCGCCCGCGCTGCGGCGCAAGGTAGGTGCCGAGTAAACTGCGATAGTTGGGGCCGGGTGCAGCCATCTGGGGCGGTCTCCTCTCTGCTCTCGCATTATACGCCGCGCCCCCGCGCCGGGCACACGGCTAGCGATGTAGTTGCAGTCGGCACAAAGACCGATTTTCGCGCCCGCTCGCCGGCCGGTTCGTGTATAATGGGGCGAAAACCGCCGTCTAAAGGAGCCGCCGATGACACCACAAGTGCAAGATTGGAATGACCCGACTGCCGTGGCCGCCTGGTTGAGTAAGCACGGGGCCGTGAATCCGGGCCGGGCCGGGCAACTGGCGCTGCTGCTGACGCTGCTGAGCCGGGTGCAGCCGCAGGGCTTGCGCCTGCTGGATCTGGGCTGCGGCGACGGCCAGGTGAGCGAAATGGTGCTGACGCAGTTGCCGGGATCCCTGGTCGTCGGCGTAGATCTCTCGGCACCGATGCTGGCCGCCGCCGAGGCGCGCCTCGCCGCCTATCCCGGCCGCTATACGCTCTACCGGCGCTCCCTTGCCGATCTGTCGCCGTTGCCCGACCGGCAGCCGTTTGATGCGGCTATCGGGGTGCAGTCTATTCATCATCTGGACGGCGCGGGTAAGGCGGCGTTGTTCCGTTGGGTGGGCGATCACCTGCGGCCCGGTGGGCTGCTGCTGCTGTCTGATCGCGTGCGCCTGCCGTCGGCCGCGTTGTTCCCCTATTTTCAGGCGCTGCACGATGCCTATCAGCAGGACCACGCAGCCGCTCCCAGTCCGCCGGGCTACGGCTATGCCGCCCACCGGCGGGCGTTAGAGCTACGAGCCGACTTGCCGGATACGGTCGAGGACCAACTGGCCTGGCTGCGTGCCGCCGGCTTCGGCGAGGCCGATTGTTTCTACCGCCGCACCGAACGCGCTATCTTCGGCGGCCTCAAGCAGCCCGCCGCCGCCCCTGACCAGCCTGCGTCCGATGACTCCAGCGCCGCCCTGGTCACCCCAGCCAACGCAGCCAACGGGATGTTTTGATGCCGGATCAGGGGCCAGTTTTTGCCGGCGGACTCCTGACTCCTGACCCTTGACCCCGGATCTCTAAAAGGAGACCTATGCCTTTCCACGAAATCAACGGCGTGCATTTGTACTACGAAGACGAGGGCCAGGGATCGCCGGTCTTACTGCTGCATGGCGCATTCAACACGGCGCGCAGCCAGTTCGGCCACATCATGGAGCGCTTCTGGGAGCGCGGCTATCGCGTGATCGCGCCCGACCTGCGCGGCTACGGCCGCTCGCGCCCGCCGCAACGCGACTACCCGCCCGACTTCTATATGCGCGACATGGCCGACGTGTCGGCGCTGCTGACCACGCTGGCGGTGCCGTCATTGCAGGTGGTGGGCATTTCGGACGGCGGCTTTATCGGCTTGCTGCTGGCCTTGCACCACCCCGAACAGGTGCGCTCGGTCGTCGCCTGGGCCGCCAACACCGACTGGCCGGCCGAAGAGCGCGGCTTGTACGAGCACCTGCTGACCTCGATCCAGGCCAACGATCTGATCGAACTGATGCGCGAACGGCACGGCACGACCAAAGCCGAGTCGCGCGCCCTGATCCAGGATTATGTGCAAGCCTCGCTCAACCTCACCGAAGGGGCATGGGATGCAGGGTTGGCCGGGCACCTGGCCGAGATCCGCTGCCCGGTGCTGGTGGGGGCTGGCGGGCACGGCGACTTCTTGCCGCTGCGCCACGCCGAAGCGCAAGCGCGCCAGATTCCTCACGCCGACCTCTGGATCCAGCCCAAAGTCGGCCATTTTTGGCCGATGACGCAAGAGGGCGGCGAGGTGTTCGTGGGGCGCATCCTCAACTGGTTGGTGCAGCACGGCGCTTGACGAGTGTTGAGTGTTGAGCTGGGGCGTTTGGCTGTGGCGCATCAATTTTCGGTGGGGCTTTGGCAGGGGCGCGGGGTAGCCAGGGGCAGCTACGGTAATCGCGGCTCATGCTGAGGCGGTCGCCCGTGTTTGTGCCGCCGCGCCTAGCGGACCGCCGCAGTTCTCATTCTCAAACTGTGACATCCTTAACTTGACACGCACAAGGTGGTTCCCAATTTAATGTTGTTCGCGGCATCAAATGCCGCGCTTGGTCGGAGACGCATTTATGGCAACTCTTCATCTCCTCTGCGGGCTGCCCTGTGCCGGCAAAACGACGCTCGCGCGCCACCTCGCGCAGGAGTATTCAGCGTTGCGCTTGACACCTGATGAATGGCATACCCGTCTTTTCGGTCAAGATGCTGAGGAAGAGGCGCATGATGCTAGGCACAACTTAATCGAAGCCTTGCTCTGGGACATCGCGGCTCGCGTGCTTACACTGGGCGTGGATGTGATACTCGATTTTGGATTCTGGGGACAAAGTGAACGCGAAGATTATCGTGCACGGGCGGCACGGTTAGGCGCAAGCAGTGAAATCCACTTTTTGTATGTGCCTGACGAGGTACTCTTAGATCGCCTTGCTACAAGAAACGCCCAGCTCCCTCAAGGCGTATTCTTTATTCCTGAGACAAAGCTCAAGGAGTGACTACAGTGGTTCCAACCGCCGACACAAGAGGAACTAGAACGGCGGGAATAATATTCGTCGAAGTTTCGCGTATGCTGCTCAACTACGACTTGCTTTATGCCTGAGTGAGGGACATTCCAAGCGAAAGTCCTATGTATAATGCAGTTTTCACCTCTGAACCGACATGAGCCGGTTTTTAGATCCAATGGATGAAACACCGTTAGAAGGGGCCGCTTACCACAGCCCGTAAACGGGTCAGGCGTGCGTGGCTTGCAACGGGGGGCCGTTGCGCGAGGTACTACGCAAAACCGGCCCCGCCGCGTACAGCGGGGCCGGCTAGCGGGACTGGTTAATGCCGGATGGTCTGCAACGGTGGCGGGTATGGCGAGCCGGCCGTCGTCGGCGCCAGGATCACGGGCGGGCGCGGCTGCTGCGTGAAGTCGAACGCCGCGAGCATATCGGCCGCCTGCGTATCGCGGGCGGTCATCGGCAGCACACCGTAGCGCTCCTCCGCGATGCGGAGCCACGACTCGAACGAGTAGGTGTGATGGTCAATGTAGCCCTGCTTGGCGTAGGGGCTGATCACCAAGCCGGGTACCCGAATGCCGAGGCCATACTGATCGATCTGCGGGGGCGCGACATGATCATAGAAGCCCCCCCAGTCATCCCAACTGACGAAGATCGCGGTGCTGTCCCAGTCCGCGCTGTGCATCACCGCGTCAATAAGCCCAGTCACATAGGCCATGCCTTCCTGTACGCCCGAAGGCGGGTGTTCACTGACTTTGCCCGACGGGATCACCCAACTCACCTGGGGCAGTTGGCCCGCCTGCGCGTCGGCATAGAATTGCGCGGTGTCCACCAAGCGGTTGCGCTGCTCCGGGTTGTTCTGCACGGCCGGGAACGCGGGCAAGGGATTCCAGAGGCCATACTGGTCGGGGTGCTGTTGCTGCTGGTCGGTGGTGCCCACCACGGCCCCGTCTTCCGTATCCGGGGCGCTGCCTGATGTCACATAGTATTTCCAACTGATGCCCCCCCGCGAGAGCAACTCGGTAATTTCGGGAAAGTTGTACGTCGTCGGCTTGGGCTGGCCGGAGCCGACATAGCCGCCGCTCTGCGCCGCCAGCATATAGAGGTGGGCCGGCAAGCTATAGGAGGCGACCGACTCGAACATCCGATCCTGGAGTACGTAGAGGTTCGCATAGGCCCAGTAGTTCGGGATCTCATGGTAGTCGTGCCAGCCCATCACGTCGTGCGGGTCGTGGCCGGGCGCGCAGTTCGGATCGGGGGGGTGGCAGGGCTGGGAGCCCGTTGCGCTTTTCGCGGTGTGGGATTGGGCCACAAAGCCGTCCATCTTGCCGCCGTTGATGTCAGCCTGGGCATTATCCCAGCCGTGTGGCCCGCCGCGGTTGACGTTCTGCGGGTCGTGGTAGGGTGCCACGCAGGGGCCGCCCTGTGGGTCGGCCACACAGATGCCCGCCGGGATACCGTCGGCCCCCGGATAGGTGCCGAAGTAGGAGTCGAAACTGCGATTTTCTTGCATGATGAACACGAAATGCTGGATCTTAGACAGTCCCGACGGCAGCGGCGGTCCGGCGGTCGGGCCATACCGGGCCTGGGCGCGGTAAGTGCCCAGTTGCGAGAGTAGCACTTTATACGGATCGGGATTGTTAGGATGCCATTCCATGACGGCCCGCTGGAAGTACTGCACTAGGTAGGTTTGGCCGTCGAGATCGCTCTTTTCGGGGAACTCCTCGGAGATGGGGTAGCCCTGTTGAAGCAGCCCGCCATGCTGTTGCCAGTAGGTCAGGAACGCCCCGCCCAGTCGCTTGCCGGTCTCCGGCACCAGCACCGCGCCGGGACTGTGGTCGGGCACTTGACCGGGCGCGCCTTGCGGATACTTTTGCTGGTAGCGGAACGTGCCCAGCAGCGCCAGCAGCACATTAAACGGCGGCTGGTTCTCCGGGTGCGCCTCGAAGACGGCCCGCTCGAAATACTGCACGGTATAGGGCTTGCCGTCGGTGTCCGAGGTTTCTTGCAAGGGGGCGGTGATGGGGTAGCCCTGTTGCGCTAGGCCGCCGTGCGTTTGCCAGTACGTCAAAAAGGGGTCGCTGACCGTTTGGCCGGTTTGCGGGAAGGTTTGCGGCGCGGCCTGCCCGACCGGGTCGGAGGCAGGATGGGCGGGCACCCCCGCCGGCAGCGCCCCTACCAGCAGCAGCCCGATCGCCGGCAGCGCCAGCCGGCGTAGAATTTTATGGTGCATGGGTGATTTCCTTTCAGTAGACCGCGACAGATGTCGCTGTCTTCTTCAGTATAAACCCCGTGCATTACCCCGCCGTTAGCGCAATGTAACGGCTCTGTAAATTAGTCCCCGCTGCCGCCGCCCGATGCGGCGGGCAGCCGTATGACTCCCGCTTATCCCACAGCTCGTGTGGCACCACAGAATAACGTGGAATCGGGGGTTGACAAAGCCGTGCGTTGGGGATAACTGGGTCTGACCAAATCTTTTTGCAACGCCAGACGGAACAGCCACGAAAGTATGTAGGTGTTCCGTCTGAAGCCGCAGGGGAGAGAAAATTCGGCTCATGAAGGATTAGCATCTTCTTGCACGAGCTGTTAGAGCCTTGAAAGGCGATACCTTCATAGGCGTGGGCCTGTAGGCGCGCAATTCATTGCGCGCCTACAGGCCGTGCTATGTACGGATCAGGCGAAAGCAGAAGCGACCTCCTTTAGGGGAGGTCGCTTCTTGAACAGAGAAGAGCGGCGGGTTAGCGAGCAGTGAGGCTGCGGCGGCGGAGCGCCAACCCTCCGGCGAGCGCCGCGAACGCGGCCAGGGCCAGGACCAGAGTGTCGGTTTGCGCGTTGCCGGTGGCCGGCAGGGTGCGCGGTGCGGGTTGGGTCGCGGCTGCATTGCTGCCGAGCAGCGGCTTCACATTCGAGACCGGCTTCACGTTGGAGACCGGCTTGCCGGCCGTGCCGAGCAGCGGTTCCACATTCGAGATCGGCTTGCTAACCGGGAACTCGATTACCGGGGCGGTTGCGGGCGCTACAGACACCGGGTCGATCTTGGCCGGCGTTTGCCCCACCGCCGGCTCCAGGTTGCTGACTGCCGTGGGTAGCACGATTTCTTTCACGTCACGCGGGCCTTGCGCGAAATAGACTTGCGAGATGATTTCGCCGGCGCGCAGGGTGAGCGCGGGCTTGTAGCTATAGCCCCACCAGGTGCCCAGCGTGTCCACATGGATCCAGTAGGCTTGACCGGTCGGCACCGTCAGGGTGTAGCTGCCGTCGGCGGCGGTGGTGGTGCGGCTCACTTCGGTGTCGGTCTCCAAGGGGCCGGTTAGCGCGCGGATCGTGGCGCCCACAATCGCGTCGCCGTTCCAACGGACGGCTTTGCCGGTTACGTTCCCCGTGGCGGACTGCGCGTGCGCCGCCGTCACATTCATGCCTACTAGCAGCGCGGTCGCCATCAGCAATGCAAAAAACTTTTTCATCGGATTATCCCTTTCGTTTTAGGTAGATTAGATAGATAAGTGCGCCCAGAATAACGTTGGTTGGGTCAGTCGTTTTGCTTAGGTTTCGGAGCTTCGCATTGCGCTGATGGATAGTTATAAAGCAAACGCTGTGCCAACGATAATCGGGGTCTATTGTTGCCACGTTTTGCGAGTTTGGGGGGCAGGAACTGGGCTGAGACGAGTTCAGATCGGGCGGGGTTTTAGCGGAACACCACGCAGCCGCGCTGTTCCAATTGGTGCAGCCAGGGGGGATCAGCCGCTAACTTATTCCAGCGCAGATCCAACTTGCTCAGGTTGGGTAGGTCGCCGATCTGCGCCGGTAGCGCCGTTAGCTGATTCGTGCGCAGATCGAGCCACACCAGCTTACTCAGATTACCGAGCGTTGGGGGCAGGGCTGTTAGCTTATTGTTCCGCAAATCAAGGTGCGTCAGTTCGGCCAGCGCGCCTATAGACAGTGGGAGTGCGGTTAGCCGGTTGTCCGCTAAGCGCAATTCGCGTAGCTCTGTTAGCCGACCCAACGTAGCGGGCAGCGCCTCTAAGTGGTTGTTTTGCGCGTGCAGTTCCTTGAGCGCGCTGAGCTTGCCCAGTGCGTCGGGCAAGCGGGTCAGCTTATTATTGTACACGCGCAGTTCCAGCAGACCGGCGAGATCACCGACAGTAGCGGGCAGGGTAGTGAATCGGTTGTCGGTGATATTGAGGTAGCGCAGCTTGGTCAGCCGGGCCAGCGTGGCGGGGAGGGCCGTTAGCCGATTGTTGCTTAGATAAAGGAAGGTGGTCAGATTACTGAGGTTACCCAGCGCGTCGGGGAGGGTAGTCAGCGCGTTGTGGCCTACATCCAGCATATGCAGTTCGGTTAAATCGCCGACGCGCTCCGACAGTGTGGCTAATCCGTTCTCGGCGACGTTCAGCACCTGTAGCTGGGTGAGTTGCCACAGCGTGTCGGGCAACGCCGTCAGGCCATTGTTGCCGAGGCTTAACCGGCGTAGCGCCGGCAAGCGGCGGACCGCCGGCGGGACCATCGCCAACCAGTTGCCGTATAAGCTCAACACGTCCAGATTTTGCAACTGATCCAAACTCGCCGGTAGGTGCGTCAAACGGTTGCCGTCCAAATGGAGTTCGGCCAGTTGCGCCAGCCCGCCGAGCGTAGGCGGCAGCGCGGCGATTTGATTATGATCCGCCATGAGTCGCCGCAGATTGGTCAAGTGGCCGACTGTGGGCGGTAGCGCCGTGAGCCGGTTGCCGGTTATGTTGAGGTATTGTAAGCCCGCTAAGTGCCCCAGCGTGTCGGGCAACGTCTCTAGGCCACACTGTCGGACGGCGAGGGCGGTCACCGTATGATCCTGAGCACAAAACCACAGGGTGTCGCTCGCTGTAGCGTGTTCATCGGCGGCCCGCACCGGGATCGGGTGGCCTGCCGCCAAGTGGCCGCTTTTCTGTAGCAAACCTTCCAGCGCCGTTAGCACGCCGGTCTCGGCGGCGGCAAGCGGTACCCCGTTATACACGGTGCCGGGCGGGCAGGACGAGGGCCGCTGCCCCCAGCACGCCGACAAGATCACCGAGCGCGGCAGGAACAATGGCGACCCCGTGCAGGATGGCGGGCATGGCGCGGTCCCGGACGGTGGCGAGCAGGGGATCGAGCAGCAGCGGTCCCATTTTGGCGACCCCGCCGCCGATCACGACGAGTTCCGGGTTGTAGGCGTGCAGGATGTTGACGACCACTACACCCAGCGCCATGCCCACTTGCCCGATCAGGTCCAGTGTGTCGGGGTCGCCGGCGCGGGCGGCGCGTTCTACCAACTGGGTGGTGACGGCACCGGCCGCGCCGCCGACCAGGGCGGCGAGGCCCGGCGCGCGCCCGGCGGCCACCAGCGCCGCGCCGCGCCGGGCGATAGCCGGCCCGGCGGCCAGCACTTCCACGCAGCCGATGTTGCCGCACTTGCAGCGCGGGCCGTGCAGGTCTACCGTGATGTGGCCCACTTCGGCGGCCATGCCGTGCGCGCCTTCATAGATCTTGCCGTCGGCGATCACCCCGCCGCCGATGCCGGTGCTGACGGTGATATAGGCCAGGTGGCGCAGGCCGGGGTAGTCGCGGCCCACGCCGAAGATGTATTCCCCCCAGGCGGCGGCGTTAGCGTCGTTGCCGGTCACCACCGGCACCGGGCGGCCTAGGGCGGCTTCGAGCCGCGCGCTCAAAATGTCGCGTAGCGGCACCTGCTCCCAGCCGGGTAGGTTGGGCGGCCCGTAGAGGATGCCGGTGGTGGGATCGAGCGGGCCGGGCGCACCCACGCCCACGCCGATCAGTTGATCGGGGTCCGCTCCGGCCGTCACGGTCTGCACGGTGTTCACCATCGCGGCGATCACCGCGTCGGGGCCGGCGGCAGCGGGAGTGTCGATCCGCTGCTGGGCCTGCACATGGCCCAGCAGATCACAACGGGCCGTCATAATCTTGGTGCCGCCCAGATCAATACCGACGACATATCCCGTCATGGTTACCTTTCGGGGGCGGGTTGCCCCAAGTCGTGGCGCGCGCCTTTGCGGCGGGGCCTGCGCGCCGTGGTCTATTTCCAGAAGCGATAGCGTAGCAGGGTGCCGACCACGGCGATGCCGTCGCGCCAGGAGATTTTTTTGCCTTCCCACATCTCGCGTCCAGTGTAAGTGATCGGCACTTCGTAGATGCGGTTGCCCATGCGCAAGATTTTGGCGGTGATTTCGGGGTCAATGCCCCAGCGGTCGGATTTGATGTCTAACTTGCGGGCGATGTCGGCGGTGAAGACTTTGTAGCAGGTCTCCATATCGGTCAGCGTGGTATCGAACAGGATATTGGTGACCAACGTAAGCATCTTGTTGCCGACCTGATGCCAGAAGTACATTGCCTTGTGTGCGCCGAGAAACCGCGAGCCGTAGACGGCCTTGCTGCGCCCCTTCAGGATCGGAGCCAGCAGCAGCGGGTACTCGCTGGGGTCGTATTCCAGGTCGGCATCTTGGATGATGATAATGTGGCCGCGCACCTGGGCCAGCCCGCTACGCACCGCCGCGCCTTTGCCGCCGTTGCTGCGGTGCTTGAAGAGGCGAATGCGGCCTTCACGCGCCAGTTCTTCCAGTACCGCTCCGGTGCCGTCGGTGGAGTAATCGTCCACGGCGATGATTTCTTTGTGTAGCGGCACGGCCTGCACATTTTCCACGATCTGCCGGATCGTGCGGACCTCGTTATAGACCGGCATGACCACCGATATAAGGTAGTCGCTGGGGAGGCCGCTGTCGGCGCTAGGCAGCAGGGTGCCGGTGGGTACGGGGACGCGGGACGAGTCCTCGGTCATACGGATGTGTCTCTCCTCAATTACAGGTATAGGTGGGCCGGTGCGTAGCCGGCCGGCTAGTGTAGGCGGGCGTTAGCGGCGACCGGGTCGGGGGCCGCCGCCGGTCTGGCGGCGCTGGATTTCGTCTTGGAGCCGTTGCTCCAAGACGCGGGCACGATCCTGGTCAGGCACGCCGAAATGGGGCATGAGTGGATCATCGCCCGCCGCCGGCGCGTTCCCTGCGGGCGATGCCGACGCGCCGGCCGGCGCCGGCCGATTCTCCTCTGTGCCTGTCGAGCGCGGGGCGGGCGGTGCCGCCCCCGTCGCGAGCGGCCGCTTGAGCAGCACCCAGAAATTATCGCGAAACACGCCGACCACTTCCCACCCCTGGCGGCCCAGTTCGTTCAGCGGCGTGCCCTTGAGATTTTGCGGGTCCAGCACCACAATACCGCCGCTGTCGCCGTTGGGGATCAGGCGCACGCCGAGGTATTCCCATTGCGCTTGTTGCATCCCGGTTCTCCTCTCGCCCAGCGCCTCATTTTAGCATAAAGCCGCCGCGCCCTTCAACCGCTAGAGCGCGGCTCCTGTGTCGGCGGGAGTCGCCGCGCCGGTGAGGGGTAGTGGCAAGTGCAGAATAAAGGTGCTGCCCACCGCAGGCCGGCTTTCCACCGTGATGTCGCCGCCGAGCAGGTGCGCCAGGCGGCGGCTGAGGGCCAGGCCCAGGCCACTGCCCCCGTAGCGGCGAGTGGTTGAGGGATCGATCTGGTGAAAGTCGGCAAACAGCGTGGCCTGTTGCTCACGAGTCATGCCGATCCCGCTGTCGCACACCGCAATTTGCAGCCAATCCCGCCCGCCGGCTACAGCACACGTCGCGGTAATGGTAATCAGCCCGTTTTCGGTAAACTTGCAGGCGTTATCAAGCAAGTAGCCCAATACTTGGCGCACGCGGTTGGGATCGGCTACGAGGGGGATGTTGCCGAGGTCAGCGTGGATCTGCAAGCGGTTATTATGCTGGGCCAGGCGCGGTGCGAACTTTTCCTCCATCCAGGTCAGCAGTTGGCCGATGTTGAGCGGTTCCGGGTACAGGCTCAGGGTACCGGCTTCCATGCGGGCTAGTTCCAACAGATCGTTAACCAACTCCGACAACTGTCGGCCGGATAGCCGGATCTTGTGCAAATCGGGCAAGATGTCGGTGTAACCCTGAGCTGTGGCATCCTCGTGTAGTAGATCGGTGTAGCCGATGATGGCATTCAAGGGGGTGCGCAATTCGTGGCTCATGTTCGCCAGAAACACGGACTTGGCCCGATTGGCTGCTTCGGCCGCTTCTTTGGCCGCGCGTAGTTCGACCTCCGCCCGCTTGCGCTCGGTAATATCGCGGATCATAGCCAGATAGCCGGACGGGTGATTCTGCCGGTCATGCAGCGGCGTAATCCGCAGATCGAGGTATTGCCGCCCATCATCCGTGGTCGCCGGGCGATCTAGCTCCATTTGCACCACGCTCACGCCGTCGTAGCCCGCCAGCAACTGGGTGCGGTGGGGGAAGAGATCGCCGGCGCGCCGCCCCAGCAACGCGCTGCGTGGTGCGCCGAGCAGGTGTTGCGCGGCTGGGTTGAGTTCCACCAGCCGGCTCTGCATATCAAACACCAGCACGCTGTCGCCGATGCTCTCGAGGACCTTTGCTCGGGCCACCGGCACCAGATCCAACAGCCCTAGCCGGCTGACGGCCCAGGCCATCGTCAGGCCCGTCAGCGCGAAGGCAAACGGGCTAATATCCAAGTCGGGCCAGGGGCTGCTGCGCGTCACATAGAGGACGCTGGCAACGCTGGGCGCGCCGGCGCTGATCAGCAAGGCGGCCGCCTGCGGCCGCCGGCCGACCGGCGGGCGGATGACATCATGCACCATGAGGCCGCCGGCGATCAGGACCAGCATATAGGAATAGGCCGTATGGATCCAGAAAGCCGTGCCGTAGCTATGGCGTACCTGCAGAAAGCCGCTACTGTTATCCAGGGTGAGTTGCGTCCAGATCAGGTGGTGCAGGGGGTTGGTCCACACTAGCGCCAGAATGCCCAGCGGCTCCAGGCTCATGGCGGTCAGGGTCCGCCGCGTCAGCCGATAGTCCCGCTCGCGGTAAGTCACGCCCAGCACCACCGCCGCTGACGGCGCAAGCACGATGCCGAAGTATTCCACCTGACTCCAGAAGATTTTATCCGGCAGGGTCGGACTCGCCAGTTCCAGTGCATAGCCCAGCGCCCAGACGGCCACCGCCGTCATCAATGCCAGGAGCCCGCCGGCTCCGGGTGCGCTGCGCCGTTGGGCGGCGACCGTCATGACGACCACGCTGATCAGCGTGACCGCCCCCAAGGCGGTGATATAGGCGGTTTGCGGCGGCGTGAACATCCTCGCTCTGCTCCGGCCGGTGGGGATCTCGCGAAGATCGGGCGGCGGTTATTTGCGCCCGGTCAGTAGATACGTGGTCATTGCGCCTTTACCCTTGATCTCCAACGGTCCCCGTGGGGTGAAGTGGTATTGCGCCTGTAAGCGCGCGCGCGTCGCCGCTGTGACCTGGATGCAGTCGGGCAGCCCGTGCGACTCCATGCGGCTGGCGGTATTCACGGCATCGCCCCAGAGGTCGTAGATAAACTTGCGCGTGCCGATCACGCCGGCGACGACAGGGCCGGTATCAATGCCGATCCGCATCTGAAAGGGCGTGGGTAGGCCGGTATCGAGATCGCGCAGGGCCGCCAACATAGCCAGCGCCATCTCCGCCACGGCTTCCGCGTGATCGACGCGCGGCAGCGGGATACCCCCGCCCAGCATATAGGAGTCGCCCATCGTTTTGATCTTTTCCAGGCCGTGCTGGGCAGCTAGTTCGTCAAAGCAAGAAAAGATGGTGTTTAACACGGCGACCAGTTGGTCGGGCGGCACACGGGTGGCGAGCGGTGTGAAATTCACCAAGTCGGCAAACAGGATCGTCGCATCGGCGAAGCTGTCGGCGATAATGCTTTGCCCGGCCTTGAGCCGCCCGGCAATCGGCTGCGGCAAGATGTTGAGCAGCAGCCGCTCCGATTTCTCCTGTTCGACTTCCAGCCGGCGGGCATAGGCTTGTTCGCCGTCGCGCAGGCGCTTTTTTTCCAGTGAGGCCGCCAGCCGGGCCCGTAACAGCACCGGATTGAACGGCTTGAACAGATAATCGTCGGCCCCTAATTCGATACAACGCACCACGCTGTCCAGGTCGTCTACGGCCGAGATCATGATTACGGGGATGTGGCGCAGCAGCGGATCGCGCTTGACCCGTTCGAGCATTTCATAGCCGTTCATTTCGGGCATCATGATGTCGAGAAACACCAGATCCACCGGCTGCTCCTGCAAGATCGCCAACCCCTCGCGACCGTTTTCCGCCGGCACCGCGCTGTGGCCCTGTTGTTGCACCCGGCGGCTGAGGATCTCCCGGTTCATTGGATTGTCGTCCACGATCAGGATAACGGCAGGGCTATCCGTCATTTCGGCAATCCTGACGGCACGAGGCGCTCGATGTCGGCGAGCAGTGCCGGGAAGTCCACCGGCTTGATGCCGTAGCCGTCACAGCCGGCTTCCAAGCAGCGGGCGCGGTCGCCGGACATGGCGTGCGCGGTCAGCCCAATGATCGGAATCACCGTCGTCGCCGGGGCCGCTTTGAGGCGGCGCGTCGCCTCCCACCCATCCAACACCGGCAGGTTCATATCCATCAGGATCAGATCGGGTGCGGCGGCCGCCACCGCGGCCAGCGCCGCCGCGCCGTCCGCCACCCAGCGGATAGTATAGCCCCGCCGTGCCAAGCGGCGGGTCATCATCTCAGCAATTGTTTGGTTATCCTCAACCAACAGAATTGTTGCCATAGCACTCATTATAGTCCAGCCGACCTGCTATTGCAACTGCGCGACGGTCGCCTTGCCGCTGCGTCCACCTGCCGCAGTGCTTGACAAAGGTCCGCCCGTTCGTTTAAAATCCTCTGTTGGGAGCCGGGTCGGACCCTTGTCGGCATGACGCTTCCCTCAGTATATGGAAAGGACGGAACCCCCGCATGATCGAGGTCGATCATTTGACCAAGTACTACGGGCCGAGTCCGGCAGTGCAAGACGTGAGTTTCACTGTCGATAAAGGTGAGATCCTCGGCTTTCTCGGGCCCAACGGGGCCGGTAAATCCACCACGATGCGGATTATCACCGGCTACTTGCCTTCTAGCGAAGGCACAGTCTACGTGGACGGCTACGATGTGGGCAAGCAATCGCTCGAAGTACGGCGCCACGTCGGCTATTTACCCGAAACGGTGCCCTTGTACACCGACATTACCCCGGTGGACTACCTAGATTTCATGGGCAAGATCAAGGGCTTAAGCAACGGCGCGGAACGGCGCAAGCGCATCGAAATCGTGATGGAGCAAGTACGCATCAGCGATGTGCGCCATAAGCTGATCGGCCGGCTGTCGAAAGGCTACCGCCAGCGGGTCGGGTTAGCCAATGCGCTGATCCACAACCCCGAAGTGCTGATCCTCGACGAGCCGACCGTGGGCCTCGATCCGCGCCAGATCATCGAAATCCGCGAATTAATCAAGTCTCTGGCCGCCGAGCATACCGTGGTCCTTTCGACGCATATCCTGCCCGAAGTCTCCGCCACCTGTTCGCGCGTAGTCATCATCAACCGCGGCCGCCTGGTCGCGCTGGATACGCCGGTCCACCTGACCGAAGAAACCGGCGGTCCGGAACATATCACCCTCCAGGTACATGGCCCGCAAGACAGCGCCACGGTGCAAGCCGCGCTACTCGCGCTGCCCGGCGTGCAAACCGCGACCGCTCAGGCGGGCACCGGCGACGGTGTGATTCTGCTGGATGTGACCACCGTACCGGGGGCCAATCTGCGCCCGCGCCTAGCCCAGACCATTGTCGGCAAAGGCTGGGATCTGCTCGAACTGCGGGCGATTAGCCTCAGCCTCGAAGATGTCTTCCTGCGCGTGACCAGCGTGGAAGACCCGCAAGTGGAACCGGAAACCGCCGACACCTTCCTGCCCGGCGAAGATGCCGCCTATGAAGAGGAACTGGCCTATGAGCAGGAAGCCACCCTGGATGGTGAGCCGTTGCCCGTTGCGCCGTCGTCCCCGCCGCGCAAAGGAGGCCGCAAATAATGCGTAATATGTGGGCAATTGCGGTGAAAGAATTGCGCTCGTTTTATGTCTCGCCGGTCGGCTGGGTCGCGCTGGCCTTTTGGCTGTTCGGCGTGGGCCTGTTTTTCGCCCTCGATGTAGTGCAAGGCAAGCAGGCTTCGATGCAAAGCTGGTTCTCGACCGTCGAAGTGCTGTTGTTGTTCCTCGGCCCGGCGGTGACGATGCGCCTGCTGGCGGAAGAACAACGCACCGGCACGATGGAAGTGCTGATGACGTCTCCGGTGCGCGACTGGGAAGTGGTGATCGGCAAATATCTCGGTGCGCTGATCTTTTGGGCCAGCATGATCGTCGTCACCTTTGTCTACCCGATCATTCTGGTCCTGGTCAGCGGGGCGACCAACGGCCCCGACTTCGGCCCGATTATCAGCGGCTACCTGGGGCTGTTCCTGATGGGCGCGGCCTTCCTGGCTATTGGGGTGTTCACTTCGTCCCTCAGCGGCAACCAGGTTATCGCCTATATCGCCGGCTTTATCGTCTTGTTGACCCTCTGGATTATCGGCTTCCTGACGCAGATCCTGCCGGCGGGGGCGATCGCCAACACGCTTACGGCGCTGTCAGTCACGAGTCATTTTGACGATTTCGGTAAAGGCGTGATAGACCTGGCGAATATCCTCTTTTACCTGAGCATGGTGGCGGCGGCGCTGTTCGCCAGTGTACAGGTCTTGGAGCTACGGAGAGCGCGGCAATGAGTACGAATCCTAACCTCACCCCGGCGGATGGGCCGGGCGTGGCCGAACCGATCAACCCCCAGCGGGCCTTGATCGCCAATGCGGCGGGCTGGTTCGGGCTGGCGCTGCTCGTCGGCTATCTAGCCTACTGGGCCGTGACCGGCCAGAACTTCGACCTGCCGGGTAAGGTGATCCTGATCCTGGCCTTGATGGCGCTCGGTACCTTCGGCCTGCTGAACCCGCAGGGCATCATTGACATCATGATCGGACGCAGCACGCGCAACGTGCTGGGCACCGCGCTGATGCTGACCCTCGCTATCGGCATCCTGGGCGCGATCAATATCATCTACGGCGAAATCGGCAAGCGTGCGCCCGAAGCGATCCTGCGCGCCGACCTCACCGCCGGTAAGCAGAACACTCTATCGGGGCAAGCCATCGGTGTGGCGCGCGGCCTGGATAAGACGATCAATGTCTACGGCTTTTTCACTAAGCGCCAAGCCAGTGATACGAGCGCACAACGTGATGCCGACAACCTACTCAAAGAATACGCCAAATATACCGATAAACTGAAGGTCCAGTATATTGACCCCGACGTGAACCCGGCGTTGGCGATCCAGTATGGGCTGACCCGCGCCAACACGGTCGTCTTCGACAACGGGGTACGCCACGAAACCGCCACGGCTAACACCGAAGAAGGCTTCACCACCGCGCTGTTGCAACTCAAGAACAACGTCAAAAAGACGATCACCGTGCTGAACGTGCCGTCGCTGGTCAGCTTCGACGCAGCCGGCGGCAGCCAAACGGCTGTGCCTGCCTCGGTGGTGTACGGCGACTTAACGAAAGAAAACTACACCGTCCTGCGGCCTTATGATCTGGTGATCAGCCCGACCATCTCGCCGCAAGAGGTAGACGTGCTGATCGTGCCGCCGGCACCCGCTAAGCAGCCGTTGAGTGATGTGGCAGTGCGGGCCGTTAGTGCGTACCTGGACAAAGGCGGTCATGTGTTGCTGATCGGCGACCCGACCGCTGCGCCGTTGCCGACCGCGCTGCTGCAAAAGTACGGCCTGAGCGAACCGGCCGGGCGCGGGGCCATCGGCGAAACCGACCGCAACAACATCTTTGGGCAGAGCGGGCTGCAACTCCTCTACCGCACCTACGGCAGCTCGCCGATCACGCGCGACATGGCCGGCGTGCCTAGCGCATTCCGCGTAGCCGAGCCGATCCTGACCGCCGCCACGCCGATCACCGGTTTCACCACCACGCCAATCGTGCAAAGCGGACCTGCTGCCCTCTATATCAGTTTCAAAGATCCCAGCAACCCCACGCCGGATCCCAACGGCCCGCCGGCGCCGTACAATGTCGGCGTGGCCGTTGCACAGACCATCGCCACGAGCACCGACTACACCAGCACCCAGGCAACCAAACCGCCGCAGACGCGCCTGGTGGTGATGGGCGACTATGATTGGCTGGGTGACGATCTCACCTCGCAGCCGGTCGGCAACCTCGACCTGTTCAAGAACACCGTCAACTGGCTGGCGCAGTCGGAGGATCGCATCGCGGTGCGCCCGAAAGACACCACTAACCGCACCCTGGTCCTGACCGATCAGCAGAGCAGCCTGATCGCCTGGAGCACCATTGTGTTCCTGCCGATCCTGACCCTGCTGGGCGGCGCTTATGTCTGGTGGCGGAGGAGATGAGCGTGGACAAACAACCCCCTAAT
The DNA here is from genome assembly GCA_038228295.1 of Chloroflexia bacterium. Lineage (GTDB taxonomy): Bacteria > Chloroflexota > Chloroflexia > QHBQ01 > JAICKM01 > JAICKM01. The sequence continues at coordinate 40,654 of JBBRPH010000014.1, read as the reverse complement.
GTGGACAAGCAACCCTCTAAGGTCACCGTGACTGAAACAACGCGGGTGGAAGGGGCGCGGCGCCCGCCGCCCGGCGCCGTGGATAGTCGCGCCCGCTCCATGATCATCCTGGGCGGCGTGTTCGTGCTGCTGGTCGGCCTGTCCGCTTTTCTGCTGAACACCCCGGTCACGCCGCGCGTGACGACCACGCCCGTCCCGACGGTAGTGGTCTGGGACTATAGCTCGGCTACGACCACCGGCCTGATCGTGCAAAACATCACCGGCACGGTGGCCCTGGCGGTGCGCGACGGCAAGTGGCGCATCACTACGCCGCTCACCGCCGATGCCGACGACCTGACCGTGAGCGGCATCGCGACCAGCTTGAAACAACCCGCCGCTACCACGAAAGTGGGCGACACTGTGAGCGATCTCGCCCCCTACGGCCTCGACAGCCCGGCGCTGACCGTGACGCTGGTCCTCAGCGGCTCGACCACGCCGCGCCAGACACTACTGGTGGGCAAGACCAATGTGGACGGCTCGGCCTACTATGTGCGTTCTGCCGCGAACAAGGCGGTTTACTTGGTCAGCAACTCGACCATCGAACCGCTTAAAGGCTGGATCGCCGTCCCACCGATAGCCCTGCCTACGCCTACGCCGCTGCCGACCCTACCGCCTACCGTGGCAATCACCGGCACGGTGACGATCACCGGCACTGGGACGCCGGCGGGACCGGGTTTGCTTGGCCTGCCGACCGTTGCGCCGGCCGTCACGGCCGCCCCGACCAGTGCCGGCACCGCAGTGGGCAGTACGCCGACCGCCGCTAGCACGCCGCCGGCCGCCGGCACCGCCAGTGTCAACGGCACGCAACCGCCGGTAGGGAGCAGCCCTGTCTCGTCGCCGCCGAGCAGCGGCAGCGGGGCCAGCCCTGTGCCGACCGGCGCGGGTGGCGGTCCCGGCAGCACGCCGGGCACTGTCAACTCGCCGACTGCCGGCCCCTAAGGACAAGTTTTCAGCGTAGAGACCCGGAGAAGGCGAAGGTTTTTGTTGGGTTGCTGTTCACCCCAGCTATACCGGAATTGGTGTAGCAGCAAGAACCTTCGCCTTCTCCGGGTCTTTGCGGTGCGAAAAAGGGCGTACTATCGTTCTACTGAGCAACCTCATTACGAGGTCCAGAGGAGGATGCCCTGTTGTCGATAGATCGCACCGCCCGCGAAAAATGGCCCGCGCCCGGCGGCACGCCCGCCCCGGCGGATACCGCCGCCGAACTGGCGCGCGCCCAAGCCGAGGCGGCGACCGACCCGATCCGCGGCAAAGCGCGCGCCGTGCTGGCCCTGCTTACCGCCGCCTATGGGGTGCCGCGCCGCCCCACCCTGGACCCGCTCTCCAGTCTGATCGAAGTGATCCTCTCGCACCGCACCGCTGATCCGCAGACCTGGGCGGCCTATAAGGCGCTGCGGGCCGGCTGGCCCACTTGGGAGGCGTTGCGCGATGCGCCCGTGGCCGCCATTCAAGCCGCTATCCAGGGCACCACTTGGCCGGAACAGAAAGCACCGCGCATCAAGCGTGTGCTGCAAACGATCACCGAGCGGGTGGGTAGCCTGGACTTGGCCTTCCTGAACACGCTGGATCTGGCGGAGGCGCAGGCGTGGTTGACTAGCCTGGAGGGGGTCGGCCCCAAATCGGCGGCCTGTGTCTTGCTTTTTGCCTGTCAGAAACCCGTCTTGCCGGTAGATACCCACCTGCACCGCGTCAGCGGGCGCTTGGGGCTGATCGGCCCGAAGGTGACGGCCGAGCAGGCGCACCCGTTATTGCAGGCGACGTTGCCCGACCCCAGCGACGCGCTCGAAGTGCTGGCCTTCCACCGCAATATGCTGCTGCACGGTCAGCGAGTCTGCGTCTGGCGCGATCCGCGTTGCGGGGTATGCGTGCTGCGCGACTGGTGCGACTATTATGCTGCTCACCCCGAGAAACAGGCTGAAGCCGGCCGTACCCCGGCTCAAACTGCTCCCCTGGGGGAGTAGACGAGGATTGGAGTCACCGCCGTATGACATCTGCTGTTGAGATGCCACATCGTATTTGCTTTTTTACCGACAGTTTGGAACCGAGCGGTGTGGGGGTCCACCTGGCGCTGTTGATTGAGGGATTAGCCGCCCACGCTTTGACCTTGCACCTGGTCTGCCCGCCGACTGACGCGGCTGCGTCGCTGATCGCCCGCGCCCAGGCGGTCGGGGCCACCTACCACCCCCTCACCGTGCGTGCGGCGACCGACCTGGCGGATTTCGAGCGTCTGATTGCCTTGCTGCGCCGGGAGCGGATCGATCTGTTTCACAACCAGATCGGCATCACCTGGGAGGGGCACTTCGGCACCCTGGCGGCGCGGCAGGCCGGCGTGCGGACGGTGATCGCCACCGAACACCTACCTTACGTGCTGACCGTCCAACATGAGACCGCGCATAAAGCGATGATCAACCGCCTGGTAGACGGCATGATTACCGTGTCGGAGGCGGCGGCCCACAGCCACACAGCCAGTGGCACGATCCGCCCCGACTTGGTCTGTACCGTGCCGAACGGCGTCGCGCCCGCGCCCGCCGTAACGCGCACCGCCGCCCGCGCCGCGCTGGGCATCCATGAAAGCACGCCGCTGATCGGCACGGTGGCCCGGCTCTACGAGCAGAAGGGCCACCGCTATCTAATCGCGGCAATGCTCACGGTATTGGCCCACCAGCCGGACACGGGCCTGGTGCTGATCGGGGAGGGGCCGCTGCGCTGGGAGTTGGAGGGACTGGCCCGTAGCCTGGGCGTGGGCGATCGCGTCTGGTTTCTGGGTGGGCGGGCCGAGGCGCGCGCATTGATCCCGGCTTTCGATGTGGCCGTGTTGCCGTCGCTATTCGAGGGCTTGCCGCTGTTTGTGCTGGAAGCGATGGCCGCCGGCCTGCCGGTGGTCGGTACGCAGGTCTGCGGGACGGCGGAAGCGATCCGCGCCGGCGAGACGGGTCGGCTGGTGCCGCCACGCGACGCGGCGGCGCTGGGCATGGCCCTGGTCGAACTACTCAGCGACCCGGCGGCGGCCGGCCGCATGGGCGCGGCGGGCTTGGCCCGCTTCCAGGCCGAGTTCCATAGTACGCGCATGGTCGAGCGTACCGTGGCGGTCTACCACACCGTCTGGGCGCGCACGCGACCGACTAGGGCGGTGCGCCCGGCGCGCAGTCGGCTGGGTCTCCGGCCAGTTTCTCCAGCGCGTGCGGCAACGCCGGCAATAGCACCGGCAGAGACTCTCGCACTGCTTTCGGACTACCCGGTAAGTTAATAATCAGCGTCTGTCCGCGTACCCCGACCACCGCCCGCGACAGCATCGCCAGCGGGGTATGGGCTAAGCCGGCGGCGCGCATGGCTTCGGCCATACCGGGTACCTGGTAGTCCAGCACCGCCAGCGTCGCATCCGGCGTGACATCGCGGGGGGCCAGGCCGGTACCGCCGGTGGTGACGATCAACGCCAGCCGGTCCTCATCGCACCAAGCACGCAGGATCGCCGCGATCCCCGCCCGGTCGTCGGGGCTGACGGCCATACGGGCGACCTCCGCCCCCGGCAAGCCGGCGAGCAACAGGTCGCGGGCGGTGGGGCCGCTCAGGTCGGCCCGTTGCCCGGCGGCTCCCTTGTCGCTCAGGGTCAGGATGCCCAGCCGGAACGGGGGCGGGCTGCTCATCCGGTCGGCGTGTTCGGTTTGCTCTTGAAGGACAGTTTGCGCTCGGTGCCGTTCCGCAGCCGCTCGATGTTGTCGCGGTGGATGACCACGACTAGCCCACCGGCCACCACCGCGTAGACCGCCAACCAGGGCGACCAGCGGTTCAGCACCACCAGCGCCACCATCAGCAGGGCGCCGGCGATGATGCCGATGATCGAACCGAGCGAGACATAGCGCGTAGCGATCATAATCGGCACACCAATGGCTAACCCAAACAGCGCCGGTATGGGGTTGACTGCCAGCATGGTGCCGATGCCGGTGGCTACGCCCCGTCCGCCGCCCCACGCCCCGGTGAGCAACCGAATCCAAAGCGACCAGATATGGCCGATCAGGGCGGCGCAGGCGGTCAGCCCAACGGCAATGGCTTCGCTGTTGGGGTCATGGGCGAGCAGGCGGGCCAGGAGCACCGGCACCGCGCCTTTGAGCGCATCGGCCACAAAGACCGCTAACGCGGCCCGTCGCCCGATCACCCGGCTCACGTTGGTTGCGCCGGTCTTGCCGCTGCCGTGCCGGCTGAGATCCACCCCATGCGCACGGGCCATGATCAACCCATTGGGCAATGCGCCGATGGCGTAGGCCAGCACTATCAGCAGCACCAACTGCCAGCTTTCCATATTACCACTCCTTTGCGGCTATGGCGTGCTTTGTCGTGGCTTTCAGTATACATCCGCTCCCGCCGTTCGGCAACTCGGCGCGGCGTGTGCTTGACAGAGCGGGGTCCGATGCCTATAATACAGGGGTCTATTCACGCAAGCCGCGTGACAAGGGGAGCTTTGGGCATGGATATGCAATTTAATGTGGCACAATTAATGAAAGAAGGCGTCGGCGGCAAGCGTAGCTATGAGTTCGGCACACCCATGCTGCTGCTGAGTGAAGCCCTTGAAGGCGATCCGGCGGCGTTGGTCGCCCGCGATATTCACGGTACCGTCAAGCTGACCGGCTTACGCGGGCAGGTGCGGGCGGTCGGCAACGTGGCCGCGCAGGCCGAACTCGTGTGTAGCCGCTGTCTCGCCCCGTTCGTTACGGCGGTCGAATCGCCGCTCGACGAACTGTTTCGCCAAACGATTGATGTGGTCAGCGGCCATATCGTCAAAGAGGAGCCGGGCGACGAGCCGGATGCGGATGCCTTCCACATTGACCACAACCATATCCTTGACTTGACCGAGCCGGTGCGTCAGACGCTGCTGGTCGCCTTGCCGATGCGCCCGCTGCACAACGAAGATTGCCGGGGGCTATGCCCCACCTGCGGCACCGACCTCAACGTGGGGGCGTGCGATTGCCCTAGCGAAGACTTGGACCCGCGCCTATCGGCGCTGTCGCGCCTGCTAGTTGCCGGCGACGACGAGGATGCGCCGGCGCACGGCTAATCGCCCTGACTGATCACAAACACTAGCTGTTTTACCGCAAAAGGAGTTGATACCCGCCATGGGAGCTGTTCCAAAACAACGAATCTCGCGCTCGCAACAAGGCAAGCGCCGCGCTGCCCAACTGCTCAAAGCAGTCCACATCGTGGAATGCCAGAACTGCAACGCCATGCACCGCTCGCACTTTGTCTGCCCCACCTGCGGCACCTACAAAGGGTTGCAAGTGTACGAAATTAAGCAGCCGAAGGACACCGAAGAGTAGAATCGGGCGTGGCGGCGCTGCCGGTGGGGCCGAGAGCCGGCCGGTCGCCGCCCCCGGCCCCCGCATTCGTCAGCGGCAGACCCACGCATTCAGGAGCAGAACTGTGAAAACCTACGCCGCGATTCGCGGTTGGGGTATGTATACGCCCCAACGGGTGGTAACCAACGCTGAGTTGGCGACCTTTGTGGATACTTCTGATGAGTGGGTCCGCTCTCGTACCGGCATCAGCCAGCGCCACTTCTTAGCCGACGACGAAACGTGTGCCACGCTCGCCACACACGCCGGTCGTCAGGCGCTGGCCCAGGCCGATCTCGCCGCCGACCAGCTCGATCTGATCATCGTCGCCACCTGCACGCCCGATTATCTGTTGCCTTCAACCGCGTGCCTGGTGCAAGAGGCACTGGGCGCAACCAACGCCGCCGCCTTTGACCTCGGCGCCGTCTGCTCCGGCTTTATGTACGCGCTCGTCACCGGCAGCCAGTTCATCGAGACCGGCAGCTATCGCAACGTGCTGGTGATCGGGGCCGAAGCCCTCAGCCGCTTCCTCAACTTCAAGGACCGCACCACCTGTGTGCTGTTCGGCGACGGCGCGGGCGCGGTGGTCTTGCAAGCCAACGATACACCGGCCGGCGTGCTGTCGTTTGTCCTGAGCGCGCAGGGATCGGGTGCGGACCTGATTAAGATCCCCGGCGGCGGCAGCGCCAAGCCCGGCGGTCCGGTGCAACTCACCGAGTCGGATTATTTCATCCACATGAACGGGGGCGAGGTTTATCAATTCGCCGTGCGGACGATGAGTGAAAACGCCGCCGACGCGATCCAGAAAGCCGGCCTGACGCGCGACGACATCCATCTCGTGGTGCCCCACCAGGCCAACACGCGCATCATTGACGCGGTTGCCAAGCGGCTGAACTTCCCCATGGAGCGCATCTTCGTCAATGTAGACCGCATGGGTAACACCTCGGCGGCCAGCATCCCGATTGCCCTGTGCGAGGTGGCGAACAGTGGCCGCCTGCGCCCCGGCGATAACCTCGTGTTTGTCGGCTTCGGCTCCGGCCTTACCAGCGGGGCCACGGTGGTGCGCTGGGGGTGGAACGCTTGAGCGGAGTCGCTTGGGTCTTCCCCGGCCAGGGATCACAAACGGTCGGCATGGGTCAGGCGCTCTATCAGTCGGAAACCGCCGCCCGTCGGGTGTACGAAGAAGCCGACGCGGCGCTGGGTTTTGCCCTCTCCCGCCTCTGCTTCGCGGGGCCGCAAGCCGACCTGGATCGCACCGTTAACGCCCAGCCGGCCCTGCTCGTCACCAGTATCGCCCACCTCGTGAGCCTGCGTGAGCGCGGCGTGGCCTTGCCCCATCCCCAGTTCTTGGCCGGGCATAGCCTCGGCGAGTACAGCGCGCTGGTCGCCGGCGAGGCGCTCGACCTGAGCCAAGCGGTGCGTCTGGTGCGCGCCCGTGGCGAGGCGATGCAGGCGGCCGGCGACGCGACCCCCGACGGCAGCAGCATGGCGGCGATTATCGGGGCCGACGAGACTGTACTAGCTGCCGTCTGCGCCGAAAGCGACGTGGATTTGGCGAACTTTAACGCGCCGGGCCAAATAGTGATCAGCGGTACACGCGCCGGCATCGAGCGCGCCGGCACGCTGGCGAAAGAGCGCGGCGCGCGGCGCGTGGTGCCGCTGGCCGTCAGCATCGCCTCGCACTCGCGCCTGATGCACCCTGCCGCCGTGCAGATGGCGGCCCTATTGCGCGATGTGCCGCTGGCGGCCCTTGTCGCGCCGTTGGTGCCCAACGTCACCGCCCGCCCCACGCTAGATCCCGCCGAAATCCGCCAATTGCTGGTGGAGCAACTCTATTCGCCCGTGCGCTGGGTCGAGTCGGTTGAAGCCATGACCGCCGCCGGGGTGACGATCTTCTGGGAGATCGGCGCGGGCCAGGTGCTGGCTGGGCTGATCAAACGCATTGCCCCGACCGCCACGGTCGAAAACTCGGAGGCCCACCTGTGAGAGTGATCGCCGAAGTCCAATTCTCGCCCATCGGCACCGCCACGCCCAGCGTCAGCGCCTATGTGCGCGCCGGCCTCGCCGTGCTCGACCAGCACCCCGCCGTGACCTACCAGATCGGCGCGATGGGCACCGTGCTGGAAGGCGAACGCGCCGCCGTCCTAGCCGCCGTCGAAGCCATGAACGAAGCCATTTTCGCCGCCGGAGCCCAGCGCGTCGGCACCGCGCTCAAAATAGACGAGCGCCGCGACAAGCCCACCTCGGCCCAGCACAAGATCGATGCCGTGCAGCGGGAACCGTGCTAGCTACCCGTAGGAGGGGGCTGGCTCCCCCGATAGCGATCAATCCTGAACAGTGTATTCGGTGGGCGGATACGGCGGACCTTCCACTTGTGGAGCCGTTACGACGTGCGGGGCTACTCCTTTGAGCTATCCAGCTAATACTTTGGTCACGTTTCACATTTCACGCAACAGAGGGCTATGTTTAAGAAAGTCCTAGTCGCCAACCGGGGAGAAATTGCCCTCCGCATTGTGCGCGCCTGCCGGGACCTGGGCGTGGCATCAGTCGTGGCGTTCTCCGAGGCTGACCGCGATACGCTGGCCGTGCGCGAGGCCGATGAAGCGGTGTGCATCGGGCCGGCCCCGCCCGCCAAGAGCTACCTGCATATCCCCGCCGTGATGAGTGCGGCGCTGATCAGCGGCTGCGATGCGATCCACCCCGGCTACGGCTTCCTATCCGAGAACCCCTATATCGGCGAAATCTGCGTCCAGTTAGGGCTGACCTTTATCGGCCCCTCGCCGGAAGTCATCAAGCGAATGTCGGACAAGGCCCAGGCGCGCAAGGCGATGCAAGAGGCCGGCTTGCCGGTGCTGCCCGGCTCCGAGGCGCTGCTCAACGAGGGCGACGCGCGCGAGCAGGCGGCGATCATCGGCTACCCGGTGCTGCTCAAAGCGGTCGGCGGCGGCGGCGGGCGGGGGATGAGGATGGTAGAGAGCGAAGCTGACTTGGCTGCCGCCTATGCCGTGGCGAGTAACGAAGCGCGCAACGCCTTCAGCAACCCCGATCTCTACCTCGAAAAATACCTGATCGGCCCCCGCCATGTCGAAGTGCAGGTGCTGGGCGATGGGTTCGGCCACATCGTCCACTTGGGCACGCGCGACTGCTCGCTGCAACGCCGCCACCAGAAGGTGCTGGAAGAAGCCCCCGCGCCCGGCCTGCCCGATACCCTGCTCAAAGCGCTGGGTGCGGCGTCGGTCAAGGGCTGCAAAAGCATCGGCTACTCCAACGCGGGCACGCTGGAGTTCCTGGTAGACCGCGCCGGCGGCTTCTATTTTATGGAGATGAACACGCGCATTCAGGTCGAACACGGGGTCACGGAGATGGTGACGGGCGTGGACCTGGTGAAGTGGCAGATCCGCATCGCGGCGGGCGAAGCCTTGACGCTGCAACAGAAAGCGATTAGAATAGCGGGGCACGCCATCGAGTGCCGCATCAATGCTGAAGATCCGGCCAAAGGCTTCTTGCCCCAGGCCGGCACGATCCAATTATTCTTGCCGCCGGGAGGAATCGGAGTGCGCGTAGACTCCCACGTCTATTCCGGCTATACCGTGCCGACCAGTTACGACTCGTTGTTGGGCAAAATCCTGGTCTGGGGCGAGGATCGCACCGAGGCGATTGCGCGGATGCGGCGGGCGCTGGCCGAAACTATTGTGCTGGGGCCGGTGACGACCATCGCCTTCCAGCAACAGATCCTGGCCCACCCGGCTTTCGCCCAGGCCGAATTGGATACGGGGTTCCTGCCGCGCCACATGGACGATTTGGTGGACGCGGCGCTTGGTACGCCGGCGGGTGCCCCCGATCCCGGTAGCCCCGGCCCGCGTGTGCCGCCGGCGGCGCGGGCGAGCGACACCTAGATGGCGACCAGCGTGCGCCGGGTGGCGCGTATTGTGGCGCTGCAAACGCTGTTCGAGGTGGATACGACCGGCCACCCCGCCCATGAAGTGCTGGCGCGCCATCTGGCCGAGAACGCCGTGCCCCCCGAAGGGGTGGAGTTCGCCCAGGCGCTGGTGCGCGGCGTCGCGGCCCATACGGCCGAACTGGACGAGATTATCGCCGCTGCCGCCCCCAACTGGCCGATGGACCAGATGGCGAAGGTAGACAAAAATATCCTACGCCTGGCGATCCAGGAAGTGTTATTCGACACCGAAGTTCCGCTCAAAGCCGCGATCAACGAGGCCGTGGAACTGGGCAAGCGGTTTGGCAGCGATAGCTCCAGCCGCTTTATCAACGGCGTGTTAGGGACTGTCGCGGCCCAGGTGGCAAGTCGGCGCTCCCACTAATAATCATGGCACGACCCTCTGTGGGAAAGGAGGTGACAAAATGAGTGCAGTAACTGAGCATTTGCGCGAAGTCGCGACCCGTGATTACGGGCTGGATGCGGCCAAAACGCAAGACATGACCGATGATCAGTTGGCCCAAGCGGTGCTGCGTGGCATCGCTACGCAGAAATACGATGTGGCCGACAGTACACTGCAAGGCAAGGATACGCGCGGGTTGGTCGAGGTACTCCTCAACAACATGGTGGTGGATTTGCTGAAGGTGGACGCGGCAAAGGTCACGCCGACCGCGACGTTCACGGACCTGGGGGCCGACTCGTTGGATATGGTTGAGCTGCTGATGAGCATCGAAGATACCTTCGAGCCGTTCGGTGGCCTGAAGATTGCCGACGAAGACGCGAACATTAGCAACGTCAACGAAGCGGTGGATCGTATCAACGGCTATATCCACAGCTATCTGAATCAAAGTGCCGCCCCGGCGTAAGCCGCCCGGCTTCAGGGGTGCGTGATCGGCGGGTGCCGATCATGCCCCCTTTTATGTGTGAGCTATGCTAAATCGTTCTCAACCGCGCCCGCCGCGCCAACCCCGGCCGCCGCGCGCCCCCATGGACGCGGAAGCGCGCATGGCCCTGGTCGAACACCTGCGCGAACTGCGCGACCGCCTGATCAAGACGGTGCTGGGCGTGGTGCTGACCACGGCGATTAGCTTTGTGTTTGTGGATCGCCTGATCACCCTGTTTATCCGGCTGGTGCCCTCGACGGTCTCGGTGGCGGCCTTCTCGCCGACCGAAAAGTTCGCTACCTATTTTCAGGTGGCGCTGACGTTCGGCCTGATCCTGGCGATGCCGCTGATCGTGTACCAGTTGTTCCGCTTCCTGGCCCCCGGCCTCACCCGCAACGAGCGCCGCTGGACCATTCTCAGCATCCCGCTGGTCACGCTGTTTTTCCTGGCCGGCGTCGCGTTTTGCTATACGTTGGTGTTGCCTAGTGCGTTGGGGTTCCTTTATACTTTCGGTAGCGCCGACATCAAGAGTATCCAACCAATTGGCGAATATATCGGCTTTGTCACCACGTTCCTGCTGGCAGTAGGCGTGACGTTTGAGTTGCCGCCGGTGATGTTTCTGCTGGCGAAGCTCGGCTTGGTCGGCTATAAGCGCATGGCAAGCATCCGGCGCTATATGATCGTGATCGCCTTTATTGTCGCCGCTGTCATCACACCCACGCCCGATCCGATCAACCAGACGATTGTGGCAGTGCCGATTTATTTATTGTATGAACTGGGCGTGCTGTTTGCGCGCTTTGCGTAGGAGACATAGCGATGTTGCCGGCGATGCGAATTGGGGCCGTGATCCTCATCTTACTGGGCTTGGTGTGGATCGGGCAGGGGCTGGGTTATATCCCCGGCAGCTTTATGACCGGGCAGGCGTTTTGGGCGCTGGCCGGCTTCGTCTGCGTGGTGGCGGGCGGTTTCCTGGCCTATCTCGGCTTCATGCGCCCGCGTCCGGGCGCGTAAGTGGCGGGCCGGCCCCTTTAGAACACGCGCGCCGCCAGCAACGCCCGCTCGGCGGGGTTGGTGGTCAGGGCCAGCGCTTGGACATCGGCGGCGCGGGCTTCGTCGGGGCGGTCCAGCGCCCGCAGCAAGTCTGCGCGGGTGGCGTGGTAGAGGTGATAGCGCGCCAAGTCAGCCGCCAGGGTGTCAATCACGGCCAGGGCGGCGGCCGGCCCGGCCAGGTAGCGCCAGGCTATCGCGCAATTGAGCCGCACCACCGGCGACGGGTCCAGCCGCACCAGTTGCCCGTAAAGCAAACAAATTTGCGGCCAGTCGGTGGCCGCCCAGGTAGGCGCTTCGGCGTGGCAGGCGGCGATGGCGGCCTGGATCTGATAGGGGCCGGGCCGCCGCTGTTGTAACGCCGCGACTACCAGCCTCCCCGCCGCCTTAATCGCCGCCTGATCCCAGCGCCCGCGATCCTGGTCGCACAATAGCACCAAGTTGCCCGCCGCATCAAAACGCGCCGCCGCCCGCGCTTGATGCAACTGCATCAGCGCCAGCAACCCCAGCGCCTCCGGTTCGCCGGGCAACAGGCGCACCAGCAGCCCCGCCAGCCACGCGGCATCGGCGGCCAAATCGCGTCGCACCCCTGTCTCCCCGCCCGTCGCCAGGTAGCCCTCGTTAAACAGCAGGTAGAGCACCGTCAGCACGTCGTCGAGCCGTGCGTGCAGGTCGGCGTCGGCGGGCACGCGGTAGGGGATCGCGGCGACCACGATTTTGCGTTTGGCGCGCACAATGCGCTGGGCGATGGTCGCTTCGCTGGTGAGGAACGCGCGGGCGATCTCGGCGGTGGTCAGGCCCACCACCGCGCGTAGGGTCAGCGCCAGTTGTGCTTCGCGGGCTAGGGCTGGGTGGCAACAGGTGAAGATCAGCCGCAGGCGGTCGTCCACCTCGCGCCCGGCATCGGCCAGCGGTGAACTTTCCAGCAGCGCCAGTTTTTGCCAGTAGCGCGCCTCGCGCCGCCAGCGGTCCACCGCCTTGTGCCGCGCCGCCGTTAGGAGCCATGCGGCGGGCCGTGCGGGGATGCCCTCGCGCGGCCAGTGGTCCAGCGCCGCCAGCAGCGCGTCTTGCACCAAGTCTTCGGCCTGGTCGAAGTCGCCCAGCAGGCGCACCAGGGAGGCCGTGAGCCGGCCCGCCTCCTCGCGGAACACCTGGGCGATGGCCGCATCGGTGGCGGACCGGCTCGTTTCCACCGCTACATCTCGATAATGGGGCGGATTTCCACTTTTGTGCCCGGCGGCCAAGTAGCGGCCAGGGCAATGGCGGCATCTAGGTCGGGTACTTCCAGGATGCCGTAGCCGCCGATGGCCTCTTTGGCCTCCATGTACGGCCCGTCGGTGACGACCGTCTTGCCGTGGTCGCGATGCACTGTGGTCGCGGTGCGCGCCGGCTGCAACTGGTGACCGCCTACGATGTGCCCCGCCTGGGTGTGTTCGCCCCACCATTGGCCGACGGCCCCATACATCTGGGCCACCGCCGGGTCGCTCATATCGCCCATCTCATCGCCGACCAGGAACATGACATATTTCATGGGATCTGATTCTCCTTCGTCTGTAGTATACCCTCGTCTACCTGCCGACGCGGCTCTCATTCCGCATCTACCTATACGACGAACGGTGGGGGCGAGAATCGACACGATTGCCGGGCCGGGTTGCATTGGCGGCACCTCCATCGCCCGCCGGTGCAGTCGGCCGCGCCGCCCTTAGCCCGCCGCACGCAAATAGTAGGCCCAGTAGCCGATCCAGGGACCATACGGCTCCGTGATCCGGCGCAGGTGGTCGGGGCTGGGCTCGTGGCCGTTGCCGTAGTAGCGCGCGATGGCGGCATCGTGCCGACCTTCGCCGGGCGGCAGGCGATCCATGTGGCCCAGGCCGCGCACCATGACAAACGCCGCCGACCACGGCCCCAAGCCGCGCACTCCTTGCAGCCAGGCGTTCACCTCATCATACGGTCCGTCGCGTAACCAGCCCTCATCCACCCCACTGAACGCCTCGGCCACCGCCTGGAGGTAGCCCGCCCGCCGCGCGGTGCCGACCAGCACCGCCAGATCGCCGGGCGCAGCGGTCGCCAGCACCCCCGGCTCCGGGAATGCGGCGTAATGGGTGCCGTCCACTTCCAGGGCCGGGCCATAGCGCGCGATCAGCCGCTGCTTCATGCCGGCGGCGATGTCCATGCGGTTGCGCTGGGTCAGCACCGCCCAGCAGGCGTTCTCGAACGGCGTCAGGAACTTGACCTGATGCAGGCCGTAGAGTTGCCGCAGGATCGGCGCGAACACCGCATCGGCTTCACCGACGGCATAGAACGGGCGCAAATCGTCGTCCAGGCTCAGAAAGAAGGCGATGCGCGCAGCCACCACCGCCTGATCGGCCGCGCTGAGGGGCGCAGCCGACCAGAGCGTGTAGGCCAGGGTTGGTGTCGTATTGGGGCCGGCGGGTTGCAGCCGGAAGACGACCGCCTGGCCGCCGAGCGACAGCGCTTTGGTCACGCCCTCCGCGTGCAATACCTGCTCGCCCTGCGTGGGCGTGAAGCCGCCGAGAAACGTGAGCGATTGGGCGAAGCTGAACGGCGGGGTGGCGGTTAGCCGGCCGCTGACTTGGTGTTGCGCCGTTGCTACGGCGCTTGCGGCCGTCACGCCTCCACCTCGTCGATGAAGGCCACTTCGTACAGCACCGGCGCGGCCTGAGCAATAGCATCGGCCGCCTGTAGATGGTGCTGGGCCAGCGGAGCGCGTAACATGGCCTCAAAGTCGGCCCGGCTGCGCCACTGGGCATAGTTGACGACGTGGGTGCCGTCCAGCCCGCGATGCAGATTGGCCGAGTGATAGCCCGGTTGCCGCCGTATCACGCTGGTCGTCGCTTCCGCCGGCAGGTCAATCAATTCCTGTTGTCGCTCCGGCGCGGCGGTGAACACATTGATCAGGGTGACATAGGGGTTAGCGCGGCTGATGGTTGCCATAGGGTCGCCTCCTTTTTCACGGATACTGGGGTGAGTTTCAGCAATATAGGGCGTAAAATCCCTTGCGATTATTTGGCGTGCCGGTGTGCGCGAGGATCGGCTCCCTGTCCTACGTCCCCGCCGCGTCCGGCATCGCACCTACACCGGAAACTGGATGCCGCCGTACTGCTGCACGGCCACGCGATTGCGCCCGGCCGCCTTGGCTGCATAGAGGGCCGTATCCGCCCGCCCGATGAGCGTCCGTAAGTCTAGATCGCCGGCGGTACTGCTCACTCCAATGCTCACCGTGACCCGGATCGGCCCGCCGACCGTCACCAGCGTCGCCCTGGCGACGGCTTCCCGCACCCGCTGCGCCACTGTGAGTGCCGCCTCCAGCGGAGTGGCGGGCAAGAGTACCCCGAATTCCTCGCCGCCTAGTCGTCCCAACCGATCCCCCACCCGTAGCACCGCTGCGCTGCACGTCGCGACCGCCTGCAATACGGCATCCCCGGCGGTATGTCCATAGGTGTCGTTGATCTGCTTAAAATGATCCAGATCCAACAGCAAGAGAGTGAGTGGCGATCCCGCACGCTCGGCCTGTGCCATGAGGTAGCTACCCTCTTCCTCCCAGGCTCGCCGGTTGGCGACTCCGGTTAAGGTATCGGTGCGCGCTTGAGCCCGGATTTGCGCGAATAAGCGGGCGTTCGCGATCGCGGCGGCCGCCGGGTAGGCTAGGGTTTCTAATAACTGCCCAGCAGCGGCGGTGAAGTCGGGAGCGGTCACGGGGTTGATGGCGGTCAGCGTGCCTAACACTTGGTTTTGATACAGGAGTGGGATCACCAGAACCGGCCCGGCAGCCGTTGCCGTCCGCCGCGCCTGGACGGCGGGACTCTCGCGGGGGTCGGGTCGCCCGCCGGGTGATTGCGCGATCCGGCGGGTGCGGAGTACCCAGCCGGTTAAGCCGGCCTGTAATTCCGCCCAGGAGACCGTTACCACGGCGGCGGCCCCCGGTCCCCCTTTCACCAGATGCGTGACTTGCTGGACGGCGGGATCGCAGATCATTATCATAACCCGATCCGCCGGCAGGATCGCGGCGGCACTCTCCACAATGGTTTGGAGGATGCCGTCCAAATCAGCGAGGTCGGTGAGTTGGGTGCTAAGGGTGTAGAGCTGTCCCATCTGGGCGAGGGTCGCCTGGAGCGTGCTGGTGGTCTGTTGTTGGCGGACGAGTTCCTGGCGGAGGGTCAACTCAGTCCGCAGACCCTCCGCCAGATCCTCTAAGGCTGCCACCTCGGCGGGAGTCCAGACTCGTGGGTGGACATCAATGGCGCATAACGCGCCCAACACCTGGCCGTCCGGTGCCCGCAGTGGTACACCGGCATAGGCCACTACGCCGAGATCGGTAATAGCGGCGTTTGTTGCCACGTCGGGATGGTGGCGGGCATCGGTGACCACAAAGGGCACCCCGTCGCGCACAACATATTGGCAAAAGGAATGCGTGAGCGGAGTTTCGCGCCGCGCCGCCCAGGGGTCGGCTAGGCCAATGGCACTCTTGAAAAATTGGCGGGCGGGGGTGACTAATGATACGAGCGCGACCGGTACGTCGAGCAAGCGCGTCACTAGGCGGGTAAAGCGGTCGAACGCCGGCTCTATTGGACTATCCAATAGCTCCGTCGCGGTGAGGGCGGCAAGACGCTGCGGATCGGCAAGGAGTGTCGTCAGGGTGGTAGAATCCATGGGTGGTGATCCCGAATTGGTAGCTGCGCCCCCATAAAGCCTCGAATACTCTAGCATACCACAACCCACTGTGGATCGGCTAGGTCATAATTGGCTAATACGCCAACTAATGCCGAGGATTATACGCCTCATGTTGGTAAAGTTCACACAAGCTCACAGAATAGGCGGTGGGGCAGCTAATGTAGATCTAGCCGCGCACGCCTTCGGCATGACGGGCCAGATTTTGCATGGCCGACGGGATGTCCGCCGCGATAGTGGGGCCGAGTTCTGGGCCCATCGTGTCTGCCGCCGGGCCGCTAATCGTGAAGGCGTGCGTGATGCGGGTGCCGCCGGTTGCGAGCGGGGTCAGCAGGTGCGTGAAGGTCACGACGATACTGGCATCCGCCAAGGCGACCTCGTCGCTGAAGCTGTGGTTGACCGTGACCTCGGTCAAGAGGGTCGGCAGTAGTGGCTGGCCGGTGATCTGCATGGTGCCGGTGGTGCCCGCGACAAATGGGCCGTTCAAGATCACCTGTTCTACTTCGTGGTCCCACAGCGGCCAACGGCTGACTTCGCTGTACAGCGGCCAGAGGGCGGCGGCTTCGGCGGCGGTCTCGATGCTGTGGCTGTAATTGAACATGGGGGTGGCTCCTTCGGTTTGTAGAGGCTGCGACCCACGCTCAGTACTGGGTCTGTTCCCTACGGTTCCCCTCTACTATAACCCCTGCCTGTGACAGCCCTATGTCAGTAGCGAAGTGGGCTTGCGATGGATTTGCGCCATCTGCTCGGCTTCTTGCGCCAGCCGTTCGCGCAGCGTGGCGGGTTCGATCACGCGGACCTGCGTGCCCCAACCGAGCAACCAGGCGACCACGTCGCCCTCCTCGCGCACCTGTAGGGTCACCAGCAAGCCCGCCGGAGTGTCGGTTTCGTCCACGGTGAAGAACTGCCGCGCTTCGCGCACCCAGCGGGCCACAGCGGGGGTGAACAGCACGCGCACCACTAGCGCCCGGTCACCCAGCGTCCGGCCCGTAGCAAGCTGAAAATCGGCCGGGCGGCTGAACGTTTCGGCCAGCACCGTCAGGTCGGCCATGCGGTCGAGGCGGAAGTTGCGCACCGCCCGGCGGGTGTGGCAGTAGGCGGTGACATACCAGTTGCCGTCCACATGGACCAGGCCATAGGGATCGGCCTGCCGGCGCAAGGCCGTGTCTCCCTGGCGGGCGTGATAGTCGAACTCCACCTGCCGCCGCTCCACTACGGCGCGCCGCAACCGGCCCAGGTGCGCCGCCGTCTCCGGCCCGCCGGGGCTGTTCGCGGGAATGAAGGCGATACTAGACTGCAAATAGCGCACCTCCTCGCGCACGTGCGGCGGCAGCACAGTGGTGATTTTGTGCGCCGCCGAGTCGGCCACGGCACGCAGCGGGGCATCAAAGCTCTGGCCCATGACGGCGCTGCCTAGCAGGAGCAGCGTGGCCTCGTCGGGGCTGAAGCTGAGTGGCGGCAGGAAGTAGCCCGGCACCAACCAGTAGCCCTGGCCCGGCACAGCCACCACCGGCACGCCCGCTTCGCACAGCGCCTCGATGTCGCGGTAGACGGTGCGCTTGCTGATCTCGAAAGTGGCGGCCAAATCCTCGGCCCGCCGCCGGCCGTGCGCCTGCAATTCCAGCACCATCGCCAGGAGCCGGTCGGTGCGATTCACGGTTGCTCTCCTTCTGCCAATCCTGCCGCCTGCTTTGGCACGTTTCTGCTATGTAGAGTATACTACCTATTCGTCTCACGCCGCAGCGTGAATCCAACCAAACATACGGATGATGCCGGCCGTATTACGCATTACGCCTTACGCAAGCGTATGACAAGGAACCCTATGCCAGATAATTTTACCACGCCCGCTACCGTTGCCGACGGCGAGAGCGCCGCCGAACAAGAGGGCCGTATCAAAGTCCAGGATGATCGCCGGCGCCTCGAACAACATATGGCCGACACCCGTAGCGGGATCGGCACGCCCGGCCCGATTGGGGTGCCGCCCGGCACGCCGTTGCCCATGGCGAACGGCCGGGCCAATCCCAGCCTGAACGCGAATATCCGCCTGGGCCGCACCACGGAAGACGAAAGCCTGCTGGCCCGCCCGGAACTGAATAAGCCGGAAGCGCTCGATTTCACCCACACCGACCCCTGGCGCGTGTTCCGCATCATGGGCGAGTTTGTCCACGGCATTGATACACTGGCCCATATCGGTCCCGCCGTCTGCCTGTTCGGCTCGGCGCGAACAAAGAGCGACGACCCGGACTATCTAGCCGCCGTCGAGTTGGGCCGGATGCTGTCGGAAGCGGGCTTGGCCGTGATCACCGGCGGCGGGCCGGGCATCATGGAGGCGGCGAATAAGGGCGCCGCCCAGGGGCCGAGCGAAAGCGTCGGCTGCAACATCGAACTGCCGCATGAGCAAGGCTCGAATCGCTATGTGCAAATTTCGATCAACTTCCGCTATTTCTTCGTCCGCAAAACGATGTTCATGAAGTATGCTGAGGGATTCGTCATTTTCCCCGGCGGCTACGGCACGATGGACGAACTGTTCGAGGCGTTGACGTTGATCCAGACCGGCAAAGTCCGCAACTTTCCGATCATCCTGTTCAACAGCGCCTACTGGGGCGGCTTGCTCAACTGGATCCGCACCACCATGCTGCCCAGTGGCAAAGTCGTCGCCGCCGATCTCGATATGTTGCGCGTGACCGACTCGCCGGCTCAAGCCTGCGAGTGGATCCTGGAGTGCTACAGCGAAGGCTCGTGGAGCACTACGCCCGCCGTCAGTGAGTTGGCCGACACCCCGGAACCGCTCGTGCCGCCCGGCGTGCCCAGCAAATAAAGGCGCGGCACGCGGAACACCGCCTACCTGCGCAGGCCGTGCCGCCGATGGGCCGGCCTTAGCGCTGCCGAAAGGCGCCGGCGTGGTCTCGATAGAGTATACCAAACGGCGAGAGGGTGCCGGCGACGACGGGGCGTAACAGGCCGCCGTTCCAGTCGCTGCCCCGCGCATCAAACGGAGTCCAGGCCCAGGCTTGGACCCCGTTGCCCTGATCCAGCCAATCTAACGCAAGCTGCATAAACGTCTGCTCTTGGTCCGCGTTGTCTACCGACTGCCGGCAACAACCCGCCCCCGCCAATGCGCCCATTTCACTGAGCAGCAAGGGACGCTTGCCGTCGCCATTGGCCTCCATCCAGGCCCGGAAGGCTGTGATGCGTCTGCGCCAAGTGGAGAAGTCGTAAGGGTCCGGCTCGGCGGCCAGCACATCGTGGATGTTCCAGGCCGCCGGTTCTAAGGGCGTGCCGGACCGGCTTGTGTAGGCGGTGCGGAAGGCGGTGGCCCAGGTGGTGTCGGCGGCCGCCAGGCCGGCGGGTAACACCCCGGCGCTAGGGTCTACGCCGTGGATTAGCGCGGCGGTGTCGGCGTAGTAGTGGGCGTAAGCCGCCGGGGTCTGGCTGTCGGGGCCGGGGCGGTTCGGCTCGCTGCCCAGTATCCACCAACGGCCGGGGTGCGCCCGCACCAGGATGCGCACGTCAGACGCGCTGCGGCCGTCGCTAGGGTGCAGTACGCGGATACGCTCATGCCCGATCAAATCCGGTCCGTCGGCCCCGCCGTCGCTATACCAGACCGGCCCCAACAGATCGAGGTCTGCCGCCTGCACGCCCGGCCCGGCCGTTACACCATAACCCAGCGGCAGCGGTACAGTTGGGTGGGGGGTCGCGGTCGGCGGCGGGCCGGCCGCCGGTCCCGGCCCCGTTTGCGGCGGCCCGGCCGGCGGCAGCACCAGCGCCAGCACCGCCAGCGCGGCCAATAGGCCCACCCCGGCCAGGATTAGTTCGCGGCGACTAAGACGCATAGGATGTCAGCTAAAACGTATCGTGACTCAGCAACATGAGTAGTAACAGCAAGATCGCCATGTATAGGCAGAAACTGATTAGAATGCCTATGATCCACCGCCAACGTGTTTTACTCATCGTCGTCCCATAACGAATGCGGAATGTGGAATGCCGACTATGACGGAGCCGGAAGAGATCATCAACGTCGCCAAACTCCCGTCAACTCAGAATTCAAAATTCAGAACTCAGAACTCCGTCAATTCCGCATTCCGGTCAGTGCGACATTTTCTCGCTGCTGTGGCCGGGGAAGATGCTGGATTTAGGGTCAATATAATTCTTGGCGACGTTAACGGCCAGCGCGGCTTGGCCGTAGCAGGTGGCGATCAGGTTCATCTTGACCTCTTCGGCGGCGATGTCACCCGCCGCGAACACGCCGGGCAGGTTGGTTTCGGTGCGGCCGTTGATCTTGATCGTGCGCTTGTCGAGTTCCAGCCCCCACTCTTTGATCGGCCCGATGTCGGCCTTGAAGCCGAGGTTGAGCAGCACCGCGTCCACCGGCAGCGTGCGTTCTTCCCCGGTGCCATTGTGGTAGATCGTGACCTGCTCCACCCCGTTCGTGCCTGTCACCTGGCGCACTTCCCACGGGGTCAGCACTTCCAACTTGTCGGCGGGTGAGGCCAGCATCTGGTTGACGCTGCTCTCGTGCGCGCGAAACTCCGGCCGGCGGTGGATCAGGGTGATATGGCGCGCCGTGTCTTGCAGGTTGAGCGCCCAGTCTACCGCCGAGTCGCCGCCGCCGACGATCAGCAGGTTCTTGTCCTTGAAGACGGCTTTCTGCTTGACGAAGTAATGCACGCCCACGCCTTCCAGCGCGTCCACACCGGGCGCTTTGAGGCGGGTCGGCTCGAACGCGCCCACACCCGCCGCAATCACGACGGTGCGCGTCAGGTGGGTTGCCTTATCGGTCCGCAGGCTGATCACGCCGTCGGGTCGGTGCTTGAGGTCCAGCACGCGCTCGCCCAACACCATCGTCGGGTGCCAGCGCTGCGCCTGTTCGACCAGTTGCACCACCAGGTCGCGGGCGTAGATTTCGGGGAAGCCCGGCGCGTCGAAGATGTATTTTTCGGGATAGAGCGCGATCAGTTGGCCGCCCGGTTCCGGCAGCGCGTCAATCAGCTTGGTCTTGAGTTCGCGCATCCCGGCATAGAACGCGCCGAACAGGCCGGTCGGCCCCGCGCCGATGATCGTGATGTCGTAGATATCTTCTGCGTCGCTCGTAGTCACTCCAACGTCGTTGTTGGTCATGGTCATGGGGAAAGGCTCCTGTGCATGAAACGTAAAATATATCAAGTATTGCAAATTTAACGCGCTGCCTACGGCCTACAAATCCGCTCATTATACCATGCCGCCCGGCGGCCCGGCAACTTGACACGGCGCGGCAAAGTTGCTATAGTGAACCTAAGCGAATAGCAGCAACAACTGTGAACAGCACGAGTACCTGTCGAACCACGCCCCCAGAGATCCGGCAACGGTGGGAAGCCGGAGGCGATGCCGACAGCGAATGGCGCTGGGAGTTGCACCCCGAACAGCCCCGTTGGGCTTAGTAGACGGTGCCGGCCCGCTCATCCGTTACCAGGAGCCGCGTATCGCCTGTCCTTGACGGCCGGCTTGTACGCGCTGAGTGTCGCCTGCGTCGTCGGATGCGGCGGCAGCATAGGGGTGGCACCACGAGCCGGCTTTGGCCCTCGTCCCTTTGGCGCATTTGCGCCGGGATGAGGGTTTTTTGATTCGCGAAAAGAGAGGATCACCCGATGACTACGCGCCTTGATCCCCCCCTTGTGGTGCCGCCGGGCCGCGTGTGGCCCGACCGCGCCGCCGTTCACCACTTGGCGGCAATTTTGGACACGGCCCCGCCGGGTGAGCCGCTGGTGCCACTCGTCACCTGGCTGCCGGCCGATCTGGATACGCCGGTCTCGGCCTACCTGAAACTGACCGGTGGCGACACGGATACCGGATTTGGCTTCTTGCTGGAAAGCATCCACGGCGGCGATCATCCGGGGCGCTGGAGCTTCATGGGCGTGAACCCGACAGCGCAGTTGCGCGTGGCTCCCGGCGCGGGCGATCCCCTGGCAGAGTTAGCCGCGCACGTAGCGCGCCGCCGCGTGATCGTCGCGCCCGATGCGCCCTGGCCGCCCTTTATCGGCGGCGCGGTGGGCTATGTGGGCTATGAAGCGGTCGGTGCCTTCGAGCCGGTGCCGGCGGCGGTACACGACCCGCACGGCCTGCCCCTGGCCTTGTTCGGTCTCTATGACACCGTGGTGGCCTTCGACCATGCTTTCGCGCAGATGCAGGTTATCACCTTTGTCTCGTTAGCCGCCGACGTGGAGGTCGCCTACACCACCGCCCAAGCGCGCCTCGCCGCCGTGTGTGCCCGGCTCACCGGCCCTTTGCCGGGGCGGCAGTCGGCGCTCAGGGGTCAGGGGTCAGCCGGCAACGATGTTGCTAGTGCAGGGCGTAGAACTCAGAATTCAGAACTCAGAATTCAGAACTCGAATTGCACTCCCGCCGAGTACGAGGCGCTGGTGCTACAGGCCAAAGAGCATATCGCGGCGGGCGATGTGATCCAGGTGGTGCTGTCGCAGCGCTTCACGCGGCCCACGCCGGCGGCTCCGTTTGCCGTCTATCGCGCGTTGCGGGCGCTCAATCCGTCGCCCTATCTGTTCTATCTGCAATTGGGCGACTTTCAACTGATCGGCGCGTCGCCGGAGATGCTGGTGCAGGTGCGCGATGGGGTGTTGGCTACCCACCCCATTGCCGGCACCCGCCCGCGCGGCGAGGGGGCGACCCAGGACGCGGCGCTGGCCGAGGGGTTGCTGGCCGATCCCAAAGAACGCGCCGAACACCTGATGCTGGTGGACCTGGCGCGCAACGATATCGGGCGTGTGGCGAGTATCGGCAGCGTGGCCGTGCCGCGCCTGTTCGAGATCGAGCACTACTCCCATGTCATGCACATCGTCTCGCGGGTGACGGGCCGTTTGCGGCCGGGGCTGCTGCCGGTGGACGCGCTGCGCTCGTGCTTCCCGGCCGGCACGTTGTCGGGTGCGCCCAAAGTGCGGGCCATGCAGATCATCGCCGCATTGGAGCGCGACCAGCGGGGGCCGTATGGCGGCGCGGTCGGCTATCTGAGCGCGAGCGGCAATCTCGATATGGCGATCACGATCCGCACCATCATGTTACGCGACGGCGTGGCGACGGTGCAGGCAGGCGCGGGCATCGTGGCCGACAGCGTGCCCGCCGCCGAAGCCGCCGAGTGCGCGAATAAGGCGCACGCCCTATTCGTGGCGCTCGACCGGGCCGAAGGAGGGGCCGCATGATCCTGCTGATTGACAACTACGACTCGTTTACCTACAACCTCTACCAGTACCTGGGCGAACTGGGCGCGAGCGTGGAGGTAGTCCGCAACGACGCGATCCAGGCCGCCGATCTGATCGCCGCCCCGCCGGCGGGGCTGATCATCTCGCCCGGCCCCGGCGACCCCGATCAGGCGGGGGTCTCGCTGGCGGCGATCCAAGCGCTGGCAGGGGTGCGCCCGGTGCTGGGAGTCTGCCTCGGCCACCAGTGCATCGGTCAATTGTTTGGCGGGCGCATCGTGCGCGCCCCCGCGCCGGTCCACGGCAAAACGTCGCCCATCTACCACAACGGCCAGGGCGTGTTCGCCGGCTTGCCCAACCCGTTCCCCGCCACGCGCTACCACTCGCTCGTCATTGACCGCGCCACGCTGCCGGCCGATCTCGAAATCACCGCCTGGACCGCCGACGGCCTGATCATGGGCGTGCGCCATCGCACGCTGCCCATCGAAGGCGTGCAATTCCATCCAGAGTCGATCCTGACCGCAGGCGGCAAACAGGTGCTGGCGAACTATCTCGCCCAACTAGAGCATGTATCGGGGGCTGCGAGTAACGATAACACGGAGCCACGGAGCCACGGAGATTGACGAGAGATTGATGGTTAGAGGTGGGTCTATTCATCTGGTCTCACCACAGATTGAACACTTAACTTTTTCGCCGCTCCGTGTCTCTGTGTTATCGTTACTCCCGGTCCACAGTCCACGGCCCACGGCCCACAAGAGGAGCAGAACTATGTTAATCGTCATGCGAATCGGCGTCGAAGAGGCCGAAGTGGAAGCCGTGATGGCGCGGGTGCGCGCGCTGGGCAACACGCCGGTGCTGGCCCCCGGCAGCGAGCGGGTGTGTATCGGGATGCTGGGCGACGAGCGCGGCATCAACCCCGACGAGATCGGGATGTTGAGCGGCGTGGATCGGGTCGTGCCGATCCTGGCCCCCTACAAGCTGGCGAGCCGCGACTTTCACCCGCAAGATACGGTGGTGCAAGTGGGCGATCAGGCCATCGGCGGGCCGGATGTGGTGATCATGGCCGGGCCGTGTTCGGTCGAAAGCCGGGCGCAGACGATGGAACTGGCCGCGACGCTGGCCGGTATGGGCGTGCGGATTTTTCGCGGCGGCGCGTTCAAGCCGCGCACCTCGCCCTATGCCTTCCAGGGCATGGGCGAAAACGGATTGCAAATCCTGGCCGATGTGCGCGTGCGCTACGGCATGGCAATCGTCACCGAAGTGATGGGCACCGACGAGGTGGGTTTGGTCGCCGAATATGCCGATATGCTGCAAATCGGTACGCGCAATATGCAGAACTACCGCCTGCTCGAAGCGGTGGGCGCGCAGCGTAAGCCGGTGCTGCTGAAGCGCGGCATGAGCAGCACCCTGGAAGAGTTGTTGCTGGCGGCGGAATACATCCTGAGCCAGGGCAACCCCAACGTGGTGCTGTGTGAGCGTGGCATCCGCACCTTCGAGCCGTCCACGCGCTATACCTTCGATGTGAACGCTATCCCCATGTTGGGGCTATTGACGCATCTGCCGGTGATCGCCGACCCTAGCCACGGCACCGGGCGCTGGGATCTGGTTATCCCCATTTCGCGGGCCGCTGTGGCCGCCGGAGCCGACGGGGTGATCGTTGAGGTCCACCAGCACCCCGAAGAGGCGCTATCCGACGGCGGCCAATCGCTGCGCCCAGCTCGCTGTGCCGACCTGATCGCGGATTTGCAACGCATCAGCGCCGCCATCGGGCGCGGGGTTGCGCTGCCCGCCCCGGCGGGGGTATAACAGCAGGGGAGGGTAGCGTGATGACGAGTATCGAGGGCGATCAGCGGAGTATTGAAGGCGATCAACGGAGCAGCGATAGCCTGTGTGTCATTGGGCCGACCCAGCGCCTGCTGGGGCGCGTGAGTGTGCCGGGCGATAAGGCGATTGCCCACCGCGCGGCACTGTTCGGCGCGCTGGCTGAGGGGCCGACGGTGATCTACGGCTTCCCGCCGGGCGACGACTGCCTGGCTACGCTCGAAGTGGTGCGCGGTCTGGGCGTGACCGTGACGCAGGACGGCGACACCGTGACAATCCACGGCAGCGGGCCGACGGGCTTGCGCGAGCCGGATCGGCTGCTGGCCTGCGGCGGATCGGGCACCACGCTGCGGCTGGCGGCGGGTCTGTTGGCCGGGCAGCCGTTCACCAGCATCCTGGACGGCAACGCCCAACTACGGACGCGCCCAATGGACCGCGTGGCCGAGCCGTTGCGCCGTATGGGGGCGACGATCCTGGGCCGGGCGGGCGGTACGTTGGCCCCCCTCAGTATCCAGGGTGGCGGGTTACAGGCTATCGAGTATCAGACGCCTATCGCCAGCGCGCAAGTCAAGACCGCCGTACTACTGGCCGGCTTGGCCGCTGAGGGGCGCACAACGGTGCGCGAGCCGCAGCCCAGCCGCGATCATAGCGAGCGGATGCTCAAGGCGATGGGTGCGGCGATCAGCATCACCAAAGCCGGCGCGATCCGTATCGAGCGTGGCCCCTTGCAGCCGCTGACGCTGCACGTTCCGGGTGATATATCCTCGGCAGCTTTCGTGCTGGCGGCGGCGGTGCTGGTGCCCGATGCCCAAGTCCGCATCGAGGGGGTGGGGGTCAATCCGACGCGCACCGGCATCTTGGACGCCCTGCGGGCGATGGGCGCAGAGATCCGCCTGGATAATGAGCGCGAGGGCAACGGCGAACCGCTAGCCGATCTGCTGGTGGAAGCACGTCCCTTGCACGGCACCACCATTGCCGGCGCGCTGATCCCGCGTCTGATTGACGAACTGCCGGTGCTGGCTGTGGTCGCCGGCCAGGCGGTCGGCGTGACCGAAGTGCGCGATGCAGGCGAACTGCGCGTCAAAGAGAGCGACCGTATCGCTACCATCGTCGCTGAACTACGGGCGCTGGGTGTGGCGATTGAGCCACTGCCCGACGGCTTCCGCATCGAAGGGCCAACCCCGTTACGCGGCGCGGCCGTGGATTCGCACGGCGATCACCGCATCGCAATGGCGCTGCTGGTCGCGGGGCTGGTGGCTGACGGCGAGACGACCGTGAGCGGTATGGACAGCATCGGCAAAAGCTATCCTGACTTCCCGGCCGCGCTGACCCTGCTGGGCGCACGAATTGAGCCGGGTAGGACTGAAAGTTACCTTGGCTAGTCCCTTGCGTGTCGGGCTGATCGGCCGGCCGCTGGGCCATAGCTTATCGCCTGCGCTGCAAGATGCAGCGTTTGCGGCGGCGGGCTTGCCGCATCGTTATGAACTGCTGGATGTGCCTGCGTCCGGCCTCACCGATCTACTAGCGGCAATGCGGACAGGCGGCTGGCTGGGCGGCAACGTCACAGTGCCCTACAAGACCGCTGTTGCGCCGTTGCTTGATGCGTTGCGCGGCGATGCCGAGGTGCTGGGCGCGGTGAACACGATCCAGGTGGAGGGCGACCGGCTGATCGGCTATAACACCGACACCTTCGGCTTCGAGGACTCACTGGCCGCGCAGCCCGATGGACGGCGCGGGGCGGGGCAGGCGGTGGTGCTAGGCGCGGGCGGGTCGGCGCGTGCCGTCGTGTGGGTGTTGCTGCGCCACGGCTGGACGATCCACCTGCTGGCGCGCCGCCTGGAACAAGCCGCCGCGCTGGCCCAGTCGTTGCCGGGGGGCGACACGATTGTGCCCGGCCTGCTGGATGGGCCAACGGCCGGCGCCCGGCTGCCCGGCGCGCACCTGCTGGTCAACACCACGCCGGTGGGGATGTGGCCGCATACGGCGGCTGATCCCCTGCCGCCGGAAGTCGCGCTGCCGGCCGATTTGACCGTCTACGACCTGATCTATCGGCCTTACGAAACGCGCTTGCTGGCGCGCGCCGCTGCCGCCGGCTGTCGCACCGGCAACGGTCTGGCGATGCTGGTCGCGCAAGGTGCCGCCGCTTACACGATCTGGACCGGCCTGGACGCGCCGCGCCGCCTCATGCGAACCGCCGCCGAACAGGCGCTACTGGCGCTGGGAGATGCCCTATGATGCACCGTTTCTTGACCGGCGGCGAGTCGCACGGCCCCGCCCTGACCGTGATTATTGAGGGGCTGCCCGCCGGCCTGCCGTTATCGGAAGAGGCGATCAACACCGATTTGGTGCGCCGCCAGGGCGGTTACGGGCGCGGCGGGCGGATGCGGATCGAAAAGGACGCAGTGGAGGTGACGGGCGGCGTGCAGGCCGGCGTGACCACCGGCGGCCCCGTCGTCTTCCGCATCGAAAACCGCGATTACGCTAATCAGCAGAAGCGCGCCCAGCCGCGCATCACCGCGCCGCGCCCCGGCCACGCCGATCTGGTCGGCGCGACCAAATACGACCTGCCCGATATGCGAATCGCCCTGGAACGCAGCAGCGCGCGCGAAACCGCCGCCCGTGTCGCCGCTGGTGCTGTGGCCCGCGCCCTGCTGGCCCCCTTCGGCATCCACGTCGGCAGCTATGTCGAATCGGTCGGCAGCGCGCAGGCCACGATCCCCGATAGCGACTACGCCGCGTTGCAAACGGCCGCTGAAGCGTCGGAGATGCGCTGCCCCGACCCGGCGGCGACGGAGGCGATGAAGGCGCTGGTGGACCACGCCCGGCGCACCGGCAACACGCTGGGCGGCATCTTCCTCGTCTGGGCGACGGGGCTGCCGGTGGGCCTGGGCAGCTATGTGCATTACGACCGCCGCCTGGACGGCCAATTAGCCGGCGCGGTGATGAGCATCCAGGCGATCAAAGGCGTGGAGATCGGATCGGCCTTCGCCAACGCCCTGCGCGAGGGCCGCGATGTGCATGACCAGATTTACGCCGGCCCGACCGGTCCGCAGCGTCACACTAACCGCTCCGGTGGTCTGGAAGGCGGCGTGACCACCGGCGAACCGCTGCTGGTGCGCGCCGCCATGAAGCCGATCTCCACGACGATCAACCCGCTGACCACGGTGGACATGGCGACCGGTCAGGAGACCCCGACCACCTACCAGCGTTCGGACTTTTGCGCGGTGCCCGCCGCCGCCGTGGTGGGCGAGGCGATGGTGGCCTGGGTGCTGGCCGACGCGCTGCACGCCAAGCTGGGCGGCGACAGCCTGGCCGAAATGCTGGCCCGTTGGCCGCTGCCCCGCGTGCCGCACTTTGCCCCGCTGCCGGCGGAGTAGGGCGCGGGGTTCCTGTGGCGGTTTCGATCCGCGCAGAACGCGAAGGGCCGCGCAGCGGTGGTGCGTGGGGTTCACCACGGAGGCACGGAGACACGGAGATTGATGGGGGCTGGGTTGGTTGTGCCGGCGCGGGGGGTGGGTACGACACGGCTCTGCCCGTGGCAAGGGTGGGATGCCGGCCGTATCATCGCTATGTCGTATTCGGGCTGTATGAGGGGACAGCCTGCTTCCATCTCAGGGCTACGCGCCGATTAGCTCGCCCACGGCGCTACTTGATACGAGGCAGCCACACGCACTCAGGGCAGCAGCGATCTGCGTATCAGTGGGGCAATCGGCCTGGAGGCGCCGCAAAGCGGGGCAGCGGCAGGGGTCAGCCAGTGTTTCGGCGGCTTCGACCGCCAGCGATCCTACATCGGCGCGCTCTAGTTCGGCCATGAGCGCCTCTAGCACGCGCATATCTTTGCGTAGGGCTAAGCCTACGAGAGCTTCGCCGCGTGTGTCGTTATCCGTGTCGGTCAAGCGTTGCAACAGTGCTTCGCGGATCGTCGGCGTATCAGTCTCAATCTGCGATCCTAAGCCGAAGGTTGCCCAGTCTCGCACGTCGGAGTTTTCATCAGTGGACAATTCGACTAGAGCCTGAATGGCACGCGGGTCTTTACAGGCCGCAAAACCTTGCGTTACCGCAAATCTTACATCGGCATTAGGGTGGCGCTTGAACTGCAATCGCACGTCAATGGTCTGTGGATCAGGGAGGTGACCCAGACTAAAGAGCGCAGTTTCCAGCACTTTCGGATCGTTTTCCCGCTTAATGAGGTCACAGAGAATTTCGAGCGACTCGGCGGGGAAGGCCCGCTCTGGAATACCCAGTTGGCCGAGCAGGGCCGCGCCGAGGGATCGTTCCTGCGGCAGCGGACTCTGGCACAGCAGGCGGGCGGCCTCGACAATATCATGCGTCGCCCGGTAGTAAAGAATAAATAGGGTTTCCCAATAGTCATCGTCGTTCTCATCTTGGCTCAAGGCTAACTGGATCAGTTCGGCTGTGCTGCGCGGATCGTTGCGCGCTTCTTCGGGTTTGCGCTGATTCAGATCGTTATATGCGGAAGCCTGCCCTTGCGCTGGGGTATCTGTTTGGTCGTTAGTAGGCATAGCCTTATCCTTCCGGCAGCACATGGGGTCGCCCATCAGCGCGCACCGTGGCGATCTTCGCCGGGCGGAGCTGCTCCACGAGAAAGGCGCGCCGCCGCGCGCCCCTGCTGCATGGTCTAGCCGCCTGCTGAGTCATCCTAAAGTGCGTATAGCCGCAGTATAGCACCACCCGATGCTAATTGTAATGCTTCAACAACGGCCACGCCTGTTCGATGGGCAGCTTCGCCCCCCGCGCCAGGTAAATCGGCACGTTGTTTTCTTCGCTGGTGCAGTAGTTGCAGGTGATCAGCCCGGCTTGGGTGACCTCGCTAAACAGCGTGGCTAGGCGCGGCGGGGGGATGCCGATGGTGAGTACTGCCGACCCCCAGGCCGCGCCCGGCCCCCAGAGATAGTAGTTGTTGTGGCCGCTGATCGCTTGCGGCAGGCCATAACGGGAGCCGTAATAGTTGATCGCCGCTGCTTCACCGTAGTTAATCGTCAGATTGGCGCTGCGTCAGCACGCGCACAAAGGCCGGTAGGTGTATAAATATCGGCCACAATTCCCATCCGCATAGCTAGGCTCCCCGGCGTTGTGGCGATTACCCACGCGGCATCGCCAGTATAGCGTAAAGCCCGGTGGGCGAAAAGCCGCCGACCCTAAAAGAGCGCCCGCACCGGTTCAACCGGTGCGGGCGCTCGCCACAAGCCAAAACCTGACTTGTCACTTAGCATTTGTTAGCTTTGCGCTTACTCGCCGACGCGATTGACCGCATCTTTCACATCATCAGCGCGGTGTTCGGTCCAGGTCTGAGCATCGCGCCCGTAGTTGTGCTGCCTGCCTGCCAGATCGTTTTGGCGGCCGCTCCGGGTATCGGCCACATTGTCCACGCCCTGCTTGACCTTGCCGGCTACATCTTTGGCTGCGTCGCGCACTTGCTCGCCCACGTCGCCCCGGTTCATGCCGTCGCGCTCTTCCATCTGGCCTTGCTGCTCGTTTTGCTTACCGCGTTCCCCGCTAGTCATCAGAGACCTCCTCAATAGCTCGTCCTCTTTAGGTAGAGGCCGGCTGCTATAGTGCTGTCTATTTTGGCCTGTAGGGAAGCCCCGCTTACGCGAGGTCTGCTCTTGCGGCTACGATAGGCAAATCATGTGCCAAATAGGCGTGTCTAATGCCGGGCCACTACGCTGCAACCGATGTGAATTCCGCGCTGTGATCCGGCGTACCGAATATTTTACAAAGATTTTACATAGTGATTACCTGCCGCTAACTAGACGCACTGCCGGACTTGGTATACTAAGGTCGGTGGACACCCGCCCGGCGCCGCTAAACCGCGCCGCTACAGCGCTAACCACTATTCGGCGCAAAGCCGCGCCGCTATCTTAACGACCGACAACCGACGACTGACACGCCACCGACTCAAGACCGCCCACGGCCCCCGGCACAGCGCCTACGGCCTACCGGCAAGGAGATTCCCGCTATGACCGATGCGGATCGCCGCTGGACCGCCCACCTGTTGCGGCGGGCCGGCTTTGGCTGGACCCCGGATGAACTCGACCAATATGCGGCGCTGGGCTATGCGGGCGCGGTAGATCGCTTGCTTGCCCCCACCGCCGTAGACGATAGCGACACCGATACGCTGGTGGCAGTAGCCGGCTTGAACCTCGATGCCGCCAACAAGATCGGTGACGGCCAGGCCCTCTGGCTGCTGCGGATGCTGTATACTCAGCGCCCGTTGCAGGAAAAGATGACCCTGTTCTGGCATAATCACTTTGCCACCGCCATCCAGAAGGTCCAAGACCCCAACCTGATGTACGCGCAAAACAACTTGTTCCGCAATCAGGGCTTAGGCCGCTTTGATGATCTGCTGAAAAGTGT
Source organism: Chloroflexia bacterium (assembly GCA_038228295.1). Lineage (GTDB taxonomy): Bacteria > Chloroflexota > Chloroflexia > QHBQ01 > JAICKM01 > JAICKM01. The sequence goes on along the minus strand of JBBRPH010000014.1, from coordinate 9,351 downwards.
GGCGCGCGACCCGGCGATGATCTTTTGGCTCGACAACAACAGCAACCGCAAAGGGCATCCCAACGAGAACTGGGGCCGCGAAGTGATGGAGCTGTTCACCATCGGTATCGGCAACTACACCGAGACCGATGTGCGCGAAGTGGCGCGCGCTTTCACCGGCTGGAGTGCCGACCGCCTCAGCGGTCAGTACCGTTTCCTGCCCAATCAGCACGATAGCGGCAGCAAAACTGTGCTGGGTCACACCGGCAACCTGAACGGCGACGACGTGCTGGACATCTTGGCCGGGATGCGCGAGACGGGCCTGTTCCTGGCGCGCAAGATGTGGCGCTGGTTTGTCAACGACACGCCCGATATGGGCGGCGTGAACCGCTTGGCCGATGTGTATATCCAGTCCAATCACAACATCAGCGCGATGCTGAAGGCGCTGTTCCTCAGCCCGGAGTTCCAGGCTGACGCGAACCATTACGCCACGGTGAAGAACCCGCCGGAGTACCTGATCGGCGTGCTCAAACTGACCGGCCTCGGCGCGGCCTTGCACGACCATCTCACCCCGGCCCTATTGACCGGCTGGGCGCGAGCGACGGGCAGCATGGGGATGGTGCTGTATGTGCCCACCAACGTAGCCGGTTGGCCCGGCGGGCGCGTCTGGATGAACCCCGGCACCTATTTCGCCCGCACAAACACGGTCGAGGGGCTGCTGCTCCAACCGGCCGCCACAACGGCGCTACCTACGGTAACGGCCGTCCAGCGTGCCGGCGGCAACAGCCCCGCTGCGCTGGTAGATGCGACCCTGGCCCTGACCTTACCTGGGGCCGATCCGGCCCCTTTGCACGACTCGCTGATCACCTATCTAGGCAGCGATACGAGCGATCTCAAACTGGCCGGCTTGCTGCGCTTGGTGCTTAGTAGCCCCAGCTATCAGATGAACTAGGAGACGACGATGGCCTTATCACGACGCGATTTTCTGAAAAACGGCATCCAAGTGGCCGCGCTAGGCATGGTCGCCCCGTCATTCCTGGTAAAGGCGGCCTATGCTATCAGCAACGATCCCGCCCCGCCGCTGCCTGGCGAACATAACGGCGATGTACCTGCTGTGCCCGATACCCGCAGCCGCAATGTGCTGGTGGTGTTGCAACTGAGCGGTGGGAACGACGGCCTCGGCACGGTGATCCCCTATGCCGACCCGGCCTACTATCGCCTGCGCCCGCATCTGGCCGTGCCCCGCGAGCAGGTGCTGCCGCTCACCGACAAAATGGGTCTGAACCCCGCGCTGAAAAAGCTGCGCGACCTCTATAACGCGGGCCATGTGGCCGTGCTGGAGAGCGTCGGCTATCCGAACCCCAATCGTTCGCACTTCCGCGCGATGGAAATCTGGCAGACCGGCCGGCCCGACGTGAATGAGCCGACCGGCTGGCTCGGCCGGATGCTGGCCGGCGACGACTGTGAAGAGGCGACGTGCCGTATTCGCGGCCTGAACATCGGGTCGAGTGTGCCGCGCACGCTCTACACCGAAAGCACTATCGTGCCTTCGCTGACCAACACCGCGAACTACCAGTTCCGCGCCGACGGCCGCTTTAACCGCGACCGCCAGGCCCAACTGGATGCGATCCACGATGTATGCAGCCATGCCGCGCCGGGCGGGGCGGCCGAGTTTGTGCGCCAGGCCGCGCTGGCGGCGTTCGATAGCTCCGACCTGTTGCAGCATATCGTCGGGCCGATGGACCAAAATACCGGTGCCAATAATAACCCCTTGACCGAGGGGCTGAAACTGATCAGCAAAGTGATCGCCGCCGATGTCGGTGCGCGCGTGTTCTATATCTCTATCGGTGGCTTCGATACGCACGCCCAACAGGCGCGCACGCATACGCAGTTGATGGGCCAAATTGACGACGCGATCAGTGGCTTCTACAGCACGCTGGAAGCGAATGGTCATGCCGACCGCGTGCTGATGATGACCTTCTCCGAGTTCGGTCGCCGCGTGGCCGAAAACGCCAGCCAGGGCACGGACCACGGCACTGCGCTGCCGATGTTCCTGGTGGGCCAGGGCGTGAAAGGCGGCTTCTACGGCAACGCGCCCGATCTGGGCGCGCTGCAAGACGGCGATATCACCAGCCAAATGGACTTCCGCAGCGTCTACAGCACCATCCTCAAGCAATGGATGAACGTGGACCCCAGCCGCGTGATCGAGGGCACCTTCCCCGTGCTCGACTTCGTGCAAACCTGATCTATCCACCGCGAACGCGCTACGCCCCTACAGAGACCATCTGTAGGGGCGTAGCGCGTTCAGAAAATTGCTGAACGGGAACAGTCTTATTCACGCGCTTAGAGTCTGCTTGGAATGCGTAGTGACGCGCGTTTTACGTGCTACGCCTGCAAGCGTTTGATCTGCTGTTCGCACGTCCGCTGGAGCATGGCGGCAGGTAAGCCGCTCACCGTCGCGTCCTGATGGCGGTCGAGCGCCCAGAGGGTGCGGCGGTACTCGCGGGCTGCCTCATAGCGCTGCCCCTGGGCGCGGTAGAGTTCGGCGAGGTGGAAATGGCCGGCCACCGACTCGATGTTGCTGTAGAGCAACTTCTCGAAGTGATCAATGGCGGCGGCGATCCGCCCTTCCTGGCGGTCGATCAGCGCCGCCAGCAGATGCGCTTCTTCACATAGCGCGTCAATGTCTAGCGCCTTGTCACACTCAGCGCGCGCTTCCGTTAGGCGGCCCTGGTTGGCGTGGATCTGCGCTAGCCCCACCAGCGCGTCTACCCAGGCCGGGTTGTGGGCCAACGCCGCGGCGAACGCCTCTTGCGCCGGCGTGTATTTGCCGGCTTCCAGCAGCTCATGCGCCTGTTCCGTCAACCGGCGCGCTTCTACCACCGCGCGCTCGGCGTCAGCCGTTGCCGGGGCAGGCGGCGGCACGCCGCGTGGCTCGGGCAGCGGGTGCGTAGTCGGCCGGTCGGTCGTGGCCGGGGGCGGGGCGGCGCGCGGCTCGGGCAGCGGGCGGGTGCTGGGCTGATTGATCTTGGTCGGCGGGCGCGGTGGAATCGGGCCGGTCTCGGTCAGCCGGCGCATCATCTCCTGAATATCCGACGTGTGTGCGCCGGCTACGGGCGGGCGCACGACGGGCGGAGCGGGTTCCTCTAGCGGGCGGCGATAGTAGAACGTATTGGGGCGGGTTAACAACTCAAAACGATTGGAGATTTGCCACAGGGTCTCTGAGTAGCCCAGGAACATATAGCCGCCCGGTCGCAACCGCTTGTAGAACTCTGCGATCACCGTGCGCGTCACTTCGGGCCGGAAATAGATGATCACATTCTCACAAAGGATCAGGTCGAAATCGCTGTAACGGTCGGCGTAGGGCCGCCGTACCAGATTCAACGGTTGGAACTGTACCAACGCCCGCACCTTGTCGTTGACGGCATAGACCTCGCGCTGCCCGGTCAGCGGATCGAGCGGCCCGGTTTTGCGCGGCGGCTGCAACACCGGCGTCTCGCCTTCTTGCCGCTTGAACCAGCGGTGCAAGCGATCCGCTTCCAGATAGCGCAAGGCCGCCCCGCGATACAACCCCCGCTGCGCCAGCGCCAGCACCCGCTCACTCAGGTCGGTCGCCTCGATGGTGATCTGCCAGCCGCGTAACTCCGGCTGCTCCAGGCAGGTGATCGCCAGCGAATACGGCTCTTCGCCGGTGGAACAGCCCGCACTCCAAATGCGGAGCTTGCGGTCGGCGGCATGGCGGCGGGCCAGATCGGGCAGCACGGCTTCGCGCAGGGCGCGGTAGTGTTCGTGATTGCGGAAAAAGCTGGTCTCATGAATCGTGACCGACTCGACCAGTTTGCGTAATTCGTCGGCGTGGGCAGTCTGGCTGATATAGTTGACATAATCTTCCAGGCTGGCCTGCTTTTGCAGCGCGGCGCGGTCGTTCAAGTGGCTTTGCAGCGTGTTGAGTTTGCTGCTATCGAAGTGCAGACCCGCTGTTTGGGCCAGGAGCGTCTGCACGCGCTCGAACAGGGCGGGGGCGAGCGGCAGCTTAGCCATGGCTAGACCCCGCCTTCTGTGTGCGCCGGCCCGATCAGGCGGACCAGGCGGGCGGCGATCCGGTCAAGCGGCAGCACTTCATCTATCACGCCGAGCAAAATCGCGGCGCGCGGCATCCCAAAAATGATCGAACTCGCCTCATCCTGGGCAATGGTGTACCCGCCGGCCAAACGCAACGCGCGCATCCCATCAGCCCCGTCGCGGCCCATGCCGGTCAAGATCACGGCGATGGTGTGATCGCCCAAAGCGGTGGCTAGGGAGCGCATCATGCGGTCGGCCGACGGGCAGATTTCGCGGGCTACCTCGTCGGCCAGCGCAATATGCCCGTCGCTATTCAACAGTAAATGCCGTCCGTCGGGAGCCAGCAACACCACGCCCGGCGGAGGGCGTTCGCCCTCCACGGCCAACCGTACCGGGCGCCCCCCTTCTCGGGTCAGCCAGTCGGCCAAGCCCTGCGTAAACCCGTCGGCGATATGCTGCACGATCAAAATGGGGGTTTGGAACTCGCGCGGCAAGCCCTGGAGGATCTTGAGCAGCGCCTGTGGGCCGCCGGTAGATGATGCGATAGCGACCAGTTGGTAGCGATGCCCGCTGCCGGGGGGCGGGTGCGGCGGCAGCGGCGGCAGCGGCTCGGTGCTGCCGCGACGTCGCCCGGCCATGTGCGTCAGGGCGGAGTCGGCCCGGACGGTTGGGGACTTATCGCGCGCCGGAGGTGCCGGCGGGGCGGGGGGGGGCATCATCCGTCCGCCGGGGCTTCCGTTTTGGGGGGGGAAAGGCAGCGCCGGTCGGAGTGGGGTACCGACCACTCTGACTCCATTGGTGTCGGGCGTAAGGATCGGCGGTTCGCCCTTTACACCGCGACCCGCCGGCATCGCGCTCTGTGGCGGGGTGGGCGGAAGGGCCGCGTCGGGATTGCCGATGTGCCGGCCTTTGAGGTGCGTCACCACGCGCACGCGGGCCAAGACTTTCACCCGCTGTATCAACGCCCGACAGGCCCGTTCCCAACTGACCTCGTCCAGGCGGGCCGGTTTTTCGATCACATCCAGCGCGCCGGCGGCCAGCATCCGCAAGCTAATATCAATATCTTTGCGGGCCAGGGACGTAGTGATCACTAGGATTGGGGTGGGATGATAGGCCATCAGCTGCTCGACTGTGGCGAAGCCGTCCATGCGCGGCATCCAGACATCCATCGTGATCAGATCGGGCTTTAGCTGCGGCACCTGCTCCAGCGCTTCCACGCCGTTACGCGCCACGCCGATCACCTCGATCTCAGCGTCGCGGTGCAGGATCTGCGTCAGCACCTCGCCTGCGAGCGGCGAGTCGTCTACGATCAAGACACGGATGGGGCCGGCCATGCCGCTAGTTCCGGTCGCTTTCTAGCCCACGCAGCCGGAAAACCAGTCGCACGCGATACGGCAGATCGAGCAGGTCAAACTCCTTCACCAGGTAGTCGTCGGCCCCGGCACGGAAGCCGGCCAGCTTCTCCTTGATGTTGCCGCGTGAACTGAGCATCACAATCGGCAGCGATTGCGTGGTGGGATCTTCGCGCAGGCGGCGGCATACCTCGAAGCCGTCAATGCCGGGCATATAGACATCGAGGATCATTAAGTCGGGCAGGCTCGTTTGGACCTGCGCCAGAGCTTCTTCTCCGCTGTACGCGACAGCGACATCGTAATTGCTTGCTTCCAGCTTGGCCTTTACGGCTTCGGCGACCAATGCGCTGTCGTCCACCACGAGTATGCGACGCTTATCCATGCAAAGATCCCTCACGCTTCCTTTGAGTGTTGGTTAGAGTGCGCTAAACAGCGCCGTTGGCGGTCTCGCTCCGCCGGCGCTGCTAGTGTATAAGCAACTCAATCGTTTCCAGCAGGTGACTCTGGTCGAACTGGCCTTTGGTAATATAGGCTTGTGCGCCGACTTCCACGCCGCGCTGTTTATATGATTCGCTGGCGAGGGAGGAGACGATGATGATCGGTACGGCGCGTAGTGCTTCTTGGATATGAGTTTTCACCCGTTGGGTCAGCTCTAGCCCGTCCATGCGCGGCATTTCAATGTCGGCGATCAGCAGATCGTAATAGCGCCGCCCATTTTGGCCCTGTGCTTCGATCTTGCCCAGTGCTTCCAGGCCGTCCATCGCAATATCCACCTCGAAACCGGCGTTTTCGAGGATGCTTTTCTCTAATTCGCGCGTGGTGATCGAGTCGTCTACCACCAGGATATAGGGCCGTTTACCCGGCTGCATCGCGCTCCAGGCGCGACTTAGCTGGCCGCTGTTGCTGCGCGTGCGGGCTTCGACCAGTAAGCGCATCACATCGAGGATCATTACCACGCGCCCATCGCCCAGGATGGTCGCGCCGCTGGCGGTTTTGACGCGACCCAACAACGGTCCCAGGCTTTTGACGACTACGCTTAGTTCGTCAATCAGCTCGTCTACCAGGAAACAGGTCATGCGGTCGCCACTGCCGACGATTACCCCCGGCAGTTTGTTTTCCAGCCGGATGCCGTTGCCGAGCGCGGGGGCCTGGAACAGCAGGCTCAGGTCTTCTTCGTCGTCATAGCCGTCTTCGTTGCGCGGGGGACCGGCCGGGCCGGGCAGCAGATGGCCGAGGCCCGCTTCGCGCAGCCATGCGCCGCTTTGCACGCGGCTCAAGTCCAGCAGTTCTTCCAGCCGCACCAACGGCATCGTCCGCCCTTTGATGCGCGTGACTTCGTGATTTTCGATCATGAAAATATCGTCGCCGCTAACGTATTCCATGCCGCCTTCAATTGTATGGCTGGGCAGCACAAACACCTGCGACCCCACACGCACCAGCAAGGCCTGCATGGTTGCCAGGGTCAGCGGCAGGCGCAGGATAATGGTGGTGCCTACGCCGGGTTGCGATTGCACACTGACCGAGCCGTTCATGCGCTCAATCGTCGTCTTTACTACGTCCATACCCACGCCCCGGCCCGACATATCGGTAATGATCTCGGCTGTGCTGAAGCCCGGATAATAAATCAGGTTCAGCGCTTCCTCGTCGGTCAGCTTCTCGGCTTCCATACGGCTGATGATATTCTTGCGCACCGCCATAATGCGCAGGCGCGTCGGGTCCATGCCTGCGCCGTCGTCGCTGATCTCGATTACCACCTGTGTGCCCTGAGGGTACGCAGCCACACTGATCACACCGCGCGTCGCTTTGCCGGCGGCGCGGCGCACCTCCGGGCTTTCGATGCCGTGGTCCAGCGCGTTCCGCAATAGGTGGATGAGGGGATCGCCTAGCCCTTCCAGGATCTGCTTATCGATTTCGGTCTCGCCACCGTGGACCTGGAGGTTGATCTCTTTGCCGTGGTCGCGGCGGAAGTTACGGATCGCCAATGGGAAGGTGTCGAACAGCGTGCCGACCGGCAACATCCGCACACTCAGCACGGTGTCTTCTAATTCGTCGGTCACCGTGTAGAGGCGGGTGGTGTATTCCTGGAAGTCCCGTAGCGTGCGGTCGGTCAGGGTATCAATCTGTGAATCGAGGGCGCGCAACTGATCCAGCGCCGCTTTCATGTCGGATTGGTTAATCGATTCCCAGGAGCGTTCGACCCGTTCGGTCAGATCGGTCAGGTGGCGGCCCCGATTGCGTTCGCGTTCCAGCAACGTGGCAATGCGCTCGTCAATCGAGCGGTGCTGCATTTTGGTGATCACCATTTCGCCGCTGAGGTGCATCAGCGTGTCCAGTTTGCGGATCGGCACGCGGATGCTGTCGTCGGCCCAGCGGATCTCCCGCGCCCCTGCCTCGCCGGGGCTGCCGCCGGCGGGTAGTCCGGCTGCCGGCGGCAACTGCATGGGGTCGATCATCGGTAGCACCAGCGTATCAGGTTTGGTCGTTTCGTGCCCATTGCCGCCGATCGTGAGCGTCGGCACACTGGGCACCGGTTGGGTGACACTGGCGACAATCGCCTTTAGGCGCTCGATCAGTCGATCCGGGTTCATCTCGGTCAGCGTTTGCAGCGCGGCCGCATCGTTGGGCCGCGCCTGCAACTGGGTCAGGGCGGCGATGATCTCCATGCCCTCAAAGAGCAAATCGCTGATATCGCTATTGAGTCGCAAGGTGCCGTCGCGCATCTCAGCCAGCACCGACTCCATCTCGTGCGTAACGCGCGCAATGTCGGCAAAGCCCATCATACGAGCCGCGCCCTTAATGGTATGGGCCGAGCGGAAGACTTCTTTGAGCAGCGCGCTATCCTGCGGGTTTTCTTCCAGCGTCACCATGCTTTGCTGCAAGCGCAGCAAATGGGTATCCACTTCTTCGCGGAACTTGCCGAACAGCGCCGACCGTGTATCGTCCATGCTCTCTAACCTCCGCCCGGCGGTGAACTATGGGCGGCACGCCCGGCCAGGGCCATGCCGTCTAATAACAACAGGAGTGCGCCGGGGCTACCTGTTCCCGCCGGCACCGCGCCCCAGACCGTGCTGGGCGGCAGATGGTGGATGACCCAGTGCGGAAACGGCAGTATCTCGTCCAACAACAAGCTACGAATCTCGATCACCTCATCCACCGCAAAGCCGATATAGGCCGGACTGAGTGCGGCGGTGCCGGCGAGGCGCACTCCCAACACCCGGCCTGTCGCTCCCTGCCCACCGAATGGGTGGCTGGTGTCGGCCGTGCCCAGCCCGATGCTATCGCCTAAGCGGCAAAGCGGCACCCAGCCGTCTTCGTAGGCCAACTCCCAGCCGCCGGCGCCGGCGCGCACCCGTCCGCCTTTGTCACTATCATCTATACGTACTATACTATGGACCTGCCCCACAAGCAAGCCATAGCGCTGCCGCGTACCCCCGGCTGGGTTGTCCACGCCGATCACTACCACCTCCAGGGTCGAAGAGTTGCTCATCCTAGCCCTCCGCCGGCGGGAGACAATAGGTGGGCGGGTGGGATCGTTGCATCACCCGAGCCGGCAGGGGGGTCTATGTTATCCTCCGCCACCACGAAGCCGATAGATACCGCGCGTAGTTCGCCGGCGATATCGCTGAGATCACCGGCCGCCCGCGCGGCCTGGCGGCTACTGCCGGCGGTCTGGCGGCTGCTGCCGGCGATTTCGCGCATGGTGGCGACCACCTGCTCGCTGGCGGTGCGCTGCTGCTGCGTCGCCAGGCTGATCGCGTTGGCGAGTTGTGCCGTGCGCTCCACCATGCCGATGATGTCTTCGTTCGCATCGCCCGATTGGTGCGCCAAGCCGACGCCCTTCTCGGTCTCTTTGAGACCGTCCTCGGTCGCCATGACGGCGGCATTGGTCGCGGCTTGCACCTGGGCGATGACGGCGCGCACCTCGCGGGTGGCGGCGGCGCTGCGCTGGGCCAGCTTC
>JBBRPH010000013.1:0-91490 GCA_038228295.1 Chloroflexia bacterium | reverse complement strand
GTTAACCGGCAGATCCTCGCGGGTAAAGCGCCGGATGCGCGGCACTACGCCTACGGTTGAGACGGTCATGCGCCGTGCGCCCAACGCCAAGCCGTCCGGCGAATGGAGCGTGCGAATGGCTTGCCACAACGGATCATAGTTTAGCAGCGGCTCGCCCATGCCCATAAACACGATATTGGTCACGCCGGTCAGTGGGCGCGGCGGTCCCGACGGCACGGGCGGCGCAGATGGGGCGGCCGGGCGCACCGACAGCGGCCCCCGCCGCACCAGCGGTCCCAACGGCGGCCCACCGCGCAACGGCATTAGCCCCTGACTCCTGACCGCTGGCCCCACCGGCTCCGGCGGCGCAGGCGGCGTATACGGATGGTCACGCAACCAGCGGCTGAACACCAACACCTGCTCCACCATCTCGCCGGAGCTGAGATTGCGCGTGAAGCCCATTTGCCCGGTCGCACAGAACACACAGCCCATCGCGCAACCCACCTGGCTGGATACACACACCGTCGCCCGATCATAATAGAGCATCAGCACCGCTTCCACGGTGTTGCCGTCCTGGAAGCGCAGCAAGACCTTGCGGGTGTCGCCTTCCGCCGAAATCTGTTGCGTCACGACCTCTGTGCTGCCGATGCGGTACTCTTCGGCTAAGCGTCGCCGCATATCCAGCGGCAAGGTGGTCATCGCCGCGAAGTCGGTCACCAGTTCCCGATACAGCCAATGCAAAATTTGCTTGGCCCGGAACACCGGCCAGCCTTGCCCGCGCAACTCCTCCACCAGACCGTCGGGGCTAAAATCATATAAATTACGCCGCCCCATCGCGTCGGTCAAAGGCCGCCGTTTGGGTACCAACGCAATCGGTTCTGCACCTACTATCTCAGTCATAGATCCCAATCTGTACTGCCCACTATGATAAAATTACTTGTTTTACGCTGATCACGGGTGTAGTCCCGCAATTCATTGCGGGACTACACCCCTCATATTTTACGGTGCACGGTCTACAGCCTAGCTGGAACGCCGCCCGCCCAGGCCCGTCGCCAGCATCACATAATACAGCAACTGCGACACCGCCGCCGCCAGCCCGGCCACATAGGTCCACGCGGCGGCGTTCAAGACCGCGCTCGCTTGCCCATGTTCCGTGCGGTCAATCAGGCCGGTGTTTTGCAGCAGTTGCATCGCACGGCGGCTGGCGTTCAGTTCCACCGGCAGCGTCAGCAGGGCGAACAACGCGGCCAGGCTGAACAGCCCAATCCCCCCCCAGACTAGCCACAGCATCCGCGTGAAGTGCAGCCACACCGTCAGGCCGAAGCCGATCATAATCAGCAGCGGGCCGAAATTTGCGCCGAAGTTCACAGCGGGTACCATGGTGGTACGCCACTTAAGCGGGATATAGCCCTGCGCGTGTTGCACGGCATGGCCGCACTCGTGCGCGGCCACGCCCACCGCCGCCACCGACGGACTTTGCGCCACCTGCGCCGACAGCCGCAGCACCCGGTCGTGCGGGTCATAATGATTATCCAGCGGGTCGGCCCCGCCCAACTCTTCGATACGCACTGTTTGCAAGCCCTGGCTATCCAGCAGGATACGCGCCGCGCGTGCGCCGGTCAAGCCTTGCAGGCTATTGACTTGGCTGTAGCGGCCGTACACATTACGCAGCCGCCACTGAGCCCACATGGTCAGCGCCATGATGGGCAACATGAGGATCAGATAACGGGGGTCAATGAAAAACATCGTGTTTCAGTCTCCTACCGGCTCCGGCCGGCGCAGGTTATGGAGGGATTGCGCGCACTAGGCGGCAATCGGAGTTAGTCGGTTATACAGCCCATCTTCAGCAAGCCCCGTGCCGGGCATAGGCCGGTGGGTTTGCTACTCAGTATACGTAAACACGGTTGCGGCGGTTGCTACGGTCGCTGCCCTGCCGTCCAACCGTGTTTTTGCCCCCTACGGAGCCGCTAGGCCGCGCCGTTGCGCCGCGAAGCGGCCCAGTTGGCTCAACAGCACGACATAGGGCGTGCCGGCGTTTTCGGGATGATACTCGAAGACGGCGCGCTGGAAGTATTGCACGGTGTAGGTCTGGCCGTTGAGCGCGTTGCGCTCCTGGAACTCCTCCGAGATCGGGTAGCCCTGCTGGGCGAGGCCACCGTGGGCCTCCCAATAGCTGCGGAACGCCCCGCCCACGGTGTGGCCGGTTTCAGGGAAGCGGCGCGCGCGGTCGGGGTTGACGTGCTGGCCGGGCGCACCCGCCGCGCCGTAGCGTTGGCTGTACGCTTCCACGCCCAGCAGGCTCAATAGCACGTCATAGGGCGGCGCGTTCTCCGGGTGTTGCTCGAACACGGCGCGCTCGAAATACTGCGTCTGGTACACTTTGTTGTCGGTGGCCGACTGTTCGGTGTGTGGCGTGGTCAGGGGATAGCCTTGCTGGGCGAGGCCACCATGATCATCCCAGTAGCTAAGGAACGGCTCATACACCGTCTGGGCCGTTTGAGGGAAGATCCGACTCGTGGCGACGCACGGACTAGGCCCGTAGCGCAAGGCCACGCTCTCGCCATGCGGGTTGCCGTTAGCAAAGGTGGCAGCTCCCGCTATCCACAGATCACCCTCCACGGCCGTCACGGCGTTGAGCAGGCTCGATTGCGCGCTGGGTAACGGATCACTCAAGGCGGCCCAGGTGTGCCCATTCCAATGGAGGAGCAGCATCCGATTTGTGTTGGTCTCGCCCACCAGCCAGACATCGTCGGGGTGGATCGCGACAATATCGTTCAGGTAGCCCAAGCGCGACTCAGAATAATCTTCTAACCCAGGGGTGCGGGTCCAGGTCTGCTGACCACGACCACGCAAGCGCCCGAATACTCCAACTCCGAACCCAGGAGTGCGGGTGCGGGTCCAGGTCTGCCCATCCCAGTGCAGCACAAAGGGTAAACGATCCGCATCTCCCGCCATCCAAATGTCGTGCGGACCGGAGGCGCTGACTTTGGTCAGCCCAAAGTAGCCGTTGACTGGGGGTGGATTGATTGCACTCCACACCTTGCCGTCCCAGTGGAAGATCAAGTCGTGCCCATCATCTCTGGCTCCGACGGCCCACGCATCGGTGCTGCTCAGGGCCGTGACCCCGTAGAGGCGGGCACTCATAGCTAGGTCGGGCACGGTAGCACGACTCCACTGCTGCCCATCCCACTGCAAAATCAAGGGTGTGCCGTGGCTGGTATTGGAGGCATCCTGAACGTAACCTACCGCCCAGACATGACCCCCGGCTGCGGCGATGGAAGTTAGGTAACTAGACGATAGGCTGGTCGGCGAGGGTAATACCTCTGGCGGCGGCACAGTTTGCCAAGTGATCCCGTTCCAGTGAACGATCAGGGCGCGGTTAAAGACGATGACGCGGTTGCTGGACGCAGTGGAGGTCGAACCCACGGCCCACACATCGTCGGCCGCTACCGCCGCTACGGAGTCAAGACCGCTATATTGTACGTTGAACTGCGGGCTTGCTACAATAGGCGGGCTGGGTACAATGGTCCACGCGGTCCCGTTCCAGTGGCGGATCTGGGCAGAATTGACTCCCCTGCTTATATCACTGGTGGTGCCGACCGTCCATATATCGGTGGGGGAGAGCGCCGTAATGCCCCGTTGCTCATCTGTCCCGGTGCCTGAGCTGAGAAACGGGGTCCAGGTTAGGCACTGCATTGCGTTGTTGTGGGCTACTGGCGAAATCCTTGCAGCTACCGTCCCTCTCGCTGCAAGCAGTACGACAGCAATGCCGATTAGCGTCATCTGTAAACTGCGTTGCTTGTTCATCGTTTCGCCTCCATCAGGGAGCCAGCAGGCCACGCCGTTGGGCTGCGAAGCGCCCCAGTTGGCTCAACAGCACCACGTAGGGCGTGCCGCGGTTCTCCGGGTGGTACTCAAACACGGCACGCTGGAAGTATTGCACGGTGTAGGTCTGGCCGTTGAGGGCGTTGCGCTCCTGGAACTCTTCGGAGATCGGGTAGCCCTGTTGGGCGAGGCCACTGTGGGCTTCCCAGTAGAGGCGGAAGTCGCCGCCGACCGTGTGGCCGGTTTCAGAGAAGAAGCGCGCCCGGTCATTATTGACCTGCTGACCGGGAGCCCCGGCGGTGCCGTAGCGTTGGTTATAGGCTTCCACGCCCAGCAAACTGAGCAAAATGTCGTAGGGCGGGGCGTTCTCCGGGTGTTGCTCGAACACAGCGCGCTCGAAATATTGCGTCTGGTACATTTTACCGTCGGTGGGCGATGTCTCGGCATGAATCTCGGTCAGCGGGAAGCCTTGCTGGGCCAGCGCGCCATGCTCTTCCCAGTAAGCCAGCAGGGGATCGGCGACGGTGTGGCCGGTTTCGGGGAAGGTACGGTTGGCGGTGCAGGGACCGGCACTATACCGCAGGATCAGGTTTTGGTGGGTAGGATTCAGATCTGTTGTGGACCCCAGCGCCCAGAGATCGCCGCCCGCTGCGACCATCTGCCAGCCGCGTGCCCAGTGGACGTTGGGCAGGGGCGTGCGGCTGCGGGCCCAGCCGTTACCCGTCCAGTGGGCTAAGACGACTTGGTTGCCTTTTGCGACCAGCCACACATCCTGCGGGTTACGGGCGATCACACTGGTGATTTGCACGGCTCCGGTTGGGTTGTGTTGATCTTGGAAGGTCGGGGGGAGGGTGCGGCTCCACGTTTGCCCATCCCAATGTAGCACGAGAGTTCTATAGGGGATATCTGGGACAGGTGAAGGCATGAAGGTAGACGGATTTCCTTCCTCACCGACCGCCCAGATGTCGTTGGGAGCCAGCGCGGTGATGACGTGCAACGCGGAGCCGACCGCGGGCGGGGTGGGGGGGTTCACCCGACCCCAAGCGTGACCGTCCCAATGGATCAGCAGCGCCTCTTCGCCGTCGCTAGTGCCGACCGCCCATACATTGTCGGCGCTCAACACCGCCACACCTTCTAAGCCTCTGCCCATCCGTCGGCTATGGATGGTCGGCATGGCAACTCGGTTCCATCGCCGTCCGTCCCAATGGATCGCCAGGGGTTCGGGTATCGCTGCGTTGGGATACGGGTCAACGGTCGGCAGGGCGGGCGCAGTCGCGGTCGGCGGGATCGGTAGCGCTGCCTCGCTATATTGACCGACGGCCCAGACATTGTCCGGTCCACTGGCGGCCACCGCAGACAACACCCCTGCGCTCCCGATAGGGGCGGCTACGGTTTGCCATTGCGATCCATCCCAGTGTAGCACCTGTGACCCCACCGCCCAAATATCGTTGGGCGCGACGGCGGTGATGGCCGACAGGGTGTTGTTGAAATTAGGTCTAGGTGGGGGCAGGGGCACATTCGCCCAGGTCGTACCGTCCCAATGGTGGATCTGCGCGCCGCTTGCGGCATTAGAAACCGTGCCCACGGTCCATATATCGCTGGGCGACAACACGGCCAAGCCCTGCCGGCCTTCGTCGTAATAGACGGAGGGGGGGAGTGCCTCGGTGTTGGGCTGGGCGGTCCAGGTTCGGCACACGGGCGCGGCGGCGGGGGTCAGCGCGGCGGGGGCCGCTCCGCTGGTGCCGGTTAGTGCGGCCAGGGCAATTGGGGCGGCTGGGGGCCGTGCGGCGGGGGCTGCTCCGCTGGTGCCGGTCAGCGCGACCAGGGCGATCCCGATCAGGGCGGCTCCTACGCTCACTGTACGGTGCTTCTTCATGGTGAGGTCTCCTTACTGCTCTGGCTGGTAGTGTAACTGCACGGGTTGATGCCGGCCTAACGAGTGGCGCGGCTTTCGGGTGGGGGCTAGGGAGCCAGCAGGCCACGCCGTTGGGCGGCGAAGCGGCCCAGTTGGCTCAACAGCACCACGTAGGGCGTGCCGGCGTTCTCCGGGTGATACTCGAACACGGCGCGCTGGAAGTATTGCACGGTGTAGGTCTGGCCGTTGAGGGCGTTGCGCTCTTGAAACTCCTCGCTGATCGGGTAGCCTTGCTGGGCGAGGCCGCCGCGGGCTTCCCAATAGAGGCGGAAGTCACCGCCGACCGTGTGGCCGGTTGCGGGGAAACGGCGGGCGCGGTCGTTATTGACGTGCTGGCCGGGTGCCCCGGCGGTGCCGTAGCGTTGGGTATAGGCTTCTACTCCTAGCAGACTGAGTAGAATATTGTAGGGCGGCGCGTTCTCCGGGTGTTGCTCGAAGACGGTGCGCTCGAAATATTGCGTCTGGTACATTTTGCCGTCGGTGGGCGATGCCTCGGCATGAAGTTCGGTCAGCGGGAAGCCCTGCTGGGCCAGCGCGCCATGCTCTTCCCAGTAGGCCAGCAAGGGATCGGCGACGGTGTGGCCGGTTTGCGGGAAGGCGCGACTGTCGGGGCAATCAACTCCGCGATGCAGTAGCATGGGTTGGTCCCCTTCTGCGTATGATCTACGCACCGCGCCGGCGGCCCATAACTCGCCGCCGACCACCGATAACGCCGAGATTCCGGCCAATGGGGTATTAGGCAGCGGATCGCGCGCCTGAATCCAGGTGCTGCCGTTCCAATGGAAGAGGGTTTGCTCGCCCAACGTACCCGCCGCGATCCAGACCGCAGTGGGGTTGACCACCGCGATACTGCTTAACGGTGTAGCGTTCACTTCGGCCTGCAAGAAGGGGAACGGGATGGATCTCCAGGTGTGCCCATCCCAATGCAACACAATGGCTCTGTATTCGTCTATCGCCATCATACCGCCGGCCCCGCCGACCGCCCACACATCACTGGGGCTGGACCCGGCCACGCCGGTAAGGAAAGACTGGTCCGCGACCCGCGGCAGATCCATCCGGCTCCAGGCGCGGCCGTCCCAATGTAACAGGAGCGCCTTTTCCCCTTCCCCTGTTTCGCTGCCCGCGAGCCAAACGCTGTCCCGGTTGAGCGCCGTGATGTGGAGTTGTTGGCTTGAATGCGGATCGAGCGTCACACTGGGCAGCGCGGCTTGGCTCCAGGTACGCCCATCCCAATGCAAGACTAGAGCCGTACTCTGGTGGCTACCGACGGCCCAGACATCGTCGCGCCCGGTGGCGGCTAGCGCGTTCAACGTCACGCCGGTCAGGGCGGGAGCCGCCACCCCTTGCCACGTCGTGCCATCCCAGTGTAGGACCAGTCCCTGCGTGCCCCCGCCGCCCCCACGCGCGCCCACGGCCCAGGCATCGTCGGCGGCCGGCGCGACCACGGCATTCAGCATATTGCGGTCGGGATCGGGGTTCGGGCTAGGCACCTTAGTCCAGACGTTGCCGTTCCAGTGACGAATTAAGGTGGTGTAGCGGCGGTCCCCACTGGTGGTATAGCTCACGTTCCATATATCGTCGGCGGATCGTACAGCCATCGCGCCGGGCGATCCAACTTGGTCGCCGGTGACGAGCAACGGAGTCCACCCGTGACATAGCGGGGCGGGGGGTGGCGTAACGGGTACGGTTTGGGCGTGCGCGCCAGTGCGTCCCGCCGCTAATAGCAGCAGGGTGGAGGCGACGATGGCCCAGCGGCGTTGTAGAGGGTGCTTGCTCACAGTGATTACTCCTTCACAGCGTTGGGAGCCACCACCTAGTGGAGGCAGTGGCTCCTGGGGTTAATTGGCGGGACTAGGGGGCTAGCAAGCCGCGCCGTTGCGCCGCGAAGCGGCCCAGTTGGCTCAACAGCACCACGTAGGGTGTACCGTGGTTCTCCGGGTGATACTCGAAGACGGCGCGCTGGAAGTATTGCACGGTGTAAGTCTGGCCGTTGAGGGCGTTGCGCTCGGCAAACTCCTCGCTGATCGGGTAGCCCTGCTGGGCGAGGCCACCGTGGGCTTCCCAGTAGAGGCGGAAGTCGCCGCCGACGGTGTGGCCGGTTTCGGAGAAGAAGCGCGCCCGGTCATTATTGACCTGCTGCCCCGGTGCCCCGGCGGTGCCGTAGCGTTGGGTATAGGCTTCCACGCCGAGCAAACTGAGTAGAATATTGTAGGGCGGGGCATTCTCCGGGTGTTGCTCGAAGACGGCGCGCTCGAAATATTGGGTCTGGTATACTTTGCCGTCGGTGGCCGAGGGTTCCGGGTGGGCCTCAGTGAGCGGATAGCCTTGCTGGGCCAGCGCGCCGTGGTCTTCCCAGTAGGCCAGCAGCGGATCGGCGACGGTGTGGCCCGTTTGCGGGAAGGCGCGACTGTCGGTGCAGGGGCCGGGACTGTAGCGCATAAGCACTCCCTGGCTTATCTGGGCGGGCGGAGTAATCCCTTGCCCTAGCAGCCAAAGGTCATCGCCGGCGGCAACCATTCGCCCGGCTTCGCCATTAGGCAGCGGGTTGCGCCCCTGTACCCAGTTGGTACCCGTCCAATGGGCCAGGGCCATGCTTTGGTAATCTTGGTTGACGGCTAACCATACGTCTTGCGGGCTACGCGCCTTTATATCAGTCACTTGCAGACGCCTCTTCGTCCCGGTGTGATTTTGGAAGAGGGCAATAGGGCTACGGCTCCACGTTTGCCCATTCCAATGCAGGACAAACGCATCCATCTTGTGATCAGCAACTTCGACCTCGCCGGCGGCCCAGATGTCGTCGGGGGCCAGGGCGCTGATCGCGTGCAGGTAGGAGCTTGTGTTGGGGAGGAGGGCTACGTCCGCCAGACTCCAAGTGGTGCCGTCCCAGTGTACGATAGCAGGTTGATCATCTGGGCTGTTGGCGACAGCCCAGACGTTGGTCGCACTTATCACCGCCACAGCCTCTAAGCCGACCAGCTTGCGCTGCATCACCGGCAGCGCAACTTGCCGCCACTGCTGCCCATTCCAGTGGATCGTCAGGGGAGCATTCCCGCCCGTTGTGCTAAAAGTCCCGACCGCCCACATATCATCCGGCCCGTGCGTCGCCACGGCCGTTAAGTTTGCGCCCCCACTGAGCGGAACCGCGACCGTCTGCCACTGCGATCCATTCCAGTGGAGTACCCGTGCCCCTACCGCCCAAATATCAGCGGGGGTCACGGCAGTGATGGCCTCCAGTGTGTCAAGCGGCCCGTCATAGGGGGGCAGCGGCACATTCGCCCAGGTCGTGCCGTCCCAATGATGGATCTGCGCGCTGACCGCCCCATCGGCGGGATTGCTAAGGGTGCCGGCGGTCCAAATATCGCTGGGCGACAGCACCGCCAGCGCGCCTGCCCCAAAGTGATAGGGAGCCAGCGGATCAGTTTGGGGCTGCGCGATCCAGCTACGGCACACGGGCGCGGCGACCTGGGCCTGGGTCGGGGTGGCGGCGGCTCCAGCGCTGCCGGTCAGCGCCATCAAGGTGATGATGGCGGCTCCTACGCCTGCTGTGCGATGTTGTTGCATGGTAGACGGCTCCTTACTGCATTGGTTGTGGGGTAACTACACGGGTTGTTACAGGCACAACGAACGGTGCGGAGAGGGGTTGCGTGAAATCTCTAATTGCCCCTTGACTCTCCCCTAACCGGAGGTTGTATGCTAAGGGAGCAAGGCTTGCTGACAGCTACCGTATACGGAAAGAGACGTACTATGTTTAAGATTGGCGACTTCGCCCGGCTGACGCGGCTCTCGGTGAAGACGTTACGCTACTACGACGAAATCGGGCTGCTGCCGGCCGCGCAGACCGACCGTTGGACCGGCTACCGCTACTACAGCGCCGCGCAACTGCCGCGCCTCAACCGCATCCTGGCGTTGCGCGACCTGGGCTTGTCGCTGGACCAGATCGGGGTCTTGCTAACCACCGATCTGCCGGCGGCTGAGATCCAGGGAATGTTGCGCCTCAAACAGGCCGAGTTGCAGGCCGGCGTGGCCGAGGGGCAGACCCGCTTGGCGCGGGTCGCCGCCCGCATCGCCCAAATTGAACAGGAGGGTACTCTTATGACAGCGTATGAAGTGATCGTGAAACCCGTGGCCGCCCAGCGCGTGGCCGAACGGCATGGGGTGATCCCCAACGAGGCGGCCGTCAATGCGACGTTCAACCGCCTGTTCGACGAAGCCTGTGCTTACGTGGAGCAGCACGGTGGGCGCTTCACGGGGCCGGGCATCGCGGTTTGGTATGAGGAGATGGTTGATGGGATGCAGAACGTGCCCGTGGCGGCGGCCATGCCCACCGACAGTCCGTTGCCCGACAGCGACGGCGTGACCGTCCATGACTTACCGGCCGCGACGATGGCTTGCGCCGTCCATCACGGCGCATTCGACGGTCTGGGCGCGGCCTACGACGCGATCACCCGCTGGATCGCCGCCAGCGGCTACCGCATCGCCGGTCCCAACCGCGAGATCTACCTCGAGTATGATCGCACCGGCAACCCGGCGGCTTATGTGACCGAGATCCAGTTCCCGGTGACGCGGACGGAAGGTGCGGCAGATGCCTCCGCAAAGTAACGACCACCTCCACCTGATCCCGCAGACGGCCTTCGCCGGTCCTGCGCTGACGTTCGACTTGCCCGGCGTGCTGATCGGTGTGGCCGAGTACGCTGAGGGTCTCACCGGCTGCACGGTGTTTCGCTTCCCCGGCGGCGCAGCAACGGCGATTGATGTGCGTGGCGGTATGGTGGGCATGACGCAGGCATACGAGTTCTGTAGCGCGATCTGCTTGGCCGGCGGGTCGCTGTTGGGCCTAGAAGCCGCTACGGGAGTCACCAGCGGCATCTTTGCCCAGCAAGGCTACTCGTTCAAGCGCGGGATGCCCCTGGTCAACGGCGCAATCATCTTTGATTACGGCACGCGCAGCAACACCGTATATCCCGATAAGGCGCTGGGTCGGGCGGCGCTTGCAGCAGCCCAGGCGGGAGTCTATCCGCTGGGGGCACGCGGGGCGGGGCGTTCGGCCGGGGTGGGTGGGGTGTTCGATTTTGCGCACGGTGAAAGCAGCGGCCAGGGCGGAGCATACTGCGCCCTGGGTGGGATCAAGCTGGCGGTGTTTACGGTGGTCAATGCGCTGGGCGTGGTTGTAGACCGCAGCGGGCGGGTGGTGCGCGGCAACCTCGACCCGCTCACTGGGGAGCGCGCTGATCCCGCCGCCGAGGCGATCCGCCGCATCAGTGCTGGCACGCCGACTCAGCACCCCACGGGCAACACCACGCTGACGGTGCTGATCACTGACGTGAAGCTGGACGGTGCGGCTTTGACCCAGTTGGGGCGGCAGGTGCATAGCAGCATGGCCCGCGCTATCCGTCCCTTTCACACGCTGCACGATGGCGACGTGTTTTACAGTGTGACCACCGGGGCGGGGCGGAGCAAGATCCCCGTCAGCACGCTGGGCCTAGTCGCCGCCGAACTCGCCTGGGATGCGGTGTTGGTGGCGGTAGGCGGGGCAGGTGAAGCGTGACGCGCGAAGTGTGAAGCGTGAAGCGTGAAGCGTCAGGTTTTACGCCTTTCGATGTAGACCTAACTCCACCCTGCGGCGCTTGTTTAAGGTGCCGCAGGGTGGTATCATCTTTCGGCTACGCGCACCCTTAATTTCACGTTTCACGTTTCACGCAAAGGAGGCGGACCCCATGCCCACCCTGGATGAAGCCGTGACCCAGTTTCTGGCGCGGCCCCAACGCGGCGCAGTCACGGCGACGGCTGCGGCTGAGGCGCGCGAGGTGCAGAAGTTTGCCGGTGCGCTGGGCCGCACGCGGGCGTTAGACACGCTCCTGCCCGGTCAGGTCGAAGACTATGTGAAGCGCTTTATGCCCGGTTGGAACGAGGAGACCGACATGGCGCGCGCCTTGCGGAGCAACCCGGCGGCGCAGACCCACCTGCGCGCGGTGCAGGGCTTCTTGCGCTGGGTGCGTCGTCAGGGCTGGACGGCCACCGATCTAGCGACGGTGATCAAGCTGCCGGCCAAAAGTGCAGTCAACACGCCCGATAAGAACCTCTACCTGGACAAAAGCCTGCGCCTGCGCGCCAAGCCGGCCACGTTCTACCGCGACACGGGCCTGCTGCCCGCTGCGGTGCGGCTGGGTATTGACTTCGGCACCTCGAACACCAGCATCGGCCTATTCGATGGGCAGCGGGTGCAGCTTTTCCCCATTGATCCCGGCAATTACGCGCCGCAGACCTGCCGCTCGCTGCTCTATATGCAGCGCAGCGGTGGGCGTTTCATCGGCAAAGAGGCGCTCAAAACCTACTTCACCGACAACGCCGACCGTCCGCATCGCTGGGTACGCACCGTGGTTGGGCAGCATGAGTATGTCGCCGAGTTCACCAAAGTCGGTAACTTTTATCTGGATGTGGACGAGGCCGAACCGGGCCGTTTCTTCGAGTCGCTCAAGACGGGCTTGCGAACCACTATGACGGTCAACACGCTGCTGCTCGACCCCAGCCCCGCGCACGGCACACCGCCGTCCGGCGTGATGTACAGCGTGGAGGATCTGATCGGCGAGTTTCTGGCCGAGGTGAAAACGCGCGCCGAGGCCACACTGGGCCGGCGCATTGACGGCATCTACCTGGGCCGCCCGGTCCACTTTTCCAGCGACCCGGCGATTGACGCGGCGGCGGTGGCCCACCTGGAACGCGCTGCGGTGTCCGCCGGGTTCCGCGACGTGACCTTCGAGTATGAGCCGGTGGCTGCTGCATTTGACTATGAGCAACGGTTGACCGCGCCGCAGAATGTGCTGGTGTTTGACTTCGGCGGCGGCACGCTCGACGTGACCGTGATGCGGCTGGGCGGTGGCGTGGCCCCGCAGATCCTCAGCCTCGACGGCGTGCCCATCGGCGGCGACGACCTGGACAGCCGCATCATGGCGGGCAAGCTGCTCAAATATTTCGGGGAGGGGGTGACGCTGGGGCCGCAGCGCCAGGAGTTCCCGCGCCATATCCTGGAACGGATCACACGCTGGCAGACCATCCGTGAACTAGATAACCCCAAGACGCTGGACTTTTTGCGCGAACAAGAAGCGGGGGCCGGTAGCCCGCGCGCCATTCGAGCCTTGCGGACACTGATCGCGCACGACTTGGCCCTGCCGCTCTACGAAGAGATTGAGCGGGCCAAGATTGACTTGTCGAGTAAAGAGGAGACGACGCTGCGGATGTTCAACCGGGACATCGCTATCAACGAGCGTATCACCCGCGCCGAGTTCGAGCGGCTGATCGGCGACGAAGTAACGGCAATCGGCGCGTGCGTGGATCGTGCGGTGGCCGCCTCCGGCCTGCGCCCCGATCAAATAGACATCGTGCTGCGAACCGGTGGCTCGTCGTCCATTCCCGCTTTCGTGCGTCTGCTCGAAAGCCGCTTCGGGGCAGCCAAAATCCGCAAGCAGGATGTGTTCACCGGTATTGCAGCGGGCCTGAGCATCGCGGGCTACCGGGACGGGCAGGGGGCGGTATGAGACTCTAATGCGCGGGTAGGTAAATTTACCTACTCGGCTCCCGCCGCGGTTTGCCGCAAATCAGTAGCCCTACTGATGGCTGTGAGCCGCCCCTCTGCTACACTACTATTGTGCAGGAACCACAACTGCACATAGGAGGAATAGTATGCTGAAGGTTACAGAGCGCAAGGGGGCCGAGCTGCCGGTTTGGCCGCGTACCCCCCCCGTGCAGGCCGTCCGCGTGATGGCACAGGGGCCGACCCTGGCCGCGCTGCACTTACTAACACCGGCCACGGTGCGCGGCCAAGCGATTTTTGCCGACCTGCGGGGGCCGGTGATCTTTGTCGCCAACCACAGCAGCCACCTAGATACGCCGATTGCGCTGGGCGCACTGCCCGCTGCATGGCGGCATCAGGTGACCATCGCCGCCGCCGCCGACTACTTCTTTGAGCAGGCGCATGGCGGCTGGTGGGCGGCGCTGTTGTTTAACGCTTTCCCCTTTAATCGCAGCGCATCACCGCGCACCACGCTCGCCCAATGCACGGCCTTGCTGGACTCCGGCTGGTCCATTCTGCTCTACCCGGAAGGCACTCGCTCTACTGATGGGCAGATCGGCAACTTCAAGGGCGGCGTGGGCCTGTTGGCGGTTGCCTCTGGTGTACCGGTAGTGCCCATCGGCCTCAGCGGGCTGTTTGCGGTAATGCCCCGTGGTCGCCATCTGCCACGACCGGGGTCGGTGACGGTGCGCTTTGGCCCGCCGTTGCGCTTCCTGCCCGGTACACACGGCCGTGACGCGACGGCGGCTATTGAGTTGGCGGTTCGCGCGCTAGTCTCTGCGCCGGCGAACACCGCTGCGGCGAATCAGCAAGGAGCAACCCATGCGCGGCCTTTACACGGTTAAGCCCCGCTTTCAGCATAGTCTACGTGCTATCACCGCCGCCCTGGTGCGGCACGGAGTGCATCCCGATGTGCTGACCGGCAGCGCGCTGCTGCTGGCAGGGATCGGCGGGTTGGCGCTCGCCTACTCCGGCTCGGCACTCTGGCTGCTGTTGCTGCTGCCGCCCCTCGCCCTGGCGCGGACGGCGCTCAACGCGCTGGATGGCCTAGTGGCGCGCGCCGGCGGCCGGGCGCGGCCCTGGGGTGAGGTGCTGAACGAGTTGAGCGACCGCTTGGCGGATGTGGCTCTCTTTACCGGCGTGGCCCTGGCTCCCGGTTCCGACCTCCGTCTCGGCGGGATCGTCGTGGTGCTGATGCTCCTGTCGAGCTACCTGGGCACGACCGCCAGGGCGGCCGGCGGTCGCCGCCAATATGGGGGCATTATGGGCAAGGCCGACCGGATGCTCTATCTGAGTGTGGCCGCCGTGTTGGCCTTCCTGCTACCGGGCCGGGCCGTGTTCAGCGGCTTCCTGGTTCTGGTGGGTGTGGGTCTTATTATCACCCTTGTTCAACGCTTAGGAGCAACCTATGCCGATCTCAAATCTCTTGGCTGATCCCGGTGGTGCGTCCTATCTGGCGGCTTTCTTAACCGTGGGCAGTGGGCTGTTGGGCAGCAGCCTGGGGGTGTTGCTGGTGCTGGTGCGGGGCGATCTACAGCGTTTGTGGGCCAGTGTACTCTTTGCCCGCTGGCGAGTCTGGGCGGTGATCGGGCTGGTGTTTGGGTTGGCGCTGGCCAGTGGCCCGGCGGTACTCGTGGGCCTGCTCGTCGGCACCGCCATCGTCAGTGGGTGGGAGTACGCGCGCTTGGTGGCCTTGCCTCCGCTTTATCGCACTGCGTTATTGGTCGCCGCCGGCGTGGCGGCTCCGTCGGCGCTGATCGCGCCGGCCACTTTCGCGGTGCTACCGGGGCTGCTGCTGTTGGGGGCGACGCTGCTGCCGTTGCTGGACCGCACGCCCGGCCCCCATATGCGCCATTTGGCCTTTTTGGCGCTGGGCTGGGGTTATCTGGCTTGGTTTCCGGCACATTTGATACTGTTGGCGAGCCGGGCGGACGGCGGTCCGGCGCTGGTGTTGGCGCTTGCGTTCGGCACGGCCCTGAGCGACATTGGAGCTTTCGTAGTGGGTAGTCGGCTGGGTCGCCATGCGCTTGCGCCGACTATCAGCCCCCATAAAACCTGGGAAGGGGTGGCGGGCAACATTCTCGGTGCCTACTTGGGCGTGGGCTTATTGGCGGCAGCATTACCGAACGCACTGGGTGGCCGGCGGCTATTGCTGTTGCCGTTAATCATCGCCGGCGGTGCCCTCTGGGGCGACCTGCTGGAGTCGCGCCTTAAACGCGAGTGTGGGGTCAAAGACGCAGGCGACTGGTTGCCGGGCTTTGGCGGCCTACTGGACCGCATTGATAGCCTACTGATCGTGATTCCGTTGGTACTTTACAGCGTGCAGAGCGGTAGCCTCTAATCCAGTCCACGAAGCGTATCGCCTGCCATACGATAGTCGGCGGCGCTATGGTATACTCCTCTACATAGGTTATCTGCTTATGAATTCAGCGCGACTTAGGGCGCGGAGGCTGGTGAATGGCGCGACGGTGGCGACGGCGCATAATCGGCTTGGTGCTGCTGGGGCTGTCGGCCTTCAACGGCATGGCCTGGATGCAGGCGTGGAACTTGACGCATTATGCCCCCGCCGGGCCGGTCCGGTTGCGTCCGCCGGAGCAATGGTCGCTGCCGGAGCGGGCTTGGACCATTCTGACGGGGGTGCAGGTGCCGCGCCCGCAGAACACCGCGCCGCTCGCAGCCGGCGTATCAGCGGCGCTGCCGGTGCCCTACCGGACGGAACGCATTGCACTGGCGGGCGGCGAATGGCTCGAAGTGTGGCAGGATGCGCCCCCTTCGCCACGCGGTAGTATGCTGCTGTTTCCCGGCTACGCGATGAGCAAAGTGAGTTTGCTGCCCGTGGCGGCGGCCTTCTACGGCCAGGGCTACCGCGTGATCCTGGCTGACTACCGGGGCGTGGGCGGATCGAGCGGCAACGACACGACGCTGGGGGTGCGCGAGGGGGCCGATGTGGCCGCTGTCGTGGCCTACGCACGGCAGACGCAGCCGGGTGGCCCGCTCCTCCTCTACGGCGAGTCGCTGGGCGCGGCGGCGATCCTGCGGGCGGTCGCGCATGAGGGCGTACAGCCTAGCGCAGTCATCCTGGAAGCGCCGTTCAACCGGCTGGTGGACACGGTGGGCAACCGCTTTCAGGCGCTGGGCCTGCCCGCCTTCCCCGCCGCGCCGACACTGGTGTTTTGGGGCAGCATGCAGGAGGGTATGGATGGCTTCGCCGACAACCCGGTGGACTACGCCGCCGCCGTGACCTGCCCCACCCTGCTGCTACACGGCGACCGTGACCCACGGGTGACCGTGGCGCAAACCGCCGCGATTTACACCGCGTTCGCCGGTCCCAAACAATGGGTGGCGTTCCCGACCGCCGGCCACGAGTCGCTCTACGCCGCCGATCCGGCGCGCTGGCACGCGGCGGTGCGCCCGTTCCTGGCCGCGCTGCCTGCCCGCTAGATCCCGCGACCGTGGGTAGGTGCAGGCCACGGTCGCGGGGTGGAACCCCCTCCTACAATAGCTACCCGATAGGTGGTGGGCTTGGTGGTGGGAGGGAGCTCCGCCCCGCGACCGTGGCCTGCACCTACCCACCTCGCGAGGCGGATCCCCCTCCCACCAAGCAGATCCCTTTGGCATAACAGGGAATGCGAACAAACGTTTGCTGCTGTAGCGACTGAGTCGGTTGTTACAGCTTATTCTAGGAGCGGGAGGGCACAACTGTGGGGGAAGGCAACGCGACACTAACGACATTCTACGATTCCTGGCAAAAATACCACGACAACTTGGTGGCGGCGGTGGCCCCACTGACTGCCGAGCAGTTGGCCTTGCGCGCTGCGCCGCACCTGCGCCCGCTGGGAGGGATCGCGGCCCATATTATCGCCGCGCGGGTAGGCTGGTTCACCGACTTCTTGGGCGAGGATTGGGCGGATGCCGCGCCGTTGGCCCATTGGGATGAACCCGGCGCGCCGGTTCTCACGGCGGCGGAACTGGTGCAGGGATTAGACCGCAGTTGGGGGTTGATGACTGCCGCGCTGGCCCGTTGGGACGCTGCCGCTATGGAGCATACGTTCCCGCAGGAGTGGCGGGGTGAACACTATGATCTATCGCGGGGTTGGGTGATCTGGCACCTGCTGGAACACGACTTGCACCACGGCGGCGAACTCTCGCTGACGCTGGGAATGCACGGTCTCCAGGCACCCGATATTTAGGCGCTAGGCTCAGGGGTCAGGAGACGCGCTTTGCTCTCCTGACCCGGTGCTAGGCCGCTCGTGGATCGTGGCGCAGGCGACTGCTGCATAGGACGAGGTTGGGCAGGTGCCCGGCCGTGGAGATCGAGAGCGGGTTGGCCGCCCCGCACTGGCTGGCGCTGAACACCAGCGCGATCAGCGCCTGGATCTCGGCAAAGGTCGGCAGGCGGTCGGAGCGGCTGACCCCCAACCAGAGGCGGAGATCGCCCGCGCCGCCCGCGCCAGCGTGGCTACCCGCTTCCAAGCCAATGGTCACTTGCAGGCCGTTGCTGAGGACCACCATGCCGCCGCCCGGCACGCCACGTATGGCGTGCGCCCCCTGCCACTCGCCGCGCACCTTGCTCAATAGCCCCTCGATTTGCCGTCGATCACTCGGTTCCATGCTCATTGCCGCCTGCCCTCCGCGCTAGATTAGAACAAGTGTACTGCGAAAAGCGGGCGTTGTCAAGGGCTTTGCCTGACATCCGTGCATACGGCAGCGGGCTGTGGTCGTATTGCGCGGCGAGTGTAGGGCCGCAATTCATTGCGGCCCTACATCGCGCTCCCCGTCGGGCAGCACTTCGCACATGACGAGGCAGCGGGCTGTGGCCGTATTGCGCGGCGGGGTGTAAGGCCGCAATTTATTGCGGCCCTACACCCCACTTCTATGTACCGCCTTCAGTTTTTGCGCCTTGACCACAACTTGCCGGTAATGCTAAAATCAGGCCGTAGGGATAAGGAGCATCTTATGGCTGATTCGTCTTTGCCCCCGGAAGGGAACTCCGCGCACCCAACACCGGACACGCCGAGTTATAGCGAGCCGCCGCAGGCGCGGCTCTGGGGCGTGCCGGTCATCCTTTGGGTGTTACTAGCGTTTGTGGCCTTCGTGATCGTCTTGGCTGTGCTAGGCTTGCTGCCTAATTCGGTCCTCTAGCCCACCGGCCGCTCGCCGCGCGCCTGCAACCAGGCCAGTAAGCGGTCACGCGGCCAGGTGGTCAGCACATTGGTCGCTGTGGCCCAGCCGCGCCGGGCGACCGTGATACCGTATTCGATGTTGGCAAAGCCGTCGGGGTGGTGCGAGTCGGTGTCTATACTCAACATCACGCCGGCATCTACGGCGCGCCGGGTGTAGACCTCGTTCAGGTCAAGCCGTTCAGGCGAGGCGTTGATCTCCAGTACGGTGCCGGTGGTGCGGGCCACGCCGATCACGGCATCCACATCCAGCGCGCTGGGGTCGCGGCTGCCCAGGATCTGGCCGGTGGGGTGGGCGATGATGTCTACGTGTGGATTACGGCAGGCATCCAGTACGCGCGCCGTCACGCGCTCACCTTCGTGGCGCAAGCCCTGGTGGACCGACGCCACCACAATGTCCAAGCTCGCCAGCACCTCGTCGGGGTAGTCGAGCGTGCCGTCGGTCTTGATTTCTAGTTCCACGCCATGCAGCACGCGGAAGGGGGCCAGCTTGCGATTGACCTCCGCCACCTCGGCCGCCTGTTCGCGGATCTGTTCGACCGTCAGGCCGCGCGCAATGGTCAGGTTCTGGCTGTGGTCGGTGATCGCCATGTACTCATAGCCCCGGTCGCGGGCGGCGCGGGCCATCGCTTCAATGGTGGCCGTGCCGTCGCTCCAACGGCTGTGATTGTGCAGGTCGCCGCGAATGTCGGCCACGGTGATCAAGGCCGGCAAGCGCCCAGCGGCGGCGGCTTCGATTTCGCCCGCGCCCTCGCGCAGTTCGGGTGGAATCCAGGGCAGGCCCAACGTAGCGAATACCTCCGCTTCGGTCGCACACAGGATACGGCTGCCGTCGGCACGTACAAAGCCGTATTCGTTCAGCTTCAGCCCCTGGCTTAGGGCACGGTCGCGCATTTGGATGTTGTGTTCACGCGAGCCGGTGAAATGGTGCAGCAGCGCGCCGAAATGCTCCGGCGGCAAGACCATCAAGTCCACCTGCAAGCCGTTCCGCAGGCGCACTGTCGCCTTGTGGTCGCCGTGGCTAACTACTTGGCCTACTTGCGGCAACTGGGTGAACTGATCGATCATGCGCTGTGGCTCCGAGGTGGTACAGAGGATGTCCATATCGCCGATGGTACTGCGCCCACGCCGCATAGAACCGGCGACCTCGATTTGCTGGATCGGCAAACCACTTGCACGCAGTTGCTGCACCAATTGCTGCGCCAATGGGCGGGCGACGGCTAATAGGGTGCGCTGGTCGGAGCTACGCTTTTGCGCGGCGGCCAGGCCGTCGCGCAACTTCTGCACCGACTTGGGGCCGAAGCCTGGCACAGTGTTCACGCGCCCCTCGTCCAATGCCCGTTGTAGCTCACCCACGCTGCCGATGCCCAAGTTCTGATGGAGCAGCAGCGCGGTTTTAGGGCCGATGTCGGGGATGGCGGTCAGTTCCAGCAGACCGGGCGGTACCTCGGCGCGCAACCGCTCGTAAAAGGCCAGACTGCCGGTCCGCAGCAGTTCATCAATCTTGGCGGCAATAGCTTCGCCGACGTTGGGTAAGGCTTCCAAGCGGCCCTCGCGCCAGGGCACCCGAATGTCTTCCGGCATATTGAGTAGGGTGTCAGCGGCCCGCCGGTACGACTGGATCTTGAAGCGGTTTTCGCCCTTAAACTCCAGCATGGCCGCAATGTCCTGCATCGTCCGGGCGAGGCCGGCGTTGTCCACGCCGGCTACCGGCTCTAGGTCGGGCGGCGGGCGCAGATCGCGTTTGGGTTTGGCGGGCATGGGGTGCCTCCGGTGATCGGTAGTCGGTCGTCAATAGTCGCTGGTCGGTGGTCCGTCGTCGGTTATGCTAGCTGAGGATTTGCTGAGATGATAAACGCCGCCTATAGGCGGCGTTTATCTATTACTATAGTCACACTCAGCTCAACCGACAGCTGACGCCCACCGACCGACAACTCGTTAAGCGTTGTTCTCGCTGCTGTGACCGGCCGTGCTGCCTTCGCTGATGCCGTGGTAGCCGTCACCGCTGGGACTGCTCTCGCTGCCGGCCGTGTCGCTGGCGGCCGTATCGCCACCAGCGGCGAAATCGGTGGTCTCATACTCAAAGGCTTCATCGCTGAAATCCGGCTCTTCCTGGCGGCGTAGGAAGAAGAAGGCCGCGCCGGCCCCCGCCGCCAACAGCAGCCACACCGGCAGGCCCAAGAAGCCGGTCTTTTTGGTCTTCGGCTGGGTCACGTCTTCGACCTTACCCTGCACGTCTTTTAGCATCTTGGCTTCGCGCTTGCTTAGGTCTTTGCCGACCTTCTGTGCTTTGTCGCCCGCGTCGCCCTTGCCCTTTTGGGCTTCCTCTTCCAGCCAGCGGGTCTCCTGCTGCTTAGATTCCAGGTTGCGGCGGATGATTGCCAGGGCTTTGCTATCGTGGATTTCGTCTAGGTGATCCAAATAGATACGGATACCCTGCTCGGCTCCGGTCGCCATGCCGCCGATGCTGGCCGCATCACCGAACATCCCAGTGATCTTGCCCCACAGGCCGGCCTTCACTTTGCCGCTGCCGACACCGTATTCGACCGGCTCGCCGCCGAGCTCGGCCAAGCGGTTGTTTAAGTCGCGCGCTTGCTTTTCATGCGCGCTGCGAAAGCGGCTATACTGGCGGCGCAAGCGACTATCCTGGGTCTCGTCAATGCCGGTGTCATAGGCGGCAATCGCCATGTATTCGACTTTAATCAGTTCTTGCAACGCCTTTTGCGTCTTGCCTAACTCTTTGTCACCCATTACAACAGTCTCCTTATCCATATTATCGCCGGGTCGCGCACGGCTAAAAGCGCCGTTACAGCCACGGAAGAGTACTGAGTACGTTCACAATGCCGTACCTCAGTAACAAGGTCCAATGAGTGTGAGCAAGAGACGTGCCAATATTCAGTCAATCCGGTAGCCGGCCGCTGATCGGCGCAGCAGTGACTGCGGCAGCGTGGCGCTCAAAGTCGGCTTTGACACGGCGGAACACATCCGCAACCGTCTGGTAGTCGCCGAAGAAAGTCGCGCCGCGCTCCCAGTCCTCCTCTGCCACGGCATCCAGCGCGGCGCAGACAGCGGCATAGCCTGCGTCGTACTTAGCTCCCACCGTTTGGCGCGTGACTTGACGGGCGAGAGTGCGCGCGGTGCGGGCGTTGATCGCCTGGGTTACGCCGCGTGCCGGAGGCGGGTTGAAGTCACGCCCGGTGCGCGCCGCCGCTACAGTGCGCGGCACCAGCGCCAACTCCTCGGCTGCCTGTGCTAGCTGCTCGCCCACCGTCCAAGCCGGATCGCCACTGGGTCGCCGCCAGTCGGCCTCGTCGAGGCCGGCGAGCAGGTGGTGGTAGGCGGCATGGGTCGCTTCTAACTCCGCCCGAATGGCAGCGCGCGGCGAGGGTGGTGCCTCTTGTACTTCTCCTGCCGCCGGCAGCGGGGTTTCCGCTTCTTTTGCTTCCATGTAATAACCCTCCTCCCACAGGTACAGGCGCACGGCGTGCGCGGCCACGATCACAACATGGTCTATTATCCGCACAAGTTACGGGCGTAGTAACGGCGTATCTAAGCGTTCTCCCGTTTCACGCCGTCTCCGTGGTGACTTCCGCCATTGCCGTCTGCACGGTAGCCAGGAGGGCGGGATAGTCCACAGCGTTGAAGTCGGTGGTGTCTACCCGCACAAGCAGCCCGCCTAAGTTCAGATCAGGATAGCACCCCGGTAGCAGATCGGCGGCCCACTCCGCCGGGTCGGCGGTCTCAACGTGGCCGGGGTGGCGGGTGCCGCCGGCGGCCCGCGCCTGAAAACGGGCCAATAGCGTCGGCCCGTCGGCGTGGCAGTTGATTTCGATAGGTCGGTAGCCGTATTGCGTCCGCAACGTCTGAAAGCGTGGCCCCGCCCATTCTACACGAAAGTTGCTCTCAATGACACAAGGACACCCGGCAGCCAGTTGTACCTCAACCAGCGCGTAGAGCAGTTCCATCGTTGCCGCACCCAGCCGCCGCGACCACGCCCGGTCGCTCCACCCTAGCGTGTCGAACAGCAGCTCTTTGATGCGGTCTTTGGTTAGCAACGGCAGGCGTAGATCGGCGGCCAGCCGTGTCGCCAGCGTGGTCTTGCCGACGGCGGGCGGGCCACTGACCACGATCAGCGCCGGTTCAGGCACGGCTCTTGGCTTCGCGTAGCGCCGCCCCGACCTCCACCGCTTGGTCTACGGCTTGGTCGTGTGCTTTTTCCTCGGCTTTGAGTTCCGTGCCGAGTCCGGTGTCCTGGCGGGCCAGCACCTCTTCCAGCAACTGCTCTTTGTCGCCCGGTTGGTGCTTGCGACGGGCCAGCGTGCGGTAGACTTTGATCAGTTCGCGCAACTCCTCATCCGAGCGATCTTCCACATCAATCAACTCATTATGCGCCGCGCCTAGCACATGGATGACCTCGTCCAACTTCAGGTGCAGAGCTTTCGCGTCGCGGTTTTGTGTGTTTTGGATCAGGAAGACCATCAGGAACGTGACTAGCGTGGTGAACGTGTTGATGATCAACTGCCAGGTGTCGGAGAAGTTGAACAGCGGGCCGGTGATCGCCCAAACAACAATGATCGCCACCGCCGCTAGAAAGGCCCACGAACTACCGGTTATTTCCGATGCCTTGCTCGCGAATTTAGAGAACCATTTATTCATTAGCTACCCCCGGTATCCTGGCCTTGCTGCCAGGGCTAATAGCTGGGGCCGCCGTCACTGGAGCGACTCTCAGCGGAGGATGGGTCGCCTCCCCCGCTATCTTCTAAGACGGCCGCCAATAAGGCCGCCTTTTCGCCCGCGCGCCCTTATTCACGTGCCAACCGGCGATATACCGCCACCAACGTACACAGTTCTTCGTAAGTGCGATCTTCGGCTCCGATTAACCCCTTATGGGCCGGCCCAACGACATGAATGATCTCGTTGAGTTTCAAGTGGAGAGCCATGATGTCACGGTTGTGGCTGCTCTGGATCAGAAACACCACCAGGAAGCTGAGGATGCCTGCGCCGGCCATCATACTCAACATCCAGGTATTGCTGAACTGGAGCAGCGGCCCTACCGCCATCCATACGATAATGGCCGCCAACCTCAGGCCGAAGCCCCACCGGCTGCCCGTCCATGCGCTCACCCGTCGCGTAAATGCGCCCCATATGCGATTCATGCTCTGTTTCTCCGCAGGCAGTGATGCCGGCAAGCTAGCAGCAGCAGCAGTGTTGTTGCTACTGAAAGCGATAAGACCGTCCGCTTGTTACGCGGACGGTCCTATGTAAACCCACACGACGTAGCGCATCTTAACGCAAGCGGCCCTCGGCGATCAGTTGCACTTTGCCGCCGACCTGGATCGTAATCGTGTCGCCTTCATGTGCGCCGCTCAGGTAGAGCAGCGAGGGCCGCTGGACTTCGTAGCCCTGTTCAACCTGGATCGTGAACGGGTGCGCGCCAAAATAGCTGTGCTGCACCAAGTAGCCGGTCAGGCAGCCGTTTGCACTGCCGGTGGCCGGGTCTTCGGGGATGCCCATGTGCGGGACAAAGACGCGCGTGTTCAACTGGTGTGCTGGATCGTAGGTTTCGGGGCAGAAGACGAGGACGGCGTGATCGGCCAGTCCTTGCTCCAGCATGGCAGCCGCCAAGCCGGCGCTGCGGATGGCGCGCACATCGGCCAGTGTTCGCAGCGGCACAATCAGGAACTGCATCCCGGTGGAGACCTCTTGCACCGGGTAACGCGAGTCCAGCGCCGTGACCGGCAAGTCCAACACGGCGGCGACCCGCGCCGGATCGAGCGGTGGGCTGAAGGTCGGCGGCAGTTGGCGCATGGTCAGGCGGCTGATCGCGCCCGCCGCATCGTGTTCCAGCGCCACCGGGATGCGGCCCGCTTTGAGGTCCAGCGTCACGGTCGCCGGCGGCGTGTCGGCTAGTTCCGTGGCGATGATGTAGGCTGTGCCCAGGGTGGGATGGCCGGCGAACGGCAGTTCACCCGTGGGAGTGAAAATCCGCACCCGATGCGCGCCGTCACGGCTCTCGTGCGGCAACACAAATGTACTCTCGGAGAAGTTCATTTCGTGTGCTAGGTGCTGCATCTCGGCATCGGAATACAGGTGCCCGTTGAGGAACACCGCTAACTGGTTACCGCTAAAGCGCTGCTCGGCAAATACATCAACGATAAAAAAACGTCGCTCGTCCATAGAGATCGCTCCATTTCCTCTTTAGCGCGCCACTCGCGCCGCCTCATCCTCAAACTTCCACCAGCTATCCGCACCGGCGATCAGGTCGTGGTGGACCATCGCATCATAGGTGAACAGCACGACCCGCTTGTGGAACTGGTTCCGTACCAGTTCGACGGCGGGCACAAAGTCTTGGTCGCCGGTAGTCAGGAACAGGGTACTGATATCCGCTAGGCAGGCTTGCCAGACCAGGTGGGCGCTGAAATCCACATCCACGCGGCGTTGGCGATTGGTCCCGTTGGGACCGAGCGATTGCATGGGGTGTAAGCGCACCTGCATTCCGTGGCCGGTCATCGCGTCGTAGAAGCGGGCCAAGCCGGGTGGGATGCCGTAGGCCGGGTCTACGCCGTTGAACAGAAAGCTCCGCACGCGCCCGCCTCGCTCGGCCAGCAGCCGTTCGGCCTGCACATAATCCAGTTTGAAGCGCCCTTCGCTGGCCTTGACTACATAGCCCACATCTACCAACCACGCCGACTGCGCCATCCCCTACCCCCTGTCCTATGCCTGTGTTGCTGCGTTAATACTTGTTAATACTTGGGTGAGTCACCCGCTACCTTTGGCCGCCGACCGGCGTTATGAATGGCATAGTGCTACACTACATTATAGCACGCGGGCGGCCGCAGAGTTAGCCACCCATCCGTTGGCGTTCTTGTGGCGTTCTTGCATTGTAAATACTTTAACAGCCTACCGTGTGGCACTCCGCTCTCGCTACTATCCTCCGTTGTTATCCATGCCGCAAGTGAAAGGTCTACGGGGATGTTGTATACAGGGGATCGGGGCTGGTTGGCTCCCGTACTCCACTCCGGCACAGTAGAGGGCAAGCTGCGCGTGCGTGCGCTTCATCGGCACGAAGAAGGGGCGGTGTTGGCGTTGCTGACTGTCGCCGGGTTGAGCGGCACGGGGTTGGCAAGCTACCGCCGCACCACGCTGGTTTTGGAGTGGTGCGGCCCGACCGGCGGCGACTTGCTGGGTTGTGTGGTAGTGGAACCCGGTGTGCCGGCCCTAGTGCGCTCGTTAGCGGTGCTACCTGTCGCCGGCGGGGGCGCCGATACGCTACTGTTGGATGCGGCCTTGGCTTTAGCCCAGCGGTTGGGCAGCCCTGACGCGATTATGTTGTTGGAAACCGCCGCACAGATCCCCGTGCAGCGACTAGAGGCTGTGAGTTGGGATACCTTGTGCGATTACTGTCCCACCTCGGCCCTGGTGCGCGAACTGCGCACGTTTGCGCCCCAGGCGCTGGCCGTGCGGCTGGCCTTGCCGCCTGCTCCGCCGACCCGGCGGGTGCATTAGCCGGCAGGGATCAGCAGCAGCGCCAACGCGGCGAGCGCGGCGGTTTCGGCGCGTAGGATACGCGGCCCCAGGCTGATCGGCAGCACGCCGGCGGCGGCGGCACCCTCCACTTCGGTGGCGGTCAAGCCGCCTTCGGGGCCGATCAGCAGCGCCACCCGCGCCGCTTGCCGCGCCCGCGCGAGGGTGGGGGCCGGTGATGTCGTTGGGTCGGCCTCTTCCCACGGCACCAGCGCCAGATCGTTCCCTGCGGCCCCCGCCACCGCCGTCGCCCAAGACTGCGGGACGTGCAGCGCCGGCAAGCGGCCCCGTCGGCTTTGCTCGGCGGCCTCGCGCACGATGCGCTCCCAGCGGTCAGGCTTGGTACCGCCGGCCACCGTCCGTTCACTGATCACCGGCACGACCGCCGCCACGCCCAACTCCGTCGCTTTTTGCAGCAGCCATTCGAACTTTTCGCCTTTGAGCAAACACGCATACAGCGTCACCGCCGGCCCCGCATTATCGCGTGCCGGGCGACGGACCACCACGCGGCCCTGTATCGCGGTGCGGTCAAACGCGGTCAGTTCGACTTCGCTTTCCCAGCCGCTGTTGTCCAGCAGGACGATGTGTGCGCCGGGCCGCAGGCGCAACACATGGCCGACTTGGTGCGCCAGGGCCACAGGCAGGGTTAGCGCCGTCTCCGCTTCCAACGGCAGGCTGGGATCTACAAAAAAGTGGTGCATGGCTACGTTACTCCGGTCGCCGCACGATGATCGCCAGCCAGTCGCCTTCTTGGCGCGTCTCGATCACGTTGAGGCCGGCTCGTTCGAGCGCGGCATAGACATCCGGCCCCCGCTCGTCAATGATGCCCGATGTGATCGCCACGCCGCCCGGTTCTAATGCGCCGGCGATAGCGCCGGCCAGTTCGATAATCACGCGCGCCAGGATGTTGGCGATGATCAGGTCGAAGTGGATGTCCGGCTCCACCCCCGGCCGCAGCGACCCCTGTTCCACGCTGATCGTAGTGGTCAGTGCGTTAGCGGCCACATTTGCCGCCGATACTTCGACCGCCACCGAGTCGGTGTCCAGCGCCCAAATGTGTACGCCGGGCAGCAGCCGTGCTGTGCCGATTGCCAGGATGCCCGACCCGGTACCCAGATCAAGCACCCGCCTGATGCTGCCTACCGCGTAGTCTTCCAGCGCCTCTAGGCACAGCCGCGTGGTGGGATGCAGGCCGGTGCCGAAGGCCATGCCGGGGTCGAGTTCGATCACATGGTCGCCGGGCGCGGCGCTGTAGTCGAGCCACGACGGCTTGATCACCATGCTGCGTCCGATGCGCGTGGTCTGGTAGTGGGCCTTCCAGGCGTTGGCCCAGTCTTCCTCTTTGAGTTGCGTGGCCCGTAGCTCCCCGATCTGGCGCATCCGGCCCAGGTGCCACAGGGCCTCGGCGATGCGTTGCCGGGTATCTTCAGCCTTCGCATCGGCCACGAGATACGTCCGTACCTGCACCGGGGCGGCCGGGTCCACCACATAGTCCTCGTCGGGCTGCGGCACAATGGCTTCTTCGACCACCACGCCGCCATTGTAGCCGTACTCGGCGAACAGTTCGCTGACCGCCTCCACCGCCTCGCGGTCCACATCCACCGCCAGTTCGATCCAATCCATCCTGCTGCTCCCGTGCCGTCAGTAAAAAGTGGAAAAGTGGAAAGTGGAAAGTGAAAAGTCTGAAAAGGGGTTCAGCTTTCGATTCCCGCTTTCGACTTTCCACTCGCTACTTGAACGTCTCGTCAATCGCGCCGCTCAGGTCGGCACCGAGCGTGCTGTCGTCGCCGATGTTGACACGCTGGTAGGCGCCCTCGACGGTGGCGCGGTCGCCGACTAGGCTGCCGGTGAGGACGGCGGCGCGCAGTCGGGCCTTTTCGCCGATAATGCTGTCGCGCACCACCGAGTCAGTGATCGTGGTGCCGGGGCCGACGCTAACGAACGGTCCGATAACGCTATGTTCGAGCGTCACGCCAGGGCCGAGCGCGACCGGCGGTACAATGATGCTGCTGCCCTGCATATAGGGTTCGGGTGGACCGCCGGCTTTGCGTAGCAAGTAGCGGTTGGCGTGCAAAATCGCGTCGCGCGTGCCGGTGTCTTCCCAGGCGGTGATCGGCAGCACCTTCATGCGCGCGCCGGCCGCCACCATTAGCCCGATGGCATCGGCCAGGAAATACTCGTTTTTAAGCATAATGCCGCGTTCGATCTGCTCATGGATTGCGTCGTAGAGCGGGCCCGCGTGCTTAAAGTAGTAGAGGCCGACCACCGCATCATGCGAAATCGGCTGCTGCGGCTTTTCGACCATCTGTGTAATGAAGCCGTCTCCATCGCTGACTGCGATACCGAAGCGGCTGGGGTCAGGCACCGCCATGACAAACGCCGCCCCGTCGGTGTCCGCGCCCAGCCGTTGGATGCTGCTCAGGTCGGCCTCGAACAGCGTATCGGAAAAGACCACGAACAGGTCCTCGTCGCGATTAATCTCACCTTCGACCAGCAGTACGGCATCGGATTGCCCGCGCATGACTTTCTGTTCAATTGCCATAGTGGGGATGGGGTAGCGGTTCTTGACATAATCCAATAGCATCTCGCCGTTACGCCCGGTGATCAACACGATCTTGCTGATCGGCAGCACGCTGAGGGCATCCAGAATATGGGCGATAGACGGCAACCCGCCGACCGAGACGAGCGGTTTGGGCTTGCTATAGGTATGGGGTCGCATCCGCGTGCCCAACCCCCCGGCG
The DNA here is from genome assembly GCA_038228295.1 of Chloroflexia bacterium. Lineage (GTDB taxonomy): Bacteria > Chloroflexota > Chloroflexia > QHBQ01 > JAICKM01 > JAICKM01. The sequence continues at coordinate 62,759 of JBBRPH010000013.1, read as the reverse complement.
GGGATGATGATTTGCATGGTTTGCGCCTCCTTGCGTAATGCGTAATAGCTACTCCCTTTATTCACCAAGTCGGCATCTAGCACAGCTTGGCCCCGGTGGGAGGGGACTCCGCCCCGCTATGCTTGCCCTTATCGCAATATTGCCCTCGCAGTGTCCCGTTGGGCTTAGCGCGTCCTCTGCCCCACTTACAATCCCGCAACCCGGCGCATTGTTGTGCGGCAGTGCCTGCCCGACAACATTCGGTTCTTTAACTCAGAACTCAGAACTCAACACTCGTCTACGCTAGCCAGACGGGCGGCCAGTTCGGTGGGGCGCAGGGTGGCGTTGCCCACTTTTTGCACGACGATGCCTGCACCATAGTTGGCGAGGCGGGCGGCATCAAGCAAATCGGCGCCGGCGGTGAGGGCCAAGGTGAGGACGGCGATCACCGTGTCGCCCGCGCCGGTTACGTCGAATACCTCGGCGGTGTTGGTCACGGGAATATGATGGTAGGTGTCACTTGCGTCAAGAATAGATACACCGTCGCCGCCGCGTGTAACGACCACGCCCTGTGTTCCCAGTTCGGCGCGCAGGCGGCGCAGGCCCGGTGGGAAATCGGCTTCCAGCCGTAACGGGGTGCCCAGTGCGGCCTCGGCTTCCCGATCGTTGCAGCGGAAGATCGTCACTCCGGCGAACTTCGCGAAGTCGCCTTGGGCGTCTACTGTAGTCAGTAGGCCCAGCGCGCCGGCCAGGCGCCGGGCCGCGCTGACCACGGCGGGCGTGAGCGTGCCGCTGCGATAATCGCTGATCAGCAGCGCGTCGGCTTGCGGCAGTTCGCGTTCGAGGGTGGCGATGATTGCGGCCTCTACCGCGCCTGCCACCGGGCGGCGGTCAATCGTATCCACGCGGGCGATTTGCTGTTGCAGACGCGCCGGTCCTTCGGCCATGATGCGCGACTTGAGGATGGTGGGCCGGCTGGGGTCTATGACCAAGCCGGCAGTATTTACGCCGCGTTCGGCTAGCGCCGCCCGTAGCTCGTCGCCTGTCGTATCTGCTCCGATCACGCCGACCTGCACGGCTTGCCCCCCCAGCGCCTGGATGTTGCAGGCAGGGGCGGTGCCGCCGCCGGGCAGAACCACACGCCGGGCAAACTCCAACACCAGCACCGGGGCTTCGCGCGACACCCGGCTGGCCGTGCCGAGGATGTATTCGTCAAGGAACAGGTCGCCCAGCACAACGATACGTTTGCCGTGGAAGCGGGGCAGCAGGTCGCGCAGATGGGCCATCAGTTAGCGCAACCGAATGTAAGCGAGACCCCCCGCCAGCAAGAGAAACAGCAGCCCCACCACATCCGGTGTGCCCTGCACCGGCTGGGCCAGCAGAGCCAAGAACAGGCTGGGCACATCTCGGTGTTGACTGATCACCGCTCCATCGAGCAGCGCCGCGCCCTCATTGCCGGGGATGCCCAAGATAAAGGTGGCAAGCGTCGGCTGGCGCAGCAGTACAGCCAGCGCCAGGCGGCTGACCAGGATACCCCAGATTACTGCCGCCACACCCACGGCTTGCAGGCCGGGACCGCGCTTCTGGTTGGTCGCCGCGCCCACCGCCTCGCCTACGGCGAGGCCCAGGCTCAGCGCGGCCCAGAAATCAAAGCCGGGCAGAATAGCCCATAGGAGGCCGATAGCCGTCGCCACCCCGAAGCCGAACAGGGCAGCACGGGTGTAGTAGGTGCTGCTGACGGCGTAGGTGGGCAGCACGGTCAGCCCGGCGCACTCAAAGCAGCGGTAGCCGACGGGGGTGGACACGCGGCAACGCGCGCAGATGGGTTTGTCGCAGCGGGCGCAACGCAGAAAAGTCGGCACCGTAGGGTGATTGGCGCAATAGTAGGGCGCGGCATCGGTAGCGTCGGCGGGCTGCTGGGCGTTACTGCTCACGCGCGGCTCCTTCCGACACGGTGATCACTCGCCGTGCGCCCAGGTACTCGTCGCTGCGCGCGTGGTAGTCGGGCTGGGCCGGGTCCATGCTCTGCACCTGCACCTGCGCGCCGCCTTTGGCGTGGACCACCCGTCCGTCACCGAGGGCAAGCATCACATGGATCACCTGATCCGGTTGGTGCCCATAAAAGATGAGATCGCCGGGCTGCCAGGTATTACCTTCGACGCTGGTAGTGAGGGACTGCAACTGTTGATCGGCATCGCGCGGCAGTGTGTAGCCGTGGACACGATAGGCGATCTGCGTCAGGCCGGAGCAATCAATGCCCCGCTCGGTCAGGCCGCCCCACAGGTAGGGCACACCTAAGAATGCTTGCGCCGTTGCGATTACCGCCGCTGCCGAGCCACAATAATCCGGTTCAACGAGAGTTAGCGCTGCCGGGTCCGCTAATGCGTCGGCTCCATTAGGCAGCGTGACCAGCACCCAGCCCTCCATGCCGTTCACGGCCGCGTCAGGCGCCAGCGTTAGCTGCGTGCCGGCGTAGACGGTCAGCGGTTCACCCGTCGGCACATCGTCCGCATCTAGCACGGTCAGGGTAGTGCTGGGGGCGGCGACGCAAATCTGCCGCGCCGTTGGGTCCGGCAACGCGCCGAGGCTGATCGCTGCTGTCGTCAGCCAGCCCTCGTAATCCGGCAACCGCACGCGCGCCCAGCCCGGCGTAGCGGAATCTAGTACCGTTAGAGGCGTACCCAACAGCACCTGGTTGACCAGCTCGGCCTCCGTGTGCGGCGCGGCCCGCACATCAGCCAGCGACACATATACTATGCCTACTGCTCCTGACCCCTTTGCAAAATCCGTCATTGTACCCTTTTTCTAGTTGTCGGTTGTCAATCGTCAGTTGTCGGTCGTCGGTAATCACCCGCAGATCGCGGAACTCCGTACCGTTGGCCCAGCACGGCCAGGACGAACGCAGGCAAGGCCAGCATCCGTCGCCAGCGCCAGGGCTGGTGGTAGAGGCGGTAGAGCCATTCTAGGCCCCATTGCCGCCAGCGCGGCGGGGCCAGCGGCACCCGCCCGGTCAGATAGTCAAACACACCACCTACACCCAACGCCAAGCGCACCGTCGGCAGCGCAGCGGCGTTGCGTGCGATCCACAGGTCTTGCGCGGGTGCGCCGAACGCCACAAAAAGCAAGTCGGCTCCCGTCGCCGTGACGCGGGCTGTGATCTCCTCTTGCTCGTTCTCAGCAGGCGAACCCGGATACACGCCGGCAACAGGCAAGCCGGGATAACGTGTGGTCCAGATGCGCTCAGCTTCGGCGGCCACGCCCGGCGCGGCTCCCAACAAAAACAGCCGGTGCCCCTCGGCAGCAGCCAGCGCGGCCAGTCGCTCGGTCAGCGCCACACCGGTTGTGCGCCCCCGCAACGGCCGTCCCAGCAGCCGTGCTGCCAGGATAATGCCCGCCCCGTCCGGTGTCGCCAAGTCGCAGCGATTGATTACGGCACGAAACGCGCCATCGCGCCGGGCCTGCATGACGAACTCCGGGTTAACCGTCGCCACTTGATGCAGCCGCCCGCCCGCGCCGCCCGGCGGCAAGCGCAACAGCCGCGCGCAATGGGTCACCGACTCCTCCAATGGGCTATTGTCCACGCGCACGCCCAGTATGTTGAGCCGCCGGCGGCGGGTGGGCGGCTGCGCCGGCGTGGTTTGTGCGGTTGTGGTGGGCGCATGGCTTGGCATCGGTTGGCTAAACCCTTTCCTAGTCACTACTCCGGCAATTATAGTACACCGTTGCGCTTTTTGCCAACCGCCGCAACAGATCCAACCCCTGCCTCCCTTCCCAAAGGGGCAGGCCACGCAGAGACGGGTATCCTAATAGATAGGATCGGGGCAGTTTACGTTCTGCCCCCGTCCCCACAGAGGTAGGGGCGGGGGTTAGGTCGTCGGTTGACAGTCGGCCCGCCGCCGTGCTACACTCGCGCCGGAGGGGAGACATCGCATGGACGCAGCACCCATCCGCCGGGGCCGTTTTATTGTGCTGGAAGGCACTGACGGTTCCGGCCTGACCACGCAGGCCGCCCGATTGCGCGACCGGCTACGTGCGGCCGGGCGCAGCGCCTACGGCACCAAAGAGCCGAGCGAGGGACCCGTGGGCGCGACGATTCGGCTGGCCCTGGCGCATCGCTTGGGCTATCCACCGCACACTGAACACCGGGCGGGGGCCGATAGCTCTGCTACGCCCATGCAGCCGCTGGCCGACGACTTGCTGGCGCTGCTCTATGCCGCCGACCGACTCGATCATGTGCGCCACGAAATCGCCCCGCGCTTGGCGCGGGGCATTGACGTGGTGTGCGACCGTTATCGGCTATCGTCGCTGGCTTACCAGGCGCTGGGTGCCGATGAAGCCTGGCTGATCACGCTCAACAGCAAAGCCCCGCGCCCCGACCTAACCATCTTCCTTGATGTGCCGCCTGCTGTATGCCGGGCCCGCATGGCTGAGCGCGGCGGCACCGTCGAACTCTATGAGCAGGAGCATAAAATCGCCCGCATTCGTGCCAATTACCTGCGCCTCCTTGCTGCTGCCCAGGCCGCCGGGGAGCCGGTAGTGACGGTAGATGGGCAGCGCGACCCGGAGACGGTCGCCACGGCCGTTTGGGCGGCTTGTCAAGTTGGACTATCGGGGTTATACTGACGACGATCCTGACTTGACCCACTTACCCGTTAGGCATTGAGCCTGCTGGACACCCTATGAATCTGAATCTTGGTCCGATTATCGCCACGCTGGGACCGCTGTACCTGATGGTGGTTATCGGCGCGGTCCTCAAGGCGCTGGGCATCTTGCCCGCCGAAGTTGCGCCCCTGATCGCTCGTGTGGTGATGACGCTGACTCTGCCCGCGCTGGTCTTCACCTCGATTCGGCGCGCCGGCACCAGTAATGTGCCGCTCACGCTGGACCTGCTGTTTAAGGTGCCGCTGATCGCCTATATCACCATCCTGGTATCCGGCGCGCTGGCCTGGGCGATAGGCCGCCGGCTGCACCTTTCGCGCCCGCAAAAGGGATCGCTAATCCTCGCGTCCATGTTCGGTAGCACGGCGTTTCTCGGCTACCCGATTATGACGACCTTGAACGGAACCACACCGCAGCTACTGGGCGATCAAGGCATGGCTGCCCATATCATTTACAGCGAAATCGGCACACTGCTCATGTTGGTGACGGTCGGCTTGGTTGTAGCCTCGATTTACGGCGAGGGGAGTGCCTTCAGTTGGCGCAACCTGCTGGCCGTACCGCGCGCCGCACCGTTCATCGCGCTGATGATTGGTCTGCTGTTTTATAACGATACCGGCGTGCCTAAAGTGCTGACCGATCTGACCAAGCAAATGGGCGACACGACCTCTTTCCTGATGATGCTTTATCTCGGCATGAGCATCGTCGGCACCGGCATCGCCGCCTACTGGCCGGTTATCCTGGCCTCACAGGCCGTCAAGCTGATCCTAGCCCCTGTCCTCAGCTTCATCTTGCTCGGCCTGCTACAAATCGGTGGTAATCCCGACTTCCTCAAAGCGGTAGTGATCGACTCCTCCGCCCCCAGCATTTTGCTCTGCCTCGCCTACGCCGCGCAATATAAACTTGACCTGCGCCTCGCCGCCGCCCTCGTCTTCAGCAGCTTCGCCTTCAGCCTGCTGACGGTCGCCTTCTGGTTCGCCCTGGTGGTGCGATAGCGCGGTGCTCTGAGTTTCGGCGCGACTACTGCTCGTATGTGCAAAAGCGCACTGCCGGGTTCCTAACCGCCCCTATTATGGCCGGCCTGCTCCGCACTCTAGCGCAGGGTCCAGCGCTGCACCGTCAGCCCAGCTATCGTCGTGCCTGCGCCCGGCGTTGCACCGGGCAGCGCGGGTGCTGGGCCGAGTGTCACGGTGCTGAAACCGCGCAACCCCACCTGCCGCGCCTGCGCGGGCCAGGCGGCGGCGCGACCGGGCGGGGTCGCCAGCAGCCAGGTATGGCGGTCGAACCCTGGGGCCAGCCGCAGTGGTATCCACCACTGGTCGGTCAGCAGCACTCGGTCGGGCACGGCCCTTATTACCGCCTGCCACCCCGCCGCCTGCGCCCGCTCTGCCCGCAGCACGCCCCAGCCGCGCACGGCGAAGCCCCCTCCGATTAGAACCAGCAGGCAGGGCAGGGTGATGCCTAAACCGCAAACCGCAAACCGCAAACCGCAATGCGTAAAGGTTGCCGACCGCCGACCGCCGGCCGCCGACCAACTCACGGACCACGCGGCCAAGTTGCACACCGCGAGCGCGATCAGCAGTGGGTAGGCGGGCAGCAGGTAGCGTTGGCCCCATTCGTAGCGGCTGATCGGGCCCAGACCGCTGAGGGCGCTGATAACGAGGACATGCAAGGCAATGTACGTGGCGGTTACCGCGATCAGCAGCCGCCGGCTGTGGGAAAGTGGGCCGGGTGGGCGCAGGGCGGCGCAGGCGATGATAGGCGCGGCCGCTAAGAAGCCGTGCAAATTATGGTAGGGCTGCGGATCGAGCAGCACCGCGCCGGCGGCCCCGGCGATACAGGCGAGAGCGGCTCCGGTTGGGAGCGTGCGCCGCGCGGTCGGCAGTATGGCCGCGACCGCCAATAGCACACAACCGGCCAGTGTCGCTGCCGACACGGCCCAGGGTATTGTGGGGCTGTCGGCCGCCGGCGGGCCGACCAGAAAATCGGGGACAACGGCTAGGCCCGCCCGCCCCAGATAGCGCAATTCGGGCAGGCGCAGGCGCGGCGGTACGCCGGCATCCGGTGTATCGCTCGGCTCAAAATACCAGGTGGCGTGCTGGGGTAGGGGCGTGCCTGCGGCTTGCCCATAAAAGATCCACAGCGGCAGCAAAGGCAACGCCAATCCCAGTAAACCCCAACCCACCGCCCGCGCAGGCCGCCCGGTCGTTCCGCGCATAAGCTCCCAACCCCCGACCCCCGGCTCCCGGCGCGCGGCCCACACCGTCACCCCGCCAAACACCGGCACCAACAGGTAGAGTTCCGAGCGCAGGTAAATCGCGGACCCAAGCAACGCGCCGGCCGCTGCCAAATGCCGCCCACTGCCGCGCCGCAGCCCGCGCAGCAGGGCCGCCACCGCCCCGGCCACCAGTGCCGCCGCCAGAGTATGCTCGAAAAATACCCCGCTGTAGAAGCCTAGCGGAGTCGCCAGGCCGAGTAGCGGTATAGCTATCCACGCCCAGCGCGGCGGCGTACCGGCGGCGCGCGCTAATTGGTAGCTGCCCCAGCAAGCGGCCAATGCGCCGGCAAGCGGCCACCCATATAGTCCGGCCCGGCCGGCCGGCGCCCACAGCGGCCACGCTAGCAACGGTAGAAAGATCGGCCATTGTAAGTAGATACGGCCGCCGGCATCCACCCTATGCTGCTTGGGGTGAAACGGCACCCAAGCCAACAGCGGATCCAGATCGCGGCCCGGATAAGCAATGGCCGTCTCCAGTCCGTCTGCGCCCCAGCGCAGGTTTTGCAGTTGCAGGAACTTGGCACCCTCGTCGGAGTGCCAGAACCCCTCGCCCGGCAAGGCCACGGCCGCTCCGCTCAGGATCAGCCCCACCAGTAGTAGGGCCGCCAGGGGTATCCAGCGGCTTCCATTCCATTTGTGCATCGTAGCCTGATTGTACGCAGCGCACGGCGGCGGTGTCAACTCGTGGCTTGACACGCTGCGGCCCGCCCGCTACAATTCCGGCAGTATGCCTGCCGTATTTATCCTCGGATCGCTGCTGCTGCTGGCGGGGCTGGCCTGGGTCACATACCAGAGCGGCAAGCTGTTGCGTGCCCTGCCGGTGGGCGAAAACCTGTTGCTGGCTCCGCTGGAGAACGCTGTCAAAGCCGCTATTGTCGCTGTCTGTGCCGGTCTGGCGGCGATCAGCGGTTTGCCGCCCACGCAATTCGGCTGGCAGGCGCCACACCTCGCCGCCGATATGGGTGCGGCGATCCTGTTCGCCGTGGCGGTGCAGGTGATCGTCAACGCCCTGACCCGTTGGGCCATCCGGCGCTTCGGTAAAACGGTTTATTCACCAGTGGTCATGCTCAACATCTTCCCACGTACACGCCGCGAATGGCTACTGGTGCCCCCGGCGATGGGCCTCGCCGTGTTGCTGGAAGAGGTGCTGTTTCGCAGCCTGCTGCTCGGTGGCCTCAGTACTTGGGTGCCCGCGCCGCTGCTGGTGGGCGCACTCGGTCTGGTCTTCGGTGCGATGCACAGCCCGCAAGGCTCGCTGGGCATGGTGGTCTCGGCGGCGGTGGGGGTTGCTCTCAGCCTGCTATTCCTCTGGTCAGGTAGCCTACTGACCCCTTTTGTGGCCCACTATCTAATCAATTTGTTGCAATTATTACGCGCTCGCGAAGAATGGCGCTGGTTGCAAGAATATTAATTCATAGATACGAAATGTGGGTCTATTGCACCCGCATTTTGTACTTTATTAATACTTCGAAACCGGGAGGAAAAGCGGATAACCTCACAAAAGCATCAATATTATGTCTGTGTGGCTTTTAGGCTATTGACACCCCTTCGCCGACTGTGTTATTCTCGCGGAGGCAAAGGGGACAAACGTCCCCCTTGCACTCCGTCAAACGGTGGATCGGGCGACATTGCAGTCTGTTGTAATCCTTTAAGGCGCCCCCAGTCTGATAAAATCCTGTGCTGTACCGGCGTGTGTGTTGTGGCCTCCACTTGCGCTTACAGCCTGCCGCTCAACATCTCTGGAAGGATGAGACATGACGATTAAATCTGCTGTAAGCGCCCCATTGCGGCGCGCAGGCGTGGTCTTGCTGGCCTCGGCCATTGCCGCCGGTGCCTTCGGCGGGCTACCCGCCTCAGCGGCTCAAGCGGCGGGCGGCCCGATGGTCGTGCAAAACGCCGGCGGCGGCAGCGTCCGCTACCGGTCCGGCGCGGGCGTCGGCTATGATGTACGCGGTAGCCTCAGTGACGGCGCGCGTGTGACGGTGCTGGAAGGGCCGGTTAAAATCGCCGACGGCAGCCGCTGGTATCGCGTCAATACGGGCGGCCAGATCGGCTGGATGGATATGCGTTATCTCGGCAATGCCTCGGCCGGCACAGTGACCACTGCGGCTAAAACGACCCCTAAAACCACCACCAAAACGACCGCTAAACCCCCCGTGCTGACCGGCTATGCGAAGATCGCGAACGCCCAAGGGGATGCCGTGCGCGTGCGAAGTACTGCGGGCGGCAAAATTGTTGCTACCGCCGGGGCCGGCACGGTGTTTAAAGTGGCGAAAGGGCCGGTCAAAGCCGCCGACGGCACGAACTGGTATCAAGTGACGGGCGCCGTCTCCGGCTGGGTGGTCGCCGATTATTTGGCGAGTGCGCCCGCTCCTGTAGCGGCGAAGAAACCGACTACCCCGGCTGCTGTGGCTCCTACAGCGTCCGTAGCCCGTAGCGGTTCGGCCCGTGGCGCGACCGCCTCTCCCGCTCGCAGTATGGCCGGCGGCGTAGTGGGTACGGCCATGAACTATGTCGGCTCCCGCTACGTGTTCGGCGGCACTAGCCCATCGGGCTTCGATTGCAGCGGCTTCGTTTACTATATCTTCAACAAGGCCGGCATCGGTATGGGCCGCAGTATGAGCAGCGAACTCGCCAGCGGCACGCATATCTCCAGCAGCGATCTGCAACCGGGCGACCTGGTCTACTTCGCTAATACCTATCAGCGTGGCATTTCGCACATCGGCATCTATATCGGTAACGGCAAGATGGTCCACGCCGGCGACGAGTCGAGCGGCGTCACGGTAAGCGATTTGTGGAGTTCCTACTGGGCCGCGCACTATGCCGGCGCGGTACGCGTCGGGCGCTAACCACCCACAAACCTGCGCGACCTTTGGGGCGGATCGGCTGATCCGCCCCTCTTTTTGTCCCATGCACGATGTGGCACACATTCTGCTTTTAGGAGCAGCAGACCCATAGGAGTTATAGCAGCCGGATAAAATACCTAGTTGTGTATAGGAGTATGTGACGATGAAACCGCAAACCCGCGAAACTGCCCGCCCGCTAACGCTGGCTGACCTCTGTGAAGCGATTGAGACCGGCCAAGTGACCGCCGAAATCGAAGACGGCTACTACACAATTAGCCGCCGTGCATTACGTCAGCTACGACCCGCTCCTGAACTGCGCCTCATCCGCACTCGGCCGGCCCGGCCGGCCCGCATCGCTAGCTAGCACGTTACAGCCTGTAGCAGTGTTTTCCTCGCGCCGCTTATGTATGTCGGAGCGACAGATAGAGTGTGATGGTGCTGTTTCTGCGCCGACAAAGTGGGAGGTAGTTACCTGCCCACTTTTTGTTTGCCCTGTGGTTGAAGCGTAGGGCGGCTTTTTGTGGTGTAAGCGCAAACCGCCGATAGACACACCGTTTAATGCGTGTCTATCGGCGGTTTTTAATCCAGCTATAGTGTTCCAGACGGAGCTACCCGTCTTACAGTTTCGTGCGCGCCTTGTCGAGCTTCTTACTCGCATCGTCTAGATCGCGGATCGCCTGTTTGCGCGCTTGGTCGGCCTTTTCGCGTTCGCGTGCGGCAGCTTGGTCGGCCTTAATCTGCGGTTTGTTTTCGACCGTCATCTCACCGCTATCATCCTTCACGCCCTCGTGGATCGTCGCTTCCCAGCGGGCGTGCAGTTCGGTTTCAGTCTCCAACTGGGCGGTACGGCCGGCGTCCAGCACATCATCCAGCCGGGCGCGCAACTGCTCGGTCGTTACCTGGCCGGATTGCGGGGCTAACAACAGCGCCGTCACAGCCCCGATGCCCAAGCCCAACAACGCCCCGCCGGTAAACTTCAGCGTCTTGCTCACAACACTCATGCCCTGTACTCCTTCGCGTAACGATCCCGCTGTCTGCCATCTATTGTTACCTTGCTTACCAGCAAACTTCATGCCGACGAGCTATTAGGAGACGAAAGCCTGACACCTAACAGCTGATACATCGCCTACTGTTTACTCGCCACTTCCTTCGCCATGCGGGCCAGTAGGTTAGTAACCGCTACTGCGCCCAAGTCCTCGCCGCTGCGGAGGCGCACGCTGACCGTCTGGCTGTCGCGCTCTTTGTCGCCGATGACCAGCATATATGGGATCTTCTGCATCTGGGCTTGGCGGATTTTGGCTCCCATGCGCTCTTTGCTGAGGTCAATCTCCGCCCGCAGCCCAGCCGCTTTTAGCTGCGCCAGCACGTTTTCGGCATACTCCATGTGCTTCACATCGGAGATGGGGATAATCTCCGCCTGCACTGGCGCGATCCACAGTGGGAACGCCCCCGCATAGTGTTCGATTAGGCAGCCGAAGAAACGCTCCATTGAACCGAGCAGCGCGCGATGGATCATGTAGGGCCGATGATCCTTACCGTCTTCACCGACAAACGTCATGTCGAAGCGCTCCGGCATGTTGAAGTCGAACTGGATCGTCGTGCATTGCCAGGCGCGGCCCAGGCTGTCTTTGATCTTCATGTCGATCTTCGGCCCATAAAACGCGCCGCCGCCCACATCCACTTTGTAGGGCAGGCCGCGTTCGTCCAGCGCCGCCTTGAGCGCGGTTTCGGCGGCTTCCCATTGTGCGGCCTCCCCGACGGCTTTCTCCGGGCGCGTCGAGACATAGATTTCGTACTCGTGGAAGCCGAACGCCTGCAACACTTGCAGCGAAAAGTCCACCACGCGCACTACTTCGGCGTGCATTTGGTCGGGCCGGCAGAAGAGGTGCGCGTCGTCTTGCGTGAAGCCGCGCACGCGCAGCAGGCCGTGCAGCGTGCCCGACCGCTCGTAGCGATAGACGGTGCCCAGTTCGGCCCAGCGCAGCGGCAACTCCCGATAGGAGTGGCGCCGCGTTTTGTACATCATGATGTGGAACGGACAGTTCATCGGTTTGACATAAAACTCTTGGTTATCCATTTCGATGGCTGGGTACATACTCTCTTTGTAGAACCCCAGGTGGCCGCTCGTCTCCCAGAGCCACGCCCGCCCGATGTGCGGCGAGAACACAATGTCGTAGCCACCGGCTAGATGGGCGTCGCGCCAGTAGTTTTCGGCGATGACACGCATCAGGCCGCCTTTGGGGTGCCAGTAGATCAGCCCTGCGCCGGCTTCCTCATGGATCGAGAAGAGGTCCAGTTCTTTGCCCAGCCGGCGGTGGTCGCGTCGCTCGGCCTCTTCCAGTTTGTGCAGATGGGCGGCCAATTCCTGCTCATTGCGCCAGGCCGTGCCGTAGATGCGTTGCAACATCGGGCGCTTTTCGTCGCCACGCCAGTACGCGCCTGCTACGTTGAGTAGCTTGACTGCGCCCACCTCGCCGGTCCCCGCAACATGCGGCCCCCGGCACAGATCGCGGAAAGCGCCGTGTTGGTACGTTGAAATCGTCGCCTCGGCGGGCAAGTTTTCGATCAGTTCGACCTTATAAGGCTGGTCCTGGAACAGTGCCAGCGCTTCATCGCGCGACACAGCATCGTACTGGTACGGATAGGCCGCCGCCTGGTCTGCCGCCATTAGCCCTTCGATGGCGCGCAGATCCTCCGTCGTGAGTGGGCGGGGCAGGTCGAAGTCATAGTAAAAGCCGTCCTCAACGGCCGGGCCAATGCCGAATTTGGCATCGGGAAACAGCTTCAGCACGGCTCCCGCCATCAGGTGGGCCGCCGAGTGGCGCATCCGCGCCAGGTACGCCCCTTCGGATTCGGGATCGCCCTCTTTGGCATCTTCCGCCGCATACGGGTGCGGGGCATAGTCCAATGCTTCGTCTACTTGGCTCATGGTACTCCTCCTCGGTCATCGGTCATCAGTCGTCGGTCGTCGGTCGTCGGTTGTTATGCTTTGGTGTCGTCGGCTGCGGCGGGGTCGGCAGGCGACGGATCGGTGGTCTTTGGCTGGACCGGCAATTGGACCTTGCGGTAAATCTCGGCCGGCGCGAGGGTGCAACCAATCGCCGGCAAGCGCACTACGGCGTTGAGATCGCTAATGGCGGTAAGTACCCAAGTATCTGCGGCGCGTGCAAAATGCTCCACAAGTACGCCATCCTGTGAAACCAGCAGGTACTCCTGCAACGAAGGGATCGCGCGGTAGTAATCGAACTTGACCCCCCGATCATAGGCTTCAGTTGAGCGCGAAAGCACCTCAACAATCAGGGTGGGGTTGAGCAAGGTATCCGCCTGGGCATCATCAAACTGCTCTTCGCCACAGACCACGCTGACATCAGGATAGGTATACATTCCACGCGCTGTCACTTTGACGCGTAAATCACTGCCGTAGATCTCGCAGGGTCCGCTCGACGTTTGGTTACTCAACGCTCGTGCGAGGCTCATGCTGATCCGCGCGTAGTCCCGACTGCCACCGCTCATGGCAAGAATTTGCCCTTCGATATACTCATGCTTCGTTTCGGCTTCCCGCTCGTAAGTCAGATATTCTGCCGAAGTGTAATGGCGTTGTAAAAGGGGTGCCGCCATGGGGTCTCCTTTCCTGTTAAACGCTCTGTCTGCTGTCCATCGAATAAAAAAGGCCACGCATCCCTCAACACGGGACGCGAGGCCAAAGGCACTGCGTGGTTCCACCCGATTTTCGGCCGCCGGATCAGGCCGGGCAACCGCTCATCAGGGCCAGTAACGGGGCCGACCGGCGCAGGCTACCAGCCCCAGCGGGGCGTTCACCCGGCGGCTCCCAGGAGGTGTTCGAGACGAGGCACTCCAGCCCGGCTTGCAGCCGGTGGTCGGGCCTCTCTGTGGCGCGGTCGCCCCTACTCGTCCTGTTCGCAGCGTTTCGTATATCGGTATTGTGGCTCTATTATAGACCGCGTTCGGCACGGTGTCAAGGGCCGAAAGACGGACTAGGCGCTAAGCAGTTAGCTGTAGGCAACCGGCAGCACGTAAGTTAGCGTATGCCCCATAGCCGAATTGTGCCGTCAGCGGCGGCGGAGGCGAGGATGCGACCGTCGCCGCTGACGGCAAGCGCCGTCACTGGGCTATTGTGCCCTTCTAGCGTCTGCACCACCGTCCCGTCGGCTACGCGCCACAACTCGACTGTGCCGCCGCCTGTCCCCACCACCAGGAGTTGATCATCGGGAGTGAAAGCCAGGCGGTGCACATTGTAAAAGCCGGTGGGCAGGGAACGTAAGAGCGCGCCGTCGGGTAAATGTAGTAATTGGATCGAGCCATTATGCGGTACAACGGCCAGAGTTTGCCCATCGGGAGCCAGGGCCATACTGACGACCTCACCGATAGATTGTTCTAAGATCCTTCCCGGCGTAGCGGCGGCGAGCGGCCAAACGCGGGCGCTACCGTCTACCGAAGCAGCCGCGATCTCGCGCCCGCCTGCACTAAACCCAATGCCGACGACGGCTCCGGTATGCCCGGTTAATGGGCGCAGCAACGTATAATCTGCACCGGTCCATAGGTGAATCGTCCCATCTTCTGATCCGGTTGCTAACGTCTGCCCATCGGGGGCAAAGGCTAGGCTCTGCACCGGACTTATCGGCTTGGCTAATACCAGCGGCCGCCGCCGGCTAGCGAGCGTCCAGATCCGCGCGGTGCCGTCGGTCGCCCCGGAAGCCAGCCGCTGCCCGTCTGGGCTGAATGCGAGGCTGAGGACCGTCCCCTGGTGCCCTACTAGTGTGCGCTGCTGCACGCCGCCGGCCGGCTGCCACAGCCCAATGTCCCCGCTGGTGTAGCCGGCGGCTAGGGTGTGTCCATCGGGGCTAAATGCGAGACTCGTCACCCAGGTGCCGTGGTCGGTCATTGTTTGTAGTAGGCTGCCGTCGGCTATATGCGAGAGCCGCAGGGTGCCGTCTATTAGCACCGTAGCCAGGGTTTGCCCGTCGGGTGCGAACGTTGTGCTGAACACCGGGATGGGTTGGCCTTCCATAGTTCGCAGCAGGGTGCCGTCGCTAGCCGTCCACAGGCGCACTACACTGTCGAGCGACCCGGAGGCGAGTGATTGCCCGTCGGGCGCAAAAGCTACACTCGTTACCCCTGCTTCATGGCCGGTTATCTTGTGTGCTACTGTGCCGTCGGCCACTCCCCACAAGATAACCGTCTTATCCTCGGCCGCAGAGGCAAGCGTGCGGCCGTCCGGGCTGAAGGCTACACTTAGCACGCGCCCGCTATGCGCGGCCAGGATGTGCGCGATACTGCCGTCGGCGACGCGCAGCAGGCGAATGCGTTTGGATGCGGCCACGGCCAGGGTCCGTCCATCGGGGGCGAAGGCCAGCGCGGCGATGTTGCCGTCCTGCCCGGCTAGGGCGCGTGAGGGTTTCCCGTTCGCCACCGACCACAGTTGCACGGCTTGATTGGCTGAACCCACGGCCAGGGTTTGCCCGTCCGGTGCGAACGCTATACTGGTGATGCTGCCTTCCCCATTGGGGGAGTGCTGTAGAACCGTGTGATCGCGCACTTGCCAGAGGGTCAGGAACTGGGCGTTATCGCCCGCCGCCAAAATCTCGCCCGAAGGTGCGAAAGCGAGAGTTAGCACCCAGCCGGTGGTCGGTAAAAAGCCTGTTTCGTGTAACGTCGCTGCGTCATACAGATAGACACCTAGCGACGCAGCCAGGGCGATAGTTTTGCCGTCAGGTGAATAGATCGCTTTGGTAACGGTGCCTTTGCCCCACTGCGCTAGCGGTTGTACTCGCGTCGCATTAGTGAGGCCGATAGCTGCGGTTAGCGCTGCGATAGGGGTTCCTTCGCCGGCAAGCGCTCGCGCAACCGCCGGCTCGCGCACTGCCTGGCCGGTCACAGCGCCGGTGGCTGCGCCGGCTATAGTCGTGGTCGCTGTGATTGCTGTGCCGCGTGCCACGGGAGTTGCCTGCCCCGCTGTACTGCGACTCGGCATTAGAAAAACCACACCGATCAAGACTAGCGTGCTAAGGCCCACCAACCCGGCAATCAGCGTGCTCCTATCGGCAGATCGCCTCTTAGACACTGGACCAGAACCCTGCGGTTGCACACTCAATTCAGTTACGCTCCTTCACCACGACGATGGCTTACTGCTCATGGTCGGCCTACTTGCCCTGGATATGCGCCACGGCCGCCAGGATCTGCGGGTCGGCAGCGGGCGGCGACTCGTACCAGGGCACGTCGAGGGGGATGTCGGGCACTACGCCTTTATCCTCGATGCTGGTCTTGCCGTCGATCCGCAGGTAGGTGGCCTGGGCCAGCATCAGGCGTGCGCCCTGCGGCAGGTCGTGGGGATACACCGTCTCGGTGTTGCCGGCCGTGGTCGTGCCGAGGGTGATCGCCCGGTGGGTGTCTTGCATCACCGAGGCGAACCGCTCCGACGCGCTTTCGCTGGCGTTGCTGGTCAGTACGACAGCAGGCTTGCCCCGCAGCGCGGGCAGTACCCGCCCGCTGGGGATGCGATTGGCGCGCCGCCCGTCGAGCAGCAGTTCGTAGCCCGCGTTGCCGCCGTCTATAAACAGGCCTAGCATCGCGTTGAGTTCGGAGATCAGGCCGCCGCCGTTCTGGCGCAGGTCAATGACCACGCCGTCAAGCGGGCCGGTCGCCGCCAGCGCGTTCAACGCCGCCGCCGCTTCGTCGCTGATGCTGAATGTGTCAAACGTCGGCAGGTCCAGATAGGCGACGTTGGTGCCCGGCACACGACGCGCCGTAGCGTGCAAGGCGAAGGTCACATCAGCCCGTGTGATGGTGATGGTGCGCGGGGCCGTTTCACCGGGGCGCATGATGGTCAGCGTCACGGTCGTGCCCGCCGGCCCGCGGATCAGGTGCGGCGCGTCGGCGCCATGCAACAGCGGCGTGCCGTTCACCGCCTGGATCACATCAAAGGCATGGATGCCCGCCCCATCGGCCGGCCCGCCCGGCACCACCGCCACAACCCGCACTTTGCCGCCGAGATCCTGCGAGAACACGCCGATACCGGAGAAATGCAGTGTGCCCTGCTGCATCGCGTCGTCTTCTTTCACCTGATCGGGATTAAGAAAAGCCGAGTGACGGTCGCCCAGTTTGTCAATCAGATTGGCGAGTTGCTCATAAAAGGCCGTATCGTCTCTAGCGGTCGCGAGTGGGCCGCGCTCGTCGTGGTGGATCGCATCCCAGTTCAGCCCTCGATAGTCACGGTAAATATACTGATCATGCACCGTTTGCCAGACCGCCTCGAACAGGTCTAAGCGGTCTTGTAGCGGTAGCCCGGCGGCAGGCGGCGCAGCGGTCGCATAATGTGCGGTCAGGTCGCTTGCGCCCAGTCGGGCCAGCAGGACATTATAGGGGGGCGGATTCTCCGGGTGCCGCTCGAACACAGCGCGCTCGAAATACTGCACCGTGCGCGCTTTGCCGTCGGCGGCCATTTCGATGAACTCGTCGGAGAGGGGATAGCCCTGCTGGGCGAGGCCGCCGTGGGCCTGCCAGTATTGCTGGAATAGCCCCCCCAGCCGCCGACCGGTCGGCGGGAACAGCGTCGAGCCGGCGGCGTGGTTCGCCGTTTGGCCCGGCGCACCGCTGGGGTACTTCTGGTGATAGGCGGTCACACCCAGTAGTGACAGCAACACGCCGTCGGCCCCAATTTCGGGGTGATACTCGAACACGGCGCGCTCGAAATACTGCACACGATAGGGCTTGCCGTCGGTGGTGCTGGTTTCTACTGTCTCGGCCGAGATCGGGTAGCCCTGCTGGGTCAGCCCGCCGTGGCCTTGCCAGTAGTGCAGAAACGGTCCGCTCGCCGTTATGCCGGTCTGCGGGAAAGTGGTTTGCTCCGACGGCGCGGCGTGCGGTGCGGCGCTGGGCTGGGCGTGGCTCGCTGGAGCGATCAGGGTTAACAGGATCAGGACCGGCATTGCCAGGGTGAAGAGGCGGCGTATTCGCATGGGGAGCCTTTCCAAGTAAGGGCTAAAGGTCGGATAACTCCTACTATTATACGCCTATATGCCTTTCTCGCCATGGTAGACTTACAGACGCAGTAAAGCGCTGTGCGTATCGGTCTCGTTACTCACATTTCACACCGGTTCGCACTTGCACGCCCCTCCCGTTTGGGGTACACTGACTCTACAGCAAATAGCCCGATCTAGCCCCCGCAACGGGCGCAGCACGTAGCGCCGCGACAACGGCCGACCGACAACTAACACGCTGCCGACCGCCGACCGACAACCAACGACATACAGACCACGGCCCACGGCCCATAGCCCACGGCCCACGGGAGACCCGCCATGTATATGCAAGCCGTGTATGAGTACCTGGCCGCGCATGAGGATGCGGCGTTGGCCGAGCTAGCCGCCTTTTGCGCGCAGCCGAGCGTGTCGGCGGAGGGGCGGGGCTTGGAGGCGATGGCCGCGCTGGTCGTGGCGGCGTTGGAACGGCGCGGCTTCCGGACGGAACGGATGCCGGTGCCGCACGGCTTCCCCGTGATCTACGCCGAATCCACCGACCCGGTGCCGGAGGGCGCGCCGACGCTGCTGATCTACAACCACTACGACGTGCAGCCCGAAGGCGAACTCGATCTCTGGTCTTGCCCGCCGTTCGGCGCGACGGTGCGCGACGACAAAATCTTTGGGCGCGGGGTGGCCGACACGAAAGGCCATATCGTGTCGCGCTTGGCGGCCATTGATGCGTTGCGTGCGGCGCGGGGTGGCCTGCCGATCCGTATCAAGTGGGTGATCGAAGGCGAAGAAGAGATCGGCAGCATGAACCTCGACAGCTTCTTGCTGCACTACCGTGAGCGGCTGACAGCGGACGGCTGCTTGTGGGAATACGGCACGTTGAACTGGGACGGCACGCCGCAGATCATGCTGGGCATGAAAGGGATGCTGACCATTGAGCTGCGCGCCGAGGGGCCTAACCGCGACCTGCATTCGTCGCTGGCCGCCACGGTTGCTAGCCCGGTCTGGCGGCTGATCTGGGCGCTGGCGAGCCTCAAAGACGAGAGCGAGTGGATTCGCATTGACGGCTTTTACGACAGTATTGTGCCGGCCGATTCGACGCAGATGGACATGATTCGGCTGTTGCCCGACGACGGGCCGACGCTGCTGGACAACATTGGGCTGGGCGAGTTTGCAGTCGGGCTAGACGGCTATATGCGCCGCTACGCCGAGGTGTTTGCGCCCACCTGTAATATCCAGGGGCTGACGGCGGGTTATCAGGGACCGGGGTCGAAGACGATTCTGCCCCATGTCGCTACGGCCAAGCTGGACTTCCGCCTGGTGCCCAACCAAGACCCGGAAGTGATCCTACAGCAGTTGCGCGAGCATCTGACGGCGAAAGGCTTTGCTGATGTCATCGCCACACCGCTGGAAGGCAGTCTGTTTCCGGCGCGCACCGATCCGTCCGATCCGTTTGTGGTGCTTGCGATGACCGTCTGTGCGGAAGGCGCCGGTCGCCCGCCGCTGGTCTATCCTTCGTCGGCCGGATCGGGGCCGATGTATTCGTTCAGCAATGGGCTGGGTGTGCCGGTGGTCGGCATGGGCTGTGCCTATCCCGGTTCCGCGATCCACGGGCCGGACGAGAATATTCGCTTGAGCGATTTCCGCACCGGCACGCGGCTGGCTGCGCTGCTGTTGGAACGCATGGCGGCAATGGATTTTGTCGCCGCCGGCCGGCTGCGCGAGGAGTACGATCTACGGCAGAAGCGCATGGCAGATGCAGCGGCAGCCGGCGAGGAACCCGGTGACCTCTATGGCCTGATGGATACCGGCTTGCCGCCGATAGATATGAGCGAGATTGAGGCGGCGATGGCCGGCAACGATCCCCCGCCTGCCGCTGCGTCCGCGCCCACCACCCGGCGCAAAGGCCGCCGCAAAAAAGTCGTCGCCGGCAGTGATCCGACTACCGGTGGCCTGCCCGATATTGACATGAGCGCCGTGTTGGCCGAAATGGCCGGTGAAACCGCGCCGGCGGCTACGCCCAAGCCGCGCCGCCGGCGCACCAAGTAGACGGCGGGCGTGCCACATAGCGCCGTCATCATCGTCAACTGGAACGGGGCATCGCACCTGCCCGGCTGCCTCAGCGCCCTCGCCGCGCAGACACTGCGCGATTTCGTAGTGTGGGTGGTGGATAACGGCTCGACCGACGGCTCCCCCGATCTGCTGGCGCGTGCCGCCGCCGGCGACTGGCCGCTCATTCCCACCGCCTACAGTCCTGCCCCGCCCCCGCGCGATCTGCCGCCGTTGCGCCTGCTGATCAACCCGGACAATGCCGGGTTTGCCGCCGGCAACAACCGTGCGCTGCGCGCCGCCCTGGCCGATCCCCGCGTCGCCTATTGCGTGCCGCTCAATAACGACACCGTGGCTCACCCCGACTGGCTGCGGGTGCTGACCCAGACCGCCGCCGCGCACCCGCAGGTCGGTAGCCTGACCGGCACCATGCTATTCGCCGGGCGGCCTGACCGCGTGGCTTCAGCCGGCATCAGCGTACACCGCGACGGGCTGGCGCTGGATCGGGATGTCGGCCGGCGGGTGGCCGATCTGCCGTCCACGCCACAGCCGATATTCGGCGTGAGTGCGGGGGCGGCGCTCTACCGCCGCGAACTGCTGGAAGACGTGGGCCTGTTCGACGAAGCCTTTTTCAGCTACCTAGAAGATGCGGACCTGGCCTGGCGGGCGCGGCTGCGCGGGTGGCAGGCGCTGTGGGTGCCGGGCGCGCCGGTCTTACACGCGGTTTCGGCCACCGGGGGACAGGGATCGCCGTTCAAGAACTACCACCTGGCACGTAATCGCCTCTGGTGTCTAATCAAAAACCTACCCAGCAGCCTTTGGACTCGCTACGCTCCCTATATCCTGCGCTACGACAGCTTGGCCCTGGTTTATGGTCTGGCCCGCCGCGACTGGGCGCTTATCCAGGGCCGTGCCGCCGCCGTGCGCGACTTGGCTCCCATGTTGCAGCAACGCCGCCGCATCCAGGTCCGGCGCACTGTGTCGGATCGCGCCCTGGCGTGCCGGCTCGCCCCCGCCCTCGGTCCCCTGGCGGCGTTGCGCGCGCGCCGCGACATGGATGTGCTGCTGACCACTCCTTGATCGGAGTGATCCGTGCAGGGCGCGAAAACGGGATGATCATGTGCGGATCAATCCGATCAATGAGCGATTCTTGACGGAGCGGCGGCGAGAGGGTATAGTAGAACATACGAACGAACCATTGCAAGAAGGGAACGCGCACATGAGTCGCAATAACCGGCAAATGATTGGCCTCGGCGTGGTCGCTGGGGTGGCGCTCGGTGCTGCCTATGCCGCCGGCCGCCGGCGCAAATATAGCGCTAGCGGCGTACCGCCGATGCTCAACTGGAACCGCGTGCGGACGCTGGCCCAGGCCATGAACCCCGAACCGGCGCTCCAATCCGGCTGGCACGAGCAGTGGAGCGCGTATTACACCGACTTAGTGCGCCGCTGTGAACCGCTGATCGCCGCCGAAATGGGCCGCGACCTGCCCCAGCCGGTGCAAAATATCGCCGCCTTCACCCGCGCCGAATGGATTGATGCCAACATCGTCAATTTCGAGCAACTCTTTGCACCGCTCGAACGGATGCACCAAATGACCAGCAGCAGCGACGACATCGGTACGCTGCTGATGACCGATGTGAACCAGGTGGTGCTATCGGGCGAGCTGGGTGTGCTGCTCGGCTACCTGGCCCGCCGCGTCCTCGGCCAGTACGACCTTAGCCTGCTAGGCCGTGAACCGTTGACAGTGGGCCGCCTGTATATGGTGGAGCCGAATATCGCCGCTGTACAAAGCGAACGCGGCCTGGATGCCGACGACTTTCGCCTCTGGATTGCCTTGCACGAAACCACGCACGCTTTCCAATTTGAAGCCTATCCCTGGGTGCGCGAATATTTCAACACGATTCTCGAAACCTATTTCAACACCATCATCCAAGATCTGACGGTACTGCGTAATGGTGGCGGGTTGGGCAGCATCGTGAGCCGGGCCCGCGCCAACTTCGCGGCGGGCGAAAGCTGGATCGAACTGGTGATGACCGCAGAGCAAAAAGCGCTTTTCAATAAATTGCAGGCGCTGATGTCGATCATCGAAGGCTACAGCAACTACATTATGAACGCGGTCGGAGTGCGGCTGATGCCGTCGTTTGATACCATCAAGCAGCGTATTGAGGAGCGCGCCGGTCAGCGCAGCCCCATCGAAAAGCTGTTTATCCGCCTGACCGGGCTGGCACTCAAGATGGAGCAATACCGGGCAGGCGAGGCGTTTATCAACGCCGTGGTAGCCGCACGCGGCGTCCAGCTTGCCAATCTGGTATGGGTCGGGCCGGAGTATTTGCCGACGATGGAGGAACTGCGCGACGCGCCGGCATGGATCGCCCGCGTGGAAGGGCTGCCGCAGGCTAGCGATCATTCTACCCGTTCCCTGGATACGGCGCCATTGCACTCGGCGCTGCTCAACGGCCAGGGGCCGGAGGTCTAGCGGCTTGCATATCACGCCGGGGCCGGGCAGCGGGCGCCGGTTTGGTGGTCGTAGCCGCCGTCCGCTCTTGCTAGTGGCCGGCTTCGTTATCGGCTGGGTCACCGGCGCAGTGACGTTGCTGGCGCTGGCCGCGCTCTCGGTGCATCAGGCGGCGCAAGACCGCTTTTCGACCGATGTGCCTGATGTGCGGCTGGCGATCAGCAAAACCTACCTCAATGACGCGATCCAACGCCGCCTGCGCACTAATCCGCAAGTGGTGGTGCAGAACGTCAAAACGACCGGCTTGCAGATGGACCTGCTGCCGCAAGCGGCGGTGGTGCTGACTCCGACCTTCGATGTGGCCGGCTTTTTCACGTTCTCACCCAGTGTCAACAACCAACTCTCGGTGAAAGACGGCAAGTTGGCGATGCAGATGCTGGGCGAACCACGCCTGGGCGATACGCAAGTGCCGCTGAACCTGCTGCCGTTCGATCTGGCCGGCGAAGTCCACCAATCGGTGGACCAAATCACCAACAACGTGCTGCTGGCCGAACTCAATACCCAACTGCGCGCCGGCTTCGACGGTGACAGCTTTCGCGTCACCGAGGTGCGCACTGACGGCGATTATCTGGAGATCCGCTTGCGGCGCAGCAAGCCGTGAAGCGTGAAGTGTGAAACGTGATGCTGTATTGCATATTGAGTAGAACGTATTGCAAACGGTAGTTTACATTTCGCGGTTCGCGCTGCGCGGCTCACATCGTTAACGCAGAACTCCGAACTCCACCACTATGCCCTACGATCACACCGAAGTCGCCCGTCAAATCGCGGCCACGTTGGGGCAGGCGCAGGCAGCGCATACCACGCGCGCCGAAGCCGCTCAGGATGCCACGGAAATCTACTTCGCCACCGACGAAGCCGACTGGCACGCGCGGATCAAGGCGGTGCAGAGCCGCCGTCTGCTGGGCGTGCCGCTGACCCCACTGCATGAGTTCACACCCGGCGACCCCGCCGCGCCCGACTACACCATAATTGCCACCGACTCGTCGTTTGTGTCGCCCGACAAGCACCGCGGCTCGTATTGTTATCTGATCAACGTGGGCCGGGTGATGATCCACTACGGCGACGCGCCGGCGGCAGAACTCGACAGCACCGCTGTGCATTGTATGGACCCGACGCTTGACGGTGGGGAGTGGTCGGTCAGTGGGCCGCTGTTGCAGGCCGAGTGCGCGTTGCGCGAAGTGACCGAGCTGCACCGCTGGGCCGCGCAATTCGGGGCCGACCTGGCGCTGCTTGACGGATCGCTGATGCAACTGTCGCTGGCGCTGGTGCCGGATCAGAAAGTGCAGGCGGTTATCGCCGCGTATGGGGAGAAGCTGGCGGATTTCGAGCGCATCGGCGTGCCGGTGATCGGCTATGTCAGCAAGCCGGCCAGCCAGTCGGTGATGCGGGCGGCGCGTGTGCTGGCTTGCCGTGCGGCAAGCGAGGGCGCGGCGCAGCGTGTGGCGCCCTGCGAGAACCGATGCAACCGCACAGAATGCTCCGGCCTGTGGACGCTCGACGATAGCGGTCTGTTCTGGGAACTGCTGAACGAGGGTGTGCGCTCGCCGGTCTTCCAAAACTATTCGCCGTTCGGCGTGCATGGCGCCACCGAGTTCTGGGACACTATGGGCTTCTGCTATCTGGCGACCCCTTATGAGGTGGCGCGGCTGGAGTTTCCGTTGTGGGTGGAAGCCGCCGGCTTGCTGGATCGGGTGCAGCGCATCGTCCTCAGCCAGTGCGCGCTGGGCGACGGCTACCCCAAGGCGCTGACACTGGCCGACAACTTCGCCGTGTTACGGAGCGAAGACCGGGCCAGCTATTTCTACCTGCTGGAACAGGCCGGCCTGCTGGCCCCACCGTCGGAGAAAGCCCGCGGCAAACAGGGCATGGGCCGGCGGATTTAGGTAGCGTAGCAGCTTTGTCGAATGCTACTTCGCTCGGTTATGGGGAGAAC
Source organism: Chloroflexia bacterium (assembly GCA_038228295.1). Taxonomy (GTDB): domain Bacteria; phylum Chloroflexota; class Chloroflexia; order QHBQ01; family JAICKM01; genus JAICKM01. The sequence goes on along the minus strand of JBBRPH010000013.1, from coordinate 38,518 downwards.
ACATTGGCAAAAGATAAAGTATTGGATCGTGTTCTGAGTGGGGTTGCGGATACTAATATTTCCTTTGCCGATTTATGTAGAGTACTTTCCAGACTAGGGTTTGATGAACGTATCAGAGGGTGACCATCACATCTTCACGAAAAAGGGGGTTGAGGAGATCCTGAACCTACAGCCCAAAGGGGCAACAGCAAAACCCTACCAAGTTAAACAAGCACGAGGTGTGATAATCCGGTATAAGCTAGGAGATGACAATGGTTCGGTATGAGATTATCATCTATTGGAGTGAAGACGATGCTGCTTTTATTGCAGAAGTGCCGGAATTAGCGGGTTGTATGGCGGATGGTGCGACGTATCAAGAAGCCTTAGCGAATGCTGAACAGATTATCAGCGAGTGGGTAGATACGGCGCGTGCATTGGGTCGTCCGGTTCCCGAACCTAGAGGCCGCCTTTTGTATGCGTGATATGTGGAGAATCGATCTGTGAGTGATGACATCATTCCCTTCCCCGGCGTAAAGCGTCTGGCCGCCGGTGACGCACGGGCCGCGCTGGGCGAGGTAATCGGTGCGTCGTATCGTGCGTTCACCGCCGAAAGCTATCAGTTACACGAACTGCCGCCGTTGGGTGGGCTGGTGGTCGCGCAAGATGTGCTGGGGCTGGTCTATGATGCCAAGACCGAGGGGCTGGGACCGATCAGCGCCAAAGGCAAGGCCGATGATGCCGACGGGGCGGTCTACCAGATCCACCCCGACCTGAATCGCACGTTGCGGAGCCAGTTTTCGGCTCTGGTCGTGGCCCACTACGCTTGGACTGCCGACCGCGACGCGCCGCCGGAAAATCGCCGCTTGGTCTACACCTATCCCGACACACCGCCGCGCTTACATTACCGCACCGCCCTATGCAGCACCGCCGAACTGTTGCGCTTCACCGAAAAGCCCCACTATCTACGTCTGCTGATGCAGGCTACCGATTGCCCAGTGGACGAGGTGATCATCTATGTGCTGGCCCGCGCCTACAACGTGCGGGGCGCCGACCGCGCCCATCTGCTCCGCACCACCGAGTTCCTGGGCCGCTTGCTCAAAGGCCAGTACGACCGCTTGGTGGCGATCCTCGAAACCGTCGAGTCGCTGATCGCTGAGGACGCCGCGCCGCCTCCGCCGGCCGGCCCACCGCCGGCCCCCGGCGTGGGCTATGTGCGGACTTAAATGTTCTGCCCCACGGCGTGCGCCTGTTGTGTCCCCATGATACGCGATCTGTGGCGGGCCTGCCGGCGGGCGCTACCTGCTGCGTCGCCCAGTTTGTCCTTATCGGCCCGGTTCTACGTGCCGCGCCGGCGTTGATTAGCAGAGAGGAACTCCGCTCATGACCCCCACCCGCCGCCCCGAATTGCCTCTTGCCGGCCCCACCCCCCACGCTACGTCCGCCCGCGACGGCGCCGGAACTGACACCGCGCGCCTATTGCTGGGGCAAGTGACGGCGGCCGATTCAGAGAAAGGCGTGACCGTCCACCTGCGGCGCGGGCAGTCGGTCGAACAGTTGCGGCAAGGGCAATTTGTGGTCATCGAGGGGCAGTTTGTGCGTTTTTTCGGCACCATTTCGGGCTTTCGGCTGGCGGCGACCGATCCGGCCGTGACGCAAGACCCGCCCGATAGTGACTCGCGCTTGGTGTTTGAGACGTTGGGCCGCAGCACGACCTACGCCGAATGCACCGTGCGGCCGTCGCTCGAGCTGACCCATACCGGCAGTGTGGAGAGTGCTGGACACGGCCCCGGTGACGGCTTGGCTCCCGCGCGCACGATCCCCGGCCATTTCGCCAGTGTCTACCGGGCGGGCGGCGAAGATTTCGCGTCGGTGTTTGGCGAGGAGGAGACGGGCAAGAAGTTCAGCATCGGCACGCCGCGCGACATGGACACCCCGGTGACGATTGACCTGGCGCGGCTCGTGGAGCGCAGTAACGGCATATTCGGCCGCTCCGGCACCGGCAAGAGCATCCTGGCCCGGCTGCTGTTCTGCGGCCTGCTCAAAACCAACGCCTGCGTCAACCTGATCTTCGATATGCACAGCGAATATGCCTACGCTCGGCGCATGGAAGACGGCACATACGCGAAAGGGCTGCGCGAACTGTTCGGCGGCAGCAAAGTAGTCGTCTACAGCCTGGACGATGCCGACACCACGCGGCCCGGCAAACAGATTGATCGCCTGATCCGCATCCCGCTCGACTTTATCGAACTGGAAGACCTGACCAGCCTACAAGGCGAACTCGGTCTGACCGATGCCGGGCTGGCGGCGGCCACGCAGTTGGCTAACCGGCTGGGTAAGGGCTGGATGGCGCGCCTGCTTGATATGCCGTCCGACGAACAGAAGGAGTTGGTCAAAGAGATCGGCGGCCACGAGGGTTCGATTGACGCGCTGAAGCGACGCTTGCAACGCATAAGCAGCCTCAGCTTCGTTAAACCCGGCACCAATTTGCAGCAAAGCGGCATTCCGGACTTGCTCGCGTCACTGGAAGGCGGGCGCAATGTGATCTTGCAGTTTGGCCGCAATAACTCGCTGCTGGCCTATATGCTGATCGCTAACCTGATCACGCGGCGCATCCATGACCGCTGGGTGGAGCTGACTGAGGCTGCCGAGCAGGTGGGCCAGGCGCACGGCCGGCCGCTGATGATCACTATCGAGGAGGCGCATAAATTCCTCAGTCAGGGCCAGAGCATCTTTTCGACCATCGCCCGCGAACTCCGTAAGTACAGCGTCACCCTGCTGATCGTGGACCAACGCCCATCGAGCATTGACCCCGACGTGATGAGCCAACTGGGCACGCGCATCACCGCCCTGTTGAGCGATGAGCGTGACATTGACGCGGTGTTCACCGGCACGCGCGGCGGCCACTTCAAGAATATCCTGGCGACGCTGGACACCAAGCAAGAAGTGCTGGTCTTCGGTCATGCCGTGCCGATGGAAGTGGTCCTCCGCACGCGCACCTTTGACGAAAAGCTCTATGCCGCCGTCGCTCCCCATGCCGGGCGCAGCGTGCAGGAGAAAGCGGCGGCGGCGCTGGATGATCTGTTTTAGATAATAAGTCTTCGTAGTACTGAATACAAATGTTACGCTTGGTTACTATGAATACGACATCATAGCCCTAATATAGGACAAAAGTACTATGTACAAGCTTCTTTGAGTATGTTATAATTATCGTCTGGAGAGAAATAAAACCATGAGATTGAATTTGAGGATAAAAATTTAAGATCGAATACAGCAATCGTAAATGTAAAAACGGCTTCTATCTCTCAACCTGTATAAGCCAAAGTAATCGCTAAGGAGAGAAAAACGTGCTTAGGATAATTCGTACTCGGATGTTTCACTACCGTTTAGCTGGAGTATTAGTAGGAATCCTTGTTGCGCTGATAAGTGGAGGATTTAACGTTTCGAATTCACCTTCTGCTCTTGCTTGTTGTAGTTATAATCGCTCTGCGGCAGCAAGCTACGCCGATACCTGGGCACACAGTTTCAACCCAAACTACCATGATTATAGTAATCTTGGCGGCGGTGCTGACTGTACAAATTTTGCCTCTCAAGTTATGAGAGCAGGCACCTTGCCTGAACTAGCTGGTTGCTGTGGACAAGATCCTAATGACATCTACGAGTGGTGGCACACGAACCCCACTGCATATACTCCTAACTCAAAAAGCTGGTCTGCTGCTGATTGGATGAATCGGCATATGTCTCAGTACCAAGGATCTAGGTATCAAGCGTATTCAAGTGTCAACAACCTTCAGAACGGAGACGTTCTGCTGTTGCAATGGCCGGGTTACTCCGTACCTTCTCATGCACGAGTGATTGTTGATCGTAATTACAACCAAGAATATGTTCCAGCCAAAGAAGGAGGCACCGTCTTGACTCTTGGCGTTTGGGGCATATTGGCTGATCAGCACACTACGGCTCGCAAGCGTGTTATCTGGGACGATGGTATCCCCGCAGGAACCCTCGAATGGTACTGGAGTATAGTTTGGTAGTCTGAAAGTTCGTGTTCTGAAAAGATTGCTAGGAGATCACAGATTATTCAGGAGAGGAACATCATGAAACGTTTTGTACAGGTAACTGTTTTTGGTTTGATGATAGTATTCGTGCTGTTTAGCATTGGTGTTTCGGCTTCATCCAGCCATCAAAATGACGCAATCAGATCAAAGGTTGAAGTTATAGGCGATAATGCTCAAGCTGTAGCAATTGAAGCTCTTATTAAACACTCTTATGATGTAAATGCAGTAGGTTTCGCGACATTCGATACCTCACAGTATCCTTCGGTCTATATCAACGACAGCAAGGTTTCATTAGTTGATGATCAACCATCGTTTCTTAATCAAGTGCGGAATGTACGAGGAAGTTCTAGTGATGGATTGGAAGACAATGGATACCTATCGTTTAAAATAGCACAAACATTAGATGCTCAAAGAGGAGTAGAGGGATTAGAGAAAGTTGAAGCGCAAGCGAAAGCTGCCGGTCGGAGTGTGACATCTGCTGATCTAAAAAGTATTAAGGGTATTGTTGGAGTACCACGCCATCGTAGTAGTATGGCTCCATCCATACCAGATCAGCCCAATTTTTTCAGCTACAAGTCTATCAAGATTAATGGCTCATATGCGGAAGTAGAATATGATGATGGTGCTGCACTTGCCAAAGCTACCTTGGTGAGGACACAAGATGGCTGGCGTATTGCTGGAATACAGGCTATCAATATTCACTTTTGACTCATCAAGACTGGTGAGTCCGTAAATTAGTGGATAATAGCAGTTATTTAACTACTAAATCTGTCCTAAGAACAGGTTACTGCATGGGGTAATGTGTTTGCCTAAAAGACAGATACACAACAACATACAAACATGGTTATCTTCGCATAGGATCGGCTTGTTAGTGGGATCAGCCGGGTTGCTAGGTGTAATGCTGCTTGGCTATCTGCTTTTACCGTGGGCAGCGTGGCACCTTGGGTTTGCGGCACCTGCTGTAGGTGGGTTACCCTACCATATTGAATATAATGGGCGGAGTTACGCAGCGGCGGACTGTTCCGTGAACACGCAGGCTAGGTGTTATGGTTTGCATCTTTGTGCGTCCCAGGCGAATTTGCGCGCCGACGCTTTATGGCCCCTCGTGCAAGTGGGATCGGTCCCTGCTTGGGCGGACTCGCCGCCTCCCATCCTTGCCAAGACCACATCAGGGCTGCAATTCGTCCTGATTGTCCCCAACGGCGAGGATTGTTACGTTACATACGGGCTGCAAGGTGGCCCTTAACGGACCGAACCCGTCTCCCGACCCCTGACCCCCGACCCCCGATCCCCCTCTTACAGCACCAAACTGCGACTGCCCACATCGCTGGTGTGGTTGAGGATCTGGGTGTAGAGTTCGACCGTGCTGGGCAGCGGCTCGGTGCCCAGTTCGCGGCGCAGCGCGGTGCGGCAGGCTTGGAACTGGGCCAGCGCCTCGTCGCGGCGGCCCAACCGCGCATAGGTCGCCATCAGGCGGGCGTGGACTACCTCGCGCGCCGGTTCTTGCGTCAGGATCACGCGCCAGTGGTCGAAGGCCGCCTCCCAGTTTTCGTCGGCAGCGGCGCGCTCGGCCAGATAGGTCTGCATCGAAAGCAGATCCTCGCGACAGGCCAAGCGCAGGTTGTAGAGCCAGGCCACATCGGTGAACGGCGGCTCCGGCATCAGATCGCCGGCATAGATTGCCACCGCCGACTCATAGGCTGCTGTCGCCTCAGCCACGCGGCCCAGCCGCTCGGCCCGCCGCCCGGCATCGCGGTAGCGCAAAAACTCCTCTAGATCCCAGTGGTGGGGGTGTTCAAACGCGAAAGCGTAGCGGCCCTGCTGATTTTTGATCTGGACGGTATCGCCGCCCTTTTCGCGCGTCGGTTCCAGCACCGCGCGCAGCGCCCGCAGGTGCGCGTAAAATTGGTCGTTACCTTCGCCCGGCAAGGCATCGGGCCAGACCTTCTCGGCAATCGTCTGGCGGGACGCGCCTTCCGGCCCCGCCAGCAACAGATAGGCCAGCAGCAATTTGGCGCGCTTGCGGCGCCACTCGCGCTCATCCACCCGCTCATCCCCGCGCCAAATCGTTAGCCCACCGAACATGGCGATGCGCAGCGTGCCCGACGTGCGGCGCGTTAGGTCGCTTAGGACGGCCTGGGCGGCGGCCTGCACGCCACGATCTGTATCGGTCAAGAACGGTTCCAGCAGCGGCATATCCTCGGCTCCGGCTTGGCGCCCCAGTAGTTCAACCAAGCGGCGGCGGGCGGCTGCCTCACCGGTGTTGCGCAGCGCCAGGCCGATCTCTTCTACTGCCGGGGGCTTATCCCGCTCCGGCGAGGGGCCGGCTCCGTTATCCAGCGGCGGCGTATCGGCTTCCAAGAGTTGCTCGCGTTGTACATTCACTGCCGCCAGCGCTGCGTCCACATCACCTGCGGCCAGGAATTGGCGCGCCGCGCCCTGCCAATCGCCCAGACCGGCGGCATAGGCAGCGGCCAGCCGCTGGAGCCGGCGTTTCTCGTCGTGACCGTACATCTCGGCTAGTCGCTCATAGAGAAAGGCGCGAAACAGCGGATGGTAGCGGTACACGGCCGGCTCGGTGTGGGTGCGCCGCACAAATAGGTGCAGGCGCTGCGCCTGCCCGATCATCACCTCGCTGCCGCGCCGCTCGCGCAGCGCATCGGCGGCCGGAATGGTGATCGCATCCAGCACTGATGCTTGGAGCAGGAACGAGTAGAGCGGTTCGCCCACCTGCGAAAGGACTTCTTCTTCCAGGTAGAGCGCCAGTTCATCGGTGATGCGCCGCGCTAATTGCGCGCCGTCGGCATCGCTCTGGCGGGCGGTTAGCACTTCGTCGCCTAGCGCTTCGGCGGCGATATGATAGCCGATGGGCCAGCCTTCCAGCACGTCCAGTAAGTGCGCTAACGCGCTGCGCCCTTTTGCGGCCTTCGCTAGCGCCGGAAAGGCCCGTCCGGCTTCGCTCGGCAGCAGGCGCAACTCCTCCTCGCCGATAGCCGTCACCTGGCGCCGGCTCCGCAGCCGGGCCAGCGGCAGCCCCGTGCTGGGGTCGTGGCGGCCCGTCAGGGTCAGCACCAGGCCCGCCGGCAGGTGGTGGATCAGGAAAGCCAGCGCCATTTCGATAGCGGGGTGGCCGGCCACATGATGCAGATCCTCGAGGACGATCAATAGGCGCGGACGACCGACAGCGGGCTGGAAGGTCGGCAAGCCGCCGCTGAGAGCCAGGTCAAGCGCGCCCAGCAGTGGTGTGACGGCGGCTTCGACGTTCACGGCGTCGGCAGGGTCGGTAGCCGATTCGTCGTCACTCGCGCCGTGCGCCGCCGGCCCCGGCGCGGGGGCAAAGCCCGGCACGGCGGCCCGCAAGCCCGCTTCCAGGTAGGTCAAAAAGACCGGCAATGCCCGATCGCCCGGCGACAGGTTATACCAGACCACGGGGGTACCGCCCTCGCCCAGGCGCGCGGCCCAGGCGGCCAGCAGTGTGCTTTTGCCGTAGCCCGGCGCGGCGTTCACCAGCACCACGCGCCCTGCCGTCGCCGCCCCTCCGACGGCCGTATCCAGGCGTTGCAATAGGGTCGCCCGATCCAGCGCCTCGCGTCGCACGGTCGGCGGGCGTAATTTACTTCGCAGGATGGTGAACATGGGGCTATTTTAGCACAACGCGCACTTTTATGTAGGGGGTGGGAACGTATAATCGAAATAGAGACGGGCCTAGGAATCACCTAGGCCCGTCTCTGTGTACGCTGCTTATCTAACTCACGGGGGCGGCCCCTGATTAGCCGGCGTACAGCTCCATGCGCCGCTTTGGACATCGAACTGATAGGTCGTCCCCTGCGTAGAGACCATCGTCAAGCACAAGCCGGTGGCGGCGGTAATGTGGAGCGAACCGGTACGGGTGGGCGTTGTGTAGGAGCCGCTGCTCGTCGGTGCGGTGGACATGACATCCAAGGGGTCTGTCTGAATGTGAATGATACCTTGCGGAATTAAGTTTTGATTCGGCACTTGATAATCGGGTTCAAGTGCGATTCCGGCGTAAGCCTTATACAGCGTGCCGGATATGACTTGTTGCCAAGTGTTTTCAAATTTGTAGACACGTCCCCAACCCGGCATAGATGGTAAAGATTCCGAACCCGTCATAATGCCTGTGGGTGGCAGGGGATCGGGAATATTTGGGGCTGTCCATGTGTCAGCGCTTTTGCCGGTAAATGCCTGCTGACCATCGGAGGTGAGTTTGTCCGCAACTGCGGCGGTCGTCGCTTGCGCCGCCGAATTAGCATTTGCGGTTTGCTGGTCCATAATGTCCGATCCCGTACCGATATAATCCGATTCCGGTCCAGCCCAGGGATCGTTGCCACGTACTTGGCCCCCCAACACCCCAATGCCCAGCATTGCCAGCAGTAGGAGACCGAGCCAAAAGGAACGTCTCGATTGTAGCTTACTCCAGCGCATACGCATTATCTCTCAACACCTCGCAACCGGCAGAAATTTTACTTGATGCGGGCGTAATTTACTTCGCAGGATGGTGAACATAGGGTTATTTTAGCATAACCGGCGCGGCTCTGCTTGACACCTCCAAAGGGGCACAAGTATAATCCAAAGGATATGCAACCCGCCGCCGGGCTTTTCGTTATGCGAAGGGACCGGTCTTTTAGTCTGTGCCTGTACCGGTCTGGAGAGGATCCCCCTTTTTGCTCGCTCGCTCCCGTGACGTGGTGGCCTACCGCGATTTGCTGCGGAACCTAGTCGTCCGTGACCTCAAAGTGCGCTATCGTGGCTCGTTTATCGGCTTCCTGTGGTCGCTGCTCAATCCCTTGCTGATGATGGGCGTCTACTGGTTTGTTTTCACCCAACTGCTGAAGTCGAATAAAACCCAGTTCCACATCTTTGTCTTTGTCGCCCTGCTGCCCTGGAACTGGTGCGCGGCGGCAGTGCTGGGCGGCATCACCAGCATTGTCGGCAACGGCCACCTGATCAAAAAGGTCTATTTTCCGCGCGCCCTATTACCTCTTAGCGTGGTCGTCTCTAACGGTATCAACTTCCTGCTGGCTCTGCCGGTGCTGTTCGTGCTGATCCTCTTGGCCGGCACCGGGGCTGACCTGCGGACGATCAAAGGCCATACGGGGCCGGTGGCAAGCGTGGCGGTTGCGCCGGGCGGCGCGCTGCTGGTTTCGGGCGGCGACGACGGCACGGTGCGGCTTTGGCGCAACGGTGACGGCGCGCCGCTGCTGACTCTGCCGGCCGGCGCGGCGGTATCCAGCGTCGCCTTTGCCCCCGACGGTCAAACCGTGGCCGCTGCCGCCGACGATCACAAGATCCACCTCTGGCGGGTGGGCGACGGCGCAGTGCTGCGCACCCTCGATGTACCCAACACGCCGATCAGCAGCGTGGCGTTTTCCTCAGATGGGCAAACCCTGGCGGCGGGCCTGCGCGACGGCAGTGTGCGGCTGTGGCACGGCACTGATTTTGTGAACTGGACTCCGCTGCCGGCGCTCATCAGTGGGCAAGCCGTTTGGAACCTAGCGTTCACGCCGGATGCCCAGTTCCTGGCGACCGCAAACGACGACCACAAGGTGCGTCTCTGGCGGCTGGCCGACGGGCAACTGATCGGCACCCGCGAGGGGTTGAGTGCGCCGGTGGTGAGTATTGCTTTCAGCCGCGACGGCGCGACCATGGCAGCCGGCGCGACGGACGGCATGGTGCAGCTCTGGCGCACCGGCGACGGTCGCCCGCTCCGCACCTTAACCGGTAATAAGACCACCGTCTACAGTTTGGCTTTCGACTCTACGCCCAGCGGTACCCTGCTTGCGACGGGCGGCGATGATCATGCCGTGCGCCTTTGGCGGGTGAGCGACGGTACCCTGTTGCGTGCGTTCACCGGGCACACTGCGAAGGTCAACAGCGTAACTTTCGCCCCCGACGGGCTGCACGCGGATGCGCTCGTGGTGTCGGGTAGCGACGATGGTCAGGTACGCCAATGGGTAACGGCGGGCGCGACCCATATGCAGCTTTCGCCCAACATTGTTTGGCTGCCGGCGCTGATCGTTATCGAGGCGATTTTCTTGACCGGGGTGGCGCTGTTCGGGGCCGCACTCAATGTCTTTTTCCGCGACACGCAAGCGATCATGGAAGTGGGTATCACGGCTTGGTTCTTCCTGACCCCGATCATCTATGACGCGCATGAAGTGGTGTCGCGCGATCTAGAGGGTTGGATGTACCGGCTCAATCCAATGGCTTCGCTGATCTCGAATTTCCGCATCATCCTGTACAACGATGGGTTGGATCCCGGCGCAACCGGTCCTGATCCCGCCTCCATCCTGGGGACGTTGATCACCTCGCTGGTTGTGCTGGCTCTGGGCTATGGGTTCTTCCGCAGCCTCAGTCGCCGCTTCGGGGAGGAATTATAAGCTATGTCTACTCTGCCCGTTGCCGCGCCGGTCAAAGTCATCAAGTTCAGCCATGTTTCCAAGCGTTTCCTATTGCAGCAGCAGCGGGTCAACTCGTTTCAGGAAGTGTTGACCAGTATGACGGCGCGTGGTCGCCGCCTGGTCAAGCCGCCGGATGAGCTAGCCCCGCCCACGCGCGAGTTCTGGGCCTTGCGCGATGTCAACTTCTCGGTTTATGCCGGCGAGGCGCTGGGTATCATCGGCGAAAACGGATCGGGCAAGTCCACCTCGCTCAAAATGATCAGCCGCATCCTATATCCGACCGAAGGTAGTGTGTCGGTGCGCGGCAAGGTCTCAGCACTGCTTGAACTGGGCACCGGCTTCCACCCCGACCTGACCGGGCGCGAAAATGTCTATCTCAACGGTAGCCTATTGGGCCTGAACCACCGCCAGATGGATAGCCGCTACCCCGCCATCGTGGATTTCGCCGAATTAGCGCGCTTTATTGACACGCCGATCAAGCACTGGTCGTCGGGCATGGTGATGCGGCTCGGCTTCGCGGTAGCGATCAGCGTGGACCCCGACATTCTGATCACCGATGAAGTGCTGGCGGTGGGCGACGAGTCGTTTCAGCGCAAATGCCTGGAACAGATCGCCCAACTGCGGCGTACCGGCAAGACGATCATCTTTGTCTCGCACGCCCTGGAGGCGGTGCGCGGGCTGTGCAGCCGCGTGATCTGGCTCGACCACGGGCGGATGCGCGCCGACGGCCCAGCCACCGAGGTGATTGACAGCTATCTGGATCTGGCGAACGAACGGCACCGCACGCGCCTGCTGGCTGAATACGCCACCCGCCATCAGCCCCCTGGCACGCCCGATCCCGCGCTCGCTGCGCCCACGCCGGTGCCGCCCGCCGCCAACGCCGAGCTGGATGCGCCCGATGAGCCGGGTGCTACGCCGCCCCCGGAAGCCGCTACAGCCGGCACCGCGCACGGACGCTGGGGCACTGGGGACATTGTGATCAGCGACGTGACCTTCCTTAACGCCGCCGGGGAGCCGGGCAACGTGTTCACCACCGGCGACCGCGTGATCGTGCGGATTTCGTACCATGCCAAGCGGCGGGTAGATAGCCCGATCTTTGGCCTGGCGCTCTACACGGAGGGCGGCGTGCATCTCAACGGCCCCAATACGCGCTTTGCCGGCTACGAGTTACCGACCGTGGAGGGCGACGGCCATATAGACTACACGATCCCTAGCCTGCCCCTGCTGGGCGGCGTGTACGACCTGACCGTGGCCGTCACTGATCGCGACATGGCCGAGACGTTTGACCACCAGCACCGCCGCTACCACTTTGTCGTGCAGCCTAACACCGACCTGCCCGAACGCTGGGGCATCCTCTATATCCCCGGCACCTGGGAACTGGGTAGCTCCCCGCCCGCCGCTACCCCGTAACTTCTGGCACAGCTCTTGCCATTATACGGGCACAAGAACGTCGCCTAACCTTCTGCTATTTTTCGCAGTAGGAGCGATGATCTTTATGGACAAATTTATCACGATAAATTTGCAATGGGACAATGATGGGCGCACAATCATTACAGCTAATGGTGGTGGATGACGAAGCACCGATCCGGGAGATATGCGCGGAAATATTAGCCAATGAAGGCTACGCCGTCATCACTGCGGCCAACGGCCGTGAGGCGGTAGACCTGGCGGTCAGCCGGCGTATCGATCTGGTGCTGATGGACATCATGATGCCGGTGTTGGACGGGCTGACGGCGTGCAGGCTGATGCACGAAGACAGCCGCACCCGCGATCTGCCGGTGGTGATTATGTCGGCGGCGGGCAGTGTACGCGAATGGATACGGACAGAACGCTGCTCGGCGGCAGCCTTCTTGTCGAAACCGTTCGATTTCAATGAACTGCTCCAGACTGTCCGCCGTCTCACCGCCTAAAATGCCACAGTAGCGACAGCGCACGTTAGAAGTGCGCTGCCGTCTCCCTCCCAGAACGTATCACTGAGATAGCGGTTGCCGCTGTCGGGTAGGATCGTGACGATCATCCCTGCCTCTAGCGTGCGCCCCAACGCTAGACTTGCCGCAACCGCCGCGCCGCCTGACGGCCCCACAAACAGTCCCTCTTGGCGGGCTAGGTCGCGCGTGATCGCCTGTGCTGTTTCCGTATCCATCGTCAGGTGGCGGTCGGCCAGGGTCGCATCATAGATACCCGGCACGCGCGCCGTCGCCATGTGCTTCATGCCGTCCATGCCGTGCAGCGGGCTATCCGGCTGCACTGCCGCCGTCACAATCGCTGGGTTCTCGTCCTTCAGCCGCCGCGCCGTGCCCATGAAGGTGCCGCTAGTGCCCAGCACGGCGACGAAGTGCGTGATCTCGCCGCCCGTCTGCTGCCAGATTTCGCGTCCCGTACCGTTATAGTGGGCCTGCCAGTTGGCGGGGTTGTTGTACTGGTCGGGGTAGAAATAGGCGTTGGAATCGGCGGCTTGCAGGCGCTGCGCTTCGATTTGCGCGCCGTCGGTGCCCTGGCGTGGGTCGGTCAACACCAGATCGGCTCCATAGGCGCGCAAGATGCGTTGGCGCTCTGGGCCGGCGTTGCGCGGCAGGCAAAGCCGCACACGATAACCCAGCGCCGCGCCGATCATGGCGTAGGCGATGCCGGTGTTGCCCGATGTAGCATCCAGAATCCACTTGTCGGGCGTGAGTAGGCCGCGCTCAATGCCGTCGCGGATCATGGCCCAGGCGGCGCGGTCTTTGACCGATCCGCCTGGGTTGAACCACTCGGCCTTCGCCAGAATGGTCACGTTGGGCGACACGCCCGCCGCTGCCGGTAGGCGCTGCAAGCGCAGCAGTGGCGTGTTGCCAATGCGCTCCACCAGCGTGCCCGCGCCCAGCGCCGGCGGCAGCAGGTCACGCAGATCATGGCGCGTCGGAGTGATCGTAGGATAAGTGAGCATCGGTTGTTGTATTCCCTCTGCCGGCGCGGCCACAGGGCGGCGCAGGACACAAAAAAGAGGCTGCCGTTCGGCAACCCCCATGGTTAGTCATCGTGAGCGCGGCGACACTCGCCGCCGCTAGAACCGCGCTACGCAGGCGCGGTCAGGGGCCACAAGGAGACGGTGGCGCGCACGCGGCGGCCCACCGGCGTGGTACAGGCGTAAATACGCGGCCAACGCCCCTCGGTGGGTTCGCCCCACCCGGCGTGTGGCCTATTCATGTTAGCGGCCTGTATCTGCATCCACTTTCACTTCCGGCTATGGGCAACGCCGTTATACGCCCCTATTAAGCATACCCTATCTGGCTTATTATAGATCGCCCGTAGGCTGCCCGATGTGTGCTGCCTCACATTGTCCGGTATTAGTCGCAATTTGTTATGCCTGGAGCCGCTTGCCAACACCGTTCCAACGGTCGTAATCGTCCCTGATAGGACACAGCAAGATTTCCTAGTTCTGCTCCCAAGCAACCTCCTGACGTAAATTGAAAGCGTTCATCGTGAAGGCTACCATCCGCATAGTGAATGGCGACTTGCACCTCCAGTGGCATCTGCGAATCCGTGTAAATGGAGCCAATCCTGACGGCTACCGGTTCCAGCAGCGCTACTTTGCTGGGCGCACCGGCAGGGTAGGTGCCGGTTTGCTGGATTTGATTGTTGAGATAGGTTAGTACAGAGGTCTCCGGCCGGCCATCTACCAAGATCGTGGGCGGGGCTTGCGTTTTGGGGTCATAAGTGTACGTGCCGTAGGCGAGATTGAAGTGTATCAGCAATCCCGCTAGCGCTGTGGCTAGGCCGAACACCGCCACCGCTATTATTCCCAGCAGCAACAGACTTCGCCTTTTGATCATAGCTGCCTCCTTCGACTTATAGAAGGCCAATTCAACCGTCGCGTTGTTGATGGTACAACGAGGGAGCGTGGTGCTGGTTGCGCCTTTGGCGCGTAGGAGGGGGTTCCACCCAACGCCAGTGACATTCTCAGCAAGGTGGACCCGCCTCCCGCACAGAAACCTTAACGTCCTCCGTGTCTCCGTGTCTCCGTGTTGACCGTCCTATGCCCCCACTGGGATCGCTTGCCGGGCAGGGGTGGCGGCATCTTGCGGTTGGGTGGCGGTGCGGCCTGGGCCTTGCAGGAAGATCGCGTACATCACGGCCAGGATCGGCAGGTGGCCGAGTAGTTCGACGGGTGGCAGCAGCGGGATGGCGATATTGAACGGCACCCACATCAGCAAGATGACCAAGCGCGGTAACACCCCAGCGATCAGCAACACGCCGATAGTTGCCTCGACCGTGGCCGCCGCGCCGATAAATAGATCGTCGCTGAACCAGGTCAACCCCAGCGCCTGCGGGAAGTTGAACAGCGGGTGGGTGTGCAGGAACGCCTGAGCCAGCGCCGGGTTGAGCAGCTTCTCGGTGAAGGCCAGCACCAGGATGGTCAGGCCAGTGCCGATGCGGATGGCGGGCAGCGCGTAGTGCGCGTAGGGCTGCCAGAAGCGATCTAAGCGTTGCATCAGCGCGCCGCTGGGCGGGAACAGCCCACGGCCCAGCAGCAAGAAGTAGAGGCCAATGCCCACGAACAGCAACTGTTCCAGCGCGGCGGCTAGGGGATACAGCACAAAGGTCAGCCCGACCAGGGCGATCAACAGCCCGCCGCCCAGCCGCGTGAACCAGCCGGTGACCAGCGACAAGCTGACGGCGATCACCAGTGCCCCCAGCGCCAAGCCGCCCAGCCCGGTGGGCAGCGGCAGCACCGGCGAAAACAGCCAGCCCTGCACGGCCATATAGATCAGGCTCACCGCCGTCTGGATGCCGATCACCGCCTGCGACGATTGCACAGCCGGCTGTAGCCACGTGGGATTGGGCCACAGCGGGTCGCGCACGATGCGCCGCACGATCAGCAACGCCCCCAACGCAACCGCCGCGCTGCCCAGCGCCAGCGCCACCGGTCCGCTGCCCAGCAGATCGAGCCGCACGGGGTAGGCCGCCGCATCGGTGAACCATTTTTCGTGGGACCAGGCCGTGGCTGGGGCCAGCAGCAGTGCCGCCGCCACGCCGGCCAGCGTGAGCCGCACGCACGCCTGGATATATGTCATGGAGTTACGCATCCTATACCTCGCGTCACCTATAGCTAGGGTTCGTATTTGTGATATATTTCACAATAAATATACGAGCGGCAGCGGCAAAGGGATCGCTTGCGGCATTGCTTACCCCTGCGGTCTTTGCTATACTGGGCCAACTTGTGGCGCGATCCCGTGCGTCGCCGTATTCTGCGCCTGAAAGGACTGCCCTATGTCTGTACCCGATTTTGATTTTAGCCATTATTATGCCTACGAGGAATTGCTGACCTTTCTGCATGACATGGCTGCTGCCTATCCGCAGCTCATTGAGATTGAGACCATCGGCCGGAGCCACGAAGGCCGCGACATCCCCATTGCCGTGATCACTAATCAGGCCACCGGACCGGCACTGGAAAAGCCGGGCTACTGGATTGATGCCAACACCCACGCCGGCGAAGTGACCGGCTCGGCGGTAGCGCTCTACACGATCCGGCACCTGCTCACCGCGCACGGCAGCGACCCGCAGGTGACGCGCCTGCTCGACAACTACATGGTCTACGTCCTGCCGCGCATCACAGTGGACGGCTCGGAAAAATACCTGACCACGGCCCATCGGCTGCGCTCCAGCGTGCGGCCCTACCCCTATGCCGACCGGCGCGACGGCCTGCATCCGCAGGATCTCAACGGCGACGGCCTGATCCTCGATATGCGGATCAAGGATGACGCAGGCGCGTGGAAAGCCTCGGAAAAAGACCCGCGCGTTATGCGCCGCCGCGAAGCCGACGAATTCGGCGGCACCTACTACACCGTGCTGACGGAGGGCATGATCGACAATTACGACGGCTACGAGATCAAAGAAGCGCCGCCGCACGAGGGGCTGGACTTTAACCGCAACTACCCGCATATGTGGGAGTCGGAGGGCACGCAGCGCGGCGCGGGCGATTTCCCGTTCTCCGAACCGGAGACGCAAGCCGAGGCGCAGTTCTGGCGCACCCACCGCAACATCAACGGCTTCCTGACCTATCACACCTCCTCGGCGGTGATCCTGCGCCCCTATAGCACGCATCCCGATGAGCAATTCCCGGTGGAAGACCTCGATATTTACAAGCTGATCGGCCAAAAGGGCACGGATCTCACCGGCTACGAGTGTGTGTCGGTCTACCACAAGTTCCGCTACCACCCCAAAGAGATTTTGCACGGCGGCATGGACGATTACGCCTATGACCAGTTCGGTTGGTTCGGCTTCACTACCGAATTGTGGGATGTGCCGACGGCGGCGGGAGTGCAAAAAGAGGGCTTTATCGAGTGGTTCCGCCGGCACCCCGAAGAAGATGATCTCAAGATCATGCAATGGAACGATGCGCAGTTGGACGGTAAGGGCTTCCAGGACTGGCAGCCGTTCGACCACCCACAGCTCGGCCCGGTCGAACTCGGCGGCTGGGATGTTAAGGCTGTCTGGCAGAATGCACCCGCCGCTTTCCTGCCTGAACTCTGCGAAAAGCACTGTCGCTTCACCATCGCTCATGCGCTGATGTCGCCACGCCTGAGCCTGCGTCGCCTCGATGTGCAGCCGCAAGGCGGCGATGTGTACCGCGTGGCGGCCTTGCTCGAAAACAGCGGCTTCCTGCCGACCTATACCAGCAAAAAAGGCTTGGAGCGTAAGGTCGCGCGCCCCATCGAAGTCGTGTTGACCCTGCCTGCTGCGGCCACTCTGATCACCGGCGAGAGCCGCCAGGAGATCGGCCACCTGGAAGGGCGATCTAACAAAGCCTTCGGCGGTGGATCGGGCACCGACTATCTGCGCAAAGTAGAGTGGGTAGTGCGTGCCCCTGCCGGCACCAAGCTGGGTCTGACGGTCGCCGCCGAACGAGCCGGCACGGTGCGAACAGAGATCCCGCTGGGTACACAGGACGCCTAAAGTCGCAGTAACCGGAACGCAGCCCGCGTAGGCGAGCTGCGCTGAGGCAGGGTGTAGGATCGCCATTCATTGTGATCCTACACCCTGTTTTGGTAACATATCCCCATTGACAACGCTACCGCTCATGGCGTATGATAGGAGGAATTATTGCGGGGCGTGTAGCGCCGATCGCCTCCCGCCAGGGAGGTGTTTTTATGCCCGCTGCACGGATATAGGCGGGGTATGGGCCTCAACGGTGTGCTTATGTTGCAATCGGCGAAACCTAATCACATAGACCGCGCTGCCGGTCAAGCAGGGTGGCTGCTGTCATTGGCGGGCAGTGGGGCAGGGCATGGGGCACCCGATCAGGCCGCCGGACTGGCTGGTTGGCTTGTTTCTCTCGCCGGCAGTGGCGCGGGGCACGGGATTTCCCTTTTCCCTCCGCAATCTCTCAGTAACCGCATATCACGCATCCTTCAGACGGAGTCCTCCAGACCCGTCTTTTTCTATGCCCGAATACAAGGGTACAACAACATCCATGACACGTACAACACCCATGACACACAATATGCAATGAGTAATCCGTACACCCTTACGCTTTACTTTTTATGCCGTATGCCCGGAGGTTTGCCATGCACTACCCGAAGTCCCGTGAACTGCGCGCCGCCGTCGTGCGCCGGCCCGATCTGACCCTGCTGCCGGCGCGGGCAGCCGGTTTCGCGCCGGCCGCCGCCGCGGCGCAGGCGCGTGTGTACCACGCGCTCACGCGCAGCATTGAAGAGTTCCTGGACCGCGCGGGCTTCACGCAAGCAGACGGCCCGTTGCCGGCCGCAGTAGCCGCGCACCTGGAGCGCACCTGCCGGCCGACGCGCACCGGCGTGGCCGGGTACTGGGTCGGGGCAGGCGGTGCTGCGCTGATCGATCTGTTGGAGCGCAGCCTAATCGCCGCGCTGCACGGCACGCTCAACCGTGCGGCGGCGGACCTGGACACACTGGGTGTAGACAGCGACCGGCTCAAATACCTGCGCCTGCCGCTACGCCGCGTGCGTGCCGACGCTGCGCCGGCTGCGGCCTGGACGGGGGCGGCGTGGGCCTTGCTAGAGACCGGCGAAACCCGTATACTGGCGGCGGTCGGCGAGCCGGCGCTGTTGCTGCGCTATGCCCCGGATAGCCGCGATACAGATCCCGATGCGCCCGTGCCCACCCTGCTCGAAGCGCGGCTGCTGCTGCCGGGCGTTGGCCTCGTCGCCACAGCAGGCGAGGACGGGCGGTTCCGCTTCGACCTGCACGCTCTGGCCCGCTTCCTCTGCGCCACCGAGATTGCCGTGTTGGCTCGACCTTGACGAGTTCTGAGTTTTGAAGTGTAGACCGACGATTGACGACCGACCTATGACCGACGAGACACTGCCGTTTTATAACCCCCACCTGAACTATCAGGAGAATTACGAGCGAGGGCCGTTTGGCCTCTTTGCGGCGGAGCCACAGCCCCTGACCCGCCCGCCAGGGCCCGGCGATGATATGCCGGGTGGGGTTACACCGGAGGCGTTTTTGGGCGCGCCTTTGCAGGTGCCGTTCGGCATCCCGGCGGGGCCGTTGCTCAACGCGGCCTATGTCGCGGCGGCGTTTCGCTGGGGCTACCACTTTTGCCACTACAAGACGGTGCGGAGCCGTCCCTGGCCGGCGCACGCCTTCCCGAATGTATTGCAGGTGACAGCGGATGCGCTGACTGACGAGGGCACCGCCGCACCCCCGCTCCAGGCGCGTCCGTTTGCCGCCGGCGGGGGCCGCGTGTCGCTGGCGGAGCTGGGCCGCCTGAGCATCACCAACTCGTTTGGGATGCCGGCCCAGCCGGTCGCCGTGTGGCAGGCCGATGTGGCGCGGGCACGGGCGGCCGCCGGGCCGGGGCAGCTCCTGGCGGTGTCGGTGGTTGGCACGGTGGATCCCGGCGACGGCCCCGCCGCGTTCGCCGCCGACTTCGCCCACACGGCGGCCCTGGCGGCGGCGGCGGGTGCGCCGGTGATCGAGGCCAACCTGTCGTGTCCCAACGTCGGCGGGCACGGCTTGCTCTGCCACGACATTGCGGGAGCCGCCGCCGTCTGCGCGGCGATCAAGGATCGCGTGCCGGATCGCCCGCTGCTGGTCAAGCTGGGCAGCTATCCGACCACGCCGGCGGGGGATGCCGCGCTGGCCGCGCTGGTGGTGGCACTGGCTCCCTACGTGGCCGGCTTCGCGGCCATCAACGCGGTGCCTTACCCGGTGCTGGATGCGGCGGGAGCGCAAGCCTTGCCGGGCGCGGGACGGTTGCGCGCGGGCATTTGCGGCGCGGCGATCCGCGGTATGGGCCTCGCTGTGGTGGGCCGTCTTGCGGCGTTGCGGGCGGCGACCGGCGGGCGCTGGGGCATCATCGGCGTGGGCGGCGTGACCCAGCCCAGCGACTATCATGCTTACCGCCGGGCCGGTGCCGACGTGGTGCAGGCCGCCGCCGGCCCGATGTGGCACCCACGTTTGGCCTTGGATATTGCCGCCGACCTATGATCGCGTCGCCAAGATGCAAAGGACGCCACGATGAGTTTTAATGCCCGGCTTGATGCTGCGGTTGCCGCAAAGGGCCATTTTTTATGTGTGGGGCTGGATCCGATTTACGGCGAATTGCCCGATCCCTGGCGGGCGGCGGGCGTGACCGATGCCCTGCTCGGTTTCAACCGCCGCATCATTGATGCGACCGCAGCGCACGCCGTCGCTTTCAAGCTGCAAATGAAGGTCTACACTGCCGAAGGGCCGGCCGGCTATAGTGCGCTGATCGAGACCTGCCGTTACCTGAAAGCGACCTATCCCGACCACCTGCTGATCCTTGACGCAAAATACGGCGACATTGGTCATGTGGTGGCGCGGGTCGCGCATGAGGCGTTCGACCTTTGCGGGGCCGATGCCGTGACCGCATTCCCCCATCCCGGCCGCGAAGCCCTGGCTCCCTTGTTCGAGCGACCCGACCGGGGCTGCTTTGTCGTCTGCCGCACGTCCAATCCCGGCGCGGCGGAGCTGCAAGACGTGCCGGTGGCCGGTGGCGATTCCTATTTCCTCTATTTGGCCCGCCGGCTGAGCGAAGCTTGGAATGGGGGAGACAACTGCGGCTTGGTGGTCGGGGCAACCTGGCCCGCCGAGATGGCCGCGATTCGCGCCGCCGCGCCCAACCTGCCGTTTCTAGTGCCGGGCATCGGCGCGCAGGGTGGCGACTTGGCCGGTTCCGTCGGCGCGGGGCGCAACGCAGCGGCCGGCGGCCTGCTGATCAGCGCCAGTCGCGGCATCATGCAAGCCGCCGACCCCGCCGCCGCCGCCGCCGCCTATGCCGCCGCAATGGTGGCCGCCGGGCAGGCTCCCGTCGCCCCCGCCGCCGATGGGGATCTGGATCGCCTGCTGGTAGACCTGTATGATGCCGGCATCATTCGCTTCGAGCGGATCACGCTCAAATCGGGCCGCATATCGCCCTATTACCACAACCTGCGCGGTTTGGTCGCGCACCCGGTCCTGCTGCGCCGGGTCGCTGCCGCCTACGCCGCCCGCGTGCGGACGCTGGGCTGGCAACCCGACATCCTGATCGGCATCGCCTACGCCGGCATCCCGCTGGCCGTGGCGTTGGGCCAAGCGCTTGACCGCCCCGCCGGCTATGTGCGCGCCGAAGCCAAAGCCTACGGCACGCGCCAGATGGTCGAAGGCCCGTGGACGCTCGGCTTGGATGCGCTGCTGATTGACGACGTGATCTCCGATGGAGCCTCGAAGCTGGAAGTGCAGGACCACTTGCGCGCCGCCCAGGTGGTGGGCAATAGGATGCTGGTCTTTGTGGATCGCGGCCAGGGTGGCCTCGCCACGCTCCAGGCAGCGGGCCTTAACCCGCAGGTCGTGACCACGATGGCCCATACGCTCACCGTCTTGCGCGCCGCCGGTCGCATCAGCGCCGCACAGGTGGCGGAGAGCCAAGCGTTTATGCGTGAAACGTAAGACGTGAAACGTGAGTAACTATTCAGGCGCTGGCTAAAAGAGAGAACCTTGTCCCATTGAACGCAGTGAAGAATCCGGCCCTGCCGATCTGCTTGTCACAGCATGAGCAGCGCCGACTGCACAGTTACAAACGTAAAACGTAAAACGGGAAACGTGATGACGTACTGCACAGGAAAGGTGGTCGCTTTATGAGACAACCCGCCAGTCCTGCAGACCCGTTGCGTGCTGAGTACCGCGACGCAACCAAGCTGGACGCACGGATTCACCTGCACGAGCACTACAGTGTGAACCCGCAGGGCTTGTACCGGTGGATTTTTGATCACTTACCGCTCACGGCAGGGAGCCGGGTGCTGGACATTGGCTGCGGATCGGGCCGACTGTGGCACGACAACGCGGATTGCGTCCCACTGGGGTGCCACATCACGCTGGCTGACTTCTCGCCGGGCATCGTTGCGGGCACTGCTGGACAACTCGCCCACAGTTCGCACCTTTTCACCTTCGCTGTCTGCGATGTGCAAGCCCTGGCCTTTGCTGCCCACTCTTTCGACTTCGTGATTGCCAACCATATGCTCTACCATATTCCCGACCGCGCTCGCGCCTATCGCGAAATCCGGCGCGTGTTGCGGCCGGGTGGGCATTTGTATGCCGCGACCAACAGCCGCCACACAATGCGCGTCTATGACGAGTTAGTGGCCGCCGTGCGAGGTAGGACACCGGCACGGGCTGCTGCGAGCAATGACCAGACTGCCGCCGACGGCTTCAATATGGAGCATGGCGGTGACGAACTGGCCCAGGTGTTTACGGGAGTGCGGTTGCATGAGTATACGGACGCGCTACTTGTACCCGAAGCCTCGCCATTGGTTGCCTACGCCATCGCATCGGGGCATCTCGTGGGGGAGCAATTAGACCAGTTCCGGCAGATGGTGGAAGATCGGATTGCTATCCACGGTCCCTTGCGGATCGACAAGGGCGTGGGCTTGTTTGAGGCGCAGGGATAGAACGGTTGCGCGAGATGCTGCCCTTATGCGGGTCTAATCAGTAACCCGCCGTACTACGGCCTGCTTCCGCCTGCTGCCACAGCGCACGCAGTTGGGCGTTGAAGGGCTCCTGCCTATGGTGCGCGCCGTGCCCACCCCCCGCGATCACGAGCCGCTGGGCGGGCAGGCGGGCGGCTAGGACATCGCCCACCGCCTCGAATGCCGCGTGCCAGCCGCCCGTCACGACTAATTTGGGAAAAGGAGTCGCCGCTAGGCCGGCGAGGTCAAGCGGCGCGGTGGTCGGGGGCGGTTCGCGCATCGTGGCCTGGACGGATCGCAATCGTTGCGGCGACCACTCCTCGCTAGTCTCGACGGCGGCGGGGTCAAACAGTCGCGCAAAACCTAGCACAAACTGCGGCGGGGTCAGGGTCGGCGCGGCGGTCCATAAGGTGTGGATGGCGGCACACAGCGCGTCGGCTGCCGGGAGGCCGGCGGCGAGGTGAAAGGCGGGCGGCTCGACCAGGGTCAGAGAGTAGATGCGATCCGCGTATGCGGCCGCCGCGAGTAGCGCCACTACCGCGCCATACGAAAAGCCCACGAGATGCGCCCCATCTCCCAGCAGCGCCCCTACATCCGCGCTCTGCGCCGGCCGGCTATCGGCGGCGGGGCCAGGGCTGCGCCAGTAGCCCCGCCGGTCGGCCACTAGAAGCCGGTGCTGGTCGGCCAGGGGTTGCTGCCCACCCCAGACCAGGGCGGGATCAGGGGTCAAGCTGCCATGCAACAGGATCGTCGGCCGCCCCTGTGTACCCCATTGTGTGACATACAGCGGCGCGATTTGCTCAGGCATTCAGGCTACCTCCGTTGCACGCTTCACACTTCACGCTTCACGCTTCACGTTTTACGTTTTACGCTTCATGCGCCGATCAGCGCCTGGAAGGCCGGCTCCTCGCGCAGGTCGGCGTAGGCGCGGCCGGCGCGGGCGGCAGCTTGCGCGGCGGGGCGGTCGAGTTGTAGCGCTTGGCGCAGGGCGATCAAGGCGTGGTCGGGGTGACCCAGCTTGAGGTAGGTCGCGCCCAGATTATAGTGCGTGACCCAGGCGGCGGGCTGGAGTTGCAGCGATTTTTCCAGGTCGGCCAGCGCGCGCTGCGGGTCGTTCAGCAGATTGAAAGCTAGCCCGCGCATATTGAGCAGCGCGGCCTGCGTTGCCGGATCGTCGGCTCGTGCTAGGCTGTTGCCCAGCAGGCTGACCGCCTGCGTCAGGTCGTTGCGCCCGGTCAGCCAGTCGCCGTTCTCCAGCGTCGCCCGCCCGCGCAACAGGTAGGGGTCCGGCCCCCCCGGTGCAACCCGCACAGCCTGAGTCCAATCCTGGATCGCGCCTGCCACGTCGCCCGCTGCCTCGCGCAAGCGCCCACGCTCCAAATAGGCGCGGTACAGGATCGGGTCAGGGAAGTTGATCACATGCGGCGTGACGGCGATGGCGCGGTCCAGGTCGGCGCGGGCGGGGGCAGGCAGACCGCCGGCGATTTGGAGTTCGGCGCGGCCCACCAGGGCTTCGGCTAGATTGGGATTGCGGGCCAGTGCGGCGGTGTAGCCGGCCAGCGCCTCCGCGGGCCGGCCTGCGGCCCGCGCCCGACCGGCCCGCCAGCCCGCGATCCCCCCCCCACCGGCCACGCTGAGGGTCAGCACGATGCCGCCCGTCGCCACCAGCATCAGGGCGGTCAGGCCCAGTGTGACTGTTAGCCAGTTGCCCCAGCCGTCGTTCTGGGCACCCGTCATGCTAGCAAACAACCCCATCAGCGCTAGGTAGGTGAGGACAATGCGGGTCAGGACGGCGGGTTTGAGCAAGCGGGCAATGTCGGGCATCAGTGGATCTTTTCTAGGACGTGGGCGGAACGGCTATTCTTCGCCCACCAGCGCCCGGTACAGGTGTTCCAGCATCTCCTCGGAGTAGAAGTGGATCACCAAGCGACCACCTTCGCGGCTGCGCGACAGTTGGACTTTGGTTTTAAGCGCGCTGCGGAAATTATCTTCCAGGGCGCTGGTTTCGAGATCGGCGGAGGCGCGGCGCGGTTTACCGGCGCGGCGGGCCGGGGCCGCGAGGTCAGCGGGCGCGGCTTCGGCCGGCAGTTCCGTGGGTGGTCCCTCTTTGCTGCGCCGTACCATCTCCTCGGTTTGCTGCACGCTGTAGCCGCCGTTGATCACCTGGGCCAGCATCACCAGTTGTGCCTCACGCCCGTCTAGGCCGAAGATCGCCCGTGCGTGGCCTTCGCTGATCGTGCCCGCGTGCAGGGCTTCGATGATCTCACGCGGCAGGTTGAGCAGGCGGACTAGGTTGGCGACCGCGCTGCGGCTGCGTCCCACGCGGCGGGCTACCTCGGCCTGGGTCAGGCCAAAAGTGTCCATTAGCTCCCGATAGGCTTGCGCCTCTTCCAGCGGGTTGAGGTCGGCGCGCTGGATATTCTCGACCAGGGCCAGCGCCAGCATCTCTTCGGGGTCGGCCTCTTTGACGATCACCGGCACGGTTTCCAGTCCAGCGGCCTGGGCTGCGCGCCAGCGCCGTTCGCCGGCAATCAGGTAATAGCCGTCTGTGCCCTCATTGCGCGTGACGATCAGCGGCTGGATCACACCGTGTTCTTTGATCGAATCGGTCAATTCTTTCAGCGCGTCCGCTGTGAACTCGTGGCGGGGTTGCTGCGGGTTGGGCTGAATCTGCGCGACCGGCACTTCCAATGCCGCCCCGCTTGAGCGTACCGGAGGATCGCTGGCCTCACCCGGCTCGGCGGGGTGGGGGGCAGCGCCGGGAATTAAGGCATTCAGTCCACGGCCTAGCGCCGCGCGCGGTCTTGGCATCTATAGCGTCCTCGGTCTCGGTGGTAAGTTGGCCCTTACGCGGAGGGCGCACCGCTGGTGTGTTCTGGGCCGGCAACGGTCCCCTCGACGCTGCTCAGCGCCAAACGGTGCAGCATTTCGGCGGCCAATTGCTCATAGGCTGTCGCGCCGCGTGAGGTCGGATCATATTCGCGGATGCTCTGGCCGTGGCTCGGCGCTTCGCTCAGGCGCACGTTGCGTGGGATCACCGTGTCGAACAATTCGCCGGGAAAGTGCGCCCGTACTTCCTCTTGTACCTGGCTCGACAAGTTGTTGCGTCCATCGAACATCGTCAGCACGATGCCGAAAATCTGGAGATGCGGATTGACGTGGCCCACTACCAGATCAATCGTCTGGCGCAACTGCATCAGCCCTTCGAGCGCCAGGTACTCCGACTGCAACGGGATCAGCACGTCGTCGGCGGCGGCCAGCGCGTTTAGCGTCAGCAGGCCGAGCGAGGGCGGGCAGTCTATCAGCACCAGGTCATAGCGGTCGCGCACTTTGTCTACGGCGCGCGCCAGACGGTGTTCGCGGGCCATCAGCGGCACCAGTTCGACCTCGGCCCCAGCTAGTTGCACCGAGGCGGGGGCGAGGTCCAGCCCATCGCGTCCGCTGGGGATGGTCACCTCGGCTAACGCTTTGCCGTCCACCAGCGTGTTATAGATCGAGCGGGGCAGGTTGTGTTTGTCGAAGCCGAGGCTACTGGTCGCGTTGGCCTGCGAGTCCATATCAATTAGCAGGACGCGCCGGCCGGCGGCGGCCAAGTAGACCCCCAGGTTGGCCGCCGTGGTGGTCTTGCCCACCCCGCCTTTTTGGTTCGCAATCGCCAGCACACGCGCCTTTACCACACTTGCTCCTTCTCACCTTGGGGTCGCTCCGCCCGTCGGGTTCCTGTGTATTCTATCCTATTCGGCCCCAAACGGCAAGGTGCTGTCGGCACGCTTCCTGCTTCACGAGCGGCAAACACAGGCGCTGGGCCTGCTGCACATAGGGGCGGCATAGATCGTCGCCAGGAGGAGCCACGATGTTAGAGAACGCAAGTCCGAGCCAAGTGAAGGGCATTATTGACACTATTTTGCACCACCACCAGAACGATCTCGATCCCAATCAGGTCCAGCAACTGCGCGGGCTGGAAAGCCATGTCCAACAGAATGCCCAGCAGTATCAGCAAAACCCGCAAGCGATGCAAGGCGTGATCCAAGCGATCATCTCGATTGCCGGACCGTTGCTCCTGAGCTATGGCGTGAACGCTATCCTGAACCGGCCGCGCAGTGGGCAGGGCGGGCAGCAGCAGCCGGGCCTCGGCGGTCTGGGCGGCTTGATCGGCGGCCTCGCCGGTGGGCAGCAACAGCCGGCCTACGGTGGGCAGCAACCTGCTTACGGCGGCCAACAGCCCGGTTATAATCCCAACGCGGGCGGCTATATGCCCAGCAACGGTGGTATCGGCGACCTGATCGGGGGCGCGTTACCGGGCCTGATCGGTGGCGCGCTGCCCGGCATTCTCGGTGGTCTGATCGGCGGCGGCCTGGGCGGAGGTGGCGGCGCACAGGTCGGCGGCAGCGGCGGCTTCGGGGGCGCGGGCACGATGCCCTCCGGCGGCGTTGCGCCGCAGTTCGGCGGCATCCAGGGCGTTGGCGGTCAAGCCCGGAGTAGCACCCGTGGTAATGAGGGCGAAGTCGTCTAAACAAAGGCGCAGCGCCTTGCCTACGATCTCCAGCCGCCTACCCACCGTGGTAGGCGGCTGCTTTTTAAGGAGACCTCTATGGCGCTTTTTTTCGGTATTACTGATCCCACTGTCGAGCACTATCTCTACGATACGCTGCCGCCGCGCCTGCCGGTGCTGGCCCAGATGGAGGCCCACGCGGCCGCCGGCAACGTACCGATTATCGGCCCCCTGGAAGGCCAGTTTCTCTATCTACTGGCTTTGAGCAGTGGTGCGCGCGACCTGCTCGACATCGGCACGGCCACCGGCTATTCGGCGGCTTGGTTGGGCTTGGCTGCCCAGCAGACGGGTGGGCGCGTGGTCAGCTTGGAGCATGACCCGGTGCGGGCAAAGTTGGCGGCGGGCTTTTGGCGCGAGGCAGGGCTGGCCGCCGTTTGCACGCTCCAGCTCGGTGATGCTCTGGTGACGCTGCGCGACTTGACTGATGGATTCGACTTCATCTTCAACGATATCCTGACCCAACTGCCCGGCCCGGCCGAGGCGGCCGCGTTGACCGATCTGTGCATCGCACATCTGCGGCCCG
Source organism: Chloroflexia bacterium (assembly GCA_038228295.1). Classification (GTDB taxonomy): domain Bacteria; phylum Chloroflexota; class Chloroflexia; order QHBQ01; family JAICKM01; genus JAICKM01. Next base: position 11,066 of record JBBRPH010000013.1, on the reverse strand, counting down.
GCGGCCTGCTGGTAGCCGATAACGCACTCCGTAAAGGCGGCGTGGCCGACCCGGCTAATACCAGTCTAGGGGTCGTTACCATGCGCGCCTACCTGGATCGTGTCCGCGCGCATCCCGATCTCGACACAGTGATCATGCCGCTGCGCGACGGCCTGGCGATTAGCCGGCGCAAAACCGGCTAGCGCCCTTTTGATCCATGAACGGACACGAAGAGGTTGCGGGAGTGATCCGCGAAGGACTGCTACTCTCTACGCTTCTTCGCAGTCCTTCGCGGATCACTCGGTCAATGCGCGCCGATGGGTGTGCCGCCGGGAGCACCACCAGGGGCACCGGCTTGCTCCGTGGCGGGAGCGGCATATTTGCCCGGCCAGCCCGGTAGTAGCATGGACAACAGCGCCGCCAGGATTGCCACGCCAAAGGTTACGGTGTAGGCATTTTCCAGCCCGCTGATATACTGGTCGTGGAATTTGCCGAGGGCGGCTTGGATGATGGGCAGCATCTGCGCCGGCACTTTGCTCAGATCAGGAACCGCGCTCGACCCCGCCTGCCCGGCAAATTGTTTCAGGCCGGCATCCACTGCTGCTTGGGCCTGCGGTGGTAGGTTCTTGGGCAGGTTTTTGCGGATTTCGTCGCCGACGTTGATGCTGATCGCGCTGGTCAGAATCGTCGCCAGCACAGCCACGCCGATGGATTGGATGGTCTGCCGCGTGGCGTTGACCAGCGAACTGGCGCGCGCCGTCAAGCGGCCCGGTACATCGCGTAGCGCGGCTACCAGCGAGTTCTGGATAACTAAGCCGAAGCCGATGCCGCGAATGATGAGCAAGAATTGGATCCAACCGAGGTCGGTATCAATCTTGATGTCGCGCAACTGCCAGGTGTTGAACGCCAGTAGGCCAAAGCCCACCACCAACGGCACGCGCGGCCCGATCTTGTCGGCAATGCGCCCGGCTATAGGTGTGGTGAAACCGGAGGTGATCGCTAGTGGCAGCAGGAACAGCCCCGTATCAAACGCGCTCTTGCCGCGCAGGATTTGCAGATAGAGCGGTAGCAAAAACTCCGCCCCGAACAGTGCGATAATGCCTACCCAGCCGACAAGGTTGGAGATGGCGAAGCTGGGGATCTTGAACAGACGCAAGTCCAGCAACGGATCGCTGACGCGCAATTCGGTGATGATGAACAGCACCAGGCCGACTATGCCGATGAGGAATGCCGTCAGCACCGTTGGATCACTCCAGCCGCCACCGCCTTGGCCCCCAGCCAGTGATGCGCCGTAGAGCAACGCGCCGAAGCCGACCGTTGAGAAGAGGATACCCAGCGGGTCCAGCTTCAGCGGGCGGCTGCTCTTGCGATCTTTGAGGTAGAACGAGGCAATGGCGATGCCGATCAGACCAATCGGCACGTTGACGAAAAAGATCCAGTCGAGCAAGTTGTGGTCTACCAGCCAGCCGCCGAGCAATGGTCCGGTGGCCGGGGCGAAGACCAGCGCAATACCGAAGATACCGAGCGCCACGCCGCGCTCTTTCGGGGGGAACGCGCCGAACAGCATCGCGGTGCCCAACGGCAGTGCGATACCGCCGCCGATGCCCTGGATGGCGCGCGCCGCGATCAGATAGATCAGTGTGTCACTGGTGTTGAGGGCCACCCCGCATAAGATCGATCCGATCAGAAAAGTGGCGAGCGCGCCGATATAGATGCGCTTGATGCCGAACTTTTCGCCCAGGAAGCCGGAGAGTGGCGTGGCGATGCCCAGCGCCAGCGTGTAGAGGCTGATCACCCACTGCGCTTCGTTGGTGGTCACGGCATATTTTTGCTGCAACGCGCGCAGCGCCACGTTGACCACGGTGGTGTCGAGGATAACGATGAACAGGCCGAATAGCACCGAGGCCAACACCTTCCATTTGTAGGTGGGATCATCGGTGGATGCGGCAAAGGGGTTCATGCTCGCGCCGCCTGGCGCGCCGCCGGATGGTTCACCCGCCCCCGCTCGCCCGCCCTGCCGGAGCGCCTCGGCGCCTGCGGCGTTGGAGGTGCGGGGCTGTACCTCGCGCCCATCGTTTCCACCGCGTCTGTCGGTAGCCGGGCGGGGTGTTGTGTTAGGCCGGACCTCGGCGGCGCGCGCCCGTTGCGGGGCTTTCGCTTTGCGTGTAACCGGGGGGCGTGTGCCGTTGCCGCCCCGTTCCGTCTGATTTGCCATTGTGTACCTGAACCTCCTACTACTTGCTAAAAACAAGAATCACTATTGAACTGCACTCCTAGCTGTTGAGGATACTTGCGCCGTGTAAAAACAAATCGGTGATCTGCCGGGCCAGCGCCGGGCGGTCCGCCATCAGCGGGGTGTCGTCTTCTAGCCTGCCGCCGATAAACGCTTCCAGTATGCCAAACCAGATGCGCACCAGGAACTCAGGATCTTGCACCTGCAAGGCGCCCTCAGCAATCCCGGCGCGCATCACAGCGCGCAAGGGGTTCAGCATATGCTGATCATGGGCGGCTTCAATGCGCGACCTGTCGGCGGCACCCAGATGGATTTCGCCGTCGCGTAGTAGCGTTCCCATATTGCCTCTGCGCGGCGCATGGATCAGCCCCTGATAGGCCAGCCAATACAGCCGTTGTGCCGCATCACTATTCTGCTCCAGCATAGCCGTCATCCAGCCACCCACGCGCGCCATGATCTCGATCACGACAGCGGTGTAGAGTGCCTCTTTATGAGGAAAATGGTAATAGAGACTCGGCTTAGTCACGCCCACCGCCGCTGCAATGTCGCCCATTGCCACGTCGCGGTAGCCCCGCTCTTGAAACAGCCTTTCGGCGTGGCGCAAGATCTCATCTCGTGTGGTGCGCTCGCCCGCGTCACCCATTGGCGGGCGGCCCGGTCCGCGCCGCTCGGCTCCATCCATCTACTTATCCTCACCTCAGCATTATTTACTTACTGGTAGATAATATTATAGCTCAATCCTGCCGAGAGTCAATAGGCCAATAGACGGAGAAAAGGCACAAAAAGGACCGGATGCACATCATTGTGCATCCGGTCGGAGTTACTATGTGGCTGGGAGCCGTAGGTTGCCTATTGGCAGACGTTCAGGCTCACATCGTCCACGAAGAAGTTGGTCGGTAGGCTGCTGTCGTTCGTCGCACGGAATTGCAGGCGCACGGTCTGGCCTTTGTACGCCAGCAGGCTGTAGGTGGACTTGGTGTAGGTGCCGGAGGTGCTGGCGTTGCTGATGGTTTGCAGCGTCCCCAGCAGCGTGCCGGAGGTGTTGTACACCTGAACATACATAAAGTCGTAGGCGGTGCAGCAGGCTTCTTGCGTGGTCTGCTTCCACCAGTAGGTCAGCGAAGCTGACGAGGCCGTGCTGGGGATGGTCACGTTCTGATACAGGGTGTCGTTGGCGTTGTTATAGCCGGCGAACCAGGTATTGTAGCTGCCGGTATGCGGCGCCGACGTGTCCAGCACGCTGTAGCTGCCGCTCGACTGCGTCCAGGGGCTGAGGGAGCCGCTCTCGAAGCCGCCGTTGCTCACTTTTTCACTGCAACCACCGGGGACCGGGGTGGGCGTGTTGGTCGGGCCCGGCGGCGGGGTCGGAGTCTTAGTCGGCGTGTTGGTCGGACCCGGCGGCGGCGTATTGGTCGCGGTGGGCGGCGGAGCGCCGCTGCAGCTCGGGAACTTGAACGATGCGATACGGGTGGACCAGCTCAGGCTGCGGCTGTTGTTGTACTCAGTCGTGAACCAGAAGGTGCAGTCGTCGCTCGGGTCCACCGTCAGGTCGGAGTAATCGCCCCAGCGGCTGTAGGTCGTCTGATAGCCGGAGCCGGTCAGGATCGTGCCTTCACCCTGTGGCATGGTGCCGAGCGCATCACCGGCCAAGCGGCCGGTATAGCGGATGCCGGGATAGACACTGCTGCTCGACACGCTATAGCCCAGACCGATGTCACCGGCCTGATCCATGGCGATGCTGCCCATCCAGCGGTTGGTGCTGTCAGGTGCGTAGGTGCCTTGCTGATAGATGCTGGCGCTTCCGGCCGGGTTGCGGATTTCATACCAACGCACGCCGCCCTGACCGCTACCGGCTTGTGCGGCATGGTTGACGACTAGCGACTCGTGCCCGTCGGCGAAGCGGCGATAGGCCAAGCGGAACATTAGGCGGTCGCCCAGGCTATCCAGTTGCTGCGAAGTGCCCGGCTGCGGCACGCAGGTGCCGGTGGAGCAGAATTGGGTGTAGGCGGCCGGGCTGACCGTCGAGCCGAGCGTGAATGTGCTGTTGGACGGAGTGTTCCAATCCACATGGAACTTATAGATGTCCATTGGCGTGTTCATGTCAACGAAGTAGTCTGGTGCGCCAGCCGGCGGGGCCAACGTGCCGTCAAAGTCGGACGGCAGCAGTGGGCTGGCCGAGCTACCCAGCGGCGAGCGAGTCTGGAAGCGGGCGGTGGCTCCGGTCAGCATGGCGCTGCGCTCAAAGGCCACCGGCTCCGGGCCGGCATAGGTCGAGCCGCCGGAGAACATATTGAACGAGGCATAGTAGCCGTCGGGCCATACACCCAGCTTCGGATAATCATCGAAGGCGGTGTTGCTGATCACGAAGGCGTAGCGGTACCAAGCACCGGTGGGATCGCTGGTCTGCGAGACCGCGATGCACTCATCAAACGGACCGGTGCTGGTCGAGTTGAAGGCGAATTGGCTGATGACGAAGCGATTAGCCGCGCGGTCATAGACCACAACCGGGTCGCCCTGGTTCGTGGTGTCGCACACGCCGCCGAAGCCGCTCCAGACGGTGTTGATGTTGGCCGGGCCGTAGCGCAGGCTGCCGGACTTGCTGTAGACGGCAAAGGACGAGTTGACCATCTGAAGGAAGTCGCTGGTGCCGACCGCGCCGTTGGTATCGGGCGGCGCGCAACCGTTGCAGGCACCGGCGGAATTAACGCCGTCGAAGTTGATCCCGGTGGCCGGGATATTCAGCGCCGCGCCATCCACAGCGCCGGGTCGGAAAGATGACTGCTCGGCCGCATCTTTAGCATTTTTGTGGCCGGTGAGCGGGATCATTTCGGCGTGATCGTTCGCCAACTTAGGGGTGGTAGCATGGGTGGTAATCGGTGCAATATCACGCAGCGGTTGCGAGAGATCGTGATGTACATCCTGACCTGCGGTGATCTGTCCGCCGACTGTTTGGGCGGCCGGGGCGGGGATACCGGCCGGAACGGCAATGGCGGAGTTCCCCATCGGAGCCGGACCGCGCACGGCCGAACTGGTGTCCGCCGGATGGCCCACCTGCCAGCCACCTATAGCAACCACGGCCAGCAGGAGCGTCGTTGCTACCTGGACTGGGCCACGCCGATTCATCTTTTCCAACATTAATGAGTCTCCTTCATGTAGTGGATATATAGAAGAGTTTGCCGTAGGACCAATCGCAGGCATCATTGGCTGTGAACGATCCCTGTATGCCGAACCTTCGGCGAACGAGGCCACCCCACCGCACCGGTTGCGATGGGAGACTACTCTGGTACTATACATCCCCACTACTGACAAAACCGCCGACAAAATGCGGCGAGTTTTGGTTAGTTCCATGAGTTCGACCCATTTTGCGGGTTGCGCCGGGCTGATAAGGGGGCTTAGGGAAGGGGCGGAATAAGAGAAATCCAGAGGGTCGCCCATCAGGGTGCTGATTGGCGCAAATCAGGCGCCGGCGCTGTAACTTGTATAGGACGCGGCTAACCCGCCGTTAGGCGTGTAATGCACTTAGGCAGTCTGCCGCCAGCGCGGCGTGCCCAAGTTCGCGGCTGAGGGCCAGGCTCTCGCGCAGAAAGGCAGCGGCTTGGTTCGCCTGGGCCTGGCGTTGCGCCACCTCGCCTAACTGGCGCAACGCCCAGGCGCTGCCGTATTTGTTGCCGAGCCGGCGGTCGAAGGCCAGGGCGGCCTCAAAAAGTATACGGGCGGCGGGATAGTCGCCTTGCTGTACCGCTATCGCGCCCTGGTTACCCAACGCCAACTCTTGTCCCCAGCGGTCGCCGCTTTGCTCAAAGAGTGCCAGGCTTTCTGCGAACAGTCGATAGGCCGCCGCATAGTCACCACGTTCCTTGTGTACCAGCCCCAGGCAGTTGAGCGCCAACGCGAGGCTGTGCGGCTCGCCGGCGGCCCGCCCCACTGCGACTGCCGCCGCAGTTTCTTCGCCGGCCGCCGCTAAGTCACCCTGACAGCGCAACGCCTCGCCCAGGAAAGTGCGGGCATAAATCAGCCCGCAGGCGGCACCGCCCTGTTCCCGGCAAGCGATACTGCCCCGCAGGCGGCTATCCGCCGTCGCGTAGTCCCCCTGGAGGCGCGCTAGGTCACCAGCGCCGCACAGCGCCTCGGCTCGTGCGGCACTACAGTCGGTCGAGGTGGCGCGGGCCAATGCCGCTTCCAACCAAGTCCGTCCTTCGTCCCAATAGCCGTGCAACCGCCAGAACCACCAGAGCGCACTGCTCAACTGCAAGGCCGGTTCGGCGGTTTCCTGCGCCACCGCTCCGTGCAAGGCGGCCCGGCAGTTATCGTGTTCGGCTTCCAGCCGTTCCAACCAGACCAGTTGGGCGGGGCCGCGCAGGTGCGACCCCGCCGTCTCGGCCAAGGTGGTGTAGTAGCGCAAATGGGCGGCGTGGATGCGATCCGCCTCGCCCGCCGCCGTCAACCGCTCGGTCGCATAATCACGGATTGTCTCTAACATCCAGAAGCGCGGCTCACCGGCGACCTCTTCCTGTCGTAGCAGGCTCATATGCACCAGCCCCACCAGCGCGGGCCAGACCGTCATATCGGTCTCGCCGTCCAGCCGGCAGATCGCCTCGGCCGCTTCCACAGTGCAGCCACCCGTAAACGGAGCTAGTCGCCGAAACAGCCGCCGCTCCTGGTCGTCAAGCAGATCATAGCTCCACCCGATAGCGTTGCGTAGCGTTTGCTGGCGAGCCGGCCGATCTTGTGGCCCGATTACTGGGGGGTCGAGCCGGTGCGTCAAGCGGGCTAACAGTCCCTGCGGCGGTAGCACCTGAATCCCGGCAGCAGCTAATTCGGTTGCCAACGGCAACCCTTCCAAGCGGGCGCAGATTTCGGCCACCAGCGGCGCGTTTTCAGCGGTTAGGCGAAAATCGGGCCGCAGCGCCGTCGCCCGCTCAGTGAACAGCCGAATGGCTTCGTAATCGCGCAGCTCTTCCACCGGCGGTAGCTGCTGAGGGTCGGGCAAGGTAAGCGGCGGCACTACCCAGGCGTGTTCGCCATAGAGGTGTAACACAGCGCGACTGGTGACCAATACTTTCAACTGCGGTGCTGCTGCCAGCAGTTCGCTCACGACTGATGCAGCCTGGGCCAAGTGCTCGAAATTATCCAGCAGCAGGAGCAGTTGCTTATCATGCAGATAGCCCCGCAGCACCTGGAGGAGCGAGCCACCGACCGCCGCACGCACGTCCAGCGCCTGTGCGATGGCTGATTCCACCCGCGCCGGATCGCGGACCGCAGCCAACGGGACAAAAACGGCCCCGTAAGCAAAGGCATCTTGCACTTCGGGTATGACTTGCAAGCTTAAGCGGGTTTTGCCGATGCCGGGTGGACCGGTGAGGGTTAGCAGTCGTACACTGGGCCGGCGCAGCAGGGTGCTCAGTTCGCGGATCATGGCGTTGCGCCCGATAAAGGCGGTGGTGGGGGCCGGCCAGGTATCCGGCCCTCGGCGTAGTGGTACGGCATCCGCATCCGCCGACCAGTGTGCGTCCGCCGGCGGACTGGATGCTGTTGCCGCGTCACGGCAAAACTGCACAAATAGCGCACGTTGTTCGTCCGTGACACCGATCCAGTCAGCCACAGCCTCGGCTAACTGGCGCGACGGTCGCCGCTTGCCTTCCTCGATCTTTTTGATCGTTTCCAGCGAGTAGCCTAACTGCCCCGCCAGATTCGCTTGAGTCAACTGCCGCGTTTTGCGTTGCTGCGCCAACCATGCTCCAAACGAACCTACTTGGCTCATCGCTTGCCTCTCGTTGCTCCCCTGGTGCCGCCTTGCCTGGAACGCATAATAGCTGTACTCTTTTTTGTACTCCTATTTGTACGCTTGCACATAGCACTAACTGTTCCTCTGATTTGTTTAGAATATATGCTGAGGCCACTTGCGAGACCCCCAAGGAGCCGTAGAATCGGACTTGGGCAACGCAGGCGCATCAGCCGGTGTCTTATCACGAGCGCTTCCGGCAATCGGAGTGTCGCAGCGCCTTATTTCTCATGTAGGAAGAGGAGATCCTGATGAACCGCACAACGTACCTGAAACGCGCCGCCGCTGTAGGTGCAACCGCCGCAGCTCTGATCCCGGTGCTGATCGCATCCGGCCAACCCCTGGCTGCGACCCCGGCGCAGCAGAGCCAGAGCCGCTATTTGCCGGCCGGTAAACTGACGATCCAGAGCGCCAAACTGGTAGACCTGAACCGCAACTTGGTCGCGTTGCCCTTGCACAAAGGGAACCTGCGTGGCACGCCGGTCTGGTTTATCATCACTGATGCCTCCGACTTTGGACTGGCGCATGATCTCAACGTGAACTACGCGCCCAAACTGGCGAACATGGCTGTCGGCTGCCCGGAATGCGTGCAAGAGGTGACCCTGTCCGTGCCGCCGGGCAATAAGTTTGATGAGGCCGTGGTCAACTTCGTGGGTGCGCCCGACTTTTCGCCTATGCGCGTGCTGACCGCCGGCCCGACCGGCTTTCCCCCAGCGATGGCCCAACCGGGCGGCGTGGGCGACGCGCACTACAGCCCGTATATCCGCATCCAAGGGTCAACGGTGGTCTACAACGCGCCGATCATCGCCACGGGGCCGGGACCGTTTGATGTGGTTCACCATACCAACACCGAAGATCGGGTGCTAAATATGGACCTAGCCGCCGAAAAGGTGGATATGCTGTTTGTGCGCGGCTTCGACTCCGGTCAGCCGATCCTTTACCTCAGCACCGAAGCCTCGGATCCCGGTGCCGCCGCCATTGAGCGCGCTACCTACGTGCCGCTGCTCAACAACGCGGCGTTTGTGGGCGGGGACGACTTCCTCGGCTCCGCCCGTGAGCGGATCTTCCCCTTCGCCAACGGCCAGACCGGCGCGAATAATCCGCAGGCGCAGGGACTAGCCCATGTGATCCTCGACGGCCACGGCAGCGAAGATGCCTATATGGATAACGCAGGGCTAATGAGCGCCCTGCGTAACAACGGCGATGCGCTCAACACTCAAGGCGACTTCCCGACCCTGGATGATCCTCGCCACGCTAATGCCTACAGTCCGTTGTGGGACGCGCAAGTCGGGGTCTGGACCCCGGAGGCCATTGCCAAAGGACTGAACAAACGCCAGAATGATGAGAACGAGATCCTACGCCTAGCCGTGGCCGGCCTGATCACCGGCCCCAACGGCGCACCATATGGCTCGGCGGGCTTCGTTATCAACTGCCCGGTGATCGGCTTCACGAATCAGCGGCCGACAGAAGACCTGGTGCCGAACCCTCTCAGCAAGTAAGGCCGGCGCGTTGCGGGGATAACGCGGGGTGGGGTGCAGCACTGCACCCCACCCCGCCTTCTTGGCGTATCCGTTTAGCCCGGCCTGTGTGCTACGGCCCGCTAACGCTGTGGGGGGCTTCAATATTGCCGTTCACATCCACGGCACGGTAGATCATCGTGCTACCGCGCCACAGAGTAACAGGTGCGCTATAGATGGTGTAAGGGCCGCCGTCAATCCGGTACTCGATACCGGCTACGCCCGCCTCATCGCCGGCGCTCAAGGTCACGCGCACGGCCTTGCCGGTGGGCGTAGTGCTGATTAGCGTTTTCGTGCCGGGAGGGCTGGTGTCGCTAAAGTCGTAGCCGGCGGCGTAGCTGGTTTGCGCCAGCAGCGTCTGACCACTGATTGTAGGGTGGAAGTAGTCGCGTGTTGTGATATCCGCCGCGGCAAAGGGGGTGTTGAAGGTAGCGTTATTATCGAAGCGACAGTGGATGTCGGTGGCGCAGACTTCGGCGAGTTGGCGGTTGTAATCCACCACCCGTTGCAGTACCCGCGCGCGGCGGTCTACATCGGCTTGCGCTTGCGAGTCGGGATTTGCCAGCATGGCCTGGCAGATGCCGTAAGTACTCCAGACAAAGCGTGCGCCGGCATTGCCGTGCAGCACTGACCATAGATTGTAGATGTTGGGCACACTCAGAACATAGATGCGTGCATCGGGCAAGCCGGCAGCGATAGTGTTTAGGGCCGTCTGAAATTGGGCGCGATAAGTCGCCACCGGAGTCATGGACGCTTCGTCGGGCGCGCAGGCATCGTTTGCCCCCAGCAGGATAGTGATATAGCCGACCCCCTGGCCCACGGCGGCGGTCACTTGCCCGTTCAGATCGGTCATTTTTGCACCCGTCACCGCATCGTTATAGCTATGCCCATTGATCGCGGGATTAGCCGCCAGAATGCGACTATAGTGGCTGTTGACTGTGCTGTTGGTGCCGGTGGTCCAAGAGTTAGCGGGCGCATCGGTGAAGATCGTGCCGCCAGTGTTGAACGCCCGCGTGATCGAGTCGCCGGTGGACGCGATGGCATTGGGGTAGCCGGTGATCGCGGGCATAGGGCCGGCGGCGCGTGCAGGCAGCGCCGTCAGCGCCAGCAGCACCGCTGCCCCCAGTAGCATCCTGCGCTGCTTCCGGCGGCCTAATCGTATGCCGTTCATAGGTAGGGTCTCCTCAATAAATCACGCTAATGTGGGGTAGTTGCTGTATTATAACGGATCGCCGGCCATTTTGTACGCCGGCGAGCGCCGGCTTGGTTGCGTCGGTTTCTCCCATCTGCTATCATGACGGCACACAACAGCGAGTTGACAGCACTACGTCCTTGAGGAGGCAGCGATGGGCCTGGCGAAAGTCCACAGTTGTGCTATTCGCGGGCTGGAGGGCAGCCTGGTTGAAGTCGAAGTGGATGTCAGCAATGCCGGCATCCCCGGTTTCTTTATTGTCGGCCTGCCCGATGCCACGGTGCAAGAGGCGAAAGAGCGCGTGCGCGCCGCTATCCGCAACAGCGGCGGGATGTTCCCCTACAAGCGCGTCGTGGTCAGCCT
>JBBRPH010000012.1:0-101344 GCA_038228295.1 Chloroflexia bacterium | reverse complement strand
CGGCATTGATCAGAAAATCGGGCTGCGGTATACTCTCCATAGGGAACCTCCTTGGGTAGGACTGGGGCCAGTGACATGACCCGATCTTACCCAAGTGGTTCGCGTTACGCAAGGCTGACCACACTATTCCTCAAAGAGCCGGATTAGGGGACCGTTAAACGACCTCACCACTTCAATAACGCAAGCAAGCGGTGTGATCAAATTACTAATCGCGCGCCTTCTTGTCGGAGGAGATCAAAGATCGTAATGCACCCCACGTTAAAGTGCTTACATACATCCGGTATTTTGATTTTGCTCTTCTTGCCCGTCTTATTAGACGCAGAAACTTCGAGGGTAACAACGGTGTAGGTGTGCGCTAGAGCATAGGCAATCAGGAATGGGTCAGCACATTTCAGGAAACCTTCAATCTGCGGCGAGCTAAAACCTGTATTGGAATCATTTACCCAGGCAGATATCTGAGCCATGCTTGACACCGTATGAGTATCCAAAGGAAGGAAGAATGTAGCGTTTTTCTGCTTGGCCCATTTAGCTAATTCATCATTTCCTCGCTTTAACTCTGTAGCGATTTTATCTATACTGAAGACAACTCCCGCCTTGTTCTGTTGTTCGAGCCAGTCCCAAAAGCCGGGGCAAAAGTCAAAACCGTAATATTGGTTCTTTGGCTGTATGAAGCAGTTTGCATCTATGAGGTAGGGCATTAGGCAGCGTCTCCCAGCACCGAGGCAAGTTTACGTACCGACTCCGCGTTGTTAACGCCCAGCAGCTGAAAGGCTTCACGGTACGGCGTGCCGCCTTCAAGGGTACTCTCAACTAATGCCGACGCAAACCGCTTGCCTAGCCTTGCGCCAAGTGTGCGATAGAAATCTCCGCCGCCCTCTTTGCGGTCGCTAGCCTTTTGGCTGAATTGCACTATTGCATCATTATAGAGCCGTCGGAAGTTGTCAGGGTCTATTAAATCAGCATCACGCAGCCGGCGCAAGATTACAAGCGAACTAACGCCAAACGATCTAGCAGTTTGGCTGATTCTGTCGGCGGAGGGTGCGGTTTTAGCCCATATTGTTCTCAACTCCACCAATGGAACAAGCAATTCGGCGGCGACGCTATTGCAGAAGTGTTCAACGTCAGTATCTGGGGCATAAGTGAGAGTCAGATTGGACACGCCCGACACTCCCAACCAAATATGTACCAATTCATGTGCGAGCGTAAACATTTGTGCCGCTTTAGCATCTTTACCATTGATAAATATTAGTGGGGCGTAGCTATCCGATAGGGCAAATCCGCGGAACTCTGTAATGTCCAGCGTGCGGTGTGAATTACTGCCGACAATGCTATTTCGCATTACGAGAACGCCCGCTTCTTCAACAGCAGCGATAAAGCGCGGCAGGGCGTTGGCCCAGGACAACGCCTCGCCTCGGGAATCCACTCGCCAAGCAATCACGTCGCGGATACGCTTGACCGCCACGGCGAGCGTAGTCGAGAGCGTAAGGCTCCCTACAAAGCCCAGCGGCTCACCACCGTTGTTACGGCTATAATCCCGATACCAATCTTGCCGCCTTAGCGCCTCGTTCACGGTGTCCAACAAATCAGGGCTGGGGTGCTCGATGTCTTGTGTTTGGATGGTTCGAAAATCACTAATGGATAGCGTTTCGGTGGGCGGGGTGGGCAAGAATAGATAACCCAGAGGGGTATGGGTAGCATTAGCCAATTTTTCAACGAGCGACCAAGTCAATTCACCGGATTGCTCCCAGGCAATGATCGTAGCGTCCTTTATCTTCAGTTTGTGGGCGAGGTCAGGTATACTAAGCCCGGCTCGCTGACGAGCCCAGTGTAGACAACTTGGTTGGAGAGTTAGTTTCATTCTGTGAGTTCTTTCGCCTGCATAAGAACAAAGTCGAGCTGAGGTTTGCGGCGGCGTTGTACTGCGTCACTTTGCGCCATCTGCGTTGGGCCGCATGTTCCGGGCGCTTTGTGTCCACCTCTGCTTTCGGGACTGCAAAGCGCCGTTTGGCTAAGTTCTCAAAGCATTCACGGGGGTTGCGGCATACTCCAAGCACCGCATAGGGTTTGATTATAACACGCCTGATTTATCCTGTCTATATAGATAGGTATCTGATAAAGCTAACGAAGAGCGGAAGGATTTTGCTGAGTTGGATAGATCAGGGCCGTACTTTCTACTTTCTACTTTTCACTTCCCCCGGTTCACCCCACCCGCCGCCCACCGCCTGCAAGGCCAATGCCACCGATTGCGCGATGGGCAGGCCGTCTGTGACGAGGATGATCGCGTCGGCCGCCGGGCGTAGCGGCGAGACGGCGCGCGTGCTGTCAATGGTGTCGCGGCGGATGACGGCGGCCAGAGTCTGCGCGTAGTCGCTGGATTCGCCGCGCGCCTGGAGTTCGGCGTGGCGGCGCTGCGCGCGCTCAGCCGGGCCGGCGTTGAGGTAGAGTTTGCAGTCGGCCTGGGGCAGGACGACTGTGCCGATATCGCGCCCTGCCATAACGATGCCCGCCGGTCCATTGGACATACCCACGGCGGCAGCAACGCGGCGCTGCTGCTCAACCAGCGCATGGCGCACCCCTGCCCAGGCCGACACCTGTGACACAGCGGCTTCGACTTCGGGCGCACGGATCGCCCAGGTCACATCCGTGCCGTCGATCAGCACGCTGTAGTCGCGCCCATCCGTCTCACCGGCGGCGGGCCGGCGGATCAAGATGGGTAGCCGCTCGGTGAGTTGGGCCAAGCGCTCCCCGTCGTCCAGCGGCAGCCCCTGCTGCTGGGCGGCCCAAGTGACGGCGCGATACATCGCCCCGGTGTCGAAGAACAGGTAGCCCAACCGCTCGGCCAGCAGCCGGCCTACCGTGCTTTTGCCCGACCCGGCCGGGCCGTCAAGCGCGATGATCCGGGCCGGGCTTGCGGCTGGGGCGGCGGGCTGGGCGGTCGGTGGGCCGGCCGGGGCTGGAGCGGCCGGGGGGCGCAGGTCGGTCATGGTTGGGGGTACTCCTCGTGGGCGAGTCAGACGAATGGGCCGAACGGGGCGGGCGCGCCGGACCGCCCTGCGGCGACGAACGGTGCGGCGGGCTGGGGTAGGCTGGGCGACTGGGTGAGCGCGTGGGACCGCCCTGCGGCGGGCGGCGCGGCCCGGCGTGCGGTGGGCGCGGCGGCCGATCCGGTCCTGCACCGGAGCGCGGTGAAGGCGGCGGCCCGGCGGGGCGCTCCGGACCCGCACCGGAGCGCAGCGGACCGCCTTGCGGCATTCGGCCGGGGGCGGGCCGGAAGCGCGGGGCCCCACCCTGCGGCGGGCGCGGTGGGCCTGCCGGGCGCTCCGGACGCGGACCGGCGGGTGGCGGGACGGCAGGCCGGTCCGCACTGGAGCGCGGCGGGCCGCCATAGGCCGGGCGCGGCGGGCCGACTGGGCGATCGGCGTGGGGTGGTCCCGCGTGCGGCGGGCCGGCCGGCCCTGGCCGCCCTTGGGGCAGCCGGGCCGGCGCGGGCTGGAAGCGCGGCGGCGCCCCTTGCGCTGGACGCGCCGGCCCGGCCTGCGAGGGCCGCGCCGGGCGATCTGCAGGCGGTCCGGCCTCACGGGGGTGCCGGTACGAGGGGCGCGGCGGTGCATCCCCGGTCGCGGCCGGACGCGCCGGCCGCCCCTCGGCAGCAGCCTGCGCAGGCACCGCTGGGCGTGAGGGGCGGGGAGTACGGCCCGGTCCCGACGGCCCGCGGCCCGACCCGGCAGGCGGGCGTGAGGCCGCCTTCGCTGCTTGCCGAGCCGAGGGAGCGAGCGCACTATTCCCCGCACCCTTTAGCGGCGGGGCCGGGAGTGCGCTCGGTTCAGTCCCGGTGGCGGCATCCAGTGCGGCGATTTCAGCGGCAGTGAGTAGCCGCCAGTGACCAGCGGCCAGCCCACCGAGCGCCAGCGGCCCAAAGCGCACACGGCGCAGGCTCAACACGCCACCGCCCACTGCCTGCATCATGCGCCGGATCTGGCGGTTGCGGCCCTCATGGATAACAAAGCGCAGCAGCGTATCCTCGCCCACGCGGGCGATTTGCTCAACTACGGCGGGCGCAGTCGGGCGCGGCGAGTCGTCTAGCACCACACCCTCACTCAGGCGACGCAGCGTCTCTTGAGTCACATAACCACGCACCAGTGCCTCGTACTCTTTGTCCACGCCGTAGCGCGGGTGGGTCAGCCGGTAGGTCAGATCGCCGTCGTTCGACAGCAAGAGCAGTCCTTCGCTGTCGGCATCCAATCGGCCTACGGGGTAGACGCGCGGCGTGGCCGGCACCAGGCTGACCACGGTCTGGCGCCGCTGTGGATCGTCGCTGGTGCTGAGGACACCGGCGGGCTTGTTCAGCAGATACGTCACCCGCTCGCCCACCTGGATCGGCCCAGTCGCGCCCAGCGGCTGCCCGTCCACCGTGATTGTCTGGCGCGCGGCATTCACGCGCGTGCCCTGTTCCGTCACTACCACGCCGTCTACCGCGACGCGCCCGGCGCTGATCAGGGCTTCGGCGGCCCGGCGCGAGGCAACCCCAGCGTGAGCCAGCACTTTCTGTAAACGTTCCCCTTCTAAATCAGCCATTAAGCAGTCCTTTGCCCAGTGGGCGCAAGCGCGGCGGCGGGGTGGCCGCTGCGGCTGCCGTTGCGGCGCGGCTCTTGGCCGGCCTGGATGCGGTCGCGCAGCGCGCGAATTTGCAGAAGTTGCGCCTCGGCGGCAGCGGCTCCCCTGATGATAAACTCGTCGGCGCGATGATAGTCGCGCGTACTCAGGCCGTGCAAGTCTGGGCGGATCAGCAGGTCGGGTGGGCTGTCGCGCAGTCGGTAGTCGCGCTGCGCGGCCAGCACGATATCAAATGATTTGCTGACCAAGCCCAGCGCGACGCCGAACTTGCTCACCATGGCGCGGCCGTAGCCCGGCGGCATCCGAGGCGCCGGTTCGTTGCTATCGGGCAGCACGTCAATCGCCAGCGTGACGGTCGCGCCCATCCGCTGCGCTAAATCCACCGGCACTGGGTTCAGGACACCACCGTCTACCAGTACCCGCCCGCGCACCCGCACCGGCGCATACACCCCAGGAATCGCCGTGGTAGCCCAGATGGCCGGGGCGACAGGTCCGCGATTGAAGGCCACTTCCTCGCCGCTATCCACATCCACAGCGGTCATGCCGATGGGCCAGTGGAGGTCGGCAAAAGTGCGATCGCCGAACAGTTCGCGCAACCAGGCGCGAAAGCCGCGCGATTCGAGAATTTCGGGTCGCAACCCCCGACTGTAGGCCGTCGCCCGGTTCTTGGCGGGCCGCTGCTGGATCTCGATCAGCCCCGCGACACTGCCCGCCAAGCCGTACAGGCCGGCGACCAGCCCGCCCATGCTGGTGCCCGCGATCAGATCAATCGGGTAGCCCTCGCGCTCCAACACCTGCAACACACCGATGTGGGCCAACCCCCGTGCGGCGCCGCCGCCTAATACCAAGCCACTTTTAAGCATACCGTCTCCCCATGCGGGCGCGGCCCGCAGCCTGCGCCCCAACCCTCCCCTAAACAAGGTGGGGAGTTTACTGACCGTGCCCCAACCCACCCCCACGCCGAGAGGAACGAGGGGGAGTCTATTATACCATATCGCGCTCCCACCACCGGGCCGGGAAGCTATTATAGCTGTAGACCCGCATACCCCCTTCCTGCGTAGGGCCGGGGGTTAGGTCGGCACGGTCGCGGCCAGCGCCCGCGCCACGAGGCCGGCCAGCAGGCGCACCTTGTAGGCATTGTGGGCCAACGATGCGGCCCCTTGCACGGCCAGTCGCCCGGCTTCGGCGGCCGTCGCCGCGTTAAGTTGCTTGCCGACCAGGTAGTCCTCGGCAGCGGCGGCGCGGCGCGGCACGGGCGCGACCCCGCCCAGCGCGATGCGGACGCTTTCGATCAGCCCGCTGCCCGGTGCGGTCCAGGTGAGCGCGACGGCGACCCCGGCCAATGCAAACGACCAAGTGGCGCGATCCATGGCTTTCAGGTAACGGCTGGCGCTGCGCGCGGCGGGTAGCGGCGGCAGTTCGATGCCGGTGATCAGGTCGGCCGGCCCCAAGATCGTCAATTGGCGATGGTCGGCGCGTGGCAGGGTGAAGAAGTCGCCAATCGGCACGCGCCGTTCGCCGGCGGCTCCCTGGATCGTCAGCGTGGCATCCAGCGCCAACAGCGCTGTCGCCGGGTCGCTGGGGTGGACTGTCACGCAGGGGCTATCGTCGGTGAAGACGGCGTGGTGCGCGTTGTCGCCTTCGCGGGCATAGCAGACGGTGCCGCCCTTGAGCCAGCAGGGGAAGTCGGCGTTGCGATAGTAGGCGCAGCGCGACTCCTGGGCTAGATTGCCGCCGAGCGTGCCCATATTCCGCAGTTGCGGTGAAGCCGCCAAACCGGCGGCATCCGCTAGTGCGCGGTAGCGTTCGGCCACCAGACCGTTGTGTTCCAGCGTATCGAGCGTGACCAGCGCGCCAAGGCGCAAGGTGCCCGCGTAGTCCACGATGCTGTCGAGGCCACGCACGGTTTTGAGGTTGACTAAGCGCACCGGGGCACGCAGACCGGCTTTCATCGTCGTCAGCAAGTCGGTGCCGCCGGAGATGGGACGAGCGGCCTGCGCACCAGTCGCATTGCCGGTCAGCAGTTCGATTGCCCCGGCCACGGTCGCCGCATTGTGGTGTTCAAAGGGGTCCATTTAGGCCATTCCTCCGGCCAGGGCGGTCAGGACGCGCTCCGGCGTGATCGGCAAGTCAAAAACGCGTACACCCAGCGCATCGGCCACAGCATTGGCTATGGCGGCGGGCGTGGGGATGATCGGCGGCTCGCCGATGCCCTTCGCGCCGAGGTGGTTGGCCTGAAAATCGGGTTCACCGATCCAGGTCACGTCAATCTGCGGCAGATCGGCGATGGTCGGCAGCTTATACTCCTCCAGATTGGCGTTGAGCGATTTGCCGCTGGTCGGGTCCAGCGTGCGCCCTTCGGTTACAGCTAGGCCCATGCCCTGCACGATACCGCCGTGAATCTGGCTGGTGTAGGTCAGCGGATTGATCACCCGCCCAGTATCGTAGACCCCGGTCATGCGAACCACCTGGACATGACCCGTCACCGGGTCCACCGTCACTTCGGCGAACTGCGCGCCCCAGGTACGGATGATCTCCGGGGGGTTCGGCCCGCGAAAGCCCTTGCCGATGATTTGGTAGTCGCCAATCTCCTTCAACACATCGGCGATGCTCATGCTGCGGTCGGCTTGGCCCTGGCGCACGATGCGGCCGTCGCGGATCTCTAGGCGGTCGGGCGCGGTGTCCATGAACGCCGAGGCGATTTCGAGCAACTGTTTGCGCGCTTCGTCGGCGGCCATACGAACCGCAGGACCCACCGAGGCCACAGTCATCGAACCGCCACTGAGCGGCGCATAGGGTTTATCGGTATCGCCCAGCAGCACGCGCACGCGGTCCATGCCCAGGTGCAGTGCGTCGGCAGCGATTTGGGCCAGCACGGTGCGTGTACCGGTGCCCAGATCCTGGCTGCCGCACTGCACATCCACGCTGCCGTCGCTGTTGATGCGGCAGAGTGCCTGCGCGGTCGGTCCGCCGCCACCGCCCCAGTTTTGCGAGGCCATACCGATGCCGCGCAAGAGGGCGGTGCCGGCGCTGCCGGCACCGGAGGCTTTGCGCGCCGCCGTCAGGTCTTTCCGCAGGCCGGCCCAGCCGAACCGTTCCGCGCCGCGCCGGTAGCATTCGTCCAAATGCTTGGCAGTAAAGGCTTGATCGCTGCCCGGATCTTTAGCAGCGTAGTTTTTCAGGCGGATAGCCAGCGGGTCGAGACCCAACTGGGCGGCGATTTCATCCAGCGCTCCTTCGAGCGCTACCGCACCTTCCACATAG
Source organism: Chloroflexia bacterium (assembly GCA_038228295.1). Taxonomy (GTDB): domain Bacteria; phylum Chloroflexota; class Chloroflexia; order QHBQ01; family JAICKM01; genus JAICKM01. Next base: position 93,466 of record JBBRPH010000012.1, on the reverse strand, counting down.
CCGGGAGCACGAAACGCCGAGTGGCTGCCGGTGTGGACGCGCACGCCAAAGGTCTGGATGTGCATATTGGGGATGGTGTACATCTCTTTGGCCGGCCCGCCCACGCTAGGGGCCCACATCCCAAACGCCCCGATAGGGCAGATAATCCGCATTTCGAGCGCGGTCAGGGTACCGTCTTTGCGCGCGCCGACTTTGATATGTTGGATGGACGGCGCACGGTGGCCGGCGACCAGGTTTTCGGCGCGGCGGTCGAGCATCAGGTGGATCGGGCGGCCCGTGCTGCGCGCCAGCAGGGCCGCGATCAGCGTCTGCTTGTACGCGCCCAACTTGGCCCCAAACGCGCCGCCGACATAGTTTTTGATCACCCGCACATCCGTCAGCGGCAAGCCCAGCGATTGGGCTAGACGGTTGCGGACGTTGAAGATCGCCTGCGTACTGTCATAAATGGTGAGGGTGGGACCGTCCCAGGCGACCACACTGCCGTGCGTTTCGAGTGCGTTGTGCATTTGCGCCGCCGTGCTGAAGCGCCCCTCAAACACCACATCGGCAGCGCCAAAACCTTTTGCCACATCGCCGCGCGTATAGGTCTCGCCTTCGTTGCCGTCCTCATCCTTCAACACATTACCGTCCGGGTGGACCTGCACCGCGTCGGGGCGCATCGCTACTTCGGCATCAATTACATAAGGCAAGACTTCGTACTCGGCGCGGATCAGGCGGGCGGCGCGCTCGGCGGTTTCGGGATCGTCGGCGGCTACGGCGGCGATTTCGTCGCCCTCGTGGCGCAATTCGGTATCAAACACGCGCGAGGCTTTACCGTGCCAGGGAATAGGCGGGGCGTTCTCGTGGGTCAGGATGGCGCGCACGCCGGGCAGGGCTTCGGCGGCACGGGTGTCCAGGCTGCGGAGGCGCGCGTGGGGGTGCGGGCAACGGGCTACGGCGGCATACAGCATCCCCGGCAACTGCATGTCGCTGGTATAACGCGCCGACCCGGTGACGCGCTCCACGCCGTCCACGCGCACGGTAGCTTGACCAACATGGTGCAACTCGCCGGCAGCCCAGGCTGCCGGCTCTTCTCCTTCGACCACCACGACTTCCTCGTGGGTGCGTCCTTCTATTTCAACTTTGGTGCGGACGACACGGACCATGTTCAGCCTCCTCCCGACGCGCCGGCCTGCGAGTGAGCCGGGCTAGTGCCCGCCCCCCGTTGGGCCGCCTGTTCAACGGCGCGTATGATGCCTGGATACGCGCCGCAGCGGCACAGATTGCCGGCCATACCGCGCGTGATGTCGGCAGCAGTCGGCTGGGGCCGGCGGTCAAGCAAGGCTTTGGCCGCCAGTACCTGGCCGGGCGTACAAAAGCCGCATTGCAGCCCGTCACAATCGAGAAACGCCTGCTGGATCGGGTGCAGCGTGCCGTCCGGTGCAGCCAGCCCTTCGATGGTAGTGATCTCGCTGTCGCCACACTCAATCGCCAGGGTTAAACAAGAATACACGGCCATGCCGTCACGCAAAACGGTACACGCGCCGCATTGGCCCTGATCACATACCTTTTTGGTGCCGGTCAGCCCCAGGTCACCACGCAAGGCATCAAGCAGCGTGCGCGTGGCCGGGAGAGTGACGTTATGCGCTTGGCCGTTGACGCGCAATTGGATTTCTTCAGCCATCAGTTGCTCCTAGATATGGTGTGGGTGTGGATCCACAGAGAACACAAAGGACGATGATTGATCTGCGAAGAACGCGAAGAGGCACGATAGGTTTCTATTGAGCGGAAGCAGCCCAAAAGAGAAGGGAAGCCGTTGTCAAGATTAGACAACGCAAACTGTATCAGGACCGTCATCATCCTCAATATCTCTGTAATTCTTTGCTGCTATGTGTTTCGTGGATCACAGCGTTTATGATCCTGCGACCCTCCGCACCCTTCGCCGATCAACCCGTCCCTCGGTTTAACAGGGGATCAGACTTCTTAATCAATTCTTATCAGCAAGTCTTGCGCCGCGTAGCCCTTTGCTCTATAATGGGACCGATGTTCTCAGGAGGAGTATGGACCAAATCTATTGTAAACGAAAAGACCACGCACGTCACCCTGCCGTTATTGTGGTAGCATTACTGTGGCTAGTCCTCGGACCGGCCCTGATCCTAATCCACTCTCCCAACCCACCCCCGGCGGAGCCAAATCACCATGTTGCACCCGGCACCCCGGCAGCGTTTCCCGGTCTGTTCCGAGGCGGGGTCGCAGCTTGGACCGCGCAGACGGGTAACCCCCCATTGCTCTACAGCAGCGGCCCCGATTACCTGGATGCAGGCTTGCAGAACATCCTCGACAGTTATGCGGACAACGCGCCCGGCAATTGGGCAGTGGCCGTCAAAAAGCTCGACACCGGCCAATATGCCGCCGTGAACGCGAACACGACGACGGTCAGCGCCAGCCTCTACAAATTGTTCATCCTTTATGAGGTCATGAACCAGCAGCGGCTGGGCAACCTCAGCTTGAATGACGCGGTCACGATCACCGACGGTGCCGCCTCCTATGATGCCGGCCTTGGCGAACTCCACTGGAGCATCGGCCAACAAGTCGCGGTTTCTACGTTACTGGAGCGCATGATTGAGGTGAGTGATAACACCGCCGCGATCAGCTTGGAGAACTTGGTCGGCGCCGGCACGGTGAATGCGGACCTGCAACAATTGGGGATGCCGAACAGTGGGCTGCACTTTGGGGTCGGCGAAGATAATCTAACCAATGCCGGCGAATATAACCGCCTACTGGAACTGATCGCCACTGGGCAGGTGCTGGACCGCGCCTCGTGCCGCTATATGATCAACCTGTTGCTGGACCAGGAACTCAACGATCAATTGCCGATGGGCCTACCTACTGAGGTGCCGATGGCCCATAAGACCGGCACCTTAGATAATCCGCCGTTGCAACATGACGCAGGTATCGTCTACGGCGCGAGCGGACCTTATGTGATCACCGTGCTGAGTTGGAACCTGCCGGATTATGATACCAGCACCAACCTGATGCACCAGTTGTCCAAGGCGGTATATAGCTACTTTAACAGCCGCACTGTGGCCCCGGCGCGCTATTTCCCGGAGACTGGGCAGGTGGTGGGACCGCAGTTCTTGCTCTACTACAACAGCCAAGGCGGGCGACCTATTTTCGGCCTGCCTATTGGCCCGGAGACCACGCGTGGCGACAAAATCGTGCAACTCTTTGAGCGCGCGCGGCTGGAACGCCCGCTCGCGGGCGGGCCGGTCGGACTCGGCGCGCTGGGACGCGAACTGCTCGCCGCGCACGGTCAGCACTTCGCTCCGACCGCGCGCAGCAATCCCAACGATTCCAACACGCTCTGGTTTTCGGCGACCCAGCAAGCTATCGGTCAGCCGTTTCTCGACTACTGGCGCAATCACGGCAGCGACGATCTGTTCGGCCCGCCCTTGAGCAACATCGTGATCGAGCAGCACACTACCGGCCCCACCCGCGTGCAGTATTTTGAGCGCGCCCGCTTCGAGTTGCATGGCAATACGGTTTGGCTGGGCCTAATCGGCAGCGAACTAACAGCCTTGCAACCATAAAACCGACGCTTCGATGGATCTCCCGCGTTGCTTCGGATTTTAAACCCACAAAACTAAAACCGTCCGTCTTCCTTCGCGTCCCCTAGCGTCCTTCATGGATCGCCGGTCCCGCAGTCTTCGTGCTCCTGCGTGGATCAAACCGGCACGGGATCGGATTCGGCGGCCCACAGGCGGCGCATTTCGTCGCAGGTGAGCAGCAGGTCGTTGAGGCGGCCCGTGGCGACCACGCGCCCCTCGGCCAGCACCAGGATGCGGTCGGCGCGGCGCAGCGCGGCCCGGCGGTGCGACACCACCAGGCAGGTCGCATCGCCTTCAGCGAACAGGCGCTCCCACAGGCGGCGCTCCGTATCCACATCGAGCGCGCTGGATAGATCATCGCAGACGATCAGGGCGGGGCGGCGCACAAACATCCGTGCGGCGGCGGCGCGCTGTATCTGCCCACCGGAGAGCCGCACACCCCGCGCCCCCACCAGCGTGTCTAGGCCGGTCTCCATCGCCGCCACATCGCTATCCAGCACGGCTAGTTGCAACGCCGCGTCCAGCGCCGCCGCATCGTCGGGCAGCCCCAGCAGGATGTTGTCGCGCAGGCTCTCGCTGAACAGGCGCGGCACCTGCGGCGTGTAGGCCGCACGCGGCGGCACCAGGAAGCCGGCCGGATCGGCCACCGGCGTGCCGTTCCAGCGGATCGTGCCCGCCGCTTGCGGCAGCAGGCCGAGCAGCACGCGCAACAGCGTCGTCTTGCCCGCGCCGACTCGCCCGGTGATGACCACAAACTCGCCGCGCCTAATGGTCAGGTCCACATCCACGATCCCATGCCGGCTGTCAGGATAGCAGTAGGTCAACCCATGCGCGTCAAACTGGTCTAAGCGGTCGGCGGCGGTCCGCTCCGGCACCGGCACGACGGGATATGCGCCGTGCAGATAGACCGGGTGGTGCGCGACCAACGGCGCGGGCGACTCCGTCACGGCCAGCACCTGAATCCGATCAAGCGATACGCTCATCTGCTTAAAGCTCGCCAGCAAGCGCCCGGCCCAGCGCGGGAAGCCCATCAGCGAACTGAGATAGCTGACGAACAGCGCGAAATCGCCCACCGTGAACGCACCCGAACGCATCACGCCGGCGGCCAGCAGCAGCGTTATCCCGATAGCCAGGTTGGCCGTGTTCAGGTTGAAGGTGTCCAGCACCTGGGTGAACAGGCTGTCGCGTAGGGCGGCACGGCGGCGCACTTCAGTGATGCCCGCGAAATAGCGCGTGGCGTGCGGCGCGGCCCCGGCCACTTGCACTGCCTGCACCGCGCCGAAAATCTCGCCCAGGAAGCCGGTGACGCGGCCCGCCGCCGTCCGGCTGGCCTTGCGGTAGCGCTTCAGCCGCCCGCTCATCGAGTTCACCGTGGTGATCACGACGACCATCGGCACAAACACGCTGAGAGTGATCCAGGGGTTGATCGGCAGCATAATGACCAGGGCCAGCGCGGCGAACAGCGCCTGGCCGCTAAAGTCAATCCAGCGGTCAATGTAGAGCATCACCTCTTCCACATCATCGCGAAAGCGGCTGATCGCTTCGCCAGGCGATTCGGGCAGGGCGCGCCCGCGCAGGCCCAGAATACGCGCCAGCAGGTTACGTCGCAGCAGCGCCTCGTAGGTGAACCAGAGACCGACCCAGACATAGATGCCGATGAACAGCGACGTGACGCGCAGCAGTTCGGCCCCGGCCAGCAAGGCCAGCACCGTCCAGCTATTGGGGCCGGCCCCCGCCTTGCCGGTCAGCGCGTCGAAAAAGGCGCGCAGCAGCAGGCCGTTCGCCAGCGGCATAGCGTAGAAGCCGCCCCACAGCAGCAAACTGGCCGCGTAGGTGCCGGGCCGGTAGCGGATCAAGCGCCAGATGGCTTGGCCTTTGGTCATGCCGGCACCTCCGTCAAGTCGAGGCCGGCACGCAGCAGCGCATGGAAGCGCGAGTCGGGGTCGAGGGCCAGGGCGGCGCGCGGCGCGTCTTCGACCACGCGCCCGCCGTCCATGACCAGGATGCGGTCGGCGCGCTCCACCGTGCCCAGGCGGTGGGCGATGATGATCGCCGTGCGGCCCTGTAACAGGCGGTCTACGGCGCGTTCGATCAGCCGCTCCGTCGCCGGATCGAGCCGCGACGAGGCTTCATCCAGGATGACCAGGCCGGGGTCGCGCAAGAAGACGCGGGCGAAGGCCAGCAGTTGCGCCTGCCCCGCTGAGAGGCCGCCGCCGCCCGCCGGCAACTCGCTGTCCAGCCCGGCGGGCAGCGCGGCCAACCAGTCGCCCAGGCCGAGATCGTGCAGGATGGTGACAATGCGCGTGTCGTCCAAGTCGGGATCGAACAGGGCCAGATTGTCGCGCACGCTGGCCTGGAACAATTGCACGTCTTGCGTGACCACGCCGATGCGGGCACGCAGTTGCGCCAACGGCAGGCGGCGGATGTCGGTGCCGTCGAGGTAAATCGTGCCCGCCGCCGGATCGTAGAGCCGCAGCAAGAGGCGGCTGAGGGTCGTCTTGCCGCTGCCGGTGCGCCCCACCACGCCCAGCACGGTACCCGGTTCGAGCCGCAGCGACACGTCATGCAGCACCATCGTCGCGTCGCCGTAGCCGAACGACACATCCGCGAAGGCCACCGCCGCCGGGCCGTGCGCCGGCGGCCCCGCCGCGTTGCCGGCCGGGTCGGTGATCGCCGGGTGGATGGCGTAGAGTTCCTGCACGCGCACCATGCCCGCGCCGGCCTTTTGCAGCTCTTGCAATTGTTCGGTGATCTGGTCCAGCGGGCGGCGCAGCATATCGGCGTAGGCGAAGAAGAGGTAGACCGTGCCCAGGCTGACCGCCCCGGCCTGGAACAGCCAGATGCCCAGGCCCAGCGCGGTCAGATAGCCGGCGGTGAATAGGCCCACGCTGATCACGATCAGCAGCGCTTGGCGCACCCGGGCGCGCATACCGGCGCTGTAGACAGCGCGCATCCGTTCGTAGTAGCGGCGCAGCACGTAGGCCGCCGCGCCGTTGGCCCGCAGGTCGTCCAGCCCGGCCATGCGCTCTTCGAGGAAGCCGAACAAGTCGGCGGTGGTCTGGCGCTCGGCGGTGGCGGCCACCACGCCGAAGTTGCGGCTGCGGACCAGCACGGCGCTGGTGATCACGGCGAACACGGTCATCGCCAGCCCAACGTGCCACTCCTCACGCCATAGCAAGACCAGCACGCCGACCAGCAGCACGGCGTTGCCGGCCACCAGCAGCACGAAGCGCGAAAAGAAGTTTGCCAGCGCGGTCACGTCGCCGTCCACGCGCTCGATCAATTCGCCGGGCGTGCGCCCATTGTGAAAGCTGAGATCGAGGCCCAGCAGGTGCGCGGTTAGGTCGGCACGCATTCGGTTGGTTGCGCCCCAGCCCACGTCTTCGGCCACATAGGTCTCGGCCACAGCCACTGCCTGCGTCGCCAGCGCCACCCCGATAAACAGCAGCGCCCCGCCGATCAGCGTCTCCAGCGCTCGCCCGGCCAACGCCGCGTCAATAAAGGCGCGCAAGATGAGCGGGTTCGCCAGTTGCAGCGCCAAGTTGCCAATCAGCAGCACCCCCAGCAGGCCGAACTTGCCCCGCTGCGGGCGCAGATAGCGGCCCAACAGGGCGCGCTGTTCACGAAACGAGAGCCGGGGAGTCGCGGCCATGGAGTGGCATCCTTTGTATAGACGAGGGGGCATAACGCTGCCCGGCGGTACCAGTCCCCTAATGGTACGTCATTTGCCCCACCCCGGCATCGGTCTGCGGCGGGCAATCGGGTCGGTCTTTGGGCTGAATGTGGCGTGCGAAGGGTACGTGCGCGGCAGCCGCGCAACGAGCACGAATATACGAAGTGGATCGGGGCCACTCGGCTCTGCGGCTATGGGAGTAGTAGAGCCACTATCCTACAAGATCGTGCAACGACGCGGTGGCTAGCCGTCGCCGCCTGCCTTCGTAGGCAGCGTTCCGCCGGCGGCGAAATTACGCGCCCGGCCCCGCCAACCGGGCCGCTACCTGCCGGGCGATAGCGCGGAAGACGGTCGCCTCCGGGCCGGCGGGAGCAGCGCTAACCAGAGGGTGGCCGCTGTCTATACCCCGGCTGATCGCCACGTCTAGCGGGATTTGGCCGAGCAGCGGCAAGGCGGCATCTTCGACAGCCCAGGTGCGCCCGCTACGGTGAAACACTTGGATCGCCTCGCCGCAATGGGGGCAGTGCAAAAAGCTCATGTTTTCGACCACGCCCAGGATGGGCACGTCGGCCTGACGGTAGAGGTCCAATGCCCGGCTGGAGTCGAGCAGCGAGAGGTCTTGCGGCGTGGTGACGATCACCACGCCGTCGAGTTGCACGCGCTGCACCAGACTCTGCTGCGGCTCACCGGTGCCCGGCGGCAGATCGATCAGCAAGTAATCAAGCTCGCCCCACAGCACGTCCAGCAGCGTGCGGCTGATGATCAGGCCGGCAAAGCGCGGATCGGGCGCGAGGGCGGCGCTTTCGGGCACCAACAGACCGATCGACATCATCTTCAGCCCATAGCGTTCCAGCGGCGGGATATAAGGCGGCGTATCGTCGCTGTGCGCCACCGGCAGCATTCCGCGCGGCGGGGTCTTGCGCCGCACGCCCAGCATGAGCGGCACATTCGGCCCGTACAGGTCGCCGTCAAACAGGCCCACGCGCGCCCCGTCGGCTGCCAATGCCAGCGCCAGATTGACCGTGACCGTCGTCTTGCCCACACCGCCCTTGCCGCTCGCCACCGCAATCAGGTGCCGCACGCCCGCGATCCGTCGCCGGGGGCTCGTCATAGCGGCAGGTAGACAAGCCGGTTATGTAAATCATGCGGCTCTCCAGTCAAAGCGATAATCTCCAAATCGCTAATACACGTTCCTATAGGAACCTGCTGCCGTGCGTAAACCACCCCACTGAACGACCTTCCCATCCGTTAACGATGGGTTGTCTCAGCCAAGAAATCAGCATCTTGGGAGAACAAAACGCGCCCTAACCTCCCGGCACGATCCAGCAATAGAGAGTCAGCCAACCTAGTGGTGTCGTCTTCATACGCCGTTAGGACATCCACATGACGGCTGCGTAGCGCCTTCGTGATGGCCCCGGAGACGTGGTGATCCATATAAAGCGCAATGGGCACTAAAGCCGCCTTTGTGCGCGCAGTCGCTCCACAAACGGAACCGGTGGAGCCTCCCGTTGTAACCGCTCGACCAACGCCTCCCGCCGCGCCATGTCGGCATCAATTTCCGCCCGGTGATCCCAGTAGTAGGCGAAGGCCGAGTGGATCTGGCCGAGCGAATATTGCGGGTAATGCTCGTGGATCTCATCGGCGTCCCAGCCGTGAGCCCGGTAGTCGGTGATGATTTGCACCACTTTCGTGCGGGTGCCGGCGATACGCGGCACCCCGGCCTCATCCAACACAATATGCGCGTAGCGCGTCTCCGTAAAAGTCATAGCCGTTCCTCCTTGCTCAGGCGCTAACCCGCTTTGCATCATTATACCAGATCAGTTAGCTGGAGTAATCACCGATCACGATACGCGCCGCCCGTTTTTGACAAAGCGTAAGCCATATAGTATGATCAGCTATTGTGTGTCCGCCCGCACACACAGTTGCGTACTCTCAGCCTCCTTTGCGGGTTAGACAGGAGCCGGCGTGAAGAATTTACTCGGTCGCTTGATGGGTCGATCTTACGATGAACTCACTGCGATTGCGACTGCTTGGCACATCCCAACCAGCGATCTCAACCATAATGATGCGGCGATTGCGATTTATCGTGAGATGACCGAAAAGCCCAACGCACGGGCCATCTGGGAGACGCTGGATGCAGAGGCGCACGCCTTCCTGCACTGGCTGCTCGATCAACGCAACGCGCTGGCACTGGTAGACGACCTGCCCGCCGCGCTCGGCCAACCGGCCGAGGCGGTTGAAACGCTGTTGGCGCGCTTGGCCGCGCTGGGCCTGCTCGATGTGGAAGAAGCCCTGGTGCGGGGGGCGCGGGTGGTGTCGGCAGGCGATAACCTCTACGCTTGGGGAATGCGAAACCAGACCCCGGCCACCAAACGCCGGGTGGCCTCTATCTCCGGCGAGGTTAGCCGCGTGTTAACGGCGATTTGCGGCGAGATGATCGGCGGCGAGCCGTTCGCCGAGCCGTTAGCTGTGCTGCTAGACCGGCTCGATGCGCCGATTCTGGAGCGGATCGCGGCCCGCTGGCACGTCCCTGATCTACGCTATATGGCGAAGCCGGCGCTAATCGAGATGCTGGATGCGATGTTGGAGGGGGCTGAGACGCGCGAACGGATGCTGTGCGAGGTCAACCCCGACAGCCGTCGCCTGTTCGAGTACCTCTGCACGCACGGTGGACAAGCCGGCGCCGGCGAAGTGATGCAAGCGTTCGACTGGACACACAGCGACCTGCACCGCCTGTTTGCGGCCCTGGAAGTGCGTGCGTTGGCTTTCGAGACGCTATGGCACAATCGTCGCGTGCTGTTTGTGCCCAGCCCCTTACGCGGCGTACCGGGCAACGAGAAGGCCACCGCTCCCCAGGTGACCGCCGCCGCCGATCCGCCGGCCGTCGAGGCCCACCTGCCGCATGAGTTGCCCTGGAACCTGCTGGGTACGCTAGCCTACTTCACCCAGGCCGAGGTGGTGATCAACCGCCACAACAACGAACTGCCCAAGCGGGCGCTCAAACGCCTCAGTGACAGCTTTCTCAATCCCCCCGACGGCGCAGGCGGCGAGGCCTATCTCAGCCTGGTGCTGCATTTCGCCCAGACACTGGGCCTACTCGGCGAAGAAGAAGAGACACGGCGCAAGATCGCCGGACCGCGCCTGCTCGATTGGGTGCATTTACCGTTCAACGCGCAGAGCCGCCGCCTCTACGCACTCTGGCTGGAAGATCGCCATTTGCAAGAAAGCCCCGCCGCGCCGTTTTTCCTGTGGCGCGCCGCCGACCCCACGACCGCGCGCAAGCACCTGATCGCCCAACTGATCGAATGCCCGCTGGATACATGGCTGAGTATGGCGAGTTTTTTGCAGCACGTCTATGCGGTGGACCCCTACCTGCTGGTCAACCGCGACGACTTAGTGCGCCAGCAGGGGGTCAAGGGGTTGCGCGACTTTAACGCCCGCTGGATGAGCAACGAGGGCGCGCTGCTGGCCGGTATGATCACCGGCGTACTGCTCTGGCTGGGCGCGGTAGACGTGGGTCGCGACCGTGCCGGGCAGCCGGTTGCTTTCCGCATCACGCCGGCGGGGGCGCGCTTGGTGGGCCATCCCGCCGCCCCGCCCGCCACAGAAACCGCCGGTAAGCCGTTTCTGGTGCAGCCGAACTTTGAGGTGCTGGTGCTGGCCCCCGAAGCGCGGGCGCTCTGGACGCTGTTGCTGGCCGCCGATCTGACGCGCCATGACCGCGTGAGTGTCTATACGCTCAACAAAGAAAGTGTCCTGCGCGCCCGCGCTTCGGGGGTCGGCCCGACCGAGTTGCAAGAGTTCTTGACCGGCAACAGCCAAAAAGCCGTGCCGCAGAACGTGGTGCAGTGCATCACCGACTGGGCGCACAGCTACAAGCGCACCCTACTGGAAAAGGCGACGCTGCTGGAAGTGGAAAACGCCGAAGTGCTGGACGAACTGCTGTCGTCGCGGCGGCTCAAAGGCTTTGTCGCTCGCCGCCTTACGCCGACCATCGCCCTGATCAAGCTGCCGCCGACCACCATCTGGACGCGCGACGACCCGTGGCACAAGCTGGCGAAAGAGTTGCGCGCCGCCGGCTACTTCCCCGAAATCATCGAGGAACCCGGTGCCGCCCAGCCGGTACGCCGCAGCGGCGAAGATGTGCCGGGCAGCGTGCCCGGTCCCACTGACCCACCGCGCCCGCGCACTCGTCGCCCGCTCCGCAAAGGCAACGGCCTGAGCGCGGCATCGTAATAGTGGAAAGTCGAAAGCTGAAAGTCGAAAGTGATCGAGATTTCACTTTGCACTTTCGACCCATGGAGCCGCCCGATGGACCCCAAACGCATCGTCGAACAGGGCTATGACCAGATCGCCGAGTGCTATCTGGCGAGCAAAGACGCGGACGATCCGACCACGACGGCCGCCCTGGAGCGGCTGACGGCGGGACTGTCACCGGGCGCGGCGGTGCTGGACCTGGGCTGCGGCGCGGGCGAGCCGGTCACGCGCCGGCTGGCCGAGCGGTTTGCCGTCACCGGCGTGGACCTATCGGCGCAGCAGATCGCCCTGGCGCGGCAGCAGGTGCCGGGCGCGACTTTTAGGCAAGCCGATATGACCCTGTTGGACTTTCCGCCGGGCAGCTTTGCGGCGGCAGTCTCTTTCTACGCTATCATCCATGTGCCACGCACCGAACAGCCCCTCCTGCTGGCCCGCCTCGCCCAGTGGCTGCAACCCGGCGGCCGTTTCCTCGCCACCTGGGCGGTGTCGGACTGGGAGGGCAGCGACCCCAACTGGGAAGGCTGGGGCGCGCCGATGTGGTGGAGCCACTACGACGGCGACACAAACCTGGCGCTGCTGCAAGCCGCCGGCTTCACCATAGACTGGGTCGAGCACATCACACAGCGCGGCGAAACCTGGTTGTGGGCATTGGCCCATGTTGAGCAGACGAACCCTGACCGCAAGGAGACACCATGATCGCAGGACTGCGCGGCACCGTGGCCGGCAAAGAGGCCGATAGCGTGATCGTGGATTGCGGGGGCGTGCTCTATCGCGTCTATGTGCCCGGCTCGGCCCTCAGCGAAGTGGGCGACGAAGGCGACACGGTGCGTCTGCACACGCATCTAGCCGTGCGCGAAGATGCCATGACCCTCTACGGCTGTACCACCCGCCGCCAACTCGACCTGTTCGAGACGCTGCTCAACGTCACCGGGGTCGGCCCTAAAGTCGCGCTGGCGATCATCGGCACGATGCCCGTAGATACGCTGGAGGCGGCGATCACGCAAGGCGACCTGGTGCTGCTGACGCGCGTGCCGGGCGTGGGCCGCAAGCTGGCCCAACGGCTGGTGCTCGAACTGAAGGGCAAACTGGACATGGTGGCGCTGGGGGTCGGCCCCGGCGGTGCGCCGCCGCCCGCCGGCCCGCTGGCCGAAGTGGCCGATGCGCTCGGTGCGCTGGGCTACAGCGCGGGCGAGATTAACACGGTGCTGGCGAAGCTGCCCGGCGACGGCTCAGTGCCGGTCGAAGACCTGGTGATGCGCGCGCTGCAACAGATCGCCCGCTAAGCCGACCACAGACGGCACCACGGAGACCCGGCGAATGAGAGGGTTGGTGCTTATCGCGCTCGACAATCTCAATTCAATCAGACAAATTACCTAAATCCTAGGCGTCTCCATGCCGGCGGCTACGGGCTGGAGCGGGCAAAGAACACCACGGCGGTAGGGTCGTCAGCGGGCTGCGCCGGGTAGACCGCCGCCCAGCGCGACGAGGCGCCGACCAACGGGATCAGCGCGTTGTCGAAGCTACGGTTGAGGACGAGGGTTTGGATGCCGTACTTGTCGAGCCGCGCCTGCCAATCGGGCGCCCCTTTGGAAATCGCCAGGTAGTCATCCCACACCTGCGGCTCGCGCGCCTCGAAGCGCCCGTCAATAAACAGTTGCTGACGCGGGAAGAGCACCCATTCCAGATAGCCGCCCCACTCCATATAATTGAACAACGGGCCGTGCGGCGGACGACCGGCAAGCCAGCGGGCCACGCTGGTGGGAGTCGTGGGAGCCAGTGCCTGATGCGGGGTTCGCCAGATCGGGGCCACGGCTAGCCCAATGCCGATTAGGAAGGCTGCGATGCCCCAGTTGAGGATCGGGATATCCGCCGGCGCGCGCACGCCAATAGTCGGCGCTGCGTCAGGCGGAGCCGCAGCCAACTCGCGAATCGGCACGGCAACCGGCAGCAAGGCCCGCACCCGCTGGATCAGTAGCGCGCCGCTCAAGGCCACACCAGGCGCCGTCACCCAGTTCCACCACAGACAGTTGCGTAACGAAAGCAGCGCGAGAAAGCCGAACGCGCCTAGCAACAGCCCTTCGATCCAACCCACCGCCCGGCGTGAAGCGAGCAGCAAGGCGAAGAATAGCCCGACGTTGGCGAAAAACAAGATGCCGGTGCCGTTGTAGAGGGTCGGCGGCTGCCACTCGATGTTCAGGTTACGCGCTGTCGCGTCGTTGGTCGCAATGAAAAAGTAGCGGATGATGCCGGGGCCATAGGGATTAACGAACGCCGCTAGCGCCGCTAGCGCCATCGGCAGCAACTCGCGCCGCGCCCACTGCCGCCGCAGCCAGTCGCGCCCTGCCGCGTCGCCCCCGCGCGTCAGCAAGGTGCCCAGGCCATACAAGCCCAGCAACCCCCAGCCCAAGAAATAGCTGCCGTGGACATTGACCCACAGGATCATCAGCGGGGTCAGCCACCAGAGGGCGTGCGGGTGGGAGTCTTTGCGATCCAACAGCCATAAATAGGCAACGAAAGGCAGGAAGGCGAACAGTTGGGGGCGCATCCCGTAGTTGGTGAAACCGCTGATATAGGCGACCAGGGTCGCCACCGCCGCCCAACCCCACGACCCGCTGCGCCGATAGCAGACCGCATAGAGCAACCCATAGGTCGCGGTCATGATCGCGACGCGCGCCAGCAGCAACAGCCCCGGCGCCGCCGTGAATAGGCCGTAGAACAGCAATTGCGCGCCCCACTGCGGATTGCTGTAGGGCAGGCGCACAGGACTATAGACCAGCACATCGTCGGCCAGAAACCGCCCATGCTCGACCATCCAGCGGCCGCTGGCGGTATTCCACCAGAAATCGAACGGCTCAATAGTAGCAAAGCTCTGGAAGATCCAGATCAGGGCCAGCGCGGCAATCGGCCACAGGTGGCGGCGGTGTAGATCAAATCCGGGTCTAAGCACGAAGTAATCCAGCCACAGAAAGATCGTCGTCCTGATCGCCGTAGCCGGCTACGGCGTGTACAGTTGTCGGCAAGCGGGGTCTCCATTTCTATGTGCGGTCAGCCGAATTCTTGCTGAGTATATCACACGCCGGCGACCGCCCGCAGCATAGCACGCTTGGAGTCTTGGGCGAAGCGGCGTTGGTAGAGACGCACGATGGGGAAGCCGGCAGTTGCCAGCGGATGATGAGGGCGCGAAAAGGCCAGAATATCGTACCACACCGCGCCGTCGGCGTGCTGCTCAATGGTGAATCGCTCCTCGCCGCTCTCCAGGTGTTCGGGCAGCGTGCCGTAGGCGAAGCCGTAGCGGCGGAGCGGGCCAGATTCATCTACGGTGTAGACGATGCGGCAAGCGTTCAGTGTCCAGAAATTGAACTGCCGGCTGACTACGCCAACCGTTACGCCGGGGTGAATGGGCGCCTGGGGCGTGTAGAGTCGAATCCAGCCCAAGTGGAACATCTCCCAGTGTTGCAGCGCTACCACCGCTCGCGCCCAGCAATCCGGCCCCGCGCCCAAGCGGATACGGTTGTGGTCCACTACCTGACCGGGCGGTGGCGTGCGGCGTGACGCACCGACCGCCGGGTAGGAGAACGGCAGGTCGCTCTGCGCGGCCAGGAAACGGCGGATCTGCGGCGAGGTCGGCGGGCGCAGTAGCAGCATCAGCCGCCTGTCCCGGCGTTGAGCGGCGCGATCACGGCGTCGGCAAAGCGCCGGATGGGATCGGCATCGAGCACCGGGCCGAAATCAAGCATGAAGTGCGTTGCGCCGGCCGTAATGAACGGACGCAATCGTTCCACCCAGGCGGCAGCTTCTTCAGCGGACTGCGGCAAACGCGCACCGGTCGTGGAGACGCTACGGCGGATCGTGGCCGGATCGCGGCCGGCCGCCTGGGCCGCGGCATCCAGCTTCGCGGCGCGGGCGGCGTAGCCTACCGGGTCTAGGCTGTCAGCCGTCCAGTACCAGCAATCCCACCAATCAGCGCGACGTGCGATCAGCGGCAAGATCGCCTCGCCGGTACTGCCGATCATGATCGGCGGCGGGGGGCTGGGTAGCGGATCGCAATACGCCTCCGCGATGCTGAAATGCTCCCCCTGGAACGACGGAGCCGGCTCACTCCACATCCGCTGAATGATCGTCAGCGCCTCCTCCAACTGGGCGCGGCGCACGCCGGCCGACGGAAAAGGGTAGCCGTAGGCGCGATGCTCCTCCTCGCGCCAGCCCGCGCCGATGCCCAGAATCAGCCGCCCGCCGCTCAGGAGTTGCAACGTGGCCGCCATCTTCGCCAACAGCGCCGGGTTGCGGAAGCCCAGCCCCAGCACCAGCGTGCCGACGTGCAGCGTGGGAAAGCGCGCCGCCAGCCAAGTCAACGCGGTCCACCCTTCGAGCCAGGGACTGCTACGCCGTTCCAGGCCGTAGAAGTGGTCATAAACCCACAGCGAACCGAACGACTCAGCCACCACCGGCAGGATCGTCTCCTGCTGGGCCATCGCCAACGGCACCCCGCCACTGGCCCGCATCCCGACCATCGGCGCGACCCAGCCAAACTCAATTTTGGGCATCAGAGGGATCCCCTTTCAGACTGTAGCCAGGATTTCATCTTGCACGTACTGCTGAAACGCCGGTACACTGGTGAAAAACCGGTAGCCTGCTTGGTTGACGGCTTCTTCCGTTTGAGAATCCCTGTCCAGCAATAGGGCCACAGGTTGACTGTAGCCTTCTTGGAGGCCACGCGGCCACGCAAGATCGAGAACTGCCAAAGGCGCACCGGTGGTTAGATCAGCTATCTCAAAAAGGTATTGTCCTGTGGGCAATGCCTGCTGAGTAACCCACTCATTGCACATCCGCAGAGGACCTTCCTCTTCCGCACTACCAATACCTCCCGGCACTTCTACTACAGGCACATCAACAGGAAGATCTACCGAAGCAGGTGGAACAGGACCATAGAGTAGACTATCAAGAAATGCCATCGCGGAGTCTGCCAGCAGTTCTCGCCGTGCTGCCAGAAAGTCACGATAGTTCTCTACTTTCCACAACGTATGATCCAAGGGCACCCATTGTGAGGTGAGTACGCCAGGATAGTGCTGTTCTACTTGGGCAAAGTAGATTTCGGGAGCCGTATCGCTAATATCCAAATTTGTGTGTTGCGTGAGAAAACAGAAGTTAGCGATAGCATTTACCTCATCCCGGCCATAGCTATGCTTATACAGCAACGCTTTCGGGAATATATGATGAACTTGCAGGCTACTACCCTTCCCCAGCAGGTTCGCTGAGAGCGGTAATCCGCTACCCCAATCACGAGCGCCACATACGCGCGTCATGAGGTACAATAGTGGGTAAAAGCGTGCGCCAAGTGTAGATCCACCAAAGTTTTCTGGGCGAATTCGTAGTTCACCACGCCAGCGGCGCAGTTGCTCAATCAGTCGATCAAGTGAGTCGGGGTTGCCCTCAATCACGCGCAAGTCCTGGTTCATGGTAGTTTCAGTTGCACCCGCGAATCGTCCCCACAAAAAGGCATGGATATACCAATAGAGGAGTTTATCACGTTCTCGTGCGTCTTTGAGAGTACCACCTCGTAAGGCAATGTAGCGACTCATGACAGGAAAGGCATACCGACCTCCCAGCACACGGTCATGATCGAGACCTAAACGACCGGCAATAGCATTGAGTAGGTAATTGGTAGCCCCTTCTGCCTGCTCCAATCCGCTTTTGAATGTCGTAGCACCTACTTTCTCTAAGCCGGAGAATAATGCTTGGCCGGTGATTACTGCTGTGATATTTCGCAACAACCATTCTAGATCGAAATCGAATCCTCCCTGGTGCCAACTGCTTAATCGCCTACGCAGTTGTTGGCGGGCAGCAGGCCATTCGGCGCAAACTTTTGCCAACGCAAGATCACCCTTGAAGAGTTTAGTCCCGCCACTATTCACTTTATTGAAGATGTCCACTACAATTTCAATTGTCTTATCTTCACCTGTAACCTCTTCGATATGAAAGTCCATATCACCAATAGTGATGATGCTCGTTAGCCGGTTCACATAATCGGCTAATTTTTCGGGTGGTAGTTGCTGAATAAAGCGTCCCAACCCCTTCTGCATCAACTCAGTAACATTGATCCAGAGAGGATTGTCCTTCATTTCCAGAGGACTATAGAACTTGAACACTTGGTCTTCCAGATTAAAATGCAATCCGGTGAAAGCCTGAACATTGCCCTGAAAGAACTGGGGAGCTGCACCACGGATAATACCATAGAGCGTCGTAATCCTCTGCTGACCATCTAGGAGGAGTTTGACTGTACCGGCTGCCAATGTTGCACTACCACGAGCAGTCACATCGGGATTTTCTGTGCGTGTGGTCCAAACCAGCAATCCACCTACTGGGTGCCGCCGATACAAGGAATCCATGAGACCGCGTACCTGATCCCGATTCCAGACATAACCGCGTTGGAACTCCGGCAGCGCAATGGCTCCATCATCAATCTGATTGAGAATTGTGCTAATCTTCATGGGCAGCCTCTCGCGCCAATTCAGTTGTTGCCGAAACGGATGCTGTACGCTGGGCGTAGAGCGCACGGAGGCGCTCAATAAATTGATCTAGTTCGTAGTCACTTAATTGCTCAAGAGCCTTCAGCAAACCCTCAAAGGAAAGCGTCACCTCCACGGCCACCGAAGTGGCAGGCGGCTCGGTTGGTTGTGCCACCTGCAATTCAGCGGCAGAAGATTGCATTGGTGCAGGGTCAATAGCCATCAGATAGCTCCTTTTACACCAATAGATCCGCCCGCCCGATCGCCGTCAGGTAGGCGCGATAGCGGGCGAAGGCGGGCTGGACGACGGGCAGCAGGGTCAGCAGTTGCATGAGCGGGCCGGTCACTTGGATGTCGCCCTGCGTCAGCGCAGCCACCGGGTTCAGCGCGCCTTGCCAGAGGCGGTGCGCGTTGTCGGCGGAGAGCGCCAGGCTAATCGGCGCGGCCAGCGGCGGCGGTCCGTAGTAGATATTGAAGGGGCCGGGCTGCGTTGGCGGACTCACCCCGTCAATCGTCACGGTCAGGTCCGGGTCGCTGAGGATGAAGGTGGTCTGCACGCCGGCGCTGCGAACCTGCGGCCCCAACTCCGGGTCGGCGCGCATGGCCTCCATAAAGCCGCCCAGGATCTCTTCCAACTCCTGGCTGTTCTTGAAATAGGCCACCGTCATTACTCCTTTATGCGTCAACAGGTCGGCGGTAGACTACGCTGCCGGCTTGGATCACCAGCCAGGGATGGGCCAGCGCCGTCAGATCGGCCAGCGGGTCGCCGTCTACCACCAGCAGATCGGCGGTGTAATCCGGCGCGATACGGCCGAGGCGATGTTCGAGACCCAGCGCCCGCGCCGAACCGGGGCCGGCGGTTTGCAGGGCCGCCAGCGGGGTCAGACCATGCGCGCTCATCAATTGCAGTTCGGTGACCAGATCGGCGGCGGGATTATAAGGCGTGCCGCCGTCGTTACCGGCCGCAATATGGACTCCGGCCGCCACGGCCCGCGCGAACGAATCGAAGTGGGCCGCCGACACCCGCCGCGATTTTTCGACGGCGTAGGCGGGAATCCCGCGTGCTTCGCCCGCCATCACGATCTGGTGCGGCGCGGCCAGCGTCGGCACCAGCACCACACCGCGCTCGACCATCATGGCGATGGCTTCGTCGTCTAAAAAGATGCCGTGTTCGATGGTATCAATGCCGGCGCGGATGGCGTTTTTGATGCCGACGGTGCCTTGCGCGTGCGCGGCGGTGCGTTTGCCGGCTTTATGGGCCTCTTCGATACCGGCGCGCAATTCGTCTTCTTCCAATTGTGTCGCGCCCGGCTCCACGCCGGGAGTCAGCACGCCACCGGTTGCCATCAGCTTGATCACATCGGCCCCGGCGCGCAACTGTTCGCGCACCGCTTTGCGGACCTCCACCGGGCCGTCGGCCTGGCGGCCAATCGGCCAGCCATGCCCACCCGTCATGGTGATACACTTGCCCGCACAGAGTAGACGCGGCCCCGGCAGATCACCGCGCGCAAAGGCCGCACGCAGGGCCATTTCATGATATTCATAACCGCCCAGGTCTCGCGCCGTGGTGATACCGGCTTCCAGCATCCGTCGCCCACGGAGCGCGCCCTGGATCGTCAGCGCCGCCGCCGACTCGCGCTGCATCCCGGCGAACGAATCGCCGCTCTGGTCCTCCATCAGCAGATGGATATGAGCATTGATCAACCCCGGCAGCAAGGTGCGCCCGCCGAGGTCCAGCACACGGCCGTCCGTCGCCGGCACCGCCTGCCCGGCGTGATAGATTGCTGCTATCGTATCTCCGTCCAGCAACACCGTCGCGTCGTCCAGCGGCGCATCCCCGATGCCGTCCAGCAGGCGGGCGTGGGTCAGGGTCAGGGTTTTACTCAAAAGTTACCTACCTCCGCCTTTGCGGTAGCTCGCCCGCTAATAAGTGCCGGGTTGCGGCGGGAAGACTCCGGGTTCTGTGACGTAATCGGTTAACGCTGCGCCACCTACTATCTGCCCGGCTGTAACCGAGATGTTGAGTAGCGTGTGATCTGTGCATGGATATGCGGTGCAGATCGCGGCTTGTGTAAAGCCAAAGACAAATTTGCGCTGGTCCACGAAGCCGGGACCGTCAATGTACGCCACCAAGTGATAGGTGCCGGGCGCTACACCATCAATGCGAAAGTGGTCTTGATTCACTACCGTGCGGACGGCGTAATACTGGCTACCCTGTGTAGCGATAGCGTAGACGTGAAAAGGCGGGAGACCTTCGCTGGGAAAACTCAGGGTTCCGACAATCGCGCCAGTTTTTGCCTTACTAGGTGCTTTGAGCAGATCCGCCGAGTAATAGCGCCGAAAACGGAAGGTGCCGACCTGCGAAAGCAGTAGATCGTAGGGTGCCTTGTTTTCAGGGTGCAACTCGAACACCGCCCGCTCAAAATACTGCATAGTATACATTTTCTGATCGAGTTCACTATAGCTTTTGAACTCGGGTGAGATCGGGTAGCCTTGCTGGCTTAGACCACCGTGCTGTTGCCAGTAGATGAGGAGTTTACCGCAAAGCTGTTGCTTCGTCTGCGGGAAGAATTGGCAGTTGGTACTCGCATCAGAGATCGGCTGCGGCACGCCGGCCCGCTGCAATTCGTAAGTACCAAGCTGCGAAAGCAGCACATCATACGGCGGCTGGTTTTCAGGATGCAGCTCAAACACCGCCCGTTCAAAGTACTGCACAGTGTAGGGCTTACCATTCAGGCTGCTGATCTCGATAAACTCAGGTGAGATCGGGTAGCCTTGCTGCGCCAGGCCGCCATGCTGTTGCCAATAGGCAAGAAATTTACCGCAGACTTGCTGCTTTGTCTGCGGAAACGCTTGGCAGTTCGTGTTCGCTTGCGCGTTTGTAGTCCTACCACCCTCAGCACTACTAACGACCAGGAACAGCAACCCTAAAACGAGACCGTAAGCCAAACGACGCATTTTGCCAACCTCCCTTAGCTATTCACGCATCACGTTTCACGTTTCACGCCTCCCGCGCTAACCGCAACCCCCGGATCTCCACTTCGACGCGCTGCCGGCCTTGCCACGAGTCCAGTTTCAGGCCGAACATCACATCGATCCGCGTGCCGGACTTTAGCTTGGGCATCCAGTCGGGGGCCAGACCAAAGCCGACGGCGCGTACCGTAGGACCGGCGCTATCGGGCGGGATCAAGGTCAGGATGAGTGTGCGGCCGTCTTTGCCGTTGGCGCTGCTTTCCTGCACGCGCACGTTGCGGGCGACGAACAGTGGGCGGCTGTTGCCGTGGCCGTGCGGTTCCAGCACGCTCAACTCGGCCATTGTCTCAACCGTGATGCGGGTTAGCGGCAGCTCATACTCGGCGTTCAGTTCGCCCGCCAATTGGCTGGGGTCGGTGAGCAGGCCGTCCACCAGACCGATAAAGCGCTCACAAAACTCCTCCCAGTGTTCGTTGGGCAGGGTTAGACCGGCAGCCGCAGCGTGCCCGCCATAGTTTTTGAGCAGATCCTCGCACTCGGTCAGGAGTTCGTGTAGATCGAAGTGGCGGGTGGAGCGGGCGCTGCCGCGACTCACCGTGCCGTCGTCGCTCAGGATCAGCACCGGGCGGCCAAACTCTTCGCACAGTCGCCCGGCAGCTAGGCCGACTACGCCCACGTCCCAGGCTGCGTCGCGCAGGATGATCGCGGGCGTGTCTTGCTCCAACTCAGCAACGCGAGCACGGGCCTGCTCCTGGATGCCGCGCGTGATCCCCTGGCGGCGGCGGTTCTCCGCTTCCAGTTGCTCGGCCAGCGCTGTGGCGTGGGCTGGGTCCGTAGTCAGCAGCAGGTCGTAAGCCAGTTTCGCATCGTCCAGCCGCCCGGCGGCGTTGAGGCGCGGCCCCAGGATGAAGCCGATATGGTGAGCGGTGATCAGCGCCGGGTCCAGCGCAGCGGCGCGGCAGAGCGCGAGCAGGCCGGTGCGTCGCGTGGTCCGCAACGCGGCCAGCCCATGCGCCACCAATGTGCGGTTCGCGCCGGTGAGCGGCGCCACGTCGGCGACGGTGCCGATGGCGACTAGTTCGAGCAGATCGGTGTTGCGCACGCCCGGCGGCTTGCCCAGCTTTTCGACGAGTGCGCGCACCACCTGATGGGCCACGCCCACGCCGGTCAGCCAATAGAAAGGATTGTCTTCGCCGCCGGTCTTAGGGTTAATCAGAATCGTGTCCGGTTTCTTCTGCGGCAGGGTATGGTGGTCGGTCACGATCAAGTCTAGGCCACGCCCCTTAGCGTGTTCCACCTCGGCGCGGTCGCTGATGCCGCAGTCCACCGTGATCACCAGCGTCACGCCCTTATCCGCCAGCGCATCCAACGCGGCGATGTTCAGCCCGTAGCCGTCGCGCTTGCGGTGCGGCACATGGATCTCCACCGTCGCGCCCCAGGCCCGCAACGCCTGCGTCAGCAGCGTGGTCGAGGTCACGCCGTCGGCATCATAGTCACCGTAGACGGCAATCGTCTCTTTGCCGATGGCGCGCAAGATGCGTTCGACCGCCGCCGCCATGCCGCTGATGCCCAGCGGGCTAGGGAGCGGCGCACCGGTCGGGTCCAAGAACGCGCTGACGGCAGCTTTCATGCCGTCCACGGTCAGGTGCGGCGGCAGGGCAGTGTGGTCGTCGGGCGGCTCGGCGTGCAGCGCTTCGGGGTGAACGATGCCGCGGCCGGCGAGCAGTTGCAGCACCAGCGGGCTGAGACGCGCATCAGCCAGTGCCGCAGTCAGTTCCGCGATCTGATCGGGTTTGAGTTGGGGCTTTTTTTTCCACCGTTTGGGCGGTGCTTCCACGGGGCAGACCTCTCACTTGTAGGCAGAATTGCCCCATCTTAGCACAGATAGTCGCTGCGGTGCAAGGCAGGTGCGGCTTTTCAACACGGCGACACGGGGATTTTTAGCGAAGAGCAGTTGGGTTGCCTACACTCTCGCACCGTAGAGTGCAAAGTTCTTCCGTAAGTGGCCTAATACCGTGTCGCCGTGTTAAGCGCGCCGTTCGTCCTTGATTTGTGCGTGGTTTAGGCACGGGCAGTGAACGCGCGTACCACCTAAAAACACTGTGTCGCCGTGTTGAGCGCTTCGGCGGTTAGCCCTTGAGGCGCGGGGCCACATCCCGGATGAATCGATCGAGACCGCCCGGCGCGGGGTAGTCCATGAAGCGCAACATAAAGTGGCGCACGCCCGCGTCAATAAAGCCCTGCAACTCGCGCGTCACTTCGTCCGGTGTGCCCGCCACGACGTGCAGGTTGGGCCAACGTGCGGCATCTTCAGAGCGATCGGCGATGCTCACCCAGCCGCAATAGGCGCGCAAGATGCTGTGCGGGTCGCGGCCTACGGCCGCACAGTGGTCGTCCAGCACGCGCGATTTGTGCTGGAACACGTCAAGCGGTGCGACATCCAGGCACCACCAGTCGGCCAATTCCGCAGTGACGCGCAGGGTGCGTTTCTCGCCCGCGCCGCCGACCATGATCGGGATCGGGCTTTCGGGCAACGGCGACAAGAAGGCGCCGTTCAGGTGGTAATGCGCGCCGTGGAAGTGGGCCGGGCTGTCCTGCCAGAGCGCGCGGCAGACACGGATCGCCTCGTCTAACTGCTGCACGCGCTCGGCATTGGGCTTGAAGTCGAAGCCGTACTCATGGTGTTCGCCGCCGTTGTTGCCCGCACCGATACCGAGGATAAACTTGTTTCCGCTCAGATAGTGCATATTGAGCGCCATCTTCGCCAGCAGGCCGGGATTGCGGAACGCCTGCCCCGCCACCAGCGTGCCGAAGCGCATCCCTGGATTACGCGCCGCTTCGTAAGCCATGTTGGTGAAGCATTCCAGGTGCGACTTGTCGCCCCAGCCCATATGGTCCTCAAACCAGATGGTGTCAAACACCGGGCGCAGCTTGGTCATCATCTGTTCGTTGGTTTCGTGCAACTGGTGCCACAGCGCCGGGTCTTTAGGGCCATGCCCGGCGGGAACATCAAAGTGGGCGGGCTGGGTGATCCAGCCGTAAGTGACGGGGATCGGGTTTGTCGTGCTGGTGGTCATGCTACTCCTCTGTGCGTAAACTGTGAAACGTAAAACGGAAAGCCGCCGCTCCTGCAGGCCGGGCTTCGCGCCGGCACCGCTGTTGGGTCCGCCGTAAGAAAACGGGCCGGCGGCCGATTTCGCACGCTCAGGTGCGATCCCCTAGTCCGCACGGACCAGGATGCGGTCATGGAGCGCATAAGGACCATATCCTCCGGCTGCTCCTTACATTTCACGTGTTACGCTTTGTTCGACACGGCGGGCAGCGGGGCCAACAAAAAGCGCAGCGCATTGGGCAAGCGAGCCGCCCAGGACGACTCGTTGTGCTGCCCGCCGAGCGCAACATGGAATTGCAAATCGGCGGCGGTATAGCCCTTGGTACGTAGCAACTCGGCCATGCGCTGGGCCTCGTCTATCAAATAGGTCGAGCGGCGACCCGATCCACCGGAGGTCTCCTGATCGCCCACATCCATATAGAGGCGACCTCCCACAAACGGCGTTTGCTGCACCAGGGCCGCCATCTTGCCTTGCGTGGACCAGAGGGCCGGACTGAACACGCCCGCAAAGCCGAAGACCTCTGAGGCGGCAAAAAACGCATAGAGGCTGACCAGACCACCCAATGACGATCCCGCCGTGCCGGTATGGGCGCGATCCGGTTGGGTGCGGAAAGAGCGATCGATCAGCGGCTTCACCGTATCGATCAGAAAGCGAACATAGACCGCCGCCCGCCCGTTGCCCAACCAGGGATGGGGGAACGGCGAGTACTCGGCGCTGCGCTGCGGTCCGGCGTTGGGGATGCCGACGACAATCGCCTCAATGCCTTCCACGCTCAAGGCTTCCAGCGTCTCGTCTACGCACCACTCGCCACTAAAACTCGTCGCCGCATCAAACAGGTTTTGCCCGTCGTGCATATAAATTACCGGGTAGCGCCGATCTGACCTGGTATAGGAGGGCGGCAGATAAACAAGCAACTGCCGCTGCGCACTCTCCGGTGGACCAAACTGCGCCGCAGACACCTTAACGGTGCCCACAACCATGTGCATATCGTCCGTGGGGTAGTCCTGCCACTCGGTCGTCGCTTGCGCCAATTGGTCTGTAAGTTGTTCCAATAGCTCCATTCTCACCAGCTCCATCCGCACCGTTCCTGTTGTACCCCGGATACGCAACGCGTAATGGGTAAACGTAATAATTATTACGCTTACCCATTACGTATACGGATCGCGCATGGTTCTCTACACCGGGAGGCATCAGGTATCAGGCATCAGGTGTCAGGAGACGAAAGCCTAATACCTAACACTTTACATCAGGGTAGCGCTAGGACCAGACTCTCCAGCGCCAAGCGGGGGCTGACGTTCTGGCCGAGTTGCTGTTGCGCCGCTTGGATCGCGCTGAGGAACGCCCCGATCCGGCGCGGGGTGAGGCCGGCGGCAGCGGCTTCAAGGGCGGGCAGGCGATCGGTGTTGTGAACCAAATCGGCGGCCCCGACCCGCACCACCAACAGATCGCGCCACCAAACAGCCCATTGGGTCAGCGTGTCAAACACCCCGGCGCGGTCGGCGGCGAAGCGGGCAGCCAGGTCGGCGGCAAAGGCGAAGCGGGCGGGCAAGTCGGCGACGGGCAGCGCGGCCAGCACGTCAAGCAACTCGGCGCGGTCGGCTAGGCGCTCCGGGTGCTGGGCTGTCTCCAACGCCCAACCCAGCCGCCCGCCGCCAATCGCCGCCAGCAACGTAGCCTGATCCTCCGGCACCCCCTGCTCGCGCAACGCCGCCGCCATCGCCGCCCGGTTCAGAGGCCGCAACGGGATCAATTGCACGCGCGAAACGATAGTGGGCGGCAGGTCGGCGGGGTCGGCGGCCAAGAGCAGCAGCACCGCGTAGGGTGGCGGCTCTTCCAGCGTTTTGAGCAGCGCATTGGCCGCCGCGAGGCTCATGGTATCCGCGTCTTCGACCACCGCGACACGCCAGCGGCCTTCATAGGGGCGCAAGGCCAGGCTGTTCTGCACGCTGCGGATGGTGCTGATCGCGAGTTCTTTGTTGACCCGCCCTTGCTGCTCGGGTTCGGCCCCCTGGCGGGCCAGGCTGTACCAGTCCACATCGGGATAGGTGCCCCGTGCGATCAGGGTGCAGGCCCGGCAGCGGCCGCAGGGGACGGCCGCGTTCTGAGTTCTGAGTTCTGAATGCGGAGTTACGGATGGGAGCGCAGCGGGATCGGCGAGGCCGGCCAGAGGGTCGCCCTGGCAGAAGAGGGCTTGGGCGAACAGGCGGGCGAGGGTGGCCTTGCCGATTTGCGCGGGGCCGGTCAGCAGGTAGGCGTGTGCCGGGTGGCCGTGGGCCAGGGCGCGGTGCAGCAACTCCACCGCCGCCACATGACCGACCACCGGCCAACCGGGAACCGCAGGCGCGCTCATCCCGCGCCCTTGCGCGGGCCGCCGGCGCTCGACTTACCGGCGGCAGAATCGGTCGGTGTGCGCCGGTCGGCCGGTTTTGCGCCGGCTGGTTCGGCGGCCGCCGCCCGTGCGGCGCGGATCGCGGCCACTCGTTCTTGCTCGGCCTTTGCTTCGGGGCTGAGTTTGCGAACCGGCGCGGCGGGCTTCACCGCCTGCACCGTGGCAGGCAAGCCCAGCAAGCCGCGCAGCGCCCCATTGATGCGGTTGCGGTCATCCGTGCCCAGCAGCGGGCGCAGCGTCTCATCGAAATACTGACCCAGCGTGAGGAAACTGCGCAGCTCGTTCAAGTGCAGCACTTCATAGCGGCAGGCTTCGATGTCCAGCGGCGTGGCCGCTTCGCGGAAGACCACCAGCCCATAGACCGGGATCGTCTCGCCGAGACCGCGTTCCGCCAGCCAGGCTTTCAGGGCGGCGATGTTGCGGGTTAGGTCGGCACTGGGGTTGCCGAGTGCCGATTCACCCAGCCGCGCCAGCCGTTCGAGCGGCGGCAACGCCTGGGTCCAACGGTCCACACCGTTCACCTGCCGACAGGCCACCGGGAAGCGGCCCTTCGGATCATCCAGCATCCCCTTCAACTCGATCACAAACAGCCCTTCCGATGTGACCAGCAACTGATCGAGCAGTGTCTTACCGATCTCGACGAAGCTATAGAGTTGCTGCTTTGGTCCGGGTTGGATCTCGTCGCGAATGATCGCCGGAATTTTGCCGGCGACCTCGGCGCGTCGCACGCGCCCGCGCCCGGCCTGCCACAGCGGGAAGCCGACGATCAGCGTGGGGTAGGCGATAAACACCAGCCAATAGTTGGTCGCGGTGTTCATTAGCAGGCTCAAGCCCAAGCTGATCAGCACCAGGGCTAGGCCAATCGTTTGCATCAGGCGTGCCTGTCGCTTATTACGCGCTAGGTAAGTGTTGTTGACCGTCAAGTTCATCGCAACTGTGCCTTTCCGTTATCTCGGTGCTAACGGCCCGCGACCGGCCCGCCGGCGTCCGCCGCATCCCAGCGCCGCCAGATCAGCGACACATTGTGGCCGCCGAAGCCGAAGTTGTTTTTCATCACGATCCGCAAATCGCCTTTGCGTGCCGTGTTCGGCACGTAGTCGAGGTCGCAAGCCGGGTCAGGAGTCTCATAGTTGATCGTCGGCGGCATGATGCCGGTGCGGGCGCTCATCACCGCCGCCACGTTTTCCAGCGAGCCGCAGCCGCCCAGCAGGTGGCCGAACAGCGACTTGTTGGAGCTAAGCGGCACCCCGTAGGCATGGGCGCCAAATACCTGCTTCACCGCCGCCGTCTCCATCGGATCGTTCAGGTCGGTGGCCGTGCCGTGCGCGTTGATATAATCCACCTGGCGCGGTTGCAGGCCCGCCGATTCGAGTGCCCGGCGGATCGCTTTCGCCGCGCCGCGTGCCGTCGGGTCGGGCGCGACGACGTGAAAAGCATCCGCCGACACACCGTAGCCGACCAGTTCGGCATAAACGGTCGCTTTGCGTTCCAACGCATGATCGAGCCGTTCCAACACCAGCAAGGCCGCCCCTTCGCCCGGCACCATGCCGTCGCGATTCTTATCGTAGGGCCGGCACGCGCCGGCGGGGTCGTCGTTGCGCCGGCTCATGGCGCGCAGCAGGCAGAACGCGGCCAGTCCGAACGACGAGATCGCCGCCTCGCTGCCGCCGGCCAGCATCACCGTCGCGCTGCCGCGGCGGATTACCTCGGCGGCCTCGCCAATGGCTTGGCTACTGGCCGCGCAAGCAGTGATCATCGTGTTATTGTAGCCGCGCAACCCGTGCTGGATCGAGACCTGGGCCGCTGCCATGTTCGCCAACACAATTGGCGCAAACAGCGGGTTCATCCGCATCCCGCCTTTGGCGATCAGCACGCGCGCCCCGGCCTCGATTTCGGGGAAGGCACTGGTACCGGTGCCCATGACCACGCCGATCTCTTCGCTGTTAGAGTCGGTGACAGACAGGCCGCTATCGTCGAGCGCCTGGCGCGCCGCCGCCACCGCGAACTGGCTGACGCGGCTCATGCGGCGCACCTCGCGCAATTCGATCCAGCGCGTCGGCTCCCAATCGCGCACCTCGGCGGCAATCTGTGTGGGGTACGGTGACGCATCACAGAGCGTGATCGGTCCCACCGCCGATTGCCCCCGGCTCACACCATCCCAGAACGCGGCCACATTCTGCCCATGCGGGCTGATCACGCCCAGCCCGGTGACGACCACCCGGCGACGTGCATCCCGCTCCCACGCCCAACCGCGGTCGGCCGCTATCGAGTCGCCCATCATACCCTGTCTATCCTCACCTGTCCGTCGGACATGGAACCGTCCCGCGCTGCCCGCCAACACAGCCGCACGCACGGGCGCGCCGACACAAAACCGCCGTAGCGCATCTAGCCTCCGAGAGACCGCGCTACGGCCGGTGCCACTAAGCCTATCTGTCTGCCCAGTCTACCATAGCTCACGGGGCTTCGCAAGCCGCCGGTGCCGCCCGCGCCACCGGCGGCTTAGGTTGAGCAGCAAGCCATACCGAACGCACGTTGTGTGCAGATTTACTTGACACAAACCCGGCAGGAGTGCTACAATACCGCTGACCAAGACCCCAGCTTTAGCAGGAGGCAGCCCCGGTGGCCGATCACCCTAGCCGCGCAACCGATGACCCACAATGCACGTCCCCACGCCGCACTCCGGCGCGGGACAGTGCGGAGTCCAGCGCCAGCAGTGACGGCCTAGGAACGGTGCGCCGGGCTACACCCGGCGCACCCGATAGCGTGCTGACCAGTCAGGGGCGCGGCAACGGTCCGGCCCGCGCCGCCGCGATCTTGGCGCTGCAACAGACACACGGCAACCGTGCGGTGCAGCGGCACCTCCAGGGGGGCAAGGTGGCCCCGCCCGCGCCCAGCGTGCAGCGGATGCCGGCCGCTCCCGGCGACGGCGGCGGTGCCTCCCCACAAGGACCAACTTTGCCCGCCGGCCCGCAAACGGACCCCTACGTGCAGCAGCACAACTTGCACCTAGTTCCCGCATCTGACGTAGAGCGCGTGATGGTCGGCACGAAACTCCGCTATTGGGTAGACGGCTCCATACTGGTTAATATATCGGCGCGGCAGAATGCGTACCCCCGCATCGTGCGCTGGCTGGTGCCCACCCCCGATAACAGTGGTCGCCAGACCCGAGATCCCGGTAGCCAGGGCTACTCGCCCGACATAGAGTTCGCCCGCGCCGGCCGCTATAAAATCACAGCGGAAGTGCGGATAAGCCCCACCGCAAGTGTGTTGGTGGACTACAACCAGGACGTGTCCGATCCTGCCGATGTGCTGAATCCCGCCAATGCCGACCAGCAAAAGACCCTCGCAACGGAGCCGGCCGGCTACGCCGATTTTCACCAACAGATCACTGATCACACTAACGTCCTAGCGCAAGGGGCCGGCCTCAACACGGATCACGCGGCGCAAAAGTACGGCCATACTTACATCGAGGCGGAAGGGCAAAATCCGTTAGTAATCCAACAGTCGCTCTGGCATGATGTTACGGGCTACGGCAGTTCGACGTTCACCGCCGCACCCCGCGCAGGGGCAACAGCCGGCCCTATATCGCTGGCACGTTTTACCCGCCGAATGGCCGCAGTTCCGCAGTCCGACCGCGCCCAACAACAGCACCTATGATGTTTATGCAGGAGCCCCGCCGAGCAGTAACGGCGGGGCGGATAGCACGCCTTTCCCTCTGCCGGCGGAGGGGCAGGCGTTTAAGGGGCAGCGCGCCTATCGGCTGAACCATAGCGGCCCCTCCGTCACCTGGGACTGGCACCCCACGGATGCCCCCAACAGTTTCATCTTTGTGTGTGATCAGTTCGATAGCCAGGGGCAGCTACTCGGCACAGCAGTGTACCGCCAAGTTGTGCAGAACGCCGATCAAGCCTACCGGCTCGACCACTGGCAGCAGTATGTTGCGCGGGTGGAAGACCGGAGCAAGGAAATTCCGGCCGGGTTGGAGGTCGCGGTGCAGGCGGTGTACCTGAACAAACAAACCGGCAAGACGGTGCCGCTAAACCTGTTCATCGGCCACACGCAGGGAACCCCGTTGGGCAGCAACGCACCACAACCCGTCCCGCTAAAAAAATCGCCGGCACCGCCGGGTGTAGCCGAAAATGAGTCCCCGGTGGTGCTACTGGACTTAACACCGGGCGCTGCGCCGGCGCATTATCAAGGGGACACCACCCAGCGTGCCTTACACGAATTTGAGCATAATAACGGCTACTCCGAAGGCTGGATCGAACTCTCGATCCCCAGCACCGCCGAGGTCATCAAGAACAAGAAAATCCAGCCCACGGCGAATCTGCCCGGCGCGGAGAAAGGTGCCCTGCGGATTGCTACTAAAGGCCACTCAGACCTAGCAGCAGGTGTAGACTTTTTCAACGGGCTTGGTCTTGGAGCGGCTAGTTTGGCTGCTGTATTGACAGTAGCAAGCGCTGGTCTTGCTTGGGTGCCTCTCCTTTTTGCTGGTGCGCTAGGTGCAGGCGTTATTGGGGCCACCTTAGATGAAATCGACAACTGGCAACGTGGAACGCTAGACCCAGAGATCGTAGCTATTGATGTGTTGGCAATTATCTCGAGTATGCTAGGCGGAACCGGCGGTGAAAGCACGCTTAATGTATTAGAAAAGTGGTTAGGAAAGTCAATAGGCGAACGGATCATGGTAACTGAAATCGGGCGCTGGGCGGTTTACACCGGCTACAAGACTGGAGTTGTAGATGGGCTGCTCATTGGCTATGCGGGCGCTGATCGCATCCAAGAAGTTCTGAGCGATCCCGATATGGCGCGTAATCAGAAATTTGATGCGATAAGCAAAATCCTGCAAAATATGGCCCTCACAGGAGGATTGCTCGCTTTCGGTGCGTGGAGTATTAAGCAGCCGTCTAAAAGAATCGCCAGCGTTGTCAGAGGGGGAGACGCACGTCCCTTCCCAGTGGAAATGGTTCAGCGATTTCGCTTAGTCAGCGATGAGGCCGTAGAAAAATTAAAGGCAGGCCACCCCACGGCGCAGCAGTTAGTGCTGCTTGATGGGGTGCTTGAACACGCGCTCACCTTACCGAATGCAGAAGCCCATTTAGCTAGGCTCAATACACTGCTGGAGAAACACGGCGTTGCGGTGCTGGAAGCACTTGAGAAGCGACCGGGCGGTCGCGTGCCGTACCTGGAGAACTATTTCCGCAACAAAGGGCCGTAAACGGCTAAGGGATGGACAAGCGATGGGAGCAGAAGTAAAGCGTAGTCCAGGTGCTACCTACTGGGCTAATTGGCAGTACACACCCGATGAATGGCGACACTTTGATAAACTGGAGTGGCGGCACACCTGGTGGCTGGCGGGGCAGCAGTTGGGCATCGGAGTCGCATTGGGCTTAGTGATCTGCATCAGTGGCGGGGTTTTTGGGGTTTTTCGGCATTATAATGAAGCCGAATGGTCCATCATGCTATGGGCACTGGCCTGCTTATTTGGGTTTATACTACTTTTCGGAATGTGGTTCGCATGGCGGGAGTACAGCTTCGGCCAGACCCTGCAAACGGGCCGCCGCCAGGGACCGCGTGCGGTCTGCATCAGCCCGAACATCGTCCAGATCGGAGCCGGCAAAAGCTTGCTGATCCGTGGCTATCCCCCACGGGAACTGGTCAGCGTCACCCTGCGCCGGGCGCAGCCCGCCCTGCTGCAATTTACCACCCTCACGGCCAAACGCACCCCATCGGCGCGGCGCTATACGCTCTGGGTGCCGGTGCCGACAGGACATGAAGCCGAGGCTGCCGCCCTGGCCGAGCGCTTCCGCCGCGAGGTCATCGGCAAGGATCGCGTCTACTGGGACACGCCGCGTGCGCCGCAGCCCCCGCCGCCCCCCGCCGGCCACCCGCCCAAGCAGCCGTAAGCGGCTACAGGAGACCAACGGGCCATGGGAGCAATGGTGAAGCGCAGCCCCAGATGCTAACTCCTGGGCCGCTTGGCAGTACACCTGAAGAGGAATGGCACCGCTTTGACCAGCTAAAGCGGCGGCATACTTGGCGCTTGGCCGCGCAACAGGTAGGAGTTTGTGTAGCGGTGAGTGGGTTAGGCTGTCTCATTTTAGTCTTGTGGGGAGTTTCTCACCCCTCCAACCAGGAGAGCTTATCAATCGTGCTGGGACTGTCGCTTGGTTACTCAGTGGAGGGTTGCTGTTAGGATTATGGCGTGTCTGGCGGGAGCATAGGTTCGGCCAAGCCCTGCAAACAGCGCGCGCTCAAGGACCGCGCGTGGTTCATAGCAGTCCAGATGTTATCCAGATCGGGGCTATGGAAATCCCACTGATAAGGGACTATCACCCACGGGAACTGGTCAGCGTCACCATGGGCCCGGCAAAACCCGCCGTGCTGCAATTTGCCACCGCGTTCGCCAAACGCTCTCTACTAGCGCGGCGGTATCAATTATGGGTTCCTGTGCCAGCCGGCCACGAAGCCGAAGCCGCCGCCCTGGCTGAACGCTTCCGCCGCGAGGTCATCGGCAAGGATCGCGTGGGATACACCGTCTGCGCCGCCGCCCCGCCTGCTGCTCGTCACAAGCCCGGGAAGCCGTAAGCCGCTACAGGAGACCAACGGGCAATGGGAGCAATGGTGAAGCGCAGCCCAGATGCTAACTACTGGGCCGCTTGGCAGTACACGCCATCCAGTAGTGCCAAAGCACCCCAGCGCGCTACAGGTTGTCGATCTCTACCGGCTCTACCGGATCAGCCAAGGCGAAGCCGAAGATGCGTCCGTAGAAATAGAGTTCCGCCTCCAGCACGCGGCGCTGCGTGGCGGCTTGGCGAAAACCGTGGCTCTCACCGGGGAAGGCCAGATAGGCCACCGGCACGCCCCGCGCCCGTAACGCCGCCACCATAATCTCGGCCTGCGCGGGCAGCACAATCGGGTCGTCTAAGCCCTGGAAAAAGATCACCGGACACGCGACCTGCTCGGCGAAATAGATCGGCGACCGCGCACGATACGTCTCAGTGGCCTCCGGCAAGGATCCCACTAGCCGGTCGGAGTAGCGCGACTCGAACTTGTGCGTGCCCGCCGCGTCGCCGATCAGATCGCTGATGCCGAAATGGCTGGCCCCGGCGGCGAATAGGTCATGGAACGTGACAGCCGCCAGGACGGTGTAGCCACCGGCGCTGCCGCCGCTGATTGCCAGCCGTGCGCCGTCCACCCAGCCCTGCGCCACCAGATAGCGCGCCCCGGCCAGGCAGTCGTCCACATCTACCACGCCCCATTGCCCATTCAGCCGCCGACGGTAGGCGCTGCCATAGCCGGTGCTGCCGCCGTAGTTCACGTCAAGGACGGCGAAGCCCCGGCTAGTCCAGTATTGCAGGTTCGGCTTGAGCGCGGGTGTGGTGGCCGAGGTGGGGCCGCCGTGAACCCGCACCAGCAACGGCGGCAGTTCGCCGGCCGGCGCAACAAAATCGGCATTGTGTGGCGGGTAGTAGAAGCCATAGGCCGTCTGCCCACCGGTGGTCGGGAAGGCCAGCGTTTGCGGCGGCGACAGGTAGGCCGGCGGCACGGTCAGGCTGCCCGACTGCGTTAGCACGGTCGGCGTGCCCGTTGCGAGATCCAGCACCACCAGTTCCGGCAACGTGGTGGGCGAGGCGCCAACGAACAGCACGCGGTTAGCGGCGACCATCGGGTCGTTGATCACGGTGTAGGGTAGCGGGAGGGTGGTGAGTGCGCCGCCGGTCAAGGGCAGGGTCGCCAGACTCCAGGTGCCGGCCTGATTGTAGGCGCAGACGAGGCGATCTCCGCTAAAGCCGTAGGTCGTCGAGCGGAATACCCACTGCGGTTCGCCGAACTCGGCCTCCAGCGGGCAGAGGGCGACCGTCGCCGTTCCGTCGTGGCGATACAAGTTCCACCAACCGCTGCGGTCCGAGACCGAGTAGAGCGCGCCGTCCGGTCCCCATTCGGGCTGGAAGATCGATTCCTCCAGCCCGCCCGCCACTTGCAGCGGGTCGGCTAACAGCCCGTCCGCGCCAATCTTCGCCGTCCAGAGGTCGGTGCCGTCCCACGGCAGGTTGGGGTGGTTCCAGGCCAGCCAGCAGAGGTGCGTGCCGTCGGGGCTGAGGCGTGGGTTGCTATAGAAGTCATAGCCTTGCGTCAGCACCGTGCCGGCATCGCCGCCGGTTAGCGGTAGCGCGACCAGCGTGGCGCCGGCCTGGCCGGCCGCGTCGGGCGTGCCGTGGTCTTCGCGCACAGCGATCAGACGGGCACGGCTGTGATCGAGCACGAAATCGGCGTAGCGCCAGGGACCGGCCGGCGTGACCGGCGTGGGCGCGCCGGCGCCGGTGCAACGGTACAACCGCTGATCGGTATAGTTGACCGCATAGGCCACGCCTGCCGCCACAAGATAGGCGCCCCCACCGTACTCATGCACCCGCGTGCGGACGTTGAACGGGGCGGGCGTGATCTCCGTCACTGGGCCGCCGGCGCTGCGCCGCAGTAGGGTCGTGCGCCCCTCCTCGCTGGGGCGGCCTTCGAGCCAGTAGGCGGTATCGCCCTCGAGCCAGGGTGATCCTAATGCCACCAAATCGGCCACGATCCGTTCCGGCGTGAGCGGCGACTTCCAACTACCATACGGCGCGATCTGCGGGTCAGCCATGCCAATCCTCCTGGGCGTGCGGAATGCAGCATATGACGGGTGTCAGGAGATATTATAGCCGGTCGCTGGGGGTTTGCCCAGCCAAACTTACCAGAACGCCAACACGGAGACATGGAGAGACAGAGATGATGAAGAGTTATGCCTGTTGTGCCGACACCCATACCACAGTACGGCACAACGAAAACACAAAGCTCTTACGTTCTCCGTGTCTCCATGTTGTCGTCATTAAAAGGTTCGCTATGCCCCAAGTTCCGTCCCACGACTGAGGGTGATCCGCCCACAGGCAGTTGTTCGCCGGAGTCGGGCCGTGCTAGAATGGGCTACGTGCGGGGGAGGCGCGAGCTATGGCGATCATTGAAGTGACCGACTTAGGCAAGACGTTCCGCAGCAAGCGCAAAGATCCGGGGTTGCGCGGCAGTCTCAAAGCGTTGGTGCAGCCGGAGTACCGTGTATCGGAGGCGGTGCGCGGCATTTCGCTGACCTGCGAGCGGGGCGAGATGCTGGCCTTCATCGGGCCGAACGGCGCGGGCAAATCCACCACGATCAAGATGCTGACCGGCATCCTCTACCCCAGCAGCGGCAGCGCGCAGGTGCTGGGCCTCACGCCCTGGCGCGACCGCGAGCGGCTGGCCTTCAACATCGCCTCGGTCTTCGGCCAGAAGTCGCAACTCTGGATCCACCTGCCGCCGCTAGACACCTTCAATCTGCTGGCGCGCATCTATGAACTGGACGACCGCGCCTACCGCGAGCGCCGCGACGAACTGATTGCCTTGTTCGAGATCGGCGATTTGGTCCGCACCCCGGCCCGCCGCCTGAGCCTGGGCGAGCGGATGCGCTGCGAGATCGTGGCTGCGCTGATCCACCGCCCGCAGGTGCTATTTCTGGATGAGCCGACCATCGGCCTCGATGTGGTCAGCAAGAGCCGCATCCGCGACCTGATCCGCGCACTAAATCGTGAGGAAGGCGTGACGGTGTTTCTCACCTCGCACGATGCAGGCGACATCGAACAGCTCTGCAAGCGCGTGATTGTGATCAACCACGGCACGCTGATCCTGAACACCAGCGTCAGCCAACTGAAGCGGCGCTATTTGCAGCACAAGATCGTAGACTTGAAGCTACACCAACCCGTGCCTGCGGCCGGCCTGGGCCTGCCGGGCACCACGGCCCTCAAAACCAGCACCTACGGCGTGAAACTCCAGGTGGATACCGCCGTCACCGGCATCGAAACGGTGATCGGTCGCCTGGTCGGCCAATACCAGGTTGCCGACATCACCATCGAAGACCCGCCGCTGGAAGATATTATCGCGGCGATTTACGCACAGCCGGCGGCGTGAAACGTGAAGCGTGAACGCTATATGAGTCAGGCAGGTTCGTACCATGCAGGAAGCGCAGCATTATAGCTGACACCCACTGATCTATATCTTACGTTTCACGCTTCACATTGCGCAGCGCAGAAAGGGGCAGCCATGACGATCGACGTATTGCGCGCCAGGGGTAGTTGGGGCGCGCGCTTGGGCAAGTACGGAGCGGTGCTGCGGATGAGCGTGGCGAACAATATCGCCTACGCGGGCGAGACGGTGCTGCGCGGGCTGTTCCTGATCTTGCTGATTTATGTGTTTGTGCAGCTTTGGCACACCACGTATGGGGTGTTGGGCGTGCCGACGCTGGGCGGCTTCGACGTGGCGCATATGGTTTGGTATTTCGCCTTCGCGGAAGCGATCATCATGTCGTCGCCGCGCAGTTGGGGCAAGATCGACCGCGAGGTGAAGTCCGGCGACCTCGCCTACCGGCTGAACAAGCCCTATAGCTACCTCGGCTACCTGGCGGCGGAAGACACCGGTGAACGGCTGGTGCGCTTTGTCCTCAACCTGGCAATCGGTAGCGTGATCTGCCTGTTGTTGGTGGGACCGATCCCGATCAGCCCGCCGGCGCTGCTCACCACCCTGCCCTTACTGGCCGGAGCCTGGGCGCTTGACTTCCTGGGATCGTGCCTGGTCGGACTGCTGGCCTTCTGGGTAGAGGACACGTTCGCCTTTACCTTCATTTACAACCGCCTGGTGCTGCTGTTGGGCGGTACGCTGCTGCCGCTTAACCTGTTCCCGGAGCCGATTCGGGGCGTGGTCGAATGGCTGCCTTTCGGGGCAATGGTCTACGGCCCGGCCCGCAACTTGGTGCTGTTCGACCCGGTTTTCTTCGGCGCGATGTGCATCCGGCAGGCCGTCACGATTGCCGTTCTGCTGACCTTCGCCGGCCTCGTCTTCCGCGCCGGCACCCGGCAGGTCAACCTCAACGGCGGTTGAACGGAGTTCTGAGTTCTGAATTATTGCTTGTGCGGTAATAGGAAGGGTCGGCGTATGGAGAGTACAGCAGACAAAACCAGCGTGGGGGGAGCGCTAGCGGGAGAGTCCGCCGGGCGACTGCGTGCGCCGACGGCGGGGCGAGTGCCGGCGCACTTGCGCTTTGTGCGGGATGCGCTAGTGGTTAACTTTCAGATCGGCTTGGAATACCGGGCATCGTTTATCAGCCAGGTGTTTGGTATGCTGGCGAACGATACGATGTGGATCTTATTCTGGGTGCTCTACTTCCAGCGCTTCCCGGTGCTACAGGGCTGGGGCATCAACGACGTGCTGACGCAGTGGGCGATCACAGGAGCAGGCTTCGGCATCGCCGTGGGATTGTTCGGCAACAGCAACCAGATCGCGCGCATCATTGCCGGCGGCGAACTGGACTACTATCTGGCGCTGCCCAAGAATGTCTTGCTGCATCTGCTGGTCAGCCGCATGGATCTCGCCGCGCTGGGCGACAACCTATTCGGCTGGGGGCTGTTCCTGACCTTCCTGCACCCCACGCCGGAACGGATCGTGCTGTTTGGCGCGTTGGCGCTGTGCAGTGCGGCGGTGATGCTAGGCTTCCTGATCGCGGTCGGGTCGCTCGCCTTCTGGCTGGGCAACGCCGAGGGGCTGACGATGCAGTTGTTCAACGGCATCATCACCTTCTCCACCTACCCCAGCCCGTTGTTTCACGGTCTGGTGAAAGGCATCCTGTTCA
Source organism: Chloroflexia bacterium (assembly GCA_038228295.1). GTDB lineage: Bacteria > Chloroflexota > Chloroflexia > QHBQ01 > JAICKM01 > JAICKM01. The sequence goes on along the minus strand of JBBRPH010000012.1, from coordinate 55,282 downwards.
CCGCCGTACCGGCCTGGTTTATCTCGCATCAACCGACGCTGCTGTTGCGCGCCTTCGATCCGGCGGGCCTACTGCTCGAATTGGGCATGGCCGCTGCGGTGCTGACCGTCGGGGTGGTGGTCTTCTATCGGGGACTGCGCCGCTACGAGTCGGGGAACTTGTTGGTTTTGCGGGCGTGAGCTGTGGACCCCGGATTGGGGTCCGTGGTCCCCAATCCGGGGTGCGTAGCGCAGAATATTAAGGATAGACCATGGACCCCAGTCCACGGTTCACGGTCCCCAGAGTGGAGCAGAACTATGACAACAGGCACCTCCCGGCCCCGCGTAACTCTCGCGCCGGGGCGGCAGAAGCGGCTACTCGGCGGGCATCCGTGGGTCTACGGCAACGAGATCGGGCGGGTGGACGGCGCACCGGAGCCGGGCGCGATCGTGGATGTGGCGGACGCGCGGGGCGGCTTCCTGGCACGTGGCTACTATAACCCGCAGTCGCAGATCGCGGTGCGCGTGCTGACGCGGCGCGACGAGGCAATTGATGCCGCCTGGATCGAACGGCGTATCGCCCGCGCCTGGGCCTATCGCCGCCGCCTGCTGGCCGATGTGACCTGTTGCCGCGTCGTGTTCGGCGAGGCCGATTTCTTGCCCGGCCTGATCGTGGACAAGTTCGGTGATATTCTGGTGCTGCAATCGTTGGCGCTGGGCATGGATCGGCTGCAACGCGAGGTGGTCGAGGGGCTGCTGGCGGTGTTGGAACCGGACGGCATCTATGCGCGCAACGATGCGCCGGTGCGGACGCTGGAAGGCTTGCCGCTGACGAGCGGTCCACTGTGGGGCCAGTTCGATCCGCACTTAGTGATCGCGGAAAACGGCCTACGCTTCGCCATTGATATAGCCGGCGGTCAGAAAACGGGCTACTACCTGGACCAGCAGGCCAACCACCACGCGGTGCGCGCCTTCAGCGCCGACGCGCGTGTACTGGATTGCTTTTGCCATGTCGGTGGCTTCGCGCTCCACGCGGCGGCGGGCGGCGCGCAGAGCGTGCTGGGGGTGGACTCGTCGGACGCGGCGCTGGCGCTGGCCGCCGAAAACGCCACGCTCAACGGCCTCACAGAGCGCGTGATCTGGGAAGCGGGCAACGCCTTCGACGTACTGAAACGGCTAAACAACGAGCGCGCCCGCTTCGATCTGATTGTGCTGGACCCGCCACCCTTCGCCAAAAACCGTGCCGCTGTCGAAGGGGCGCTACGCGGTTATAAAGAGATCAACCTGCGCGCCCTACGCATGATCCCCGACGGCGGCATCCTCGTCACCTGCTCCTGCTCGTTCCATGTCGGCCCCGATCTGTTCCGCGATGTAGTGGCCGCCGCCGCGCTGGATGCGGGCCGCCGCCTCCACCTGATCGCCGACCGCACGCAAAACGTGGACCACCCCATCTTGATCGGCTACGAAGAAAGCCGGTATTTGAAGTGCCTGATCTACGAGGTGGTGCAGGGCTAACCCAGCAAAGCCCAGGCGCGATCCAGATAGCGGGCCGACTGCGCCGCGTTTTCGGCAGCCCATTCGGTCGGCGGGGCGACGAGGCGCACATCGAGGTTACGCGGCAGCTCGTAACGGGCGCGGGCGAAACGGGCCACCCACCAGATAACCGTCAGCACGTAGTAGATCCGTGCCCGTTCGGCCACAGTTGGGTCGCCGGTCAGTCGGGTGTAGCGGTCCAGCAGCCAGTCCCAGCGGGGGGGCGGTACGGTGGTGTAAGTAGGATGCGCCATTAGATCGCCTAGTTCAAACGCTGGGTCGCCCCACCCGCTGTTCTCCCAATCCACCGAAGCCCAGGCCGGCGCACGGCGCACCAAGTTGCGCGTGTTCGGATCGCAGCGGCAGAGGGTGAGAGCCGGCGCGGGCCAAGTGGGGAATGCCGTGGCCGTCAGGCGGTCCACCAATGCCGACAGCGCGGGCGGCTGGGCCGCTGCCGGTATAGCCGCCACCTGCTCCCGAATGCGCGTGATCCCCACGGCGGCGCTGTGCATATTGAGGACGGCCGGGCGTAGCGGCAGCGCTGCGCCGGCAGGGGTCACGGCATGGATCGCCGCGAAATGAGCGACTAACTGCGCCCACTCCGCGTCGTCGGCAGGCGGCTCCACTCGCACCGGCCCATCCAGCCACGTCTGCACCACCACCGGATACGGTCCCACATCGCGCACCAGCAGTACTGCGTGCGGCGCAAGATCGCACCGCGCTGACACAAGCAGGCGCAACGCATCCCACTCCCGCCCAGCCCGGTCGCGCGCATCGGCACGGGTGAACTTGATCGCGTAATCATCCGCTGGGCCGGTTGCCCGGTAGAGCAAGTTGTTGCTACCGCCGCTGACGGGGCGGACCTGCCAGGCCTCCCAGCGGATAGCGGTGGACGGTGGGTGGGCGGCGAGGTGGGCGATTAGCGGGCGCAGTTCAGCGTCATTCATAGCGATGGGGGAGAAATCAGAAGGCTAAACGAACGCGGAGGCTTTCATCTCTTATAACGGTGAAATGACCAACTAACTGATCTGTATAGTGGTTTAAGACGGAGGCTAAAACTCGTACTTGGTTTGCGCCATGATCATCCTTTAGTCGGAGTAACACAATCCCACGATGAGCATAGCCGGCACGAAAGACCAGATCACCGAAATCTGTGTCGCTCGTGATCAGCACCCGATCTTCAGCTACTGCCAAAGCGAGCAAATCTATATCATCAGCACTCGGTAATTGTTCTACTACAGCAATGACATCGTACTCCTGCTTGCGAAGGTAATGAACGACCGCCATGGTGACACATTCGTCCACTAGAAAACGCATATACTCCTTTAGATTGAGGGAGTGAGGGGTAGCACTTCCCCATATTTAATATCAACCTGTGGCGGAGCAGGCGGAAGTTCGGCTTCGTGCGCCAGCACCAGGGCGGCATAGGTCAGCGCCGCACGAATATCTTCCGGTTGCAGGCGCGGGTATTGCTCCAGGATCTCAGCATCGGGAATACCCTGCGCGACTAAGCGCACGAGCAACTCCAGTGGGATGCGTGTGCCTCGGATCACCGGCTTGCCGACCATGATGCGTGGATTGATCTCGATGCGTGCTTGCATTTGTTCGCTTGTCATGAAAATCCCCCTTTTGGGCAGCAACAAAGACCGACTACACCCCTATTTTAGCACGATGCAGGTGTTTTCACAATGCCTGATCCCGTCACCCTATTAGCACCGCGAATCGCTGCGCCTGATCGCCCGCAGCCTGGATGTGTAGCCGCCCCGTTGCCGGATCATGCGTCCAATATGGATAGGGTGCACCGTCGCAGGTGAGAGCGCCGACGACGGGCACGCGAGCGCAGTCGAGCCAGACCGGGCCGGCGGGCGGCGTGTCGCCCAGCGGCTGGGTCGCCAGGGTCAGGGTGTGCATGGCGGGGTCGTAGGCGGCGGCGGCGATGGCGCAGTGGGGCGCGGGGGGACGTAGCTCCGGCGGCGCGGCGGGGTCGCCGGTCGTCACGCAGTCAAGCAGCGGCTGCCTGTCCAGTACCGGGTCGCGGGGGGCGTGGAACAGGCGGGTGAGCAAATCGCTGGCCGGATCGGTCACGTCGGCCAGGGCGTAGAGGGCGGTGCTGTGCAGCGTGCGCGGCGCGCCGGCGTAGTAGAGTTCAGGGCCGTTCCAGCGGCGGTTAAACGTAGTCTGCGCGTAGGCGGCCATGCCGGCGGCAGTGGCCGCGTCGCCCAAGCCGCGCGCCACGATCAGGCCGAAGGCCGTGTTCAGCGCCACATCGGAAATCTCCATCTTGGCGCAGATAGGGGCCGAGCCGACATAGCGCACCGCACCGGCGCGGCTCATGCGCTTGCGGAAGCGTGGGTAGAGCCGCCGCACCAACGCACGGTCGAACGGCAGCAGGAAAGCCAGCCCCCAGCTATCGGTGAACTGGAACGCCACCGGCGCGGTGAGGTGCAGATCGCGCAGGTAGCACGCGCCGAACAGTCCACGCGCCGCCGGCCCGTGCAGCACCATCCTGCCCCGCACCCAGGCTAACCAATCGGCATTGGCGGCGGCATACGCGGTGCCGTGCGTGGCATCGTGCAGGGCGGTGGCGGTCATGGCGTGGTTGTTACACGGCACATACGCGCAAGCCGGTTCACAGGCCACGCCGTGGAACGGATTGCCGCGCATCTGAGCCACGAGCCGTTCAATCACAGCGCTGTGGGTATACTCATAGTGCGCGCCGCTCTCCGGATCGTCGAGCACGAAGCCCGCATCATAGCGCCCGTCGCCACCCGCCCGCTCGTAGAGACCCAGCAGGGTGCCCAAATGCCCGCTGAACTGCACGTTATCTTGCACTACCGGATCGCCGGGCGGGGGCGGCGGGCCGGTTGCGCGCCGATGCCCGCCGACCAGCAGCGCCACATGGCCGCCCCCGGAGGTGCCTTCCGGTCCCGGCACGGGCGGGCGCCAGTAGCCCCAGGCGCGCACATCACGCATCCGCTCGATCGCCGCGCCCAACGCCGCGACCGTGGGCCGCAGGTAGGCGGGCGTATGCAACCCCAGCGCGGCTACCGCATAGCCGGCAAAGGCCAATTGGAAGCGCAGTCCGAAGTTCATGCCGTCGGCCAACGGGGTGTAGAACCCGTCCCACGATTGCAGATCAGGGACAGCGGTAGCCGCGCTGCTTGCTGCGTTAGGCCCGCCGGTGAGGACGCGGTGCAGATAGGCGAGGTGGCCGAGCGATTCAGGGGTTAGCGCAGGCGCGCCGGCTGGGGGGTTCGGCATGGTAGCTTTAGCGGGTCTGCAACCGCTTGAGCAGTTCGACCTGGCCCACATGGGTCGCTTCATGCTCAATGACGTGCCAGATGATCCAATCAATGGTGTAGAGTTCGCTGCGCGCCTCGCGCTCCGGCGGCGGTGGTGCCTCACCGACGAGGCGCGGCAGGTCGGCATCCGTGAAGCCTGCCAAGAGACGCAGCGTCTCCCCCCGCGTGGCTCCCAGTTGGTCCACATAACGTTCTAACGGGCGCCCGCGCATCTGGGGCACGCCGGCGCGGATTGGCATCGCTTCGTCCCAACTGCCGAGATAAGCTTCGTCGGGGGCACCGGAGATGTCCTGGTGCATCCACGACCATTCGACGGCATCCAAGTGCAGCAGGAGCGTGCCGATCGATTCCGTCTGCGCGTCAGGGTGCCAATCCAATTGCGCCTGCGTCAGGCCGGCCAACTGATCATGCAGATCGCGACGCACTTCGGCCAGTTGCGCCACATAGCGCCCGACCTGCGGCGTATAGCCCGCGACGGGATCACAGGTGATGATGCGCGGATGGGCGGCGGTTGGTTGGTCGGTCATTGAGACTCCTCCAGGTCCGGTTAGGGAACCCACGCACGTAAAGCATCTCAGGCACGCCCATTCCCGCGCGTAGCTCGCTAATGGGTGAACCGGCTATTTCTGCCTGCGCCCTGCCGCAGCTTACCAACTCTAGCGGCTTTCGTCAAGCCCATGACCCGGGTAGGTCCCATCCCTACCGACTGTGCCGCGGCTCTAGGATGGGCCGCAGCACACCATTGACAGCGCCGCGAACGGTCTGTTATACTCCCGCGTGCCTATACTAAGCCCACTACCCCGCTTGGTGTGCCTGCTGCGGCGCCTGCTACTGGGCGCGGTGATTGCCTTGCTGTGGCTGATCGGTGGCAGCACGCCTGCTGCTACGCCTCTGGTGGGCGCGCAAGCGGCGGGCAATGTCGGCCTCGTCATCGCCTACGGGACGGGACAGGTGACGGAGTACTGCTTCAGCGTGCCCGCGAGCGGCATCAGCGGACTCGACCTGCTGCAACGTGCGGGTGTGCCGGTGCGGACGGAAGTCGTCAGCCTGGGGGCCGAAATCTGCGCCGTCAACGGCGTGGGCTGCCTGGACACGGGCCAACCGTGCTATTGCCAGTGCCAGGGGTCGCCGTGTGTTTACTGGCAATACGCGCAGTGGCGCAACGGGCGCTGGGTCGGCTCCAACCTGGGCGCAAGCAGCACCGTGGTGCGCCCCGGCAGCATTGAGGGTTGGGGTTGGAGCGGCAATCCCCCGCCGCCGGCCGGAGTGGCGCTTTGTGCTACTGCCACCCCAGCCACCGCCGCGCCGCTGCCCCTGCCGGCCACGACGACGCCCCGCCCCGCCCCGGCAACCGCGCGCCCCCACCCCGCCACCGCTACCTCGCACCCGACTCTGCCCGCCGGCGCCACGCCCCGTCCGACCCTGCCGCCGACCCGCACGGCACAGCCTGCCGCCGGCCCGATTGCAAGCGCACGGCCCACGCTACCAGCCACCGCAACAGATACCCCCCCGCCGGCGGTTGCAGCAACCATTTCACCGCCGATTGCGCCTGTTACGGTGCCGGCTACTCCTTTGCCCACCGACATCCCCAGCACCATTGCCCCGGCAACAGCCCCGCCCGCCCCTATCCCAACCGACACTGCCCCGGCGGTTGCCACGGCGCCTACCCCACAGTCAGACCGCAGATCGCAGACCGCAGACCTGCCGCCGAGCTACTGGGCGTTCGGCGTGTTGGCGCTGGGCTTGGCGGCGCTCATCGGCTGGGCACGGCGCACGCGCTTATCCTAGCCGACCCGCTAGGTATCAGGTATCAGGCTTTCGTCTCCTGATACCTGATACCTAGCGGTGTCACGTTTCACGCCCCGGCCTATCCGCCACCACCACCAACACCAGCGAGCGCGGCCCTACGCCCACCTGGGTCTGCACCTGGAAGCCGGCGGCACGTAAGCGGGCTTCCAGTGGGCCAAAGGCGGAGCTGTGACGGAACTCGGCGATCAGTGCGGCGCGACGGGTAGCGGGCGTGCCGGCGGCGGGGGGCCGGCCATAGAGTAGGCCGGTGAGGCGATCCAGCAGCTCAGTCACACGGTCTACCGGCAGTAGCGCGCCGACCGGTATCACCACCAGCCGCCCGCCGGTCCGTAACACGCGAGCGATCTCCACCAGGGTAGCCGGGGCGAAGATATAGTCGCTAGGAAAGGTGCTGACCACGGCATCAAAGGCGGCGGCGGGAAAAGGCAACGCCGCACTGTGGGCGCGCACTAGGCCGCCGGGCGGAGTGCCCGCTCGCGCCGCCTTACGGCGCGCCACGCGCAACATCGCCGGGGAGAGGTCGAGACCCACCGCCCGGTAACCCGCCGTCCGCAAATCGGCCAGTAAGTCGCCGGTGCCGCAGCCCACTTCTAGCACACGCGGCCCCCCGTCGGCGAGCCAGGGCAGCGCTGCCCGCTGCCAGGTCCGCCATTGGCCGGCAAAAAAAGTGCCGCTCACCCAATCATACGCAAACGCGAATTGATGATAGAGCAACCCAAATAGCGTGCCGAGCAGGTGGCGGTGCAGGCGTGCGAGCGGTGGGGTACTTTCCATATAAAAAGAAACGGGGTATCCTCGGATCTGACACGCCCGGCAGGCCACGCAACGCTTGGCACCGGATATGCCGATAGGCGAACAGCGGCGGGGCTACACAGCCGCGATACCGGGGACAAGATAGCGTACCAAGATAGCGTACAAGGAGCAAACCATGGCCGATCAAGCACCAGACAAGACCGAACAATATCCTACCAAACTGACCCTGATTGGGATTTTCCTCACCCTGCTGGGCCTCAACGCCGTGCGCGAGAGCCGGCACCCCGACCAAGCGATGGTCACGCCGTTTGAGTTGCTGCTACTAGGGTTGGCCGCCTATCGCGGCGGGCGGCTAGTGGCCTATGACGACGTGGGCGCGCCGCTGCGTGCGCCGTTCACGCGCACCCACGCCGACGGATCGGGGGCCGGCCAGACGGTGGATGCCGCAGGCAATGGCCCACGCGCCGTAATCGGCGAACTGATCTCCTGCCCCACCTGCGCCGGGACGTGGATCACGGCCGGCTTGGTTTATGGGCTGCGGATTTGGCCGGTGCCCGTGCGCCTGCTGCTGACGATACTGGCGACTACCGGCATCGCCGAGCTACTGGATGGGCTGGTCGAAACCCTCAGTTGGACGGGCCGGGCCGCCCGCGAACAAGTGGGCACACAGGAGCAGCGAAAAAAGAAGTAGAAGCCGCTTTCCGAGGGTGTTTAGGCGGCCTGCGGGGATCGGCACCGGAGGAGTGAGAATAGGGCCCGCCTTTGCGCTTCCCAGCCCTTTGCGGTAGAATCAGGTGGGGCGTTTCCGCTTTCGCCCCAGCCCCACCTATAGGTGGGGTAGAACGCGCACCGCACAGCAGAAGGAGGCCCAATCTCGTGCCGGAGCAGATGGAAACCGTACCCGCCCCGCCCGCGTCGGGCGGCCTCGGCTTAACCAGGGACTATCGCCGGCGACCGGCGGTGGAAGCCGAGATCCGGGCCTTGCCGGCGGCCGGGCCGGCGCTGGTGGCTGCGTTGCAAACGGCTACCGCGCCCGAAACGTTGGTCCACGGCATCCGCCGGTTGCTGGCCGCCGGCCAACGCGCCGCCGCCGACCGGGCACTGGAGGCCCTGTTGGAGCGCATCAGCCCATTAGTAGCGAGTATCGCCTGGAGCCAGGCAGTGGTGGCCGATGATCGCGAAGACATTGTGCAGGCTACATTTATCCAATTGTGGCGCGAAGTGGCTGACCCCACGCCGCAGCACGAGTTCTGGGAGGTGCATTTCAACCACATGGTGCGCCTCGCCTGCGCCGATGCGGCCGAGCGGCTGCGCCAGGCCCGCCGGCACGAGCGCCCCTTCTACACGGGCACCAACGACGACGGCGACGGGTGGAGCGAAGAGTCCACGCTGGCCGACCCGCAGCAGATCGAATCGACCGTGCTGGTGAACGAGGCGCTGGCTCAGTTGGACGGCAATGTGCGGCGGGCGTTTTATCTTAAGATGCAGGGTTATAAAGAAAAAAGCAAAGATCAAGACGAGCTAACGATCAGCAGTATTCTCGGCGTGAGTGACCGCTCAGTCCGCAATTATCTGCGGGCTGCCGAACAAGCGTTGAGCCACTGGTGGAATCGTGGCCTGCTAGAAAGCGGACAGGTGCAAGCATGAACATTCAACCCACGAATCCCGGCCCTGTTGGAGCCGACGACAACCACGCGATCCGCATCGCCTTCCTCGCCGCGCTGGAAGCAGGCGAGCGGCCCGAAGCTTGGTTGCGCCGCTATCCGCAGCACGCGCCGGCCCTGATCGATCTGGCCCAGGCGTATGGCGTGGAAGCCGCCGCACCTGCGCCGCGCGCCGCCGACATCATGACCGTAACCGCGATTGGCCGCCGCACGCTGGCCCAGGCCGGCGCGCCCGCCACGCTGGGACTCGCCGCCCGTGCCACACGCGCCGGCCTGACGCTGCGTGACCTGGCGGCCCGCGTCCACCTGAGCAGCGACATCCTGCACAAAGTTGACCGTTGCATCGTGCGTCCCGACACCGTGCCGGTACGTTTGGTTGAGCAGCTTGCCGGGCTGTTGGGCTGTACCGCCGAGACGCTGCGGGTGAGCCTAGCGGGCACGGCGCCACGCACCGTCGGCGCAATGTATCACGCCGCGCAAGCGCCGCAAGTCGGCCAGCAAACCTTCGCCGAAGCAGTCCGTACCAGCCGCATGATCAGCGCCGACGACCGCAAGCAGTGGCTGACCGCTGAATAATGCGATAGGCGGAACGTAGTCGCGCTGCCGACTGCGCCGGAGCAGCGTTAGGGAATTAGATGCCCTCACCGGATCGTCTAGCCGAAATTACCCGTGTGGCCCAGGTGGAGCGCGCCGCTGAACCTGCGCTGCGCGCGCCGCTGTGGCAGGCACCCAACGCGCCCGCTACACCGTATGCAGTCGAGGGGCGGTTGGTGGCGCAGGGACTCGAGGTGTTTGCGCTACCGGCGGGCGATCCGATGCTAGGCGGGGCACGGGCAGTGTTCGACCGCACCTTTGTAGCCTACGACGAGAGTCTGCCCGCGCCAGCCGTCGCCTTCAGCTTGGCGCACGAACTCGGCCATACCCTACTGCACGGCGGAGTAGGTGGTTGCGCGGTGGAAGATATTGATGAGGCGTGGGCCGGCGCGCCCGTCGCACTGGGCGGAGTAGAGGTTTACAGCCCACGGCAAGAGCGCGAGCGCGAAGCCAACGCTTTCGCTGCCGCTTTCCTCATGCCGTCCACCGAACTACGCGCCGGGTTTGTCGCGGGCCTATCCTATACCACGCTCGCCGCTCGCTACGGCGTGTCCGAGACGGCGGTGCTGAACACACTAGCGGTGACGTTGCTGGTGCCGGTCGGCGATCAGTCGGCAATCGGCGGTGACACGGGGCCAGGGGTCAGGGGTCAGGGGTCAGAGGACGGCGTGGTCGGCAGTCGGCAGCCGGCAGTTGACGGCGCCGCAGGATCGGGAGGGCAGGGATCAGGAGATGCGCAAAGCGCGCCGTCAACCAAAACTTCAGACCGCAGACCGCAGACCTTAACACTCGACGAGTCGCAAGCGGCGGCGGCAACCGTGGCGGCGGGGCCGGTACTAGTAGATGCGGGGCCGGGCACGGGCAAAACGCGCACGCTGATCGAACGGGTGGCCCACCTACTCCGGCGCGGCGTGCAACCGGAAGCAATCCTGGCGCTCACCTTTTCCAATAAGGCCGCCGCCGAAATGCGCGAGCGGCTGCGCAGCACCGCCCCGGCGGTCGCCGACCGCCTCACCGTCGGCACGTTCCACGCCTTTTGCCTGCAATTCCTTTTAGACCATGCCGCCGAAGCCGGCCTGCCACCCGACTTGCGCCTGATAGACGATGTGCAGGCAGTAGCTTGGCTCGAACCACACTTAGCCGACCTACGACTGGACCATTACGGCAGCCTGCACGACCCGGCCTATCGGCTGCCTGACATCCTGGGCGCGATCAGCCGGGCGCGCGACGAACTAGCCGATGCGGCGCGCTACGCCGAGATCGCCGTCGCGGCCCGTGAGGCCGCGCCCGCCGATGACCTACCAGCCCAGGCGCAAGCACTAGGCTGGGCTGAGGTAGCGCGGGTCTATGCACGCTATGAGGAGATATTGGCCGAACGCGGCGCGTTGGATTTCGGCGGCCTGCTGCTGCACACAGTACACTTACTGCAAAACCGACCTGTGTTGTTAGCCGATCTACAACGCCGCTACGCTGAGATCCTGGTGGATGAGTATCAGGACATGAACCGCGCCAGTGGCGTGCTGCTGGGCCTGCTGGCCGGGGATGGGCGCGGCCTATGGGTGGTCGGCGACCTACGCCAGGCTATCTACCGCTTCCGAGGCGCATCCCCAGCCAACCTGACCGAATGGGAGCGCGACTTTCCCGGTGGGCAGCGGCTGCGTCTGACGGTCAACTACCGCTCCGACCCGGCCATCGTCGGCCTATTCGCCACGCTAGGCGCGGCTATGCCGCTGCCCGGCGCGCCACCCACCTGGACGGCCTACCGCCCCGCCGGCACGGGGCCGCAACTCTGGCTGGCCGAGGCCGACGATAACGAGGCCGAGGCGCAGGGCATCCTGGCCGAGATCGGTCGCCGTCACGCTGCCGGGCGACCGTTGCGCGATCAGGTGGTGTTGTGCCGCACGCACGGCCAGGCAGCGGGTATTGCCCGCGCGTTGGAAGCCGCCGCCGTGCCGACGCTCTATTTGGGCAATCTGTTCGAGCGACCCGAAGTGCGCGATCTGTTGGCGGTGCTCGCGCTGGCGGCAGGCGAAGGCAATGCCCTGTTGCGCGCCGCCCGGCTCACCGACCACGCACTAGATCGCGCCGCGTGCGCCGATCTGCTCACCTATGCCCGCAGTGCCGATCGTGCTTTCCCCCACGCGCTGGAAGGCGCCGCTGCCGCCGGGCTAGATGCGCCGGCAGTGGCGGCCTGCACGGCGCTGTCCGCAGCGATTGCCGAGGCTGGGGCATTCCGCGCCGCTGCACCGTTTCTGGTCCGCATTCTGTTCGGTCCGCTATCGCCTGTGCGCGCCGCACTGGCCGCAGGCGCAGGGGCCGCCGCCCGCTTACTAGCCTGCCGCAACCTGCTTGATCTGGCCCGCAGCTTCGATGCGCTCGATCAGTCCGCTGCCCCAAGCTTGGTAAGCAACGCCCCTAACACCCCAATCGGCGCTATAGCGGAACCAACAACACCGAACGTCGAACGCCGAACGCCGAACTCGCCCTTGACCGCGTTCCTGGCCCAGGTGCGCCGCCTCTATGCCGCCAAAGAGGGCGTGGGTCGCGCCACCGACCCGTTACCGGATCTCGATGCGGTGCGCGTGCTGACGGTCCATGCCAGTAAGGGGTTGGAGTTCCCAGTGGTCTATTTGCCGGGACTAGCGGCGGGGCGCTTCCCTTTCCGCGCAATGTGGGAGCCGTGCCCCATCCCGCCCGGCTTAATCCGCGACGGCGATCCGGGCGACCATGCCCTGGAAGAGACCTGCCTGTTTTTTGTCGCGCTCAGTCGCGCCCGTGACGAATTGGTGATCAGCCGCGCCGCCCGCTACGGCAAGCAGAACGCCAAACGTTCGCCGCTGCTCGATCCACTCGACCCTTATTTCGCCGCCCACCCGCCCCAGCAGCTGCATTGGGCGGCGGCGGATGCCCCCAGCGCAGACGACCCACCGTCAGGTCTAGCCGCCGATAGCCGGCTAGACCTGACGGTGGAAGATCTCGAACTCTACTTGCGCTGTCCACGGCAGTACGAATACAGCCGCCGCCGGCGGTTCGATAGAGACGACGAAAAGGGCGGCTACCAACGCTTCCACAGCGTAGTCCACAGCCAGATCAAACAGTTACGCAATGCCCACCGCACCGGTACCCTGCCCAGCGATGAAGCCGCCGTGTTGACGGCCCTGACGGCTGAGTGGACCACCGGCGGGCCGCAGGGCCATCCGCACGAGGCGATCTATGCCGATGCCGCGCGCAGCTTAGTGCTGGGCACCTGGCAGCGCCTAGCGGCCACTGCGCCCGACACCCCCTGGCACGACGAAGTAGCAGTGCCGCTGGCCGGCGCTACGGTGCGTACCCGGCTCGATCTAGCCGCGCACCACCCGCAACGCGGCGTGCGCGTGGTGCGCGTCCGCACCGGCAAGCCGAATGACGAGGATCGCAAGTCGCCGCGCCTGGCCCTCTTACGCCGTGCCGCCCAACAAGCGGCCGGCGCCGGCGTACCGGTGACGGTTGAACTCGAATATCTGCAAACCGGCGAGACGGTCGAAGTGCCCGACACACGCTACGAAGCGGCGCGCATCGAAAAGTTCGAGCGCGCAGTCGCCGGCATCCGCGCCGGGCACTTTCCGCCCGCCCCCGCCGAGGCCGATGCCTGCCTGCGCTGCCCCTTCTGGATCATTTGCCCGACCTGATGGGACGCAGCAACTAGTACTTTCGGCCTATTGTACCCGTAACCCCTTGCATCTTGCCGCTTTTTCTGCTATAACATCTATACGTTGATCAGGCAGCGGGCGAGATGGGACAATCGCCCGCCGTGCAACGTATGGACCCCCGCCGGAGCGCGGGGGCATTTGTTTAGACCCCCGTACTCGTGGCGTGCTGGTATATGGATGCCTTCTACGCGGAGGCGGTAGAGAGTAGGAAAAGCGATGACCGAGCAAATTGTCTATCTGACGGCGGAAGGCAAAGTCGAACTCGAAGCCAAACTCGAGTTTCTGCGCACCAGCCGCCGGCGGGAAGTGGCCGAGCGCATTCGCGGCGCGAAAGACGACGGCGACATCAGCGAAAGCGGCGAATACGAAGATGCCAAGCGCGAGCAGGCGTTCCTCGAAGGCGAGATCCGCAGCCTGGAACAGACCCTGCGCCACGGGCGCGTGATCGATAACACCGGCACCACCGAAACGGTGGCTGTGGGCCGCACCGTCACTGTACGCCCCTCCGACGGCACTGAAGAAGAAAGCTGGCGCATCGTCAGTCCCGCCGAGTCCAACCCTCGCCAGCATAAAATCTCCACTGCCTCACCTATCGGCGCAGCACTCGTTGGGCGCAAAGTCGGCGAAACCGTCCAGATCGAGACGCTGGCCGGCCATATGGAGATGCAAATCCTCAAAGTGGAATGATCCCGTATGCACCTTTGGATCACGAAGAGACACGAAGGATCACCAAGACGGATTTATCTGCGGAAAACCGTGAAGATGGGTAGGGGTTTAAGGATTTGAGATTTTCGGTCCGCAACACAGCGTAAGGATCGCGATCCAAACAAATGCCGTACATTCCTGCCAAGCAGTAAATCACAACCTCCACGAACCTTTTGTGACCCTTTGTGCCTCTTCGCGTTCTTGCGTGGATCAAGATCCGGCGCCGAACCGTTACTCGCGTTGCCAGGTGACGGTGAGGCCACGGGCGCGCAAAGCATCCCACATGGCGGACGGTGCGATCCAGGTGCGCCAATCAAGCAGGCCCGGCGGCAGCGGATCGGCCAGGTGACGCGCCACCGCCAGGGCGCACGGCAGCACGAACAGCAAGCGTGCATCGGGCGCGATGATATTCAGCACGCCGACCCGGATCACCGCATGACGAGCGGGACGACTGGCGATACCACGCACGGAAGCCTGGATCGCGCCGTCGTCTTCACTCACAGCGCGTAAGGGAGCCGATAGCCCCAGCAGCACCGTAAGGAATGGCCCTTTATAGCGCCAACGCCAACCCATGCGCCGCAGCAAACCCAACCCGGCCAGCCCCCGATTCACGAGGTCGCGGTCGAAGCCCATGCGCACACGGATGCGGTCGGGTCGCATATCGAACAGGTCAGGGAACAGATCGTAGTCCGGCGCGTCAAAGTTGTAGACCTTGCGCCGGCCAATCGGTGCCGGGAAATCGGCTCGCTGGCGCCCGCTCCAGCCATAGACGTGGCGGGCCAGTGGGCGCCCGGTGCTACGCACTGCGGCCGCCAGCGCCCCCACGCCGCGCGCCCGATGGCTGCCGATATAGAAGGCAATATCGATCCGCGCCACTTCATACAGTTCTAATTCGGTGCGAGCGTACTCGCTCATCAGTACCGACAGCCCCGGCAACGCACCCAGTCCCGTACCCGCCACAATGCCCGCCGTCATAATCGCGGCCCGCTGGTCCAGCACGCGGGCCACAAAATGGCGATTGTCGGCAATGTCGAAGTAGGCCACCCCGGCGGCCATGCACGCTTCCACCAGCGTAATCGGCACCCCTTGAAACCCACGGAGGCAGCAAACTGCGGCATCCACACCCACTAACAAGCGCTGTAGCCCAGCGGCATCAGCCAGATCGGCGTGGGTGGCGCGCACCCGCGCCCCGCTGGGATCGAGATCGCGCGCCGCCACCCGCTCAGCATCCGGCTGGGGGCCTACTAACAGCAGCCGCGCCGTGGTGTGGGCCAGCAAATCGGCGGCCAGTAGCCGCCCGAACACGCTGCCGCCGGCATAGATCAACACAGCCGGCCTGTCCGGCGGTAGATGCGCCATCGTTCCGTCCCTCCCTTGTCGCCGTTATTCTAGCAGAGGCACCAGCAGAACACAACTTGCCCCCGCGGGGCGCGGCGTGTAGGTTAGGACGGCCGGGCTGTTGCAACGCCCCCCGGCATCTGGTAGAATAAGACCACTACACATAGTCGAAGGAGGATTGTCTGTGCCTGAGCAACCAAGTACCGCACCCCTGGTGCGCCGTTTTGTGGGAGCGGATGTCGATCCCGCCGATCCTGCCGCGATCAGCGCCCTGTATGCACAACTAGTCGCCCGCCCATTGCCGGATCATGCCGCGCTGGTGGGCTGGATTCACGATTGGGACGAAGTGAGCGCGCTAGCCGACGAAGTGTACAACATGGCCTATATCACTATGTCGTGTAATACCACCGACCCGGCCGCCGAAGCCCATTACCTGCGCGTAATCGAAGAGTTGCTACCGGTCTTGGAGCGCAACAACTTCCAGTTGCAGCGTAAACTGCTGGATTCGCCTGCGCTGGACCGGCTCGACCCGGCACAGTATGGTACCTTCTTGCGCGAAGTGCAGGCGCGCGTCGAATTATTCCGCGACGCAAACGTGCCACTCCAAACCGAGGTGCAACGGATGGAGCAGGAGTACGATAAGATCACCGGCAGCCAGATGGTGGACTTTCACGGTGAGCAGCGCACGATGCAGCAGATGGGACTGTTTCTGGAAGAGAACGACCGCGCCTTACGCGAAGAAGCCTGGCGCGCACGCGACGCAGTACGCGCCGTTGACGAAGCCAAACTGGATGATCTATACGACCGAATGCTACCGGTGCGGCAGCAAATCGCGCGCAATGCGGGCTATGCCGATTACCGCGACTACTCCTTTGCCGACAAGCTACGCTTCGACTACACGCCCGACGACTGCCTAGCCTTCCATGCCGCCATCGAGCGCCATGTGGTGCCGGTGGTCACAGAGTTCAACGGACGCCGTCGCCGGCTGCTGGGCTATAACAGCCTCCGCCCGTGGGATACGCAGGTGGACCCCGAAGGGCAACCCCCGCTACGCCCGTTCACTGAAGTAGACGAACTAATCGCCGGTTGCCGGCGCATTATCGAGCAGATCGATCCGCAGTTGGGCGGCTTTTACAACGCGATGGTAGACGAGCGACTGCTGGACCTGGGAAGCCGGCCGGGCAAAGCACCCGGCGGCTACATGACCTCGCTACGCGAGCGGCGCGTGCCGTTCATCTTCATGAACGCGGTGGGCCTCAAGCGCGATGTGGACACGTTGTTGCACGAAGGCGGGCACGCTTTTCATTACTTCCTGGCTCGCGACCAGCCGTTGGAATCCTACCATCACACCGGACACGAGTTTTCGGAAGTCGCCTCGCAGGCGATGGAGTTCCTAGCCCGCCCCTATCTGGGTGAGTTCTACACAGCGGCGGAACTGGGCCGGTTGCGCGACGACCAGATCCGCGCTGCGCTTAGCTTCTTGCCGTTCATGGCGATGATCGATGCCTTCCAACACTGGGTCTATACCACGCATCACCCCCATGCTGCCGCCCGGCGGGCCAAGTGGGCCGAACTAGAAGCGCGTTTCCGACCCGACATGGATTGGAGCGGTCTGGAAAGCACGCGCGATAGCGGCTGGCAGTATCCGCACGTTTTCACCGTTCCGTTTTATTATGTCGAGTATGGCATCGCCTTGCTGGCCGCTTTGCGGGTCTGGCTCAATTCGCTGACCGACGAGCGCGGTGCGGTGCAGGCGTATAAGCAAGCGTTAGCGCTGGGCAGCAGCCGCCCGCTGCCGGATCTGTTCCAGGCCGCCGGGGCTGAGTTCGGCTTGCACGATCGCATTGTAGGCGAAATCGTCCTGGGCGCGGTGGGTCAGATTACGGCGGCATGAGCCGTAGGCCGCTGATTGACCGCCCGCCCCACGGCGCACAACCCACAGATAGGAGGCGTATATGGCGCACATACGCGAGACGATCAACATCGCGGCTCCGGTCGCGCAGGTGTGGGATTTTATCACGCATACGGCGAACCTCGACCGCTGGGCCGCCGAGGCCATCGCAGAGGCAACCAGCGACGCGATGGAAGTCGGCACCGCGTGGACGGAGAAATTGCACGTTGCGGGGCGCTCCCTTGATGTGACCTGGCGCATCCACGAAGTCGCTACGCCGCACAAATTGACCTTCGTGGGGGCCACGCCGGGCGGCGGCAAGGCACGGGGCAGCCATACGCTGGCCGATATGCCGGGCGGCACCGAGATGACCACGGAACTGGAATATACACTGCCGGGCGGCGTGTTCGGCCAGGTGGCCGACCGGTTGATCTTGGAGCGACGCACCGAACGGGATGTGCAAGATATGCTGGGCAAAGCTAAAGCCGCGATCGAGACCATGATCACGCCTTAGCGGCACCCGGCGCGGCACGGCTTATGCAAAGACTCTATCTTGACCGGATTGTAACCCTGCTCACTAGTGAGTGACCCGCAATAGCGGTATAATAAGAGCGTATAGGCTGCCCCACCTACGGAGGAGGTAGCGCGAAAGGAGCATAACTGTGGCAAATTTGGCGCATATTGATGATGCTACGTTCCAGCATTCGGTGCTGGAGAGCAAGACCCCTGTCATTGTAGATTTCTGGGCACCCTGGTGTGGCCCGTGCAAGATGATGGCTCCCGTGTTGGAGGAGTTGCACCACGAGTACGGCGGCGCAGTAGAATTCGTCAAGCTCAACACCGACGAAAACTACGACTCGGCTACCCAATACGGCATCCAGAGCATCCCCACTCTAGTCATCTTCCAGGGTGGCAAGGAAGTGCATCGGCTGGTCGGCTTCGCACCCAAAGCGCAGCTTAAGCGCCAGATCGACCGTGCCCTCGGTCATCAGGAGCACCAGCACCTGCCGGCGGAACAAGCCAGCTAACGCACATATGGAGTGCAAAACAGGGAGTGCAGGATGACGAGTTCTGCACTCCTGTTTTATCTCCGGCATGAAACCGAGGAGTGTTGAATGGCGAATCTGATCCCGGTAGATGATGCAACCTTTGCAGCGGCGGTGCTGCAAAGCACCGTGCCGGTTGTGGTGGATTTCTGGGCACCCTATTGCCGCCCCTGTGATCTGCCGGCGCCGCTACTGGAAGAATTGCACAAGGACTATAGCGGCAGGGTCCAGTTCGTCACGCTGAACAGCGAAGAGAACACGGACTCGGCTAGCGCCTACGGAGTCCACGCCATGCCTACGCTGGTGATCTTCCAGGGCGGGCACGAGGTCCACCGGCTGATCGGCTTCAAGGCCAAAGCGCAACTCAAGCTGCAAATTGATCGTGCGCTCGGTCTGGCGATCGCCTGACAGGGCTCATCAAGACAAAAACGGCGCATCCCTCTTGACGAAGGATGCGCCGTTTTTATGGGCACTCACTAACCTAGAACCTACTGCGTGCCGCCTTGGGTACGGTCGCCGGGACCGCTAGAGCCAATCTCGCGCTTGGAGATGCCCGCATCACGGAAGTCGTTGAGCGGGCTAGCATTCTCACGCGCCTGCTCTTCGCCGAACGCGCCTTCGGTGCGCCGGCCCTGCCCGCCGGCGTGGGTAGTGCCGGTGTGACCGCCGGGTGTAGAGGTGCTGCCTTGATGAGTGCTATCGCCGCCGGTACCGTAGCTACTGCCGCTAGCAAGGCCGCCTTCCTCGCCGCGCCCACTGCCGCCGGACTGGTCACCCGCTACGCGACTGTCGCGGCCCACGGCGCTGTCGCGGCCGGCGTGACGCTGCAAGTCTTCGGGGACGTGTTGCCCCGCGTGCAGCCCTTCGATACCTTTCGGCTCCGGCTGGTGCCGTTCTTCGCGCCAGGGCTGCTCATGGTGTTCAGGCTGTGCGCCCTCTGCTTCGTTGTGTGAATCCTTGTGCTGCTGATCGCTCATAGTTTCTCTCCTTGCACCTACCAGTAAGCGGTAGATCTGTCGCCATTGCTGGGGCAAATAGCGTGCCAGAGCTAGATCGCCTGGGTCGGGATACTGAGTAGGAGGGATATGTATTGCAATTGCCTAGCTCCTGACGTATAATAAGAAGGAGGAGGTCCAATGGAGGCTATGGCAGACGCACCCAAGCAAACAGTCCCTGTCCAGCCGCCCCTGTTTACGTTGACGGGGCGCGGCGAATTGATCCGGCCGGTGGCGGAGATCCCGAACCTCACCATCAACTCCTCCTTGGAGGTTGCGCGCTGGTGGTATAAACGGCATCTCGAACAAGAGCGCCGCCCGATCAACACGATCACCTCCTATATGTATGATCTGTCGCTGCTACAAGACACGATTGGGCCCAAAAAGATCAGCAGCATCAGCGATGCCGATATTCGCCGCTTCCTTGACCAAGCGCTGAATAAGTCGACGCGCAAGCGCCGGCTGACCTCGGTCGGCGGCCTGTTTCGCTATCTGATCAAAGACGAAAAGATCCTAACCGAAGATCCCAGCGACAAATTCTATCCCGACTTCATCCAACTTAAAACACCACAGGTTCTGTTCCCGGACGAGCACGAGAAGCTGCTGGAGGCCGCCCGCGGCGAAAATCTCCGCACCTACTTGATCGTCTGGTTGCTACTCAAGCTGGGTTTGACGCGCGCCGAACTGCTGGCGATCAAAGTAGACCATGTGGACATGAGCGACCCGGAACTACCCTTGGTCTATATCTTCTACGAAGATGTGCGCTGGCAGCCCAAAGAGCGCAAGTTGGCCGCCACACGCGAGTTCGGCGAGGCGTTCCAGCAGTTCCTGGCTGAGTACAAGCCGGAACGTCGCCTGTTTGAGATGATGCCCCAATCGGTGAACAAACTGGTGGATCGCGTCGCGCTGGCCGCCGACATCAGTAAGCGGGTCACGCCCCAATCGCTACGCGACACCTATGCAGTGGGGCAAGCCAAAGCCGGGGCCGGCGACACCAAGTTGCTGCAAATTCTCGGCTTGGCCCCCGACAGTCGTAATCGCCGTAGCGTACAACGCTATACGAAACTAGCCTCTCCACCCGTGGCCGGAGTTAGCTAGGTTCTAGGGCGCTCCACCAGGGGAGGGCCGTGCACTACAATTCTATTGACCACTTTCTGACAGTCCAAGAGCCGGCCATTGTCGCAGTCATGGAGGCTGCCCAGCGGGCGGCCGGCGGTCATTACGCCGCCTATACCCCCGACGCATTGCGGCACAACGCCGCGAGCGATATAGCCGAGGTTCTGCACAACATCCGCAAGCTTACGCTGGATAACACGACTATTCAGGGCTTCCAGGCCGGCGCGCAAGAAAACGTAGCGGAGGGTGTGGATCTCAACGACCTGATCCGCATGGATCAGGCGTTTGAGCGCGGGTTTTGCGCGTTGGTAGAACAAGAATTGCGTGATCAATCGGCACTGGCGGCGGATTTGACCCGCCGTATCCGTTACCTGACAGGTCGGTTTCGGAGTAGTATCACCGGCGTAAAGGTGGACCAAACGCTCAGCCGGCTTAAGCAACCCCGAAGTGAGGAACAATAGCAGACCGCGTCCCCCACGTTACCCCGCGGTCGAAGTCCGCGCTGCTTATCGGAGTGCTCGCAAGAGGCTATTATGCACTATAACTCCATTGATCATTTTCTGACCGTCCAATATGATACGCTGCTAACTATAATGGAAGCCGCGCAGCGCGAGGCGGGCGGCCATTACGCCGCCTACACCGCCGAGGAATTGCACCGCAACGCCGCCGGCGATCTGCGCGAAGTCCTCGCCAGTGTCCGCGATCTCAAGGTAGATAATCCCGCGCTCCACGCCAGTGCCCGACAAAATATGGTTCGGGGTCTGGATCTGGACGATCTAATCCGTATGGGGCAGGCATTCGAGCGCGGCTTTGAGGTACTAGTGGAAAAGGAATTGCAGGAGCAATGGGAACTAGCGGCAGAGCTGAACCGTCGCGTCCGTCACCTGGGAACACGCTTCCGCAGCAATATCACCGGCGTGAAGCTCGATCAGACCATCCAGCGGCTCACGGAACAATAAACATATGATCGCTGTTACTTGACCAACGCAACACTAGTCTACTACACCCACTATATTACTCCCACTGACTGAAGTCCGTAATGCCCTGTCGAGTGCCGATAAAAGGCTATTATGCACTATAACTCCATTGATCATTTTCTGACCGTCCAATATGATACGCTGCTAACTATAATGGAAGCCGCGCAGCGCGAGGCGGGCGGTCATTACGCCGCCTATACCCCCGATGAATTACGCCGTAATGCCGGCAACGATCTGCGCGAAGTCCTCGCCAGTATCCGCGAAATCACGATGGACAATCCCGCCATTCGCGCCGGCGCACAACAAAACGTCATGATCGGGATAGATCTGGAAGATTTGATCCGTATGGGCCAAGCCTTAGAAGTCGGGTTGGTGCGCTTTGTGGAACAAGAATTGCATAATCAACCGGACCTGGAGACGGACCTATCCCGCCGCATTCGGCATCTATGTGCGCGCTTTCGTAATAATATCACGAGCGTTAAGGTAGATCAGACACTTAATCGGCTCCGGCGAAATTAGATCGAGGACGCCCGATGCGCTATAACTCTATAGACCAATTCCTTACCACACATCGAACTGCCTTGACCGGCCTGATGGAAGCAGCTCAACGCACCGCCGGTGGTCATTACGCCGCTATGACTCCTATCCAACTACAGCAAACCGCTGCGAATGATGCTGAGCAACTTATCACGGCGCTGCGGAATAGTCCTGTACTACGAGAGAGCTTTCAAGAAAATGCGCGGACAGTAGACGGCAATGGCGTGGCGCTAGACGATTTGGCTCGACTAGCTGATGGCGTAGAAGCCCATTTTATCCCCTATTTCACTACTCAACTAAGCGACGAACCCGATTTGCTTGAGGAGCTGCTGCGCCGCCTCCGCCATATCAACAGTCGCTTTCGTGCGGGCATCCGGGCCGTACAAATCGACAAGACTATTCGCCGCTTCCAAACCGACTAAGCGCCCCACGGAGGATGCGCCATCCAATGCCTGACGCCAACCCCGCGCCCACGCACGGCCTGATCCGCTTCCGCGTGCGCTATGCCGAGACCGACGCGATGGGCGTGGTCCACCACAGCCGTTATCTGCCCTGGCTGGAGATGGGCCGCACTGAATTGATCCGCGAACGTGGCTATCCCTACAGCGAACTGGAAAAGCGCGGCGTGCTGATGGCGGTGATCGAGGTGCAGATGCGCTATCGTGCGCCCGCCGCCTACGATGACCCGATCCGGCTGGAAACGCGACTGGTCGAGTTTGGCCGCGTCAAGCTGCGCTTCCAGTACCGCATATACCACGACACGACGGATCGACTGCTGGCCGAGGGCGCAACGTTGCACGCTTTTATCGGGCGCGACGGCGCGCCGCTGCGGGTGGCCCACCAATTCCCCGACATTTGGCAACGGCTGCAAGAGATCGCCGGCACCGCCGGCCCAGGAGGCTCCTAATGGCCCTGCAAACCGTAGCACGCCCGGCCAGCGCCGGCCCCGCCATGCGCCCGGCAGAATTAATCTCCTACAACCCAGCCACCGGCGCGGAACTGGGCCGCGTGCCCAACAGCAACGCGGCTGAGGTGCAGGCGGCGGTGGCCCGCGCCCGCGCCGCGCAGCCGGGCTGGGCCGCCTTGCCCCTGGGCCGGCGCTTGGCCTATTTGCGCGCCGTCCGCACCGTGCTGGCCGAGCGCGCAGGCGAACTGGCCGACCTGACCGCGCAAGAGATGGGCAAGCACCCGGTTGAGGGGTTGCTGGGCGATTTGATGTTTGCCCTCAGCCATTTGGACTACGCCATCCGTGCGACCCCGCGCCTGCTGCGCCCGCAGCGGGTGCGCCACGGCATCCTGTGGGCCACGCGCTATGCCCAGGTGGTGCTGGACCCGCGGGGCGTGATCGGCATCATTTCGCCGTTCAACTACCCGGTGCTGCTGACGGCCAACACCCTGTTCATGGCCCTGGCCGCCGGCAACACCGTCGTCGCCAAGCCGTCGGAGCATACGCCACTGGTGGTACAACGGCTGGCCACCATCTGCCACGCCGCCGGGTTGCCGCCGGATGTGTTCCAGGTGGTGACCGGCGACGGCCTGACGGGCGCGGCACTGGTCGAGAGTGGGATTGACTCGCTGGTCTTTGTCGGCGGCACCGCCACTGGGCGCAAGATCGCCGCCGCCGCTGGGGCGCGCTTGCTGCCGGTGACGATGGAGCTAGGCGGCAGCAACGCCATGATCGTGCTGGCCGATGCCGACCTGGCGATGGCCGCGCGGGCGGCGGTATGGGGCGGCTTCCTGACCAGCGGGCAGGTTTGCGGGCGCGTTGGGCGGGTGCTGGTCGCCGCGCCGGTGGTCGCACGGTTTCTGACCTTGTTGCAAAGCGAAGCGGGCCGCGTGCGCCACGCCGCCCAAGCGGGCGACGGCATAGACCTCGGCCCACTGACCACCGCCGCCGGCCTGGGCCATGCCCGCTTGCTGGTCAGCGAAGCGCTGGCCGAGGGCGCACGGATCGTCGCGGGTGGCGTGCCGCCGCTGCCGGTCGGCAACGACCCGGTCCTCTGCCCGCCGACGATCCTGACCGATGTGCGCCCGACGATGCGCGTGATGCGCGAAGAACTGTTCGCGCCGATCATCTATGTCCACCCGGTCGCCGATGCCGCCGCCGCCGTGCGTCTCGCCAACGAGTCGGAATACAGCCTGACCGCCAGCGTCTGGAGCCGCGACCGCCGCCGCGCCTGGGCCGTCGCCCGCCGCATCCATGCCGGCTCGGTTGTGATCAACGACCACATCGCCCCGGCGCTGGCCGCCGAAAGTCCGTGGGGCGGCATGGGCGGGGCCAGCGGCTACGGGCGGCTCGGCGGCCCGCACGGCCTGCTCGGCCTCACCCACCCCAAATACATCAGCTACGACCGCGCCCCCGTGCGGGCCTACCCCTGGTGGTTCCCCTACACCGCCGTCAGCACGCGCTTCGGCAGCAACGTGATCGCCCTACTCTACGGCCGCACCCCCACCGCCCGCCTACACGGCCTGCGCGGCCTCCTCACCGACCTGCCCCGCATCCTGCGCCTGTTCCGCTAAACAGGCAAGCGGCAGGACCGTAATGACTTACGGGCCTACCGCCTACCCTGCACAGCCTTCTCTCTAAGCCATCTCTTCTCTTCGCGTCTCTGCGCGTTCCTTCGCGGATCGAACTCATCCCGCTTCGTGATCCTTCGTGATCTTCGTGGATCAAAATCGTTGTTCTTCGCGCCTCTTCGCGTCTCTTCGCGGATCGAACTCATCCCGCTTCGTGGATCCCCTCAAGCCGCCACCCCGATAGGCGCGACCGGGCGCAGACTATCGGCATCCGCGACGGCCAGCACGCAGGTCAGCATCGCCTCAATGTCGGCCAGGCTCTGCACGCTGTTGGCGCGACTGCGGACCTCGCGCGCGCCGTCGAAGCCGCGCAAGTACCAGCCCAGGTGCTTCCGCATCTCCACCAGGCCATGCTCCTGCTTGATCGCCACGGCCAGCTCGGCCTGTTCGCGCACCACCGCCACCAGTTCGCGCAAGGTGGGCGCATAGGGGGCGCGGCGGAAGATCCAGGGATTACCCATCGCGCCACGGGCGATAAACGCGCCATACACGCCGGTGGTGGCGAACAGCCGCTCCACATCGGGCCACGTCATCAGGTCGCCGCTGCCCATCACCGGCACGCCGGACCCCGCCGCCTCGGCTGCAATCGCTGCGGTGATCGCCCAGTCGGCCTGGCCGCGATACGCTTGCTCTTTGGTGCGCGGGTGGATGGTCAACGCTTTGGCTCCCGCCTCGATCATACGGCGGGCAAAGGCCGGTTGCACGCTGCCGCTCACCCCGGCGCGCATCTTCACCGACACCGGCAGCCGCGTAGCCGCGCTCATGGCCGCCACAATCGCCGCCGCCTCGTCAGGGTAGTCCAGCAACGACGAGCCGCAACGGTTGCCGTAGACCTTCTGGGCCGGGCAGCCCATATTGAGGTCCACGCCGTCGAAGCCCCAATCTTCGATGCGCCGCGCCGCCTCAGCCAGCCGCGCCGCGTCGCTGCCCATCAGTTGGCAGATGATCGGCCGCTGGGCGGGCGTGAAATGCAGCATCTCGCGCGTTGTGCGGTTATGGCGGTGCAAAAATGCCTCCGCGCTGACCATCTCGGTGAACAGCACATCGGCTCCCATGCCCTTGCAAATGGCGCGGAAGGGGCTATCCGTCACCCCGGCCATCGGCGACAGGGCCAGGAACCCGGCGGGGAGCGTATCCCACGCAAAAGCAGCAGTTGTCATAGCTCTATTGTACCAAAATCCGCGCAATAAAGCTGGGCCAGCGCACCGGGCACGAGGTAGCCACGGTAGCGCATCAGCGCCCGCGCAGGCGCGCCGGCAACACCGCCCGCACGGCGTGCTCAAACGCCGCCACGGTCCAGCCCTGGTAGCGCGCAATGCCCGCCGCGGCAATGCGCCCGTCGCGCACGCGGAAGAAGGATGCGAACTGGTCGGTAGGATCGTAATCCGGCTGTTGATCCCACGGGGTTACGCTCTGCGCCCGGAGAAACACGATGTATTCTGCATTAGGATCGTCCCAGCCAGGAGGACGGGTTGGGAGCGTCCTATAGTCGTAGAAGGCACTATAGTCGCGATTGGTAGACACCCAGATAGTAGTCCGAGTGAGTGGTCCACGATCCGGCTTGCTGATCCATTGCAATACGTCTACGTAAAGCATCCACATACCTGATGCGCCATTTTCACCAGCAAGGCGTATCCGTGCTACCGTATCAGACCGTGCGACTAGCGTGCCCAGGTCGGCAATGGGAGTAGGGCCAGGGGGCAAAGTCGGCCAGGGTAGGGGCGTGAAGTTGGCCGTCGCCACCGCGTCGGGTAGCGGCGCGGTGGGCACGGGCCGGGCCGCCTCCGGCGCTTCGGTCGGTTCGCACATCAGGGTGTGCAGGTGGATGCGAGTGGGTACAGCGGGCGCAGTGGGCAGGACAGCTACTACCGGCAAGGCCGCGGCGGTCAGGTCACACGAGGTAGCGTTGTGCAGCGCGTAAAAGGCGGCGGGGTGGGCCGGAGCCGCCGGTCCTGCCGTAGGGGTGGCGGCCGGAGCGGGCGGCGAACCCGCCCCGCTTTGCGCGACCACCACGCCCGCGCCGAGCAGGAACGTCGCCAGCAACATACCTGGCCCCAGCCACAGGCGGCGCGGATGGGCGGGCGAAATGGGGGAAGTCTGCATTGTCGGCGGCCTCTCTGCTTACGATGATCCGCGCCGCTAACGGGGGCGGCGCTTACCCATAGTATACCAGATGTGCGCCGGATCGCAGGTCGCTATGGTATAATAGCCCATGCACAGCCAACTCACCATCGCCACACGCCAGAAGCGCGAACTGATTGATATTACCGACCAGGTGGAAGCCGTCGTTGCCCGCAGCGGCCTGCGCGAAGGGCTATGCCTAGTCTTTATCCAGCACACCACCGCCGCCCTAGTCATCAACGACGTGAGCGACGGCTTTATCCACGACTTTCTGCTCACCCTCGACGGCTTGCCCGACCGCCGCTACACTCATCTGCACGCCGGCCCACAGCACCCCAAAGACCACATCCTGGGCGCGGCGCTGGGCGAAAGCAAAACCCTGCCGGTCGTAGACGCACGCCTGGCCTTCGGCACCTGGCAACGCCTCTATCTGGTCGAACTCGACGGCCCACGGCAGCGTCAGGTGCTGGTCATGCCCGTCGCCGCGCCATGAACCCGCCCCTGCTCGCGCTGGGCGGCCCCACCGGGGTGGGCAAAAGCGCGCTGGCGCTGGCCCTGGCCGAACAGTTGGGCGGTGAGATCGTCACCGCCGACTCGCGGCAGGTCTATCGCGGCATGGACATCGGCACCGACAAGCCGCCGCCGTGGGAACGCGCCCGCGTGCCGCACCACGGCCTCGACCTGGCCGACCCCGACGAACGCTTCACCCTGGCCGCCTACCAGGCCCACGCCACCGCCGCCATCAGCGCGATCCAGGCACGCGGGCGGCTGCCCATTCTGGCTGGCGGCACGCCGCTCTATCTGGCCGCCATCCTCGAAGGCCGGCAGATGCCCGACGTGGCCCCCGACCCCACCCTGCGCGCCGCCCTCGAAGATCGCGCCGCCCGCAACGGCCCCGCCACGCTGCACGCCGAATTAGCCGCCCGCGACCCCGCCGCCGCCGCCAAGATCCTGCCCGGCAACACGCGCCGGCTGGTGCGGGCGCTCGAAGTGATCTACAGCACGGGCCGCCCCTTTTCGGAACAAGGCACACGGGTGCCGCCGCCCTACCGCGTCGGCCGGCTGGCCCTCAGCGCCGAGCGCGCCGAACTGCATCGCCGCATTGATGCCCGCGTGGCCCGTGAAGTAGCCGACGGCCTAGTGGAAGAAGCCGCCGGCCTGCACGCGCGCGGCTACGGCTGGGAGCTGCCCAGTATGACCGGCCTCGGCTACCGCCAGTTCGCGCCCTACCTGCGTGGCGAAGTCTCGTTAGACACCGCGCTACAGCAACTGCGCTGGGACACACATGCCTTTGTGCGTCACCAGTATACCTGGTTCCGCCGAGATCCCGGCTGGGTCTGGATCGACACCACGGCCGGCTTGCCGCTCGCCGATCTCATAGCCCGCGTCCGCACCTGGCGGGACGGCGCCGCCCTTGGTCCCTCCGATCCCCAAGCCATTCCCCAGCCGCTCACGCGCCGCGGCCAATTGCCAAAAGCGCAATCCCCGCAGGACATAAAGGATCATGCAGCGCGCTTTTGATCCGCGAAGAGGCGCGAAGAGCGGCGATTTTGGACTTATGAAGAACCCTGAAGGACAGCGAAAACGGTTTATATAAAATGAAACCCGCACCCCAATCCAGGTGCGGGTCACAAGTCTTCTCATAATCTTTCGCGGATCAAAAGCGCGCTGCATGATCCTTCGTGTTTCTTCGCGGATCAGAACTAAGCCGAAGCTCCCTGCAACGCTACTGACCCCGCCAGCGCCATGCGCGTGCCCAGCGGTAGGAAATCGAACTCGCGCGTCTTGCGCTCCTCGGCCTCCAAAATGGCCTGCAAGCTGCGGAGCGCCCGATATTGCAACGCCCGGATCGCGCCCTCTTTCTTGCCCATGGTTGCCGCAATCTCGCTGTTGTCATAGCCCGAAATAAACTTGAGGCAAATCACCTGCCGTTGCTCCCGCGTCAACTTTTGGATCGCCACGCGCAATTCGCTGGAGGCCACGCTGCTTGCCAGCGCCGCCTCCGGGTCCACCGGCTCCTCGCGGATCAGCAGTGTATCGTCAAGCGGCAGGATGTCACGCCGCGTGCGATAATGATCCACAACGAGGTTGTGTGCCAGCCGATACAGCCAGGATGAAAAGGGATAGCCATACCAAGTGTAGCGCCCAATCGCCTCCCAGGCTTTCAGAAACACCTGATCGCACAGATCCTCGGCCTCGCACGGATTGCCCACTTTGTAGTAGATGTACTTGTAAATCTTCTCTACATACGCATGGTATAGCTCGGCGAAAGCATCCTGGTCCCGCTGCGACGCACGCTGGGCCAACTCGGCTTCATTAGCTAACATCCCCACTCCCTCCTGGTGTACCCGATGCACGCCGTCCGTGCCCGCATACCTAAGCCGGAACTCTCTCTCCCGCCGAGCCTAAAGCAAGAACTATGCCGGGCGCGCTCGTCAGTCGCCAATCTCCGTCGGCCGTGCTCGATCGGGGGTTAACGGTTATAAGATCGCACGCTCTGTGCAGGGTCCTACCGAACTCCTGCATTTAGCCGGTCCGTTACCGCCGACCACTGCCGACAACTGCCCCGCTTGCACGCCTAGCGACAGCGGTGTATAATGAGGCACGAGAGACGGAACCGGCGGTAGCAAGGGCCGTGCCGTCAAGCATAGATGCGCTGGATGCGAGAGGATGCCGCGTGGACCTGTCCCTACAGGTAAATCAAGAACAATCGCTTAAGGTCTCGCCGACCCTGATCGTGCTGAACCAATTACTGGCGCTCTCCTCGATGGAGTTGCAGCAGATGGTGCAGCAAGAACTGGCCGACAACCCCGCCCTGGAGATGGTGGAGGGGCGCCGTTGCCCCAGTTGCGGCACGCCCAGTACCAGCCCGCTCTGCCCGTTTTGCGAGCGCCCCACCCGCGCCACCGCCGCTGATGCCCCCACCCCCCATAGCAGCACCTCGGCCACGTTGGATGCGCCGTCGGAGGACTGGTATAGTGATCCAGGCCGCCGCGCCACAAATGCCCCGCGCGACGACGACGGCGAATTCGATCCATTGACCCTGGTGGCCGGCGAAGCCAACCGCCAGGAACAGTTGATGGCCGAATTGGCCCCCGGTCTGCGGGGAGCCGACCGCGCCGTCGCCGCCTACATCTTGGGCAGCCTTGACGAGCGCGGCTATCTTACCGCCACGCTCGACAGCGTAGCGCAGGCGTGCGGTGTGACCGTGCCCCAGGCTGAAGTTGTGCTGGATATGATCCAGCGCGCCGCCCCTACCGGCGTAGCCGCACGCAACCTGCGTGAATGCCTACTGTTGCAATTGGCGGCCATCAAGGAGCAGGGCCAGCCGGCGCTGGTGCCGTTTGTCGAAGAAATCCTGCGCGATCACCTGAACGAACTGGGCGAGCATAAGTTCACGCTGATCGCCCACACCCTCGGCACGACCTACGAAGCCGTGGTCGCCGTGCGCGATTTCATCAAGACGCACATGAACCCCCACCCCGGTTACGGCAATGATGGGCGACCCTGGCCGACCCATACGCCGGTGCGCTTTGTCGCTCCCGATGTGATCATTCGCCACCGGGGCGACGGCTTCGAGGTCGAAGTAGTGGAGTCGTTACGCTTCAGCCTGCATATCAACCCCCTCTACCATCGTCTAGCGGCGGCGGCGGCCGCCCACCCGCAAGGTCGCGTGGCCCATCACAACGGCAACGGCGCGGATCACCTTGCGGTCGGCGAAGAGATCGCACCACCGCCGGCCCTGATGGCGGCGGGCATTTCCGACGGCGACAAGGAGCATATCCGACGTTATGTCAATCGGTCGCGCCTATTTATCTCCAATGTCGCCCAGCGCCGCGAGACTATGCGTCGCATCACTAACTGCCTGGTTGAAGTGCAAGGCGAGTTCCTGCACCACGGTATCCGTCATCTGCGCCCACTCACGCGCGCGCAGGTGGCGCAGTATCTGGGCCTACACGAGTCCACCGTCAGCCGCGCTACCGCCGACAAGTACGTGATGCTGCCCAGCCGCCAGGTGATCCCATTTTCCGAGTTCTTCCAGGCATCGCTGAGTGCCAAAGACCGCATCCGCGAAATGATTATTACGGAGCCGAAGCCGCTCACCGACAAAGAGATTGTCCAGCGATTGCGAGAGCAGGGCGTGCGAATCGCCCGGCGCACTGTGACGAAATATCGTAACCAGCTCGGCATACTCCCCTCGACGTTTCGCTAACCGCCAGGAGGTCTCCCGTTGGACGACCAACAGACTATCGCCGCCCGCATTCGGGAGGGCATTGCCGCGTTGCGCGCCGGCGACCGCGCCGGCGCAAACACGATCTTTCAGGAACTCACCAGCCACGCCCCCGGCAACGAACACGCCTGGATCGGCCTAGCGCTCAGCAGCGCCGCCCCTGCCGACGCCGCCACGGCGCTCCACCAAGCCGAAAGCATCAACCCCGGCAGCCGCTTTGTCAGCCAGGCCGAAACCGACCTGACCGCCCGCCTGCCCGGCTTCGCCGACGCGCTGGCCGCCGAACGTGGTACGCTCGACCTGGGGGCCGATCCCGGTGCACGGCTGCCGACCGATGCGAACATTGAGGCGGCGACCGATCCTGTGCCCGCCACATCGGACTTTGTGATAGTCGCACCTGCCGAGCAGCCCGGTACCCCGCCGGCCGAGGTGCCCGCCGAAGCAACCACGCTGGGCGGCGGGGCCCGGTTGGGCAGCGGGCAACCCGTCGCCGCCGCAGAGAACCCCCGCAGCCGCCAAGTGGCACTCAATCTGCTGCTGGGCCTAGGCAGCCTAGTCGCTATTGCGCTGCTCGGCGTCGCCATCTTCAACACGCTGAACCGCACGTCCCCACCCGCGCCCACAGCAACGGCCACGAGTGTCCCGACCGTCACCGCCCGCGCCACGTTACGCCCCACACAGGCCGGTGTAGCCCAACTATCAGCGACCGCCGGCGGGACCAGCCCGGCCGGTACAGTTACGCCGGCCGCTAGTCAGGCCACCCACACCGCCGCTGCCGCCACTAGCGCCACGCGCGTCGCCGTAAGCCTCCTGCTCTCGGCGACCGCTCAGGCGCAGACTACCCTACCGCCGGCAGTTACGACCACACCCGACGCAGCACGCCAAGCCATGTTGGATAGCGTGCGCGCCGGCCACTATGCCACAGCGATCCCGGCGCTGGAACTCGCCAGCGAACGGCAACCCGGCGACCCCGAACTGCTCTATTATCTGGCGGTCGCCTATCTGAGCGCGCCCAACCGCCCGCACGGCGCGGAAGACGCGACGCTTACTCTGCGCTCACTCCAAGCGGTACAACCGCACTGGGCCCCAGGCTTGGACCTGCTAGCCCGCAGCCTGATGGCGCAAGGCCAATATCGCGAAGCGGTCACTCCGGCCCACCAAGCGGTCGAAGCCGATCCGAACCGCGCCGAATATTGGATGACGTTAGGGGCGGCCTACGAAGGCGCGGGCGCGCAGACCGAAGCTACGAAAGCCTACACCGAGGCCGTGCGCCACGCCGCCACGCCTGCCACCGGCGGCAGCCCTAACGGGGTCGCTACACCTCCGGTGGGTGCAACGGTGGTCCTCACCAGTAGTCTCACCCCCAGCGGCAGTGCAACTGTCGGCCTACCGACTCTGCCCCCCGGCAGCGCGACCGCGACGCTAACCGGCACCCTAGCCGCCGGCCCCACGGTCGGCGCAACGGTCACGCCGGCAAGCATCCTGACCCCCGGCCTGACCCTACCCACACCTGGCCCTGGTGCAACCCCCAGCAGCACCATCGCCGTGCCGATCACCGCCACGCTGGGCCTGACCGGCACCCCGGCCGGCCCAACCACGACCGCGACCGTTGCCGCGCCGGAATCGCCCACCGAGCCGCCCACTACCACACCCGTGCCGCCGCCCCCACCGCCGCCGCTCGCCACCCCATAGGTAGCCGTTACCGTCGAGAGGCGATCTGTCCATCACCATACGCCCGAGACAGGAAAGGAAGCATCCGATGCAAGAGTTTCAAGGGAAAGTCGCGGTCATTACCGGCGGGGCCAGTGGCATTGGCTTGGGCCTGGCCCGTCGTTGCGCCACTGAAGGGATGCGGATCGTTCTGGCCGATATTGAAGCCGCCGCGCTTACCCGTGCCGCAGACGAACTGCGTGCCGGTGGCGCACAAGTGCTG
Organism: Chloroflexia bacterium; assembly: GCA_038228295.1. Taxonomy (GTDB): domain Bacteria; phylum Chloroflexota; class Chloroflexia; order QHBQ01; family JAICKM01; genus JAICKM01. Next base: position 22,493 of record JBBRPH010000012.1, on the reverse strand, counting down.
GCCGTTCCAACCGATGTCGCTCAGGCCGCCGCCGTAGACGAATTAGCCAGGCAAACCATGGACCACTTCGGCGCGGTGCATCTGCTGTGCAACAACGCGGGGGTGGGCGGGGGCGGCACCGTCTGGGAAAGCAGCCTTGCCGATTGGCAGTGGGTGCTGGGAGTGAACCTGTGGGGCGTCATCCATGGCCTGCGCGCTTTCGTGCCGCTGATGCTCAATGGGGATAGCGCGGGCCACATCGTCAATACGGCCTCTATCGCCGGCTTAACCGTTACGCCGGGGATCGGCACCTACACAGTCAGCAAGCACGCGGTAGTCGCGCTGTCGGAAACGCTCTATCAAGAACTCGCCCAACGCAAGGCCAAAATCAAAGTCTCGGTCCTCTGCCCCGGTTTTGTGAACACACGCATTATGGATTCTGAGCGCAACCGCCCAGCGGCACTCCGCAGCGATCAGCCGGCTTCGCCGCGCCTTGCTACCATGCAAGACCGAATGCGCCAAGAAGTCGAAGCAGGCCAATCCACGGAACGGGTAGCAGCCACCGTGTTCGCCGCAATCCGGGCTGAACAGTTCTATATCCTGACCCATCCGGAGATGAAAGCCAGTGTGCAGGCGCGCATGGACTCCATCCTGACCGATAGCGACCCGCCGCGCTTTGTTCCTCCGCCCCAGCACGCCTAAGCGCCGCGACTCGCCCACTCAATAGGCCGGAACGCCCACCGGCGCGCACCCCCACCCCAGTGCCGCCGGTTCGTTGTTTTTAGGCGACTACTGCATAGCCTTGCCGCCCGCCTAGACGGGGTCTTATCCGGTTGTCGCGACCGCGTCCGTCCTATTATCGCACGCCTGTTCGCCTTGTGACAGGCCATACAATACTTGTATAATAATCCTCCTGGTTGCCTGCCAGGCGGTAGCCGGAGCGCACCGGCAGAAGAGGTTTACGCTATGTTGCGTCGTCTGTTCCGCCGTCGGCCCGCAGAGATAGCGGAGTCACCACCCCTACTGCCGGCCGTTGTGGCGATCCCGCCGGCTGCGGCGGTGCCGGCGGACCCACGTCGGCTGGAAATCTACCTGGGCCAGATCGCAGACCTGCCCGAACACGACCGCGCGATCATCATCGGCGTGTTGCAAGGCATCTTGGACGACGAAGCGGCCGCCGAGCGGCAAATCAATGAACCATAAGCGAGGGTACGATGGACGGATCGACCCGCGAGACCTTAGCGTTTCTCATCCGGCGCTATGAACTGCACGACCGGTTGCCCGTAGATCTAGGCCACCTGCTCGACCGCTTCACAGTGCGCCACTATCCCTTTACGCCGCGCACCCTGGGCTTTGCGGTGGTGCGGCCGCGCGAAATCCACATCGGCATCAACGGCAGCCTAGCCCGCCCGTGGCAGCGCATGGCCGTGGCCCACGAGATCGGCCATATTATCGCCTATCATCCCCACCGCCTTTACACCTGCAAAGCCGGCACCTGGTTCCAGGACGAGCAGGAGCGCACCGCCCAGCTTATCGCCGCCCACCTCCTCATTCCCGCCGCCGCCCTACCTACCTACGGCGTGGAGTTCACTGCCCCGGAACTTGCCGACCTGCTGGATGTGCCCGTCTCGCTGCTAGACCTGCGCTGGTCGCAAGCCCACCTGCACGGGGAGCTGTGAGTACCCCAGCCATTAGCAGAAAGCTAGGCTATCCTCAATTATAGGAACAAGAATCCGCCGCATAGTGAAAGGTTTCATAAAAAGCGAAGCAGTAGCTGGGATTAGCAAGATCGAGCAGGAGTACATGGTGCCACACCTGGCGAAACACAGGATTTAGCCTGCAAGTAGCAACGTATCTCCTGAGCACACTCACGCAATTGTAGCCTGTACGGTTCCACTAGGACGGCTCTCCGCCCACCCGTGCCAGTACCACGCCGTAAACCGGCCCCGCCCCCGCCGCCCGCAACGCCTCGGCGCACAAATTCAGCGTGAATCCTCGCGTATATACATCATCCACCAGCACCAGCGGGCGGTGAGGCAGCGGGATCGCGCCGCGCCAGGCGAACGCCTCTTCGAGGTTGATCGCGCGTTCGTCGGCAGTCAGGCGGGCCTGCGGCGTGGTGTAGCGCACGCGCACCAACCCATCTAAGATCGGCCAGCCCAGCCGAGCGCCCAGTGCCGCCGCCAGTAATGCCGCCTGGTTGAAGCCGCGCTCACGCTGCCGCCGGCGGTGTAACGGCACCGCCACTAACTGGGGTACCGTGTCGGCTCCCCACGGTGGGGGATAGGCCACACACGTTGCCGCCGCCAAGGCAGCCAGCGGCGCGGCTAATACGCGCCAGTTCTGGTATTTCAACCGCTGAATCGCTGTGCTCAGGGGATCCGCATACGCGCCCGCCGCCAGCACCCCGCTCAGGCCGCCGCTATCGCAGCCTAGCGGGCAACCCGCGCCACCCGGTCCCGCCACCAGCGCCCCTGCGCATACAGGGCAGGTCCAGCCCGACAGCGCCGGCGGCTGCATCGCGTCTAGGCAGTCGGGGCAGAGCCACGCGCCCAAGCGGTCACACCCCCCACAGCGGCGCGGATAGATCAAGTCGAGCAAACGATCCAGCAAAGGGATCGACGCAGCAGCGGGAACCGGCGGCACAGACACAGATCTACGTGGCCGCCTCGCGCAAGGCCAACTGATCGCCTACGCACGTGCCGGCGGCGGCGATAGTGCCCGGCGGCAACTCCACCACCCGCTGCGACCCGCGCACGATGCGGCTCACCCGCCAGGGCCGCAGCGCTTCGTACAGGAACAGCACGCCGTCGTGCGCGTCAAGGAACAGCACATCCAGAGGAAAGCGCATGAAAAACATATGAATGCTGCTCTCCGGTTGCAGGATCAGTGCCTGACCAGGGGCAAGACCAGGATGGCCCATCAGGCCCAACCCGCGTGCCCACGGCGACCGTGCCAGTCGCACTTCATGCGCCACGACCGTTCCGCGCGTCAGATTAACCAGCGCCGCCGCCGTAGCCCGACCGCGGGTGAAGGGTACCTCAGTATTAAGGTTCACCGGCGCCCCTAACCCATCAGCCAATATGGAAGAAGGCGTGCGCGAACTTGGGCACCGAAGGCCCCAGGATCACCACGTACATCGCCGGGAAGATCAGGAAGACCATCGGGAAGATCATGATGACCGGCGCGCGGTGGGCCTGCTCTTCCGCCCGCTGGCGGCGCTTGATGCGCATCTGATCCGACTGAATCCGCAGCACCTTCGACATCGCCACACCCAGTTGGTCGGCCTGGATTACCGCCGAAATAAATGTGGCGACATCGGCCACGCCGGTGCGGAGAACCATCTCGCGTAGAGCATCAACACGCCGCTTGCCGACCCGCGTCTCCGATAGCACCCGCTGAAACTCCAGCGCCAGTTCGTTAGTGAATTTGTCCGACACGCGCTGCATTGCCAAGTCGAAGCCCAGGCCGGCTTCCACACACACCGTCAGCAGGTCAATCACATCCGGTAGCTGCTTCTGGATTGACTTCTGCCGCGCCTTGATTTTCTGGCCCAGCCAGATACCCGGCAGCATATAGCCGATCACCAGCGCGACCACCATATAGAGGAATACATTTATCAGCGGCAGCTTCATCACGATAATTGTCAACAATACTGTCGCAATGGTCAAGCCGATCGCCGCCACGATACGCATTCCGGCGAACTCCGAGACGCCCATGTTGTTGGGATTACCGGCCATTGCCAGATTCAGTCGCACCCGTTCGGTGCTTTGCGAGGGGGCCAAGCGACCGAGTAGAGTCGAGGCATTCGCCAACAGCGGCTTAATCACCCGATCACTAAACGGCTGCTCCATTTCCATTTCTTCTAGTGAGCGCGGCCGCTCGGCATAGGCAGCCAGCCGGTCTTCAACGCCGGCGCCGGCGCCCACCGGCCGCCGTGCCAGCACCACAAACACGCCCATGATAGCAACCATTACCACTGCGGGAAGAAGGATTTCGATGCCCATAGCGACCACTCCTGCTTGTTAACCGGATCGAAACACGTCATAACTACACTTCGATAGTCACGATCTTCATAATGAGCCAGCCACCGATGGCGATCAGGATGGATGCACAAATCGGCATACAGATCCAGGGCCACTCAAACATCGGCTTCATATAGACGGGATTGATAAGCATAATCACCGCGCCGAGGCCGAACGGCAGTAGCGTGATAATCCAGCCGGAGGCCCGGCCCATCGCCGTCAGCGTCTGGATTTCGCCTTTGATACGGATGCGCTCGCGGATAGTATGCCCAATCGTGTCGAGGATCGTGGCGAGATTACCGCCGACCTCAAATTGGATCGTCACGGCGGTGATCATTAGGTCAAGGTCGTCTGACGGCACACGATTATAGAGGTTCAGCAACGCCGCCTCCACCCCCATACCCAGGCCGATCTCGCGTACCGCCCGGCGAAACTCTGTACTCATCGGCGGCGACACTTCTTTACCGATCAGGTCCATCGTCTGGGGAAAGCTAAAACCGGAGCGCAGGGAATTCGACATCAACACAATGGTATCGGCAAGCTGGCCGTTGAAATCTCGGATACGTTTGCCTTGGCGAAACTTCACATACCAATCCGGCGCAAACCAGCCGATGACCGCAAAAATCACGGCGAAGGCTATGGGGACCGGGCCTGTTTGTCCGCGCCCGATAAACTGGCCGAGTAACCAACCGGCCACCACACTAAAGGCTTTGATTAGTAGAAACTCCGTGATCGTTAGTTTCAGATCCGCCTGCGCCAGATTGCGTGCCACACGTTGGGCATAAGCCAAGCCACCCAGCGCCTTATCGGTGCGCGCCGTGATTTTCTCGCGATCGTCGCGACTACGGCTTGTAGTTTCCGGCTGCCGACCGGCAAACTCCTGTACGCGGGCTTCCACGTTTCCGCTGCTTGCCATCACCCGCGACAGCACCATAAAAAACATAAACACGCCCACAGCGCCTATCGCCGCAATGAGTATCGGAGACATTAGTCTACCCTTTCCCCGCCGGTTTAGAAGAAGCGATCCGACACACCAAATACGTTCGGCGGCAGATAGATCCCAGCCAGTTCAAAGCGCTCCACGAACTTGGGCCGGATGCCGGTCGCTTTCAACCGCCCGATGATTTTGCCGTTTTCCGTCCCGGTCTGCTCAAACTTAAATACTTCTTGCAAGACCACTACATCGCCTTCCATACCCTGTACTTCGGTTACGCTGACGATTTTGCGGGTGCCGTCTTTCATACGCTCTAACTGCACGATCACCTGGATCGCGGCGGCCACCTGTTCGCGGATGGCCTTCACCGGCAGGTCATAGCCGGCCATCATCACCATCGTTTCTAGGCGGGCAATAGCGTCGCGCGGGGTATTAGCGTGCAGCGTGGTCATTGAGCCGTCATGACCGGTGTTCATGGCTTGCAACATGGCGAGTGCTTCTTTGCCGCGGCATTCGCCGACGACGATACGTTCCGGGCGCATACGTAAGGCGTTGATCACCAAGTCGTTGATCGTGATTTCGCCGGTGCCTTCAATGTTGGGTGGGCGCGACTCCAGCGTGACAACGTGTTCCTGCCGCAACTGCAATTCAGCGGCGTTTTCAATGGTCAGGATGCGCTCGTCGGGCGGGATAAAGTCGCTCAAAATATTGAGACAGGTGGTTTTACCCGACCCGGTGCCGCCCGACACGACGATATTGAGTCGCACCTGCACGCACGCCTTCATGAATGTCGCCATTTCGGGCGTGATCGTACCGAAGCGAATATAATCCTCGATTTTGATCGGGTCTTTGGCGAATTTACGGATGGTGATGGTGGGGCCGTTCAAGCAGAGTGGGGGGATGATGGCGTTGACGCGGGAGCCGCCTTTGGTACGTGCGTCTACCATCGGCGAAGACTCGTCAATGCGGCGGCCTAGCGGCGACACGATACGCTCAATGATCCGCATGACATGACTGTCGTCCTGAAAATGGATATTGGTGAGTTCGAGTTTGCCGCGCCGCTCCACATAGACCATCTTTGGCCCGTTAACCATCACTTCACTAACTTCCGGGTCGTCCATCAACGGCTGAATGGGGCCGAGACCGAGGATTTCGGCGGCCACCGACTCAAACAGGCGGGCCCGCTCCACTCGGCTCAGGGGAATGTTCTGTGTTTCGAGGATGGAGTTGAAAATATCCTCCACCTGACGACGCACCTCGTCAGTCTTATTCAGGTCCAACTTGGGATCAAGTTCCGCAATTAATTGCGCCTGCACCTTAGTTTTAAGATCCATGTAGCTATCGCCGGCCGGCGGCTTGACGGGCGCGCGCCGCACCAAGTCTTCGCCGGCGCCCGATGTTGACGAAGCTACCCGCGCCGGCTGCTGCCCCCCGCCCGGCGGGCCGGGAATGCGTCCGGTCAGGTTGCTGGTGGATTGCGGCGGCGGCGAACCGCCGGCAGGAGCAGGCGACGGCGGACCACCCAGGCCATCGCCGCCACCAATACGTTTCAAGAGGGACATAGAAGCTCCTTTCGGGGGCTACACCCCGACAACGGGCCGGCCGATTAGCGCCGCGCCGGCAAGAATCGCGATAGCAGGCTCGGTGCCTGCTCGCCCTTTTTCCCATCGCCGGGGGCGCCGGTAGGTTCGACGGGTACTACCGCCTCGGTGGTGGCGACGATCTTTGCCAGCGCCATAATATCTTTGGCAAACTGCGTATCACGACCACTGATCACCAGTGGTACACCCTGGTTGATCGCAGTTGTCACCGAGCGGCCATCGCTGCAAATATTGGCGGTGATCTTTTTCCGCAGTGTATCTTCCACGCTCTCCGTCCGAATCCCCAGTTTGCTGTCGGCGCGGTTGATCACCAGCAGCACTTTATCAGGCGGGTAGCCCAGCTTTTCGCAAATATCGAGAAAACTGCGCGTATTTTTAATGGTCGGTAGTTCTAGCGTCATTATCAGCAAAATGCGGTCGGCCATATCGGTCATTGCCAGCACTTGCTCGGCAAAGGACGGCCAGGTGTCAATAATCACGTAATCGAAGGCGCGACGCAGCTCCTGGAGGATGCGGGTGATATGGACCGCTTGCACACTTTCACCGTCTTGCGGCAGCAACGGCGCAAGCAGCACTTTGATGCCTGACGAATGGGGTACGAGCACATCACGTAGCAACGCATCGTCCAGTTCGTTAATACGCGATACGAGTTCAAGGATCGTCTTGGGGTTCGACAGATTGAGCAGCACGCCCACATCGCCGAAAAACAAGCTACCGTCTACGAGGGCCACTTTTTTATTGGTCATCTGCTTGAGCGCGACCGCTAGATTGGTGGCAATGGTCGTGCGGCCCACGCCGCCTTTGGGGCTAAACACCGTGAACACGCGGCCCAGCTCTGCGCCTTCTTCCGCTTTGATTGCCGCCGCGCCCGCCTGTGTGATCTGGAAGTTGCGCCGCTTGCTGGAGTCGAGTCGGAAGACTTGGCGGATGCTATCCACTAATTCATCGGTGCTGAAAGGCTTGACCAGGAACTGGCGCGCACCGGCCAACATGGAGCGGCGTAGGTAATCCTGCTCACCTTGTACCGACATCATGATGACCGACGTATTCGGTAGCTCGGAGGTGATCAGTTCGGTCGCCCGGATACCGTCCATATCGGGCATATTGATGTCCATCAACATGACATCGGGTTGCAGGCGGCGTGCCACTTCAAGCGCTTCGGTGCCGCTGCCGGCGGTGCCGATCACCTCAATATCGCGCTCAAACATGACGAGCTTACTCATCTGGTCACGGGCATCTACGTTGTCGTCCACGATCACCAGACGAATTTTTGGTTCGCTCGACATTCGGGTTCCCCCTCCGGCGGGCGGGGCAAGGCCGCCCCCGCTACTTAAAGATGATTTCGGGCAGCACCACCCCGTAATCCTCGGTCATGATTTTGTCCGTGATCCCTGTCGTGCGCTCTGTGTCGGCATCGCCCTTCGCACGCAAGGTCAGATTCACGGCCCCGGTTTCGCGCGCATATTTGATCACTTCGGCCTGCTGGTCGGTGATGCCCAAAATCAGCGCCGCCGAGAACGGCGTTTCAGGGGTAGTAGCATACAAGCCTTGTGCGGCCTGGACCGCCGCTGCTTGCTTCGCCGCCGCGTCGCTGCTGCTTGTAGTTTGCTGAGCCGAGGTATCCACCGTCGAGTTCGCGCTCTTCTTCGTGGTGCCTCCGGCCGCCAAATGGATCACCCGCACGACTTTGATATTATCGAGGATCTTTTTCGTGGTGGGAAACTTGCGCGTCAATTGTTGCGGCTTGCCGTCCGGCCCCAGAATCGTGCTGATGATCTCGAACTCGCGCGTCCACAGTACATCCACTACATCGCCGTCTACCAACTGACCGCCGAAGTTATCTACTTCATGGATCGGCAGCACAAAGCCGCGCTGCCCTTTGGTCAGCACCTGCGATACGCCGGGATCCGATACGTCATCCAGGTTGACCTGCTGCCCCTGAGCATAGTCGCGCGTCAACATTTTGCCGATGATCTGCTGCGGAATCGTGGTACTCGGCGAGATCACCTGACTGACTTCCAAGTTACTCACCGTCACGTCTTCCGGCTTCACGATGGTAAAGCCCTTCACATCGCGCGCCACGGTGACGACCTGCTGCTTCGGCACCTCGGTCGGTATGGCCGCAATAGCCGGCGGCTTTGAGCCACCCTGAAAAGCCAAATACAGCACCACAAACGCCAACAACGACAGCACTGCGCCCAATAACAACATGGTGCGTCCGCCACCACTTCGCCTCATCCGGTTCCTCCCCGTTTCAGGTTGCCCCGCCGTAGGGCGAGCAAGCATGACCGTCACTCTGTTCCCATCAGCAACAGTGTTTGGGTCATTATAGCATTGCGCCCGGCAAGTTGCAACACAAAGGGCCGGATACGCTCGAATATAGACCAAAAGTACTACTACAACACTGCGTGCCGGCCACAAGTAGATTTACGCCCGGCAGAGCCGGCACAGTTTCTGCCTTGTGAAGAGCAACCAACTCTGCGTAGCAGCACCCGCGTCAGGGACGGCAAAGACGCAGCCTGCATTGCCGACCGCCACAGAATGGAACCTTTGTCGCCCCTGCTGCGTTAATAAGTTGAGGAAAGTAGTAACAGCGCAGAGCAAGCACACCGGGTGTGCCGGATAGGTACCAACCAAGATGGGACTTACCGGCTATTTGCAAAGGGCAACCGGCGGGCTATAATCATCGTAACGACAGCGTAGCCGTGGTGGCGCTGCCGCTAGGATGGCTCCCACAGGGGAAAGGATGGGCGGCAATGGCGGATTTATCGGACACCCAAATCGATCAACCGACCGGTGAGGTCGTCAATCAGACCGAGGACAGCTTGGCGGCTTTAACCGCCGCCGGCTTCAGCGCGGCGGAAGTGGCCCGCCTGCAAGCGACCCGTAGCCGGGCGCAAGAGGGCGTGCTCAACGAGTGGACGGGCGACTACAAGCGCCTACGCTTCGCGCGTTGGCTGTACGAGCAGGGCCGGCTGGAAAGCTAGTCGTCAGCCGAAACATACGTTATCAACGGCAAGGGTCGCCTCTCTTAAGAGAGGCGACCCTTGCTCTTTCGCCGGCTAACCGTTCTCACGCTATTTGCTTCTAAAGGGGGAGTGAGAGCAGAGCGTTAGCGTACCGTTCGGCAACCGCTACTATCATTGAGGGCCAAGTAGGCGATTTTGGCAATTTGGCCCCGCGTGGCATTGTTGGCAGGTCGGAAAGTATGGTCGTCGTAGCCGCTTATTGCGCCATGACAGACGGCGGTCTGGATAACGGTGAAGAAGATAGAGCCGGGCGGCACGTCGCTGAAAGTCGGCATGGGTGGGGTGAGCAGGGGCCAGACGGCAGCCAGCGCGATCAACTTGGCGATTTGGCCGCGCGTGACCAGATTGCTGGGTCGGAAGTAAGGCCGCTGCTGATTGTCGCACGGCTCGGCGCCACCCGCCGGGTTCGTGCCGCCACAGGTGTAGCCGCTGACGATCCCTGCGTGGGCTACCGCTTCCACATAACTATAGAAGGTGCTGCCGGGGAGTACATCGGCAAAGGTGTAGCCGCCCGGCGGGGTATAGGCCGGCACACCGAAGCCGCCGGCCACGATTTTGGCGGTCTGAGCGCGCGTAGTGGTGTTATAAGGCCGGAAGTTGCCGTCGTTATAGCCGGAGATGATACCCCGACAGGCTAGGTAATAGACCGGCACGGAGTAATAGATCGTCGGGTCGTTGTAAGGCACATCGTTGAAGCGGATCGTGCAGATGCCGGCCGTGGCGCTGGGAGCCGGCGTGATAGTGGCGGTGCCCGTGGCGGTGCCGGTAGGCGTGTTATTGTTAGCCGTGGCGGTGGGCAGCGGACCGGCGGTGCGCGTAGCGGTGCCGGTCGCCGGGATAGTAGCCGTCGCCGTGGCGGTGGGCGTAAAGCCGGTTGTTATCGTCAGGGTAGGGGTAGCAGCACTCGCGGTACGGCTAGGCGTTGCACTCAGGCTGGGCGTGATCGTCGCCGTCAGGCTGGGTGTCAAACTGGGCGTAGCCGTCAGGCTGGCGGTCACGCTTGCCGTTACATCGGGGATGGCGGTCGCGGTCGCGCTGGGCGTGGCCGTGGGACTAGGTGTGCGACTGGCGGTGGCTGTCGCCGTGATCGTCGCTGTCGCGGTGCCGTTCACGGTGGGCGTACCGGTTGCAGTAGGCGTGGCCGTCACAGCGGGAGTCGCCGTGACTGTCGCCGTCGCACAAGGCGTGATGCTATAGCGCTCGTGGAAGTTGGTGGGTTGCTGCGAACTGTCGTCGCCACCGACTACATAGAACGCCGAGCCGACTACCGCACCGGCCGTCAGATCGCGCCCGTGGGTTAGTGGCGGCAACGCGGCCCACGCATTGGCCGTAGGATCCCAGGCCGTCGCGCTGCTATACACAGTCGCCAGGTCGCCGCCCGCAGCCAGTACCACCTGCCCGGCCAGCACACCGGCAGCGGCATAGACCCGCACCGCCGGTAGGTCGGCTATTGCCGCATCGTCCCATCCAGGCGCGGCGGGCAGGTAGCGGTAGGTCTTGTCGCTCGCCGCGCCGGTGCCGGCATTATAGCCGCCCGCCGTGTAGATCGCCCCGTTCAGCACTACCGTCGCCAGGCCGTCTATGGGAAAAGGGTAAGTTGTAGTAGTGGTCCAGCTATTGCTGCCAATAGTATATACTTCGACGGTGGGTGTGTCGGTCGCCAAACTTGCGGAGTAACCACCGATACGGTAGAGCCGGCCACCCAAATAAGCGGCGCCCTGATCGCCGGTATCTAGGGTGGGGGCGGCCAGATTCGTGTCGTAGCTATCGGTGCCTGGATCGTAGCGCCACAAACCGGCGACCGACCCACCGACTGTCGCACCGTAGCCGTTGAGCAGATAGATCGCGGTGCCGTCGGTGACGGCGCTCAGGCCGGCGCGCGGCGCGGGTAAGGGGGCGCGGGCCGTCCAGCTATTCGCCGGCGGATCATAACGATAGACGCTGGTCACATTGCCCGTACCGTCGAAGCCACCAAAACTGTACACAGAGCCGCCCAGCGCGACCAGTGCCGTCCCGTCTATCGGTGCCGGCGTAGCAGCGCGGTCGGTCCAGAGGCCGCCGGTCACGCCGCAGACAGTAGGCGCCCCCACAGCGGCTAGGGCCGGCGCGACCCCATCCAGTGGTGCCGGCCGGCGATGGTTGTGGACGCTGCTATGCGCCGGGAGCGGCGCGGGGAAGCCTGCCCGGCTGCCCTGCGGCAGCACAATCAAGCCCAGCAACGCCGGCCCGACCAGCAATACAAAAGCACGCACGCGCAACAACATAGGAGTTCCTCTCTAATTGAACACAGATGGCCGCTAACTATCAGATGGATCGGTTAAGTGTACCACATTTGGCGATTCTCTCGCGCCGCTCAGCCCGGCAGCAAGCTGAGGCGGTGGGCGCGGGACCCAGCGCCGCCTAGCGGAGAATCAAGATAACCCACCGCCGCATTAGCCGTTTTAAGCTACGCAACCCGTATAGACCCGATAGAGGCCACGCCATGCACCCCACCTGCCAACTCAGCATAGCCGCTCCACCGCGCCGAGTGCCCGATGGACGCTAGGCGCGCCTATGGGCGTGTACCCAAAGCGAGCGGCGGCGACCCAGCGCGGCAGTTGGCGCTGGAGCGGCGGCGCGAGCGTGCGGCGACGGAGTCGTTTACGATTGAAGCCGAACGGCCCGACGAGGTGTTGGGTTTCTACACTGTGACGGGCGACAGCGGCATCGCCTACACAGTGGAGATCCGCGACCCCGACCGCTTCCTCAACCGCTGCGCCTGCCCCGACTATGAGGGCAACAACCTCGGCACCTGTAAGCATATCGAGGCGGTGTTGCTGGAACTACAGCGCGGACCAAATCGCAAGCGCCTGCGGGCGGTACAAGGCGAACTCGTGGGCCGGCGGCGACTGCACGTCCGCATTGGGCTGCGCTATGCGGCGGGTGCCTGGCAGCTCGCGCCCGACTATGATGCGAGCTTGGATCTGGGATTGCTGCGCCTGGTCAACTACTATCTCGCGCCGCACCTCGACGAGATCAACCACGACCCCAGCACCTTCACCTTCCGGCTCCAAGCGTTCCTGGATGAAGTGGCGGATTACGGCGGCACGGTGGACCTGGACCCCGACGTGTGGACGCACCTGGCCGAGGTGGGCCGCCGCCAGGAACGGCAGGAGGCACGCGCCGAATTGCTGACGGCGGTGCAGGCGGGCACGCGGCGGATCGATCTCTTGCGTGTGCCGCTCTACCCGTTCCAACTGCTGGGTGTACTGTTCCTCGCTTTCACCGAGCGGGCACTGCTGGCCGACGACATGGGCCTCGGCAAGACCGTGCAGGCATTAGGTGCGGCGCACCTGCTGATGGCCGACGGGCGGGTGCAGCGCGTGCTGATCATCACGCCCGCCAGCGTCAAGCGGCAGTGGGCGCACGAAATCGCGCGGTTCTCCGGCCTGCCGGCCACGGTAGTCGGCGGCGCCAAAGCGCGTCGCGCCCGCCAATACGCCACACCTACCCCGTTCACGATCATCAACTACGAATTAGTGCTGCGCGACTCCGCGCAGATCAGCGCGCTGGACCCGCAACTGATCATCGTGGACGAGGCGCAACGCATCAAAAACTGGCAGGCCAAGACCACGCGACGCATCAAAGAGCTGACGGCACCCTTCGCCTTCGTCCTCACCGGCACGCCGCTGGAAAACCGGCTCGAAGAACTGTATAGCGTGGTTGAGTTTTTGGATCCCCGCCTGCTGGGGCCGGCCTGGCAGTTCCTAGCCGAACACACCGAGCAGGACAGCTTCGGCGCGATCATCGGCTACAAGAACCTGGACCAGGTGCGCCACACCCTCGCCCCCATTTTCTTGCGCCGCCGCAAAGCCGACGTACTGACCGAACTGCCGCCGCGCATTGACAACTTGTACCAAGTGGACTTGAGCACCGAGCAGGCGCGCCTCTACCGACCTGCCGAGCGCGAACTCTTGGCCCTGCTGACCGAAAGCCGCTGGGATGCCGAGGCGCGCGGGCGGGTGCTGGCGCGCATCACCTATCTGCGCGAACTAGCCGATGCCGCACAACTGGTCGCGCCGGAAGTGCGTGCGTCGAGTAAGTTGCAGGAGTTGGCCGCCTTAGTCCCCGATCTGGTGGCCGCCGGGCACAAGCTGCTCGTCTTCAGCGAGTGGGAGCGCATGACCGTGCTGGCCGCCGATGCCTTGACCCGTGTGGGCATCGCTAGTGTGCGGCTGCACGGCGGTCTCAGCGGCCCGGCTCGCGAAGCTGTGCTACAGCGCTTCCGCACCGAGGCCGACCTACCGGTGTTCCTGTCCACCGAAGCGGGCGGCCTGGGGCTGAATCTCCAGCCGGCCGACTATGTGATCAACCTCGACCTGCCCTGGAACCCGGCGCGGCTGGAACAGCGCATCGCCCGTGCCCACCGTATGGGCCAGACCCGCCCCGTCAATGTGATCAACATCATCGCCGCCGACACCATTGAGGCGCGTGTGCTGACGGTGCTGTATGCCAAGCAAGCCCTGTTCACCGAACTATTCGACACCGATATTGATCGCATCAACCTGGGCGCGGCGGCGCAACTCGACCAGTTCCGCGCCCTCGTCGCCGCCCTGCTCACCCATGATGCGCCCGATCCCGCTTGACCCACGCCCCGTAGAGGTGCAGCAAATAGCGCCCTAGCGATCCAACGCCAACACGGAGATTGACAAGAGATGCGGGGGGTTTTTGCAATAAATAGATAAACACTCCGGTGCTGCTTGCCGCACCCGTACCGTAGTCTTCGCTGCTGTTGCAGAACATTGGGCGCCCGACCACCGCCGACAGTCCGGCCGTGCCCGGTCGCCGGCCGGCCGGCAGCGCGCCCCGCGACCCGCTTGACCCCCGCCCCCCCTTTTCGGTACAATGAGTGGTTGCCGGCGACACGTCCCGGCGACTACACAGTACCGGTTGAGCGGCCCCTCGCACGCCGCCGGGGGAGGATTGAGTTTTTGTTAAAGCATCGTCTCTTACTGGGGAGCAGCGCGTTGCTACTCCTGCTCAGCATCGCCGCCTGTGATGGCGGAGCCGCCACGACTCCGACCGCCGTCAGCGCACCAGGCGCTAGCACTACACCAGTCGGCAACGCGACGGCGGCGCCCGGCGCTAACGGCAGCGATCTGCCGGCCGGCCGGCCGACCGTGTCGGGCAAGCCGCTTGCGCCGGGCGCTCCGGTGGCGACCGGCGTAGCTCCGTTAGCCCCAGTCGGGACGACGGTTCCGGCCTTGACCCGCTAACCCCAATTGATAAGGGAGTCTGCATGGCGATCAAGTTGGTCCTGATAGTCGAAGACGAGCCGGATAACCGCGAGATTATCCGCACCGTTGTGGAAGATATTATGGGCCACGAAGCCGCCCTGGCGACTGATGGGGAGGATGCGCTGACCGCCATCGGCCGGCGCGTGCCCGACCTGATTTTGATGGACCTGATGATGCCGGTACTCAACGGTTTCGAGGCCATCCAAGCTCTCAAAACGCAAGCGGCAACCGCTGCCATCCCGGTAATCGCCATCAGTGCGTTGAGCCGGGCCCGCGATCACCAGCAAGCGCTGGATGCGGGCGCCAACGATTACATCAGCAAGCCGTTCGATTTGGACCTGCTGGCGGATAAGATCGCGGGGTTATTGGGCCCGTAAATGCACCGGAACAGCGCAGTGCGCCTCGGCCGAAGGACCATAGCCTTATGGACCAGGATGTGCCGGTACTAATCGCCTGGAGCGGCGGCAAAGATAGCGCCCTGGCCCTATCGCGCCTGCCGCCGCCCTACCGCGCCGTGGCGCTACTGACCAACCTGGACGTGACGCACGACCGAGTGAGCGTGCATCACACCCCACGCCGCTTGGTGGAGCAGCAGGCCGCCGCGCTGGGCCTGCCGATCCGGTGGGTCGCGCTGCCACCGCAACCGACTAATGCGGAGTACGAGTCCCTGACGGCGGCGGCGTTGCACCCCTACCACGCGCAGGGGGTTAGGCATATCGTCTATGGCGATATTTTTCTCGCCGACATTCGTCGCTACCGCGAAGCACAATTGGCGGCCCTGGGTTGGCGTGGGATCTATCCCTTATGGGAGCTAGATACCCACCAACTGCTGCACGAGTTTCTCAGCAGCGGCTTCCAGGCCCTCCTCACCTGCGTGGATACCACCCAACTCGATGCGGCCTGCGCGGGGCGTACCCTCGACGCGGCACTGGCTGCCCAGTTGCCCGCCGGCTGTGACCCCTGTGGCGAGAACGGCGAGTTTCACACCTTCGTGTATGCCGGCCCACTATTCCGCCGCCCAGTGCCGGTGCGGATCGGCGCAGGCACAAGGCAGGAGGGCCGATTCTGTTACTATGATCCGACAGTGCCGGGCGCCCCCGCCGGGTGAGCGGTTCGCGCGGGGCGCCCGGAATTCGCCGCTACCGCTACGCAGGTTGGAGGGCGTTACGTTCGGGTCCACAGCACTTCGCCCTCCAAGTCCCATGCGCCCACAACCAAGTGCTGGGTCGCGGCGGCCATCTCTGCCAAGAGGGCTTCGGGCACCACTTGCCCAGAGTGCAGAGGCTGCTGGGGGGCCACACGGTCAGAAGGCCACAAACAGACGGACGGCCGACGTCGTCACCAACTGCATCACCCGCTCGATAGCAGCTTGCTCCACCTGGGGGTCGATCACGTAGCGATAGACTTCGGCTCCATAGGTGAAATAGGGCACGTCGGGATCATACGGTGCCTCCGCCGTCGCAAAAACATCTTGAAAGATCATACACCGCTGCGGATCGGCGTGCAGATACGCCTGGATGAAGCGGACCAGAGCGGCGTGCCCTTCCACATTGGTCATTAGTGCGCTAATCAGCGTTCCGTCTGCTATCCTAGTCGGCGCGGGCTGCGACATCAGCCCGCCCCACTCGATATCTTCTCTGGCGTGGGCCGTGGTTTCGGGTGGCAACTAGGCATGAACGTAGCTCTGGTCCAACGGCAAGCGGAGTGCCAACTGCGGGAGCGTATAATAATCTAAACAATCACGGATATAATCAAGCGCACCGGCACCCAGGCGCACATCCTCAATCGGCATAGCTTTCCTTCCACAGCGCCCCTGGTCGGGCGCAATGATGATATAACACGGCTGGCGATCACGGATGGGACGCGAGCCGGGCCGGCGCAGGCTCGGCCCACAGCGACGCTTGCGTGTGCGGGTTCTATCGTATAGAGTAGCATGGAATGCGGACAAAATCAATCCGCATTAGACTAGACCGTACTAGGGGGCCACCGCGATGTATCACCCCACGACGCGCGTGTTGACGCTATTGGAACTGTTGCAGACGCACGGCAACCTAAGCGGCCCGGCGCTGGCCGCCCGGCTCGAAGTGGATATCCGCACGGTACGTCGCTATATCACCATCTTGCAGGATCTGGGTATCCCGGTGGAGGCCGAGCGGGGTCGCTACGGCACCTATCGGCTGCGCCCCGGTTTCAAGCTGCCGCCGCTGCTGTTCAGCGAAGACGAGGCGGTGGCGATCACGTTGGGGCTGCTGGCAGCCCGGCGGATGGGCCTGGCGGTGGGCGCGCCGGCGGTCGCGGGCGCACTAGCAAAAGTCGAGCGGGTGGCGCCGGCGGCGGTGCGTGAGCGGGTGCAGGCAGTGCAACAGACGCTGATTTTTGCGGTGCGCCCGCCCGAAGCCCCGCCTGCCGGCGAGATCGTAGTGACGTTGAGCCAAGCCGCGCAGCAGCAGCGCCGAGTCCAGATCGCCTATACCGCCTGGGACGGCACAGCCAGTGAGCGCACACTCGACCCTTACGGCTTGGTCTACCACGATGGGCGCTGGTATACCGTCGGTCACTGCGGGCTGCGCGATGAGCTGCGCGTGTTTCGCGTGGATCGCGTGCGCCAAGCCACCCTGGGCGAGATGCACTTCACCCGCCCGCCTGACTTCGACCCGTTGCGCTATGTGCTGGACTCATTGGCGGCAAAGCCGGGCAATTGGCCCGTCGAGGTGCTGCTGCACGCCTCGCTGGAGGAGCTACAGGAGCACGTGTCGCCGGCCGTCGCCGCCCTGGAACCAGTGGACGCAGGCGTGGTGCTGCGCTGTGAGGCGCGCAACTTGGATTGGATGGCCCGCTACATCGTCAGCCTGGGTTGCCCGTTCGTGGTGCGCCGCCCGGCAGAACTGCACGCCGCCTTACACGCGCTGGCCCAGCGCATCCTGACCTATGCCGACGACAACGGAGCCGTAACGCCGGCGGCTAGTCACCACGGCGGCCCGCCTGAACAGTTACGGGAGGTAGCGCGGTCTAAGGCCCACCCGCTTTCTGGTATAATGGGCAGGGCAGGGCAGGAGTGAGCAGAGTAGTAACAGGCAAGAGGCGCAAATGGACGGACTAGCGGCGCCGGCGACAATAGGCAGGCGCACCCGGCGGATCGCACTGCTGCTTGGCTATAGTCTATTATCGGCAACCCATTTGGGGCTGTGGCTCTATGTGCTAAGATCCATTGATTATAGTGTGCTACTGCCCAATCTGGATTTCATGGGGATGTATATGGGCGGCTACCTGCTGCTGCACGGCCACGCAGCGCAGGTTTACGATGTAGCCACGCAACTACACCTGCACCAGAGTTTTACTGCGCCGGCCCAACCGCTTACCTATCTTTTGTTTATCTATCCCGGCTGGAATATCCTCGTCTCGCTCGGCATGGCCGCACTCCCCTACCCGCTTGCCTTCATCAGCTGGACGGCGCTCAATGTGGCGCTGATCGTCGTCACCACGCTGCGACTAGTGGGAGTCGCGGCGCAAGATCGGATGCAGCGGCTGCCGCTGACCCTGGCGCTGCTCGGCTTTCAGCCGCTGGCCTATGCGCTCTGGCAGGGCCAACTTTCGATTGTGATCTGGTTTGGCGTCACGATGGCAGTGCTGGCGCTGCGACGAGGCCGCGAACGCGAAGCGGGCTTGTGGTTGCTGCTCGGTTTGTTGAAGCCGCAGATCCTGATTATCCCGCTCCTTGCGCTGCTGGTCGCGCAACGCCGGCAGATGTTGCAGACGTTTATTATGGGCTTTACAGTCCTATTCGGCCTATCACTATTGTTACTGGGCAACTGGCTGCCGGGCTACCTCAATTTGGTCAGCGGTTTTCTACAAGGCGCACCGGCAATACGTGAAGCCGTCAACCGAATGCCCAACTGGCGCGGTTTTGTGTTTCATCTGCTGGGCACCAGCGATAGCGGGCCGGCCCTGAGCCTGATCATCATGTTGACGCTGCTCACCGCAGCCTGCGTGATAGTGGTCTATTGGCCGCGCCGGGGGGCTAGGGAACCAAGCCTGCCGGTCCGTTTCGCGGTCAGCTTTCTCCCCGGCTTCCTGGTCGCGCCGCATTTCTACGCCCATGATGCCACCGTGGGTCTAGCGATCGGCTATGTCCTCTGGGCTGCCGCCGCCGGGGCCGACCAGCGCCTGCGCCTACTGCGCGCCCTTTTGATCGCCGGCCCGTTTGTGTTCTGGCTACAGGGCTTCGTGCGCGAAATAGAGCCAATGGAAATAGGAGCCTGCTATATCCTGGTGCTCCTAGCGGGGATCGCCTGGGCCTGGCCGGTCCTAGAACAGGCCCCATCTACTGCGCTCCACCAGCCGGCGCGTTCCTTAGCAACAGTGGGCGTACCGGAACGCTAATCACCTTACGTCTCCGCGCACACAACTGCGGGCCGGGATAATGCCGCCCATTTAACCTACGGCCTTGCGGAGAGAGGGCTAGGCCGGTTTATAACCGGCGAATTGCACGCGAGCCACACTAGCGAGCCGGCCGCCGCCCACACGCAGCCCAGCGGTTGCCGCCACACCTTAGAGAGTCGGCAGCCACGCCCCGCTCAGTACGCTGAGCAAGGGGGCAGAGGCCGCTCCGCACGTCAATACGCCGACCAGCACACTATCCGGGGCGGCGCGCACAGCCGGGTCATCAGGAACCTCCTGCCTTACCCTTTTAGGGACAAATGCCCTGTGCAACGGCACTGTAACCTTGATCCAGCGCAGCAAACAGACTATACTAACCCTATGGTTATGAATCCACAACTATGCTAACAAGGGCGCTAACTGGGGCATACATGGGCCGATGCTACCCTACACAGGAAGAAGGAATCGCCGATGCCGCCGACCAATCTTGCGGCGTTCCCTAGCGAAAGCCCCGCCGATGACGAAGCTATAGCCAGGCTGGACCGCCTTTCGGCGCTGGCCGGGCAGAGCTTCGGGTCGGGCCAACTCGCCCGCGAAGCTACGCTGCGCCTCATTGCCGACCATCTGGGGATGCGGACCAGTTTTCTGGCGCGCATCACGACCGATGCGGGCTATTCGGAAATTCTGGCGACCTATAACGCCGGTGGTGGCTGCGACGTCGCCGCCGATACAATGCTGACCCTGCCCGACACATTCTGTAGCATTGTCGCCGGCGCGCCCCAGCCACTTCCCGTGCTGATCGAGAACACACGCACCGATACACGCTATCGCGGGCACCCGGCGACACGGGCCTTCCCCAATATCGGCAGCTATCTGGGCGTACCGATCTATCTCTCTGACGGCCGGTTCTTCGGCACGCTTTGCGCGGTGGACCCCGATCCACAGCGCTTTACCCGCGCGCAGGTGGAATTGCTGGTGGTGTTAGCCCGCCTGCTGGCGACGGATGTGGAGCGCGAGGCCGAACTGATCCACCGCTGCCGGGTAGAGGCCGATCTAGCGACCGCGCTGACCGCCCAACAGCTGACCAGTGCACGATTGGAACACCTGAGCCGGGCCAAAACCGACTTTGTTTCGCTGGTCAGCCATGAATTCCGCACGCCGCTAACCGTAATCCAGGGCTTCAGCGAAATATTGCGCGATGAAGAGTTCACGCCGGCCGAGGTCAAGGAATATGCCGAAGACATTCATGGTGAGGCGATCCGCCTCAACCGCATGATTAACGAATTGCTCGATTTAGAGCGTATGGAATCGGGACGGATGGAGCTGCACCGTGAGCCGGTGGACCTCAACAGCCTGGTGAGAGGTGTGGTCGAACGACTCACCCCCGGCGCACCCCAGCACCCCATTCGGCTACAGCTAGACGCACGGTTGCCGGCGCTACCCGGCGACCGCGATAAGCTCGTCCAGGTGCTGATCAATCTGCTCAACAATGCGATCAAATACTCGCCGCACGGCGGTGTGATCATGATCACTACCGACACCCGCGACGACCGGGCCGAGGTGACAATGGACGACCACGGTATGGGGATTCCGCCCAGCGCGCTAGAAAAGATTTTCGACCGCTACGCCCGCATCGAGTCGAATGCGCACCGTTATATCCAGGGCACCGGGCTGGGCTTGCCGATTGTACGCCAAATTGTCGAACTGCACGGCGGCCGCGTCTGGGCTGAAAGCACGCTCGGTCAGGGATCGCGCTTCCAATTCACCTTGCCGCTCCGCTAATTCTCCGGCTCTCCACCTGCTAGAAGTGCGCCGGGCGCGTCAAATTCGGCAGCAGGTGCGCGCCCAAATCACGGAGCGTTATAGCGGGCGGCAGAATCTGCCCAGCGCGGCCGCCGGCGACCCGCTATACCGTAACCGCTATCCGTTGGTGCGTATTGTGCCCGACGGGGATCAGACTCCCTCCCGCGCTCGGTATTGCAGCGCCTCGGCCAAGTGGACCGCTTCAATGTCGGTCGCGCCGGCGAGGTCGGCGATAGTGCGGGCCAGTTTGAGGATGCGGTGATAGCCGCGCGCGCTCAGGTTGAGTTGGCGCATGGCCGCTTTGACCAATGCTTGGCCCGCCGTGTCGAGCGCGCAAAACCGGCGGATTTCGGCCGGACGCAACTCGCTGTTGGTTAGGAGGCCGCTATCGGCCAACCGCGCTTGTTGCACCGTCCGTGCCCGCTCCACCCGCGCCCGCACCGCTGCCGACGGCTCACCGGTGCCGGTGCCGGTCAGCTTTTCGTAATCCACCCGTGGCACCTCCACATGGATGTCAATGCGATCAAGCAACGGGCCGGAAAGACGCTTTTTGTAGCGGGTAACGGTACTCGCCGAGCAGACACAGGCGCGCCGGCTGTCGCCGTAATAGCCGCAGGGACAGGGGTTACACGCGCCGATCAGCGTCAGGCTGGCCGGAAAAGTAAGGGTGCCGGAGACGCGGGTGATAGTGATGATGCGGTCTTCGAGGGGCTGGCGCAGGTTCTCCAGCGCTGGGCCGTCGAACTCCAACAGTTCATCGAGGAACAGCACGCCGCGATGAGCCAGCGTGATTTCACCGGGCCGCGGCTGGCGCCCCCCGCCGACCAGCGCGGCGTGCGAGGCGGTGTGGTGGGGCGCGCGGAACGGCCGCGTCCGTACCAGCGGTTGGCCCGCCGGCAGCATTCCGGCCACCGAGTAAATCTTGGTCACTTCCAGCATCTCGTCGCGCGTCATCGGCGGCAAGATCGAGGGCAAGCAGCGCGCCAGTAGGGTCTTGCCCGATCCCGGCGGTCCCTGCATCAACATATTATGTCCGCCCGCCGCCGCCACTTCGAGCGCACGCTTGACGTGCTCCTGCCCGCGCACCTCTTGCAGGTCAGACAGGCCACCTAGGGGCGTGTCGGCAGCGAACAATTGCTCGCGGTAGGGCACCGGGGCCAGGCCGTTGCTGCCGTGCGCCCCCACCCCATTCAGGTGGTGGATCAGTCGGGCCAGCGTCGGCACCGGGTAGACGGTGATACCCGCCACTAGCGCGGCCTCGCCTGCATCGTCGGCCGGCACATAGACTTGTTTGATGCCGCGCGCTTGGGCCAACGCGACCATCGGCAAAATGCCGGTGGTATGGCGCAACGCGCCGTCCAACCCCAGCTCGCCCAGCAGCACCGTATCGTCCAACTCGGCCGTCAGTTGGCCGGTCGCCAGCAGCACACCGACGGCGATCGGCAGATCGTAGGCGCTGCTCTCTTTTT
>JBBRPH010000011.1:0-101508 GCA_038228295.1 Chloroflexia bacterium | reverse complement strand
GCTGGATGGCGCGGGTATGGCGCACCGTGCTCTTGGCCCGCGGGGCCTGGTTAGAAGAGGTAGTCATAGGGCTATTCTACCAAAAAGGGCCGCAACGCGCCCTTGACAAGGCGGCAATGCCCTTAACTTGTAGCTGATGGTGTAAGGCGTAGACTTCGGTGCGGGTTTCGCTATCCCTTCTCTGTGGAGGGTTGCCCACCGGCGAGGGGGCGGAGGTGGCCGGTGCCCTCTTCAGCTTCCTGGCGGGCGAGAACCGTCTGCAGATCGGCCCGCAGGCGTGCGATACGCGCTTGGCAGGCGGGCGATTGCAGTGGTTCGCTGCTCATCATGTAGGCATCTTCGCCGTTGTCACTGTAGTAGCGTTTGCGCGTGCCGGTGATAGTCAGGCCGTATTTGCGGTAGAGGTTCTGGGCGACCGTGTTCGAGACACGCACTTCGAGCGTCAGCCAAGTGGCGCGGCGTTCGACCGCCAGATCCACCAACTGGAGAAAGAGCAGTTCGCCGATGCGTCGGCCGCGATGGGCGGGCGCGATGCCGATAGTCGTGACATGGGCCTCGTCTACCATCAGCCAGAGGCCGGCGAAGCCTGCGATGGGATAGGGGTTTGCCGGCATATCCACCGGCGGAAAGAGGCCGGGCAGCCAGCGGCCCAACTGTGCGCGCAACGGCGACCCGGCGGCGGGCCAGACGAGGGGCGTGCGCCGTTGCGCGCTGGGATGGACCCAGCGCACCACGACATAGCGGTTGGTCGCCGTTTCGCGCAGTTCGCGGCGGTAGGCGCTGGCCGGCCAGGGGTTGGTGAAGCACTCGCGTTCCACTTGCGAGACTTCGGGCACGTCGCCTATTTGCATTGGCTCGATGACGTAAGGCATAGCGGTTGGTTTACTGCTCCAGGTACAAGGCTTGCAACGAGGCGATATCGTCGCGTTCGCCGCCTTGCGCACGCTGCCAGGCCAGTTCGGCCAGATAGCCGGCGCGGCGCAAAGCGGCGGCGGGCGGCGCAACGCTTGCCAGGCGGCCCAGACCACTCTCCAACTCCTGCGCGACCGTGGGGCTGATTTCGCCGCAGAAGATGGTCGGCGTGTCTACGGCGGCGATCAGTTCGGCGACGGTGCTATTGGTGTAGTCGGTGATGCGCTGCCAAACTCCGCCGCGCGTGCGGTAGAAGGCATGGACCAGGCGGCTCCGCCCGGCGTGCAACACCGCACAGACCGGCGCGGCGGTGACGGCCATGTGCGCGTAGCCCAGCACATCAAGCGTCGGAATGCCCCAGATCGGGATGTCGAGTGCGTAGGCGAGCCCTTTGGCCGTCGCTAGGCCAACGCGCAAGCCGGTGAATGATCCCGGCCCCGTGGCAACCGCCACGCCGCGCAGGTCAGCCGGAGTCAAGCGGTAGCGGCGCAGCATGGCTTGTAGCGTGGGCAACAGTTCGCGTGTCTGTTCGCGCCCTGCCTGCCAGGTCTGTTCTACGCGCACGCCACCGGTCGGATCGTAGAGCGCCAGGCTGCACCAGTCGGTGGAGGTGTCCAGGGCGGCAATCATCGGGCCGTGCCGCCGTGCGGGTGGGCCGCCCCGCCCTCGCCGACCGCGCCCGGCGCGAAGGCTAGTCCCTTGAACTGCTCGATCAACTCGACATACCGCTGCCCCTCGGCGTGCAACCGTAGCGCGCGCTTCGTCTCGGTGAGATCGCTGAGGTAGATCGTCAGATGCTGCGCCGGCAGTAGGCCGGCGGCCCGCTCCGGCCATTCGATCACCGTCACGCCGTCGCCTTCGATATAATCCAACAGGCCCAGGTCGCGCGCCTGGTCGGGGCTGTCGAGGCGATAGAGGTCCACATGGTAGAGCGGCAGGCGCCCGTCCTCGTATTCATTGATTAGCGTGAAAGTGGGACTGGTGATGTACGCATCGCCCACGCTCAGGCCGCGGGCGATGCCCTGCGTGAAGCTGGTCTTGCCTGCGCCGAACGCGCCCTCCAGCAGGATCAGGTCGCCCGGTTGCAACAGCGCCGCCAGCCGTGCGCCGATGCGCCGCGTCTGGTCTAGGCTGTGGCTGATGATGTCTACGTCGCGGGCGGGGCGTGCGGCGGCGCCGGCTGCACCCGGCGGGGCCGGGGTGGGGCGATCTGGCGGGCTGGGGGTGCGATATACCGACATGGGGTAGGCTCCGGGCCGGCGCGGGCTAGACCTTGCCGACCCCTTTGCATTTGGGGCAGGTGCCGTGTACGTCGTGCCACCCGCCGGGGCCGGAGGGATCGGGCCAATGCTCATCTACCTGGCCGGTGCCCTCACAGCGCGTACAGATCATTGTCCGCAGCCGCTTGTTAGGGCGCAGGAGGAAAAAGACCATAAACAGCAACGCGGCTAGCGGCAGAATGAACGGCAATATGCTATCCAAGCTCACCTGCCGTTGCCCTGTTTAAACTTTACATAATCCAATAGCGACCTATCCAATCCTTCATCCTTTGGCGGCTCGATAAACGGCCAATGTTTCTTGCGCGACCCGTGCCCAGGGGAAGCGGGCGGCTTGCGCCCGGCCCGCCATCCGCAGCCGCGCCGCCAGTGCGGTATCGGTACACACCGCACGCAGGGCACCGGCTAGCGCGTGCACTGAATGTGGGTCTACCAGCAGCCCCGCGTCGCCCACCACTTCGGGCAACGCCGAGCGGTCGGCGGCGATCAGCGGCGTACCGCAGGCCAGGGCTTCGAGGGCAGGCAGGCCGAAGCCCTCATATTCCGACGGATAGACGAACGCCGTGGCGCTATTATACCACATAGGCAGGTCTGCGTCCGGCACGTAGCCGAGGAAGCGGACCATGCGCCCATCGTCGAGACCCAGTTCGCGCACCACGCGGAAAATCTCGTCGTAGAACCAGCCTTTACCACCGCCAATCAGCAACGGCGCGTCGCCCAGATCGGTGCGGGCAGCCGCATAGGCGTGCAGCAGAGTGGGCAGGTTTTTGCGTGGCTCCAGCGTGCCGACATAGAGGATGCTCCTTTCCGGCAGATCATGGGCCTGGCGGAAGGCGGTCACGGCGGCGGCCGGCTGCGGCGCAAAGCGGATTAAGTCTACACCGTTGGGTACCACCGTGATGCGCTGGGCGGCGATGCCTAGCAAGGCGATCAGGTCGCGTTTGGTCGCGGCGGAGACGGCGATGATGCGGCGAGCCCGGCGCAGCGAGGCTCCGGCCAGTGTGGTCAGGTAGAGCCGTTTGAGGCGCGGGAAGTGATCGGGGTAGCGCAAAAAGATCAGGTCGTGGACGGTGATCACGGTCGGCACCGGGCAGAGCAACGGCTGGATCAGCACGGGGCAGTGCAGCAGGTCAATCCCGGCCCGCACAGCGGCGACCGGCAAGACCGTCTGCTCCCAGGCGATTCGCACCTCCGGTTGCAGCGTGGGCCGGCGGCTAGCCTGCACCCTGGCACGGGGCGACTGGGCAAAGCCCGGCGGCGCATTGCGCGCGCCCGGCCCGGTGAACAAGGTATAGCGTGTGTCGTCCGGCAGGTCGAGCAGGGCGGTTATGAGATCGCCGATATGCTTGGACAGCCCCGCCGCGCGGTAGTCGCCGGTGAAGGCCAGCAGGTGGGCGTTGATGCCGATGTGCATAGCGGTATTATACAGGTATCAGGTGTCGGCTGTCAGGAGGAAGGGCGATAGGGCGAATGGAGTCGCGGTTACAGCTACAAAGCTCGCTTGCGCGGGCTGAGGGGGGAGTTTGCGATATGGTACAATAGGTGTATATCCGTCGGGAGGATGGGTGTGTTCCGCTAGCTGAAAGGACCACTGTGCTGAAACTACCGGCTTTTTGGGGCATCTTGGCAGTATTCCTGTCGGCGGGGCTGCTTGTCGGTGCAAGCGGAGCGGCGCACCCAGTGGCTCCTCTGCTGGACACGCCTACTGCGACCGGCACGGCGGCGCTCGCTACCTTCACGGCAACCGGCACGCCGACCTCGATTGCGATTCCACCAACGAGTATGCCTGAGACCGGCACTGCGACAAGTACCCCCACCGTAACTGCCGTCACTAGCCCATCCATTACCGTTACCGCCACGGCTACACCGCCGGTGTGTGATGGCCCGGCCTGGCATCTGGTGACCAATGGGTTTTATGATATTGCGGCTATCGGGCCGAATGATGCGTGGGCGGTGGCCGGTACTATTTATCATTGGGACGGCACCGCCTGGCATGAGTCGCCGCATCCAACTCCTAACCCCAGCCTCACACCTGATCCTAGCGCCACTCCTTCTGTAGACTATAGCTACTTTAACTATGTGGCGGCGGGCGCACCTAACAGCGTTTGGGCCTTCGGTGCTGATTCCAGCCACTTTTGGGTAGAACACTGGGATGGGGTGCGGTGGAGTCAACCGGCCCGCTATCAGTTCCCCACGAATACTGCGCCTGCTGCTCATTTCTGGGCGTTTGGCAGCGTGGCTGCGGTGGGCGCTAATGACGCTTATGTTATTATTACCGAAGGGTCTTTCCCTAATTTCTTTAGCTACGTTATCCATTTGACTGCGACCATGTTTACCGCTTCCGCTCGCCAACAGCCCCTAAGCTATGGCTCTGCACTGTCCGCTCTCAGTGGCGCATCGCCCGATGACCTGTGGGGAGTGGGCTATAGCCAAAGTCACGACGATGTACAAGACACATACATCGCATATGTTGGTGCCGTGCAGCCGTTTTCGGGAGTCTATCCGAATATTGGTGGGTTGTCAGGCATCGTGGCAATTCACTATAACGACATCTGGGCGGTCGGTGGCGGCGGCATCTTGCATTGGGACGGCGCGGCGTGGACGCAGGTGCCGAGTCCCGACGGGGCGGGGTCGGTAGCGGGCCGGACGAGTAATGATGTGTGGGCGGTGGGTCGCGTGGTGCAGCACTGGGACGGCACCGCGTGGCGGGTGGTGCTGCACCCCGAGACAGGCGCACGCAAGGTCATGGTATCACCTGGGGGTGATGTGTGGACGCTGGGACAGCACACTTATCACTACACTGCCGTGCCCACCTTCAGCGATGTGCCGGCTGTTGGGGTTTTCGCCCCGGCCATTGAGTCGCTGAGGTGCCGGGGGATTCTGAGCGGCTATACCTGCGGTGGCGCGGGCGAACCGTGCGACGTATATAGCCGGCCCTACTTTCGGCCTAGCAGCGGTATCAGTCGGGGGCAGTTGCTGAAACTGGTGGCGGGGACGGCAGGCTGGGTAGGCGATCCGACGACTGTGACGTTTGCCGATGTGCCGCCGGGCAGCCCGTTCTACACAGTCGTTGAGGCCGGCGCGGCGCATGGGTTGGTGGGCGGGTATGCCTGCAGCAGCGCGCCGAGCGAGCCGTGCGATGCCCAACGCCGCCCCTACTTCCGGCCGGGAAATGCGCTGAGCCGGGGACAGTTGGCGCAGGTGTTGACGGCCGCAAGGGGCTACCCGGTGCCGCCGCCGGGCGCGGTGCGGTTTGCCGATGTCGCGGCGGGCGCGCCGTTCTACGACGCCATAGCGGCAGTGGCCGCGCAAGGGCTGGTGAGTGGCTATACCTGTGGTAGCAGGCCGAGCGAACCATGTGACGCCGAGCGGCGACCCTACTACCGACCGGCAGAAGGTGCCACGCACGGGCAAGTGAGCAAGGTGGTCAGCCGGGCCTATGGCGGTCCCTAAATTGGCGACTCCACGGGCGGTCGTGTATAATAGAGGGTCCGGTGGCTCTGTGCCGCCGGGCCACTTTCGTGATGGATTGGGCATAGGCATCCACCCGGCAATAGGCCGACCTGACTGCGGCCGGTTGCGTGGGCTTTGGGTTTTGTATTTGGGAGAGGGGAGCCGCCGCGATGGCAAAAATCTACATCGGCAATTTTGAGGCTGCCGATAAAGGGTTGTTGGAGGCGTTACGCCGCTTACACGATAATTACCATGTCTTTGTCGAGTTTCAGATTCCGAACCCGCGCGGGCAGCGCCAAGTAGACTTCCTAGTGATCCGCGAAGATGCGGTCAAGCCGTGTATCTTTATGCTGGAAGTGAAAAACGAGCGCCGCCGGCTGCGCGGCACGATCAATGGGCCGTGGGAATATGAGGAAAGCGCGGGGGTGTGGCGGCAGTTGCCGGTGTCCAACCCGCGTGATCAGAATCCGATCCAGCAAGCATACAACACGGCGCGCACGATGCAATCGTGGTTGAGTAGTATGCGCGCCTTGATCCAAGATCCCGACAATGTGTGGCCCGACATCCCCACCGTCTTCCCCCGCCTGGTATTGCCGGTTGCTCATGCCGACAGCCAGTTGCAGACCGACAGTTTCACCTGGCGCTTCGACGGCTACGACCGCTGCCTGGAGAGCCTGACTACCTTTGTGGCGCGTGACCCGGTGCCGTTGCGGGCGGGCGAGATCGAGCGCATGGCCCATTATCTGGGTGTACAGCTGCAGCCTGATCGGGCGGCGACGGCAGCGCCGGAGAGCGGCGAGTGGCTGAAGGCCCAATTTACCCAGCTACTGGAGGAGATCACCGGCTTGCGCGGCGAGGTGCGCGAACTGCGCGCATTGATCGGGCGGAGTGTGCCGGCGCACACCAACGGCCGCGTAGTCGGCCCGATCCCGCGCCCGGCCCCGGCCGAACCGACCCGCGATCTTGACCAGGCGTACCGTATGCTGGTGGAGGTGGTACGCGACCTCCACGCCGCCGGCCGCAAGCTGGTCTTCCCGAACGTGCAAGAGGGGTTGTGGCGGCGGTTGGGTGAGTTTAATGTCGAGCAGTACGGCTTTTTTAAGTTCAAGGAGTTTTTGCAGGAAGCGGCGCGGCGCGGCATCGTCGCTCTCAGCCTGGTGGACGGCGTGGATTATGTCTCACTGCCGGGCGAAGCGCCCCAGCCGGCTCCCACCGGCTTGCCCAGCAGCCTGGAAGACTTGAACGTGGACGAGCGCAACCGCTTTTTGCAAAGCATTGTGCAGTTGGAAGCGCGCAGCGCCTACATGATCCGCTCCTATATTGCGCGACACCTGACTGCTGCCGCCGTCTTGCCGCTGGCGATGTATGAGATCCGGGCGCTGGTCAACGATGCGGTCAATCGCGGACTGTTCGGGCGCGGCACACGGCCTTTCCGCCATCCGGCAACAGGCGAGATGCAGAGCCTAGAAACGCTGGTGCTGGATCACAGCCACCCGTGGGTGGCCGAGGCGCTGGCGAGCCGACCTTTGTCCGAGATCGACGACAGCACCGTTGATGCCGCCGGCCTGGCCCAGGCGGAGGATGGTGATTGGGCCGGCCCGCCGACGGCTTGGCCTGGTGATGAGCCGCCCGTCACCCTGCCGGCCGCCCCATCCGCGCCGGTAGCGGACAATGAAGATGAGCTAGACGTGCGCCCGCGCAGCCTAGCTCTAGCCCACGGCACCCCCCTAGCCCACCACAACGGCAGCGACTCTGCCCTGCCCTCGGTCGCAGGGCACTGGGATGCCGATCCGCCGGCCGAGGAGGCGAATCGCGGCTATATCGAGGCCGACGAAGTGTACTGAGCGCTGGGACGCGTGCAAAGTGGGGAAGTACGTAAGTAGAAAGTGCGGAGTTCATGACTCCGCACTTTCTACTTTCACCTTTTCACTAGCGGTGTTGCACTCAATCGCGCTAATCCCCTTCTTCGTCCTGCACGGCCTTCCAGATTGCGTCGCGCTGCCCGTCGGGGTTGAAACGGTGGATGATGCGGAGGTTGAAGTCGGCGACGTAGAGGCGGCCTTGCGCGTCTTCAGCGATGCCGGCGGGGCCGGCCGCCGTGGGCGGGTCGCCGGCGCTGGTGGGAGGGCCGGCGGGGATGGAGATAGGCGATAACGGGTCGCCGTTGGGACTGTAGCGTAGCAGCCGGCTGCCGGTGCCGGTGCCGGTCATGATGTTGCTGACGATAATCTCGCCGTTACGACGCACGAAGATCGTCTGGTAGGGCACTTCGAGTGGTGTAGTGGTGGGCGGTAGGTTCCATTGGCGCACGGCGGTAACTTCGGGAAAGCGCCGTAACTCTACATGATCGGTGTAGAGGATAGCTAACTCGCCGGTAGGCGTAGCGCTGATGCCCCAGGCGCGTGTCGGTAGAGTCCAGGTACCCTGTAGTCGGCCGTCATAGTCAAAGATGTAGACGTGATTACCGGAGTTATCCGCGACATAGAGCCGATTGCTATCTAATGCCAGGCAATCGGACGCTGCTTGGTAGGTATCAACTAGCGGCCATGCCCGGTCGAGCTGACCGCCGGCGCTAAAGCGTAGCATCTGGCGCAGCAAAATATCCACAATGTAGAGCCGATCTTGCCCGTCAATCACCATCCCACAAGTGGGAAACTCCGGTTCGCTGGGACCGCCGGGCGTGGGGGTGGGACCGACCCGCAAGGGAAGTAGTTGGCGGCGTATCTGGGCGGGTTGCACGCCGGGGCCGGGCGTGAGGGGGGTGCCCACACGACGCGGCCAGAGTTTACCGCGCACACTGCCGTCGGGCGCGAACACCCAAATCGTGCCTACATCGGCATCGGTGGCGTAGACATTACCGTGCGAATCAACGGCCAGGCGGTAGAAGCCGGCATCGCGGGCCAACGACGGTACACTGATCCACATCCAACCGATCAGTAGGGCGGAGGGTAGGGCGGCCGCCGGCACGGCCCGGCGCACCCAGCCGGGCAGATCGGACAGCAATAGCCAGCCGACGAGTGCTACGCCGACCAGCGCCAGACGCGGCGCGAGCGTGGTGCCGGGCAGCGCATAAATCGGGGCGGGCTGGGTGAGGATGCCGGCGGCAATGACGGCCCACAGCACGACCCCACCGCCGCCGGCGAGCGCGGGGCGGCCCTGCCGTCCGCCCCACCAGCCTAGCCCAATGCCCAGCGCGACCCCCGCCAGGCTCAGACTGAGCTGCGCTTGCAGATTGATCACGACCGGGTCAATAAAGGCCAAAATCGCTGCCAGCCCCGCCAGGAAGATGCTGCTATACGCCAATTCACCGGGCACGCGGGGGGGGCGTGGCGCGGCCGGTAACGGCGGGCGGAGTTCCGGCTCCGGTGGAGGTGACGACGGTGTGCTGCCGGTGGGCGGGATCGGCGCGGCGCGGCGGCGGCGCACGGGTAGCGTCTTAGGAGTCGGCGGCAGAGTCATAGGCTACTATAGCATAGGGTCGGCGGGGGGTGCAAGCATAGGCGGCAGTTTGTCAGGACTGCGGGGGCTTGGTAGTTAGCGGCGGCATCGCGTATAATGCTGCCGTAAAGCCTATGAGCACGACCCTCCCTGCTACTCCGAATGCCCCGCCTCCGACCGGCCCGCTGCCGACCCGGTTGTCGCGGGCCGTGATCGCCCTGAGCCTGGTAAGCCTGCTCACCGATCTGGGTACGGCGATGATCCTACCGCTGCGCCTGGTGTTTTTAGTCGGTGTATTGCATATCTCCCTGCCGCTGGCCGGGTTAGTCGAAGGCGTGGCGGCGGGGGGTGGTCCCTTGCTGCGTTTGCTGGCGGCCCGTGTGCCGGCGCGCTGGGGCGGCGACCGCCTGGGGATCGCGCTAGGGTATGGGCTGTCGAACGTGGCGCGCCCGCTGTTGGGGCTGGTCGGGGCGGTGCTACCGATCCTGGGGCTGACGTTGCTCGACCGGGCCGGCCGCGGGCTGCGTGCTGCGCCGCGCGATAGGCTACTCGCTGCACTAACCCCTGGTGATGAGCAGCCGCGCGCCTTCGCCGTCCATCGCGTGTTGACGACAGTCGGCGCGATTATCGGGCCGCTGTGCGCCGCGTGGGTGCTGGGCAATACGCCCGCTAACCTTCAGGCGGTGTTTTTGTGGACCGCGTTGCCGGGTGTGCTGGCCCTGGTGGCGCTGGCTGTAGCCACCGGCCCCCGCGCCGGCGGCTTTAGTGATCCACTCGTCGCCGCGCATCAAGAATCGCCCCTCGCCACGACGGATGCTACCCCCGCAGCCCGCCCGCAGCCCGCTCCCGCCGTCCCGCGCCGCCCTACACTCAACGCCTTCTACGCAACACTTACCGCGCAATACGCAACACTCGTCACCCTGGGGAGCCGTTTCTGGATGGCGACGGCGGCGGCGACGGTGTTCGCGCTGGGTCAGGTGAGCTTGGCTTTTCCACTGTTCTACAGCCTGGGCCTGGTGCGTCGCCTGGAGTTGGTACCCTGGCTCTATTTTGCGGTGTTGGTGGTCTATAGCGTGCTGGTGGCCCCGGCCGCCGGGTTAGCCGAGCGGCGTGGGCCGCGCGCGGTGCTGATCGCAGCGGGCATCCTATTCGCACTGATCCAGGTGGGCTGGGGCTTTGCCCAGCAGGGCTGGCAGGTATGGGCGTTGTTCCTGCTCTATGGCGCGTTCCTGGCTTTGCAGGAAGGCCGGGGGCGGGCGCTGGCACTGACTGGTATGGCGGCAGCGTTGCGCGGCTCGGCGCTGGCTTGGTTTGACGGCCTGACGGCGGGCGCGACGATCCTGGCGAGCGTGGCGGGCGGTTGGCTGTGGCGCGAGTATGGCGCGGCGGCGCTGTTCGGCTTTGCGGCTTGGCTGGGTACGATGACCGTGGCGCTGCTGCTGGCCTGGGGGCCGTGGCTGCGCGATCCTTAGCGCGTACTGCGGGCGTCCCTCTAGGGAGCCAATGTTGCTGTAAAGCGCAAGCGCCGCAGAATAGCTTCTGCGGCGCTTGCCGTTGCTCCCTCACATTTTACGTAGTATGCGCTACGGGTTGCTGCACAGAGCACCGCTGGTGACGGCCAGATAGACGATTTTGGCGATCTGGCTGCGGAAGGCGGAGTTGTTGGGCCGGAACGTGCCGTCGTTGTAGCCGCTGATCACGCCGTGACAGACTGCCGTCTGGATGTACGAGTAGAAGACGTTGCCGGTCGGCACGTCGGTGAAGGTCGGTGTGGTCGGGCTTTGCAGTGTCCAAGCAGCGCCGATCACCACAATCTTCGCCAATTGGCCGCGTGAGACTGGGTTCGCTGGGCGGAAGTAGGGCCGGTGCGTGCTATCGCACGGCTCACTTTGGCCCGTCGTCGGGTTGACCCCGCCACAGGTGTAGCCGCTCACGATGCCGTGGGATGCAGCCGTCTCGATCAACTGATAAAAGACATTGGCGCTATCTACGTCGGCGAAGGTGGCCGTCGCCGGTGGGGTGATGAGCGCGATGTTGAAGGCCAATGTGACGATCTTGGTCATTTGGGCGCGGGTGGTATTGTTGAACGGCTTGAACGTGCCGTCGCTGTAGCCGCTGATCACGCCGTGGCAGGCCAGGTAGTAGACGGCGCTGTAATAGTAAGCCGTTGGGTCGGTCACATCGCTGAAGCGGACGGGGCAAACAGTTGCCGTCGCGCTCGGCGTGAGTGTGACTTCAGGCGGTAAGGTGGCGGTGCGCGACGGTGTGGCCGCGCTTTGTGTCGCGGTGGCGGTATTGCCGGGCGGCACGGTGGCGGTGGCGGTATTCGGCACGGCCGTCGCGGTGGCGGTAGCGGTATTCGGCACGGCCGTCGCGGTGGCGGTGTTCGCGGCTGCTGTCGGAGTGGTGGTGTTCGGGACAATGGTAGCCGTCAGGGTCGGTGGGGCTGCCGTCGGCGTGATCGTCGGCGTACCCGCGCCGGTGGTTACATCGAGGAAGACCGCACTGATCGGTCCCCAGGTGAGATTGCCGCTATAGTTGTTTATGCCACGCCCGCGCACAAACACGGTATGACGGCCCGGCGCGAGGCTGGTGGTGCTGACACTGCCGCTTACCGCCACCGTTTGGCTGGTGAACGAACCGGTTAGTGCGCTGGGCGTGCCGCCGGCCCACGGCGGCGTATCAACGTAGTATTCGGCAGCCCCCACATTTTGCGCGAAGGTATTGCCGGTCCAGGCGTAGTTGATGCTCGCGGTCAGCGCGGCCGGGGTGCCCTGCGGCACCTGGGCCGGGGTCACAGTAACGGTATTGGCATCAGGGCCATGGGTGAGCAGGTAGGGCTGGCGGGCGAGTTTTGCCAGATGGATCAGCATTCCCTGATTCTGGGTCCACAGCCCGTTTACGTCGGTATACGGTGGGAAGAAACCACCGCTGGTGCCGACTAATTCGGTGGTGAAGGCGGGGATGCCTAACTCACCATAGGCCCAGGTGGTGGTATCGCCGTCTACCGGGTAGAGTAATTCGGGGGGGCGACCGTAGCTATAGCCGTTGCCGCCCGCATTATTCGCGGCCATGTGCGCACCGATATTGCGCATATCGTTGTCGTTCGGTGAGATGCCGGTGTTGCCGTAGGAGGGATTACTACCCCAGCCCCAGGGGAAGAGGTTCAAGCCGGCATAACTGTGCATATTCTGGTAGACGCCGGTAGTGGTGATCGGGGCAGCATCGGTGGGGTTGGGGCCGCGCTGATCGGGGATCAGGCTGCGGATTTTGTTCGTCACCGCTTGGCTCTCATCTTCGTTGCCGGCCGACGGGCCGTGGTAGGTTTCGCTGCAAGCCGCCGCGCTAGACCCGCCGCAGCAGGCCCATTGGAAAGGGAAGTTACGGTTGAGGTCGGTACCCAACTGGCCGTTGCCGGGCGGAAACTGGGTGCAGCCGTTGTTCTGGTCGCCGTTTTTGCGCTGCAAGTAGGGGCTGTTGCCGCCGAATTCCACCATGTGGTGCCCGTCGGGGTTGAGCATCGGCATGACCCAAATATCGGCATAGTCCACTAGCCAATGCGCGTCGGCGTTGGTGCCGTAGCCGTCGAGCAGCCAGTTGATGTAGCGCATCGCCACTTCGGGCGTAGCAATTTCGCGTGAGTGGATGCCTGCGTCATACCAGAAGACCGGCTTGGGGCCGGGAATGGCCTGATTGGTGATGTGCAGTGACCAGAGGTTATAGCCGTTCCACGCCGGGAAGCCGCCCACCGTGCAGGGCGCGTGGTTCATACACCACGAGCTGCCGACATTGACTTTCACTGCCAGGGTGGGGTAGGCCGCCACTTTGCTGTCGAGGAATGCTTGCATCTCTTCGACAGTGCGATAGCCGCCGAAGAAAGTGTCGGGGCTGTTCTGGCCGAATAGCAGTGGGTTGTTGGCTTGGTGCGTGGTCACTTCGTCAATCGTGGGCTGTAAACCCTGCGCCTGCATCGCATCGTAGCCGGCGCGGTCGGTCCAGAAGGTCAGATAGCCGTTGCTGGTCTCGACTTCGACAGCTCCCCATTCGGCGGCGAGCCGATCCCGCTCGGCTCTGCTGTGGAAGGGCACGCGCACCACCAGGATGTCGGTCGCGCGGCGTACAGTGCCGGCCTGTGGGGGCGGTGCATTAGCCGACACGCCGGGGGCCGGTTGCAGCGCGGGGTTTGCTACGCCGGCGAAGGCGACCAGCGCCAGGGTCGCGATAGCAATAGCGGCGCGTAGACGGGTTTGTTGCATGAGCGATCTCCTTAAGGGTAAGGTAATGAGAGGTTAAACACACCTCTCATTATACTGCAAAAGCGGGCGATCGATTAGCGGGTGCGGACCGGCGCGCGCGGTCCGGCGCAGGCGGGCGGGTTAGTCACCGCCAGATAAACGATCTTGGCGATTTGGCTGCGGAAGGCAGCGGCGTTGGGCCGGAAGGTATGATCGTCGTAGCCGCTGATGATACCACGGCAGCCGGCCGTTTCGATGAACGGATAGAACACATTGCGGTGGTCCACGTCGGTGAAGGTCGGGGCCGGCGGGTTGAGCAGGGTCCAGCCTGCGCCGATCACTACGATCTTGGTCAGTTGGCCGCGTGTCACAAAGTTGGACGGGCGATAGTAGGGTCGCCGACTTGCGTCGCAGGGTTCGGCCTGGCCGGTCTGTGGGTTGGTGCCGCCGCAGGTGTAGCCGCTGATAATGTCGTGCATGGCGGCGGTCTCGATCAGCGTATAGAACACACTGTCGGGTGCGACATCGCTGAAAGTGCGACCGGCGGCCGGTGGGCTGACCAGCGGGAGGCCGTCGGCCAGCACCACAATCTTCGCCATCTGGCCGCGCGTAGTGTTGTTGAACGGCTTAAACGTGCCGTCACTATAGCCGCTGATCACTCCCCGACAGGCCAGGTAGTAGACGGCGCTGTAATAATACGCGGTCGGGTCGGTCACGTCGCTGAAGTGGATCGGGCAGGTCGTGGCGGTGACTGTCGGCGTCAATGCCTGACCGGTGGGCGTTGCGGTCGCAGTGCTGCCGGGTTGCCCGGTCGCGGTGGCCGTGATCGTGGCGGTTGCGCCGCCGGCCGTGCCGGTCGCGGTGGCACTCGGTTGCCCGATTACAGTGCCGGTGGCACTAGGCGGCGTACTGGTGGTCGTGGCGCCGGATGACGCCGTGGCTGTGCCGGTCGGCGGGGCGGTGCCGGCCGTCGCGGTGGGCAGGGTACCGGTCGCGGTGGGCGTGCCGGCGGGCAGCAGGCCGTGCAGGGTGTAGATGTCTTCGTTGGTGCCGCTGCGTGTGTCCGTCCATACGCCGTAGAGGTCGCTGTCTGTCGCGGCCAGGTTAATATAATCGCCCGCCGCCCCGTTCCAGCCGGGGCCGCTGGGGATGCCGATATTCAGGTCGGTGGTGCCGTCGCTGGCGCGTGTGTTGGCGCTCCATGTGGCTCCGCCGTCGCTGGACTGGCTGTAATAGATGTTGAAGACGATGGCGGCCGTGCTATCTTCGCGCTCGTCGTACCAAACGGCGTGGAACAGGCCGTTGGGACTCGCAGTGATCCAGGGTTCGGCCTGTTGGCGCACGACGCCCACCGGATCATCGTTCAGGCGGGCCGGAGCGGTCCAGGTTGCGCCGCCGTCGGTCGAGTGGATCGTATAAATATCCACGCCGTTGGTGGCATTGTTGCGCCCATCGTTCCAAACGATAGCGAGGCGGCCCGGCGTGCTGCGGTCGGCGGCAGCGACCGGAATAGCGCTAATGCGCCAGTTCCGACCGCTCATGGTCAGGTTGGTGTTCATCGTGCCGACGGTCGTCTGCGGGCTGAAGGTTTGGCCGCCGTCGCTGGAGATGCGCGCCACGATGCTGCCGCCGTTAGCCCAATTGACAAAGACATTGCCGTTCCACAACACCGTGGGCATCGAGAATTGCTGCCCACTGTTGGTAGTGGAGAGCTGGAAGCCTTGGTTGCTCCAAGTGCTGCCGCCGTCGCTCGAATAGACAAAGTGAATGCAGCCGTTGCAGCGGCCGAACTCGGTCCAACTGAGGTAGATGCGGTGATAGTAGGGGCTGGCCGGGTTGTTGTCTACGGCGAGCCACTGTTTGTCGGTGCTGTAGCTGTTGGCTTCGCTGACAGCGAGGACGGTGTTGCCCCAGGTGAGGCCGCCGTCGGTAGAGCGGGTGACATAGATGCCGGTGTCGGCAAAACCGCCGCCGTCATTATAGCCCAGGTAGCAGGCGTAGGCCACACCGGTGTCGCTGAAGATGTTGACCGGGTCGCTCTGCCGCACCGCGTCGCTGCCGATGATCGGTGCGGCCTGGTTGATCCAGGTCACGCCGCCGTCGGTCGAGGTGTATTCCCAAACCTGCTTGGTGGCGGTGCCCGGCCCCGGCGCGCTGCGCTCGTCTTTGGCCGAGGCGATGATGTTTAGTGGGTTGGTGGGGTTGACGGCGATGCTCGGTTCCTGCTGAGCGTAAGTCGTAGCATCGGTATTGGCCTTGTGGTTGGGCGCGAAGATCGGGTTGACTAGCGGGGCGGTGGCCGACC
This sequence comes from Chloroflexia bacterium, assembly GCA_038228295.1. Taxonomy (GTDB): domain Bacteria; phylum Chloroflexota; class Chloroflexia; order QHBQ01; family JAICKM01; genus JAICKM01. Next base: position 85,888 of record JBBRPH010000011.1, on the reverse strand, counting down.
GATTGCTGCCCGCAAGGACTGCGGCCCGCGCCGCGCTCAGGCTGCCGATGGTTAGTGCACAGGCGATGACGGTGACAAGGATGATGAGACGTTTCACAGGCGACTCCTTCACGGTTGGTTGCGGGGTTGACTGGGGTGTATGTTCCGAGTACCCAGCTATTGTACTCGATCTTTTAACAGGCGGCGAAACGGTGTGCATTTACCGGCGGCGATCGGAAGACGCCTATGAAGGCACGTTGAGAAGGCGCAAAGTGCCGTGCTTACTGCCGAAGGCCGCGCAACGGTGGCAGCCTGCACACGCATCCGCAGCAAGTCGGTAGGTGGGCCGGCGACCAGCCGGCTCATAGGCTCTTTTACGGATGGTCCCACGAAGTAGATTCAATTGAGACACCCCATCCTCGGCTGCAATCAAGCTATCTCCGGCTACGAATGCGGCGCTAATCAGGATCGCTACTGTCCCCTATTACGGTTATACTGAGGGTAACAGCAATTATCGGGATCATTATTGGGAGGGCTGCAAATGACAACTAGCGTAACGGAGCGGCGTAGTGGGTTCGCTGAGGTCAACGGGGCACGGCTCTTTTATGTGGTCGAGGGCGCGGGACCGCCGCTAGTGCTGCTCCACGCGGGCGTGTCGGACCACCAGATGTGGGACGCCGTGGTGCCGGCGTTCAGCGACCGCTATCAGGTGATTCGCTATGATCACCGTGGGTTCGGGCAGTCGAGCAGCCCAGCGGGCACGTTCGCGCTGCATGAGGATTTGCATGGGCTGCTGGGGCATCTGGGCGTGACGCGGGCGGCTATCGTCGGTGTTTCGATGGGTGGCTCAACCGCGATTGATTATACGCTGGCCTATCCGGAATTGGTGACGGCGCTCGTGGCGGTGGCGGCCGGCTTGAGCGGCGGGCCGGCCCCAACAGAGGAGGAAAAGCAATTCTACGCTCCGTTTGAGGCGGCCTACGCGGCCAAAGATCTGGAGCGCATCCTGGAACTGGAGACATTCCTGTGGCTGGTAGGACCCGGCCGTAAGCCGGGGTCGGCGGTAGATCCAGCACTGCGCACCCGCTTTCAGGCGATTGAGCGGGCCAACCTGGAACGTGAATTCTCCGTAGCTGGGGCAGAGTCGGAGCCGCAGGCGGTGCCGCTGGACCCGCCCGCTGCCGGGCGGTTGGGCGAGGTCCAGGTGCCGACACTGGTGATTGTCGGCGATGCCGATGTGCCGCGCTGCGTAGAGAACGCGGCAGTGGTTGCGGACGGCATCTCTGGGGCACGCCGGGTCGTGCTGCCGAACGTGGCGCATATGGTGCCGATGGAGGTGCCGGCGGAGTTCAACCGCTTGTTGGGCGATTTTTTGGCGGGGGTTTAAGCTCGCCGTAGAGTTACGCAAACGGTATCGAAAAGGAGCGTTGCCAAGCGGCAACGCTCCTCTTCGTTTGCTGTGCGGATGGTGATCCGTTACCTGCAATCGTTAGGCGCGATTGCGGGCGAGGCGCAGGCCCGCGCCGGTCAGGGTAAGCCCAAGCAGGGCCAAGCCGGCCATGAGCAGAGGCAGATCGCCGTTGCCGGTAGCGGGCATGGTCGAGCCGCCGCTCATAGTGCCGCCGCTCATAGTGCCGCCGGCCATGCTGCCACTGGTGCTACCGCCGGCCATGCTGCCGCCGGTCATGCTACCGCCGGCCATCATGGCTTTGAGGTCGCCACAAGCAACATAGGTACCGACTTCGGTGGCCGACTTGTGGATGTTGATGGCGTACTGGCCCTTTTCAAGGTCGGCCATATTGACCATGACTTCGGTGTCCGACTTGCCGCTGACGACATTGGTCAGCGGGTAGAGGGGCTTGGGGTCGAGGTTGGCGCAGGTGCCTTTGTGGATGTGCGCCGGCTGCGGATCGCTGGTGCCGTTGCTTAGGGTGATGCTCACCATAATATCGGCGGCACTCTTCTGGGTGATGGTGGCGGTGCCGGTCTGGCCGGAGCCGTTCTGTGCGTTCAAGGTGACGGTCATCGTGTTATCCGCCGCATAGCTGTTGCCGTGCGAGATAGCCGTCAGCGCCAACATGGCGACCACGAACATAAATGCGATCTTTTTCATGAGTCCTATTCCTCCTTGAATGGAAACTTCTGAAACCCGGTACGACCCTACGCCCTGCTCAATGCGCGGCGCGGTTACACGGAGTATACACTCCATTGTCTACAACGGATTGGATTGTTGAGTCTGTTACGCATATTAGCGTGAGTTTAGTCCAAAGCACCCGGCTAGAGATTCTAGTGGGAGGCCGGCGCTGTGTTATAATGGAGCGATGATTAAGCGGTTTAGGCACTTTTTATCTAGGCAATCCGCGCGTGCGCGGGCCGCCCGGCCGGGTCGGCTGGGCTGGGCGCTGCGCCGGACTCTGCTAACGATGCTGCTGTTAGGGCTGACGACAATGGGCTTCTGGTGGTATGTTGTGGCGGTAACGGCGGGCGCGATTTATGCGCCCGCCGATGCGCGACTGCCGCATCAGCACGTCGCGCTGGTGTTTGGCGCGGGGCTGACCCCCAGTGGTGAGCCGAGTGCGGTACTCTATGATCGGGTGGTGACGGCGGCGGCCCTCTACCGGCGCGGTAAAGTGGATAAGCTGCTGCTGAGTGGCGATAACCATGTGCCGGAGTACAACGAGCCGGCGGCGATGCGCCGGACGGCACTGGCGCTGGGCGTGGCCGACCGCGACATTGTGCTGGACTACGCGGGCTTCCGTACCTATGACAGTTGCTATCGCGCGCGCGATGTGTTTGGTCTACAGGCTATGACACTGGTGACGAACGGTTATCACTTGCCCCGCGCGCTGTATATCTGCCGTGCATTGGGGCTGGATGCGGTGGGGGTGACCGCCGACCGGCAGACGTATCCGGTGAGTGCGAAGTTGGGCTGGCAGTTGCGCGAGATGCCGGCGCTGCTAGCGGCCCGCTGGTGGCTGACCACCGGCAAGTCGCCGCGTTTCCTGGGGCCGCGGTTGGATGTAGATGGCTAGTGTTTAGTTCTGCGGGTTGCGTGTGCTAGGATAATGGTTGATGGATAACGGCGATATGGGTGCGGCGGGGGCGTTGCTTGATCTGGCGCAGATTATGGTAGATGCGTTGGAAGTGCAGGCAGGACTGATCTTGCTGTGGCACACCGAGGACTGGCAGGTATCGCGGCCGGCAGGGGCGGGCCTGCCGCCGGACGATCTGGAGCAGTTGGAGACCCTGCTAACAACCGCCGCGCCCGACCTGTTGCAGACGCTGGCTGGGGCCCGCCCGCAGGCGGCGCGGGTGGGTGTGTTGCCGGGCTGGCGGCTAGATACGGCGCGGCAACAGGCCGAACTGCTCACGCCGTGGGGGCCGTTGCAGGTGCGGGCCGTGCCGGTGGACGGTGCAGTGGCGCTGCTGGCGGTGGTGCCTGCTGCCGCCGGCAGCGGTTGGGCGGTGCGTCCCCATGTCTGGCGGGTGCTGGTGCGCCATCTGGAACTGGCGGTGCAGAGCGGGCAATGCCGGGCGCGGCTAGCCGAACAGGCGCATTTGTTGGATACGGTCCTGGCACAGAGTGCTGATGGGCTGCTGGTGCTGGACGCGGATGGGCGCGTGCTGCGCTGCAACGCGGCGGCGGAGCGGCTAACCGGCTGGCACGAGGCCGATCTGCAAGGACAGCGGTTCGTTGAACTCCTGCGCGCCCAACCGATGCACTGGGTAGCCGACTCAGCGGGCGCGAACGATATGCCGCCTGACTTGCTGGGACCGCCTGGTGAGGGGCGGGCGCTGGAACTGGTCTTGACCACGTGCGCCGGCCAAGCGTTTTACACCGAAGCCACAGTCACTCCGCTGGGCGGGCCGGACCACAGCGTGGACGGCGTAGTGGTGAGTCTGCACGACGTAAGCGCGAGCCGCGAGGCGGAAGAGTTACAGGCCACGTTCCTGTCGGTGATTTCGCACGAACTGCAAACACCGCTGGCAATCATTCGCGGTTATGCGGAGTTGCTGGCTGACGGCGTAGACACGCTGCCGCCTGCGCGCTTACGCAGCAAGCTGGCGGTAATCGCTGAAGAGAGCGAGCGCTTAAGCAAGATGGTCGCCAGCCTGTTGGATGCATCACGCATCGGGGCGGGCGGCCTGGAACTGATGCGGGAGCCGGTGGACATCCCGCGCCTGGTGCGACGCGCGGTACAGAAGGTGGAGGCGATCAGCACGGGGCATACTTTTGTGATCGCGCTGCCCGCCGACCTGCCGCCGGTGTTGGCCGACGATGCACGGGTGGAGCAGGTGCTGATCAACCTGCTGGAAAACGCCGTCAAATATTCACCGCAAGGCGGGCAGATTCTGGTGACAAGCGATTTGCTGAGTGACGCGGTGGTGGTTCATGTGAGCGATGAGGGGATCGGCGTGCCCAACGCCGAGCGAGAGCGCATCTTTGCCCGCTTCGCCCGACTGAACAGCCGCGTCGTTCGGCAACTGAAGGGTGTAGGCTTGGGGCTGTTTATCGCACGAGCGATTATCCAGGCGCATGGTGGGCGCATCTGGGTAGACGCGGCACCGGGCGGCGGGGCGCAGTTTTCGTTCAGCCTGCCGCGCCAGTTTAATGCGCCGCTCCCGATTGTGTTCGGGCGGCGCTAAGGGGAGCGCATGGCACAAACAGTTCTGGTGGTAGACGATGAACCGCGCTTGGTAGACCTGGTGACGACGATCCTGGAAGATCAGGGCTACGCGGTGATTGAGGCCGACGACGGAGATGCGGCGCTACCTGCCGTCCGCGACCGGATGCCCGATCTGGTGCTGCTCGATGTGATGTTGCCGGGCCAGGACGGCTTCGCGGTGCTGAAAGCGATCCGGGAGATTTCGACGGTCCCGGTGATCATGCTGACGGTACAGGCGAACGAGGCCGACAAGGTGCGCGGGTTAGAATTAGGGGCAGACGATTATATCGCCAAGCCGTTCGGCCGGCGCGAGTTGGTGAGTCGGGTGAAGGCACTGCTGCGGCGGGCTGAGATGCCGTCGGTCGCGCCGGTGCATAGTCTGGTCACGGTAGATGACCGGCTGGCGATTGATTTTGACACGCGCGAGGTAATCGTAGCCGGGCAACGGGTTAAGCTGCGACCCACTGAGTATAAGCTGCTCTATCATCTAGTCCGCAACGCGGGACGCTTGCTGAACCATGAGACGTTGTTGACGCGGGTCTGGGGGCGCGAGTATCTGGACGATACGCAGTTGCTACGGCTTTACATCACATACTTACGCCAGAAGATCGAGGCTGATCCCTCAAATCCCCATTATATTCTGAACGAGCGCGGCCTGGGCTACCGCTTCGTGGATTTCGATGCGCGTGGGATGCGGGAACTCGCCTGACGGTTGCTCCTCTAGCCGTGTCACTGCTCCTCCTAAATGCATCATATACCGGCGCCCGGCAAAAGGAATGCTTCATGAGTACACCCCTCTTAGCACGCGGCTTGTGGCTGGAATACATTACATTACATTAGGTTGGAATGTCGTGGGAACGGTGATCGTGCTGTCGGCGGCCTTGGCGGCGCATTCGGTTGCGCTCGCCGGATTCGGTTTAGACTCGCTGATTGAGATTGTCGCCTCGCTGGTCGTGGTATGGCAACTCAAAGGAGTGAATCAGCACCGGGAACATACCGCCTTACGCGTGATTGGCGGCGCGTTTGCCTTACTGGCTCTCTATAGTACTGGCCCAATCCACTCATACGCTGCTAACCCAGGCCCGACCCGACACATCCTTTGTCGGCATTACCTGGCTCGCCGCGACCCTAATAGCGATGCTGTTGTTAGCGTGGGGGAAACATCAGACCGGCACTCAACTCGGCAACGAAGTTCTGCTGACCGAAGGGCGCGTCACACTGATCGATGCCTACTTGGCGGCCGCTGTCTTAGTCGGTTTAATCTTAAATACGCTGTTGGGCTGGTGGTAGCCGACCCGCTAGCCGGCCTGGTGATTGTCTACTACGGATTTAAGGAAGCCTGGGACATTTGGCAAGAGGAGCGCCCGTACTCGGCTAATACCCGCCACTAGCGGCCGGTGCTGTATAGGCTGAACAAAAGAGGCTACCGCCGGCGGTAGCCTCTTTTGTTGCCCGCTGCGGTCCTGACTGCTTTAGCTTACAGCGGGGGTAGCTGCGTGGTTACGGTTTCGGCTTCGGTATTCGGTTTGCGCTGTGTCCGCTTGGCCTTTTGCCCGTCACGGCGAATGCTGACGAAGGCGGCGATCATTGCGCCGATAATGCCGAGCGGCATGATCACGGCGGGGAAATAGCCGACCGCCATGTTGGGTTCGGGGCCGACGAGATTAGCGGGTGCGGGTACCGCCGCCGGGTTGCGGCCGCCGGAGGCTCCGACGCTCCCGGTGCCTTGATCCACCGCCGCCCCACCGCCGGGGCCGGGCGGCGCGTCGTTGCCCTGGCTGCCGGGGGTGCCGGGCGGCGCGACCGGCACCCCGCCGGTGCCGGTTTGCCCGTTGCCCGTGGTGCCGGTGTTGTTGGGTGCGGCCGGTGTGGCGAGTGGCGTAGCGGCAGCCTGCACAGCGGGTGCGGCATGAGCAGGCTCGCCGGTGAGCAACGCTGCGCCGAATAGAGCCAGCGCGCTGAGGAGTAACAGTGCGTATTTCATGCGGATCGATCCCTCTCTTTTGGCAGTGGCAGTCGTTTGTCGCTCTATTGTACTCCAGGCGCAAATCTTGTGCCACCCCTCCTGAATGCGCAGGCATAATGCGAGTAGCCGCCCGCCCTTGCGACCTCTTGGTCTATAGGTTTATCGTTAGACCTATCGTTTCGCTGCACCCATCGTCCACGGCGACAACACGGAGATACCGTGACCCGGAGGCGGCGCGGCAGATCAGGATTCATCAAAATACTGCACAACCCCCTTTTCTGCGGTTTAGACCAGTACCAGCCGACCTGCCGGTTCCCACGCGCAGTAGATCCAACCTAAAGGACGACTGCGTAATCTACGGCGTGATGTCTTTACCGGCCTTTGGCCGCAGCGCTGCGACCAGAGTTTAGGCAAATAGTTAGGACGGTATGCTGGGGATACCGCCGGGGTTTGGTCGGAGTGGACTAAACCGGCGGTATCTTTTTGGGCCGGAGCAGTAGGAATACGGGTTTGACCCTTTGCAGCGACACTGTGCCGATAAGGAGAGTGGGTATAATGGCAAATCGAGCAGAGGTGGGGGGGGTGGCCCCGGCAGTTATTAGTCAGCGCCGCAAGTATCTCATCGCGCTGACGGCGGCATTAGGGCTGTTCATGGCAGTGTTAGACAATACCGTGGTGAACGTAACGCTCACTCCGATGTCTAAGGCGCTCGGCGCGACGCTCAGTTCCATTGAATGGGTAGTGACCGGTTATTTTCTGGCCCAGGCGGCGGTGATTCCAGTGGCCGGCTATTTTAGCAACCGCGTAGGCATTAAGCGGCTATTTATCGCCTGCTTGACAATGTTCACCCTCGGCTCGTTTCTCTGTGGCATTGCGACCAATGAAACAATGCTGATCGGATTCCGCTTAGTCCAGGGTGTAGGTGGGGGTGCGCTGTTCCCGTTGGCTCAGGCGTTAGCCTTTGGTGCGTTTGCTCCGTCGGAGCGAGCGGTGGCGGGCGCCATTGTGAGCATTCCGGTATTGCTGGCCCCGGCCTTTGGGCCGACGATGGGCGGTTTGATCAACGATAATCTAGGCTGGCAATATATTTTCTTCATCAATGTGCCCGTGGGTATCTTGGCGGTGCTGTTGGCCTGGCGCGTGTTTCCGGCTGATACGCTCGCGCCCGCCGCCGACAACCGGCGCTTTGATATCGTGGGCTTGGTGCTCTCAATCGTGGGTGTAGTAGCGATTGTCTACGGCTTCACGCTGGTGAGCCAAGCGCAAACAGGCAGTGAAACGGCATTGAATCCACGTGGTGTGCTGAACGGCTGGGGCTATTGGCCGGTGTGGGCCTGTATCGGGGCGGGAGTGCTCATCCTGGCCGCGTTCGCTTTCTACGAATTACAAGTCAGCCGCGACCCGGTGCTGGATTTGCGTCTGTTCCGCGAACGTACCTTCACTATCGGTAGCATGGTTATCTGGGTTGTCTCGATGATGGTGTTCGGTAGCCTGATCCTGATCCCAATTTTCTTGGAGCAAGTGCGCAATCCACCGGTCTCGGCGCTCGACGCGGGCCTAGCCCTGATGCCGACCGGCTTGGCGGCGGCAGTGGCGGTGGCGATCAGTGGGCGCTTTTATGATCGCATCGGCGTGCGAAACTTTGTGCTCCTAGGCGGGATCTGTCTGGTCATCAGCGCCTGGGGCCTCACCGTGCTGCCGAGCACAGCGGACGGTGTGTGGTTGCTGCCCTGGATGATCCTGCGCGGCCTGGGTTTCGGCTTCACAGGCACACCGGTGCAGACGATGGCGATGCAGCGCATCACCGGGCCGGCCTTACCCAAAGCGAGTTCACTGTTCACGGTGACGCGGCAGATTTTCAGTTCGATTGGGGTGGCGATCTTTACCACGATCTTTGTGCAACAAACCACGGCTCATGCGATCGCCTTGCAAGCGAGCCTCAAACTGCCGCCGGGTGTGCGTCCTGATCCGAGCAGCCCCGCTTTCCAGGCGGCCCGTGCCCAATTAGCCGCCCAGGCCGGCACGGCGGGGATGCAGGATGTGTTCTGGATTGTGACGCTGGGCACCTGCTTGCTGCTAGTGTTGGCCTTCCTGGTGCCGAACCGGACGGCCCAGGCAGCAGCCCGTCCGCCGGCCGGTGAGGGCGTCCGGCATTTGGCGGTGGGAGCGGATTGAGGACGTAAAACGTAAGATGTGAAATGTAAAGCGTGAATCGTGATCGCGTGTGGGCGCTGTTCCTGTTGTAGGAGCAGCGCCTTTGTTATTTCTGCTAGCGGCTCGGCACATTATAATCTGGTCGGAAGGCCACGCGAGAGACACTTAACTACCAAGGAAGCTGTAGCAGCGCGACGAGGATGTCAAGGCACACCATACCCCCCAGCCCCTCCTGTCCCTCGTTGTTTCTGCCTGTGCCTGCGGCTGCCGTCCAGGCGGTAGTGCGGTGCCAATCGGGGGTAATTCCGGTTCTAGCTCGGCGGCGCGCGGCACCGCAGATAGCGATAAGAGGGGAGAGGGCGCCGCAACAAAGTAGCGGGTGCCCAACGGCGGCAGTGAGTCTAGGCGCTGGGTCGGATGGTCCGTCGGCAACCCGATGGGTTCCTCGGTGGTGACGCGGCTGTTAGGTGAGGCCAGGCGCTGGGTCGGGTGGTCCATCAGCAACCGCTCCTTTAGTGATCGCTAGCTGTTGCATATCGCCATATTAAGTAAGTTCTGAAACTAATACGCAGGTGCGGCCGACAGGTTTCAGCCGGGCCGCCACTAGGTTGAACAGTTACGCTTGCGACTTCTATTGACATAAAGCGGGCGGGGTGCTACAATAGGCACAACAAAAGGAATGCCGATGCGGCTGCCTGTCAAAGACCCTGGCCCCGGACCCGCCCCTCCTGCTGCCGTCACCAGCAAAGAAGGCGAGTTGGAGACGCTTGTCCGTGCGCGCTATCCAGTAATTTATATTGTGGCCTGGGAAGAACGCCGGGTCGAAACGCTGCTGCATTCGATTGCCGCCCGGCGGGATAAGCGCTTGTTCGTGTGGACTTGCACCGAAGGTGTGCAGGCGCTCGACGGAGCCGGCCCGCAACCCGCCGACCCGGCGGCGCGTGATCCGCTCCAGGCGCTTGATTTCGTGCAAAATTGCCGCGAAGCCGCCATTTTCCTACTCAAAGACTTCCACCCCTATATTGATGATACCCGGCCCATGCCCGGCACCCCGACTGTGACGCGCAAGCTACGCGACTTAGCACGGGTGTTGAAAGAAGGCCACAAGACCCTGATCTTGCTCTCGCCGGTGCTGCGCTTTCCCCTGGAACTGGAAAAAGACATCACCGTGGTCAATTACGGGTTGCCCTCGATGGAGGAGCTGGACCAATCGCTCAGCGTGGTCATCAATTCGGTGGAGCGGCGGTCGGCGTTTCGGCTGGGCCTAGACCCGGAGACGCGCGAGCGGGTGCTGAAAGCGGCGCAAGGATTGACGCAGGGCGAAGCCGAAAACGCTTTCGCCCGCTCGCTGGTGATGACCCGCCGGCTGGACGTGGACGTGGTGGTGGCCGAGAAAGAGCAATTGATCCGCCGCTCGCGCATCCTGGAATACTATCACTCGCCCGAAGCGTTTGACGCGGTGGGCGGGTTGGACGAGTTGAAAGCCTGGCTGCGGACTCGCGCACTGGCCTTCAGCGCCAGCGCGCGCGCTTTCGGCCTGCCGGAGCCGCGCGGGATCTTGCTAATGGGTGTGCAAGGCGGCGGCAAGAGCCTGGTCGCCAAAGCGGTGGCGAGTCTGTGGCAGTTGCCGCTGCTGAAGCTCGACCTGGGTAAGGTGTTTAGCGAACTCGTCGGCTCATCGGAAGAGAATATGCGCGCCGCGCTCTCAACGGCGGAGAGCGTGGCCCCGGCGATTCTGTGGCTAGATGAATTGGACAAGGGGCTGGCCGGTATCTCGTCGTCGCATCGCTCGGATGCCGGCACCTCGGCGCGCGTGTTCGGCTCCTTCCTGACCTGGATGCAGGAGAAAACATCGCCGGTATTTGTGATCGCTACGGCAAATAACGTGGGCAGCCTACCGCCGGAAGCACTCCGCAAGGGTCGTTTCGACGAAATCTTTTTCGTGGACCTTCCCAATGAAGCCGAGCGGCGCGAGATTTTCGCCATCCATATCGTGAAACGTCGCCGCGACCCTGAGCTATTTGATCTGGCGCGCCTGGCTCAAGCCGCCGCCGGCCTGAGCGGGGCCGAGATCGAGCAAGCGGTGATCAGCGGCCTCTATGACGCATTCGAGGCCGGTCGCGACCTGACCACCGACGACATTGTGCGCGCCATGCACGGCTCGATCCCGCTCTCGCAGACGATGCGCGAAGAGATCGGCGCGTTGCGTGACTGGGCCCGCACGCGGGCGCGCCCAGCGTCGCGGCGGTAGTCGTCAGTCGTCAGTTGTCACGAACTGGGCAGGCTCGTGGAATAGAATTGGAACCACCGCGCACCCTCTAAGGTGTGCGATGGCCGGAACTACTGTGATGGGAGGAGCCGTGGCTAACCACATTCGGGTGACGGTGGAAATCGGACCGAAGGGCAAGAAGGTGGTGGCAGTGGCACCGGACTGGCCCGGTCTCGCGCGCGGGGCAACGACCGAGGAGGCTGCGATCGAACGCTTACTCTCCTACGTTCCACGTTATGCACCGGTGGCGAAGCTGGCTGGGATGGAGGCAGGGTTTGAGACCAACACCGTCGTCGACGTGGTCGAGCACTATCCGGGCACGGGCTCAACCGACTTCTGGGGTATCTCGTTCGCGTTTTCGAGTATTGACCAGCAAGCCATGTCGGGCGAAGCATTGGAGCGTGAACTGACGCTGATGCGGGCGTGCTGGGCGTTTTTCGACGATGTGCGTTCGCGCGTGTCGGCTGAGATGCAGCGTGGTCCGCGCGGCGGAGGGCGAGATCGGGACCGAATCGTCCGCCATACGATTTTTACGGAGCATGATTGGGAGAAGAAGCTCGGCGTGCTCACGTCTCAGGAGGCGATGCTGACCAAGGAGGGATTGAACGCGCATCGCGACACCTATTGCAACGCCATTCGGGCTTTGCATTCCCAGAGCAAAATGGCCCGCACTTGGCCGCTGCGTTACCTGATTCGGCACACCGCCTTTCACACGCTTGATCACGCCTGGGAAATGGAAGACAAGGATCTGACTGCTAAACGAGCGTGAGGCTGATCGCTACATAAGCATCGACATGCTGCATCACTGTGGCTTCTGACTGTAAACGGCGTTTGCGATCATGCTCGATGAGAAGGCGCTGATCGCAAGAGGTATGTGACACTATTTTAGCGGAGAGCGCCATCGTAGGCCGGATGCTTAATGGCTTGTCCGCCTCATTAGGTGGCAAGTAACCGAGAATACGACGCGCAATGAATTGCGCCACTACAACCAACGATTGACGACCGACGACCGACGACCGATGACCGCCGCCCACCGCCTGACGACTGACGACCGACGACCGACGACTGACTATGGAAGCACAAGCGACGATTATCACGTATAAGGGCCCACTGGTCCTCGAACGGGCCGTCTTGGCGGCCGGCTTGGCGGGGGCGATTGTTGCGTCACAACTCTTACCCGGCTATCCGACCGAGTGGCGTGCCTTGCTGCCGCTGGCGGTGCTAGTGATCGGGCTGTGGACGACGATTGGCGCGTATTTCGCCACGGTAGCGGTGTTGGCCTATCCGCTGTGGACGCTTTCACCGTACTTGATGGTGCTGTTCGTGGCGCTGGCCCTAATCCCACACCGCCTGATCTTGCAGCATCTGGCCCTCGTGTTGCTGATTGTCTGGAGTCCGGTGCTGGCCGCGTTGCGGCTGGAACTAGCCATTCCGTTGTTGGTTGGCGCGCTGGCCGGGCCACGGCGCGGCGCGTTCGCGGGCGCGCTAGCGGCGATCTGGATCAAGCTGTACGCGGCGATGAGCGGTAATCCGCTGGATCTGCTGCTGATCGCCGGCAATCCCGGCAGCCCAGCGGGCGTGGCCGAGCGCTTCGCCGGGGCGGAGTCGCTGGATACACTGCGGCTGATCGCGGCCCCGTTCGCGCCCAATTCGAGCGAACTGCTGGGTAATGTGTTGCAGATCGTGGCACTGGCGATTGCGGGCGCGGTGGCCGGGTGGTTAGCGGGGTGGGGCCGCGCGCGTGTCGTGCTGCACGACCTAGACGAAGCGCCGCCGCTGTGGCAGCGGCTGGCGGCCCGCCTGTTCTGGACGGCGATCTTGCCGGTGGGCAGCGCGGCGTTGACTCTGGGCGCGGCCCTGTTGCTGATCCCGTTCGCGGTGGGGCGACCCCTCAGCGATCTGGGCTTGCACGAAGCGGGTGCGTTGCTGCTCACCAAAGGCGCATTGGGCGGCGGGATTGTGTCGGCCCTGCTGGCCGGGATATTGCTGCTACAACCACTGCCGCCGGGTGCGCCGCGTCGGGTTGCACGTAAAGCGGTCGCCGCGTCCGTACCCTTACCGCCGGTGGATCTCACACCGATCAAGAACGGGCGCTTTGTGCCGGGCTGGGCGGCAGCGGCCGGCCTAGTCACGCCGCCGGCCGCTGCGGAGGGTAGCCCAGCGGCTGGGACAGATGACGCTTTAGTAGATTTGCTGTTGACGATGGAGGCCGGGTCGCCGACCGGGCCGGGGGCAGCCGTGACGGAGTTGCCCAATGCGCCTAGCTCGCCTGCACGGCGGCCGGCCCCGCCCGCACGGGAAATTGCGATTGAATTGGATTGAGCTATGGGACAACGTTCTGACCAGAACACGCGGACAGGCAACGTTGGCCGCCAGTCCGCCGGCGCGAACGGCACGGGACGTGGGCTGCGCCTGTTTGGGCAGCGGCTGACGGGTGGGCTGCAATCGCCTGCGCCCGGCCCCTTTGGTCGCTTCGGCGACACCTGGATCTCGCGCCTGCTGATCGGCGGTGCGCTGCTGTTGTTGGCGGTTATGTTCCCGTTGCAATGGCTCCGCACACCCACCCTGGCGGTGCGCTCCAATGTCGCCACCTTTGCGCCGCGCCCCGGTGGCGACGCCGGCGCCGGCACGGGGCGCGGCACGGTGACCGCCGGCTATGACTTGTCGGAAGACGCAGCGGTGAGCGCGACGGTCTATGACGCGAACGGCGCGATGGTCAAACTGCTGCGCCCGGAGACACGCGAAAACGCCGGAGCGCACTTTATCCAATGGGACGGCACAACCGATAACGGCACGGTGGCCGCCGATGGCGTATATCACATTTCGATCAACGCCAAAGGCCCAGCGCGCTCCACCAGCGGCAGCGTAACGGTAGCAGTGGACACCACGCCGCCGACGGTGAAGCTGGTTAACCTGACGGATGGGCAGAAGCTGAAGAACGCCGACTTGGTGGTGCAGGGCATCACCGAAGCGGGTGCGACAGTACAGTTTGCGGACAGCGGCGCCCCGATCACGGCCGATAGCAGCGGCGGCTTCACGCTGCATCGCCAATTGGCACATGGCCCTAACCCGTTCAAGCTGCTGGTGCGCGATGCCAGCGGCAACGAAGCGCAGGTGAGCCGCACGGTGGACTTACTTGACCAGCCCCCGGCGGTAAAAATCGAAAGCCCCACGGAGGGCGCGTGGACCAACCAAAAACTGGTCACGGTAGCCGGCACGGTAGACCCCGGTACGAGCGTGCGCGTTAATGGGCAGGAGACGACCCCCGGCCCGGACGGCCGCTTCCATGTAGATGTGGTGCTGGAAGAGGGTGTGAACAGCCTGGTGATCGAAGCCACTGATCCCGTGGGCAATAAGACGCGCGTCGAACACCGAGCTACCCTAGATACCCATCCACCGAGCGTGCAGATCGACAGCTTGGCCGACAATACGACGGTCCATGAGGCACAGGTGCATCTCTATGGGCGCACCGATCCCGGCGTGAAGTTGAGTGTGCAGGGACGGCAGGTGCTGGTGGACGGGCAGGGCCATTTTGACGCACCGGTGGATCTGGTGGTGGGCAACAACACGATCCAGGTGGAGGCGCAAGATCAGGCAGGCAACCTGACCCCGCTGGAGCGCAAGGTGCGTTACGAATTGGGATCGTCGGCGTTGCCGAGCCTGCCGATTACCGGCGCGGCTACGGTGCTGGCGATTATTGTGCTGGCCTGGGTGTTGTTCGGCGGCTGGTTCTCCTCGGTCTCCTTGAAGCTGGCGACCGACCGCCCGGCGTTGGTCGCGCCGCGTTACGGAATGACCGCTAATGAGCGGATGCTGATCACCTACACCCTGTCGAAGCGCGCACGCACGACATTGCAGGTGGTGGACAGCGCGGGCAGCGTGGTGACGACCTTACTGCGGGCTGCACCGCGCGGGGCAGGCGATCATCAATTGCTGTGGGACGGTAGCACTGCGGCAGGCGATCCGGCCCCGGCGGGCAAATACCTGATCCAGGCCCAGGCGCGCACCCTGACCTCTGCCGTCAGTACCAGCGCGGCGGTAGCGATCACCGGCGGACGATCTAGTGCCGGGATCGGCGTGTATGGCGGCTATGCGCCGCCGTCGGGCACGCCTGCGCCGCCGGTTCGCACAACGTATAGCCCGACCACGCAGGGCACCCGCCAGACGGGTGAAGCGCAAGCCCCGCCGGAGCGCAATATCCTGCGCGGCGACCGGAGCTAACCTTCTTTTTCAACATGAAGACACAGAGACACGGAGGAATAGGAGGGTTACGCTCCTGCTCTAACACAGAGACCTTGTCATTCTGAACGCAGTGAAGAATCCGTCGCCGCAGTCAGAGGTCGCAAAACGGCGCAACGTTTAGAGCGTGTTAAAGAAGTCGTCTTCTGCCGGGTGTTTCGTGCCTGGACTACGGTACAAACCGAACTTTTTTAACGCGCTCTTAATCTGGAGTATGGCTACCGAAAGGCTGGATGCTACCCGGACGGATTCTTCACTGCGTTCAGAATGACAAGGTTCTTGCTTTCGCTCGTTTGCTGATGCTGGGGTATGTGCTTGTGGATACACTGTGGATCTTAAAGGCCGCGTGTGTAGTGGGATCGTTTAGGCTATCGGCGGTACACGGGTGAGCGCACCGTTCCGCGATTTGGTGACGACGGCGGATGCGGCGGGCGCGACGACGAAGCGGCTGGAGAAAGCGGCGCTGGTCGGGGCATACCTGGATACCCTGGACGAGGTCGATCTGACCGTGGCTGCGCGCTTCCTGGCCGGGCGACTGTTTCCGGCTCATGATGTGCGCACGCTGAACATCGGTGGGGCGGCGCTGATCAGCGTGATCTGCGCGTTGGCTGGACTGCCGCCGGAGGAATACGGCGCGTTCCATGTCCAATACGGCGACATCGGCGATGTGGCGGCGGCGATCCTACCCACTACGCCGCTCGCGCCCGACCCATCGCTGACCCTCCAATCCGTGCAAGCTGCCTACGACACCCTGGCAGCAACCGCCGGGACACAGGCTAAAGCCGTCCTGTTGCGCGACCTGCTGGCGCGGGCCACGCCGAGCGAAGCGCGCTACCTGATCAAGATTGCTATCGGCGAGATGCGAACAGGTGTGAAAGAGAGCTTGGTCGAAGATGCGCTGGCGCGGCTGGTGCAGGTGAAGATCGGTCAGATCCAAGCCGTCAATATGCTGCTGGGCGATATTGGCGAGGTGGCGCGGTTGGCGCGCCAGGGGCTGCTGGAGTCGGCCACGCTGCAACTGTTCCACCCACTCCGCAGTATGCTTGCCACACCCGTCGAGTCACCTGCTGACATCATGGCCGCCATGCCGGGCACCATGACGGTGCAGATTGAGGACAAGTACGACGGCGTGCGTATCCAGGCCCACAAGAGCGGCGACCGGGTGGAACTCTATTCGCGCACGCTCGACCCGGTGACGCACCGCTTCCCTGAAATCGTGGCCGCGCTGGCCGCGTTGCCAGGCGCTTTTGTGCTGGACGGCGAGGCGGTCGCCTATGACGCGGCCGGCGGCCGCTGCCTGCCGTTCGCCGCGCTGCAAACGCGCCTGGGCCGCAAGACGGTCAGTGCGACGCTGCTGGCGCGCACACCGGTGGCGTTCCTAGCCTTCGACATTCTCTACGCCGACGGCCACTCGCTGCTGGATGTGCCGCTGGCGGCACGGCGCACACGCCTCGATACGCTGATCGGCGCGGGCGGCCCCGGCCTAGTACCCGCCCCGGCACCGGCAGTGCCGACCGTCGAGTTTGGCGACCCCGCCACGGCGACCGCCCGGCTGGACGCGCTGTTTGACGCGGCACGAGCGCGTGGCAATGAAGGGCTGCTGGTCAAAGACCCGACCACGCCCTACAGTCCGGGGCGGCGCGGACGGGCCTGGCTGAAGGTGAAAAAGGCGTTGGCAACGCTGGACGTGGTGGTGACGGCGGTGCAGTGGGGCCAGGGCCGGCGGCGGCGGCTCCTCAGCGACTTCACCTTCGCGGTGCAGAGCGACGGTCAACTGCTGAACGTGGGCAAAGCCTACTCCGGCCTGACCGATGCCGAACTGACCGATCTCACCGCTTGGTTCCAGGCCCACACGCTGCACGATTTCACCGCCGGGCGGGTGGTGGAGCCGGTGATCGTGATCGAGGTGGCCTTCGACCGCGTGCAGGCCAGTGCCCGCCACAAAAGCGGCTACGCCCTGCGCTTCCCGCGCATCGTGCGCCTACGCCCCGACAAGCAGGTAAGCGAGATCAACACCTTGTCGGATGTGGCGGCGCTGGCGGAGTAGCTACAGAAGCAGTATTGTTGATCTCTCTTGCTTTGGTCCGCACGGCACTTGACGAGCAGCTAACTTCATGCTACAATAGGCGCGTTCCTACAGAAGTATCCACAGCCACCTAGGAGTGCCCTATGGCCTTGTCGGGTCTACAGTACCAGCAGTTGCAGACCGCGCTCCTCCGCGCCTTTGTGGACGAAGATAATCTACAGCAGTTTGTGCAGATCCACCTGGACGAAAGTCTGCCGGCGATTGTCGGCAGCGGCGCACTCGCTACTGTCGTGTTCAAGCTGATTGGCTGGATGGAATCACGGGGTCGCCTCGACGATTTGCTGAAAGGCGCACTTACGGCGCGGCCCCGCAGCAGCGAACTCCGTACCTTCGTCGCCACGCACTTCCCGGCGTGGCTGCCGCCGCCTACGCCGATTCTTGCTTACACGATTCCTACTGGCACCCTAATGGAGACCGTGATGGACCGCCCGTTAAGCCGCATGGATCAAATTAAGCGTACTGCGCTGCAACAGCACCTGGATCTGCTCGCTGATCAATACACGGCGCTGTTGGACAGCCAGCGGCTGGAAGGGGATCGCGCCCGTAAGGTGCTGCTGGAAGCGCAACAGCACAGCCTGGAAACGGAAATTCGCAAAGCAGAAGCGCAATTAGCGGAGTTGGGCGGTCCATCCGCCGGCCCCATTGCACGTACAGTAGCTCCCGTGCCGCCGGATGTGTCACCCACCGTAGCGCCGAAATCGCCACAGTCGCCCTTGCCCCCAGCGCGTGATCAGGTGTTTATCAGCTACAGCCACGCGGATAAGCGGTGGCTCGATCAGTTGCTTGAACAACTGGCTCCCCTGAAACGGCAAGGCAAAGTCAAGGTGTGGAGCGACACCGACCTTAAGCCAGGGATCGAATGGGAAAAGGAAATCGCGGCCGGCTTGGCGGCGACCAAAGTTGCCGTGCTGCTCGTCAGCCCCAGCTTCCTAGCGTCGCCGTTTATTGCGGAAAAGGAGGTGCCGCCTCTGCTGGAAGCCGCTGCGAAGGACGGCGTGACGATCTTCTGGATTGCGGTGCGCGCTTCGAACTATCGCGAGACCACGATTGCTAAGTACCAAGCGGCCAATGATCCGGCCCATCCGCTCAACACGCTTTCACCTGCGCGGCGGGATCAGGCGTGGGTTGCTATTTCGCGCAAGCTGCTGGCGGCGTTTAACTAATAATCCAGATAAGCTCTTTAACGTGGTGGGGACGTGTGCGGTGGGATCGGGAGTAGGCACAAAAAATTGCGGTAGTATTGTGCAGTGTTTTGAGAAACTGCTGGGTGTGTACAGTTGAAGTAGCGCAAGAGGAGAGTCTTGTGGATGCAGCACCTGTTCGCAACAAAGTGTTTATCAGCTACAGCCACAAGGATGTACAGTGGCTGGACCAACTACGATCCCATCTGGCAGCATTCGAGGGCACGATTGATTATTGGGATGATACGCAAATTGATCCAGGTGCCAATTGGAAAAATGAGATCGAGGCTGCACTACGGGCTGCCAAAGTAGCCGTGTTTCTGGTCACCCCTACCTTCTTGGCTTCGCGCTTCATTAAGGCCCGCGAGATGGGGCCGTTACTGGAAGCCGAAGCAAAAGAAGGGTTGACAGTTCTATGGATTGCGGTGCGGGCTTCCAACTACGAGCAGACAGCCATAGGCAACTACCAAGCGGTGAATGATCCCGCTGAACCTCTAAACACTCTTGGATCTGCTCGACGGGATAGAGAGTGGGTCAAGGTATCTCGACGAATACTACAGGCCGTGAACACGCCTATTCCAGAGGAAGCGTATACACACTCTGAATCGCCGCCCCCCCACCCGAACCCGAACCCTCTGCGCCTCCGCCTGCGGAAGATGCCAACCACGATGACACGGTTTTCACACTGGTTGATGATGCAGCACTGGATGATTTGCTCTTGCAAGGCGGCTCCATGGATGCCGACTTCATGCAGCTGTATATCACCAGTACTTCGGCTTACGAGCGCGGGGATAAAGACAGCTCCATGAAGTCAGCACTGGAGATCTACAAGCTGGCGCGGGATAATGTGCGTAACCTGCCCAGTCATCGTGCGGATGAAGTGGGCAATCTCGGCCTGCGGGCGGAGCAATTACGTCGCTACAATTTCGCCGATGCCCTGTTCCAGCTCGCGCTGTATATGAAGCCAAATCACACCAACAATATGCAGCACTATGTCAGTTTCATCCTGGATACCACCCGGCGTGAGCGCTACGAGTTGGCCGGCACACTGCTGCGCCGACTCGAAGGCCCAGAACATAAGGACCACCGGCCTGAGCGTCGACTGCGGCTTAAAGCTCAGTGGTCTGAGGCTACCGATCAACCTTTTGTGCTTTCGGAGGAGCAAAAGCAAGAGCTGGTGCGTCGGGTGACCAGCCAAGCACGTGACTTTGCCGTTTATGGCTCGGCCATGTTGCTGGCGACCGAAGTGGCGAAAAGTCCCGAATTAATGCTACAGTTGTTCGAGGCATCTCTACCCGACGCTGACTCCGTGACCTACGTCTATCGCCGCTTACGCGGTTTAGCGGACTCGCTGACCGATTTTCGATCTAACCTCGAGTTGCGGCAGCAGGCAATGGAAATCTACCGCCGTTTGTTGCAGCACCCAGAGTGGATAGGAGACGCGGGCACGAATGCTGTGCTGCATAACTACGCTACACTTATGTACGTCTACGATTATAATGAAGAAGCTGGTCGCTTGTGGCATCGCGCCTATATGGCAGCACCCAAGGATAGTCAAATTCAGTCCGCTTATGCTAGCTACCTGATCAGCGCGAAGGCTTACGAGCAAGCCCGTAAAGTACAGGCTGGCGAACTGCTAGAGGGCGAGCCAGTGCTGCGAAAGTAGGCTGCCCGTACACCGGAGCAATTCTCTGATGCACCCTATATTGATCACGCCTTTGCAGAAATGGAACGTCAAGCTGCGTTGGGCAATGTGCCTACCATGGCGGATATGGGGTAAATCTACAACGGTGCAGGCAGATCCCACACAAACCCCGGCCCGCCCTGGTAGAGGCAGCCGTCTACGTCTACGGCGTGACCGGCGGCGTAGATCAGCGGGGCGGTGACGGTGGTGGGGTCCGCGCCGGTCAGCTTGTAGATCGGGGTGTGGCCGTGGACGATTTGGCGGCCGCCGTACTGGGCGAGGAACGCTTGGGCGCGGGCGGGGCCGCCGGGCTGCACGCGGTCGGTGAACTCGTCGCGCTGGTTGAAGCCCAGCCAGAGTTGCGCCAGTGCGTGCGGGTCGCTGCCGGCCAGGATGCGGGTGAAGGCGGCGTTGACGGCGGCGCTGGTGGGGCCGTAGGCGTAGTAGAGCGCGGAGTCGGCGTGGACCAGCAGGTGATCGCCGGCCTGAGCCAACGCGGGCAGGCGGCGCAGCCACGCGACTTGCGCCGGGGTGATGCGGTCGAGGTCGCTGGGCGTGGCAAAGGCGTTGTCTACCCAGCGGCTGCGGAAGGTCTCGCCTGCCGCGCCGTCAGGGAACGGCGTGTCGCGTAGCGCGTGCGCGGCCAGGAACATGATCTCGTGGTTGCCGAGCAGGCAGCCGACCGCGCCGCCGGCGGCTTGCGCTTCCGCTTGCAGGCGCATGACCAGCGCTACTACGTCCAGGCTGGCCGGGCCGGCATCCACCAGATCGCCCATGAACCAGAGCGTGCGTGCGCCGGCTGCCCAAGCCAAGCGGTCATCTATGAAGCCGGCGGCCTGCAAGATACGCACGAGCGGATCGTAATGCCCATGCACGTCGCCGGTGACGCTGACGGTGCTGCTCACGATGGGGTTGGCTCCTTACTGCGTGCGTGCCGCGCAGGGCTTCAGCGTTAGTTGCCGGGCACAAATACCAGCCCGACGATGCCGAGGATGTACAGCAGCAGCACGAGCAGCGAATCGATGCCCATGTGCAGAGGTCGTCGGTGTGACCGGAAGAGCAGCCCAACAATGTAGACGGCGGTTAGCAGAATGCCCAGACCGGCCAGATAGATGTCGGAGCTATGGGCGTGGGGCAAGATCGATTGCCCGCCGATCAGTTCGGCGACCAAAAACAAGACCGGCAAGAAGCTGTTGCCGCCGAAAATATCGCTGACGGCCAACTGGTAGTTGCCCGCACGTACTGCGCTAAGGCCCGTCGAGAGTTCGGGTAGCGCGGTGGCGGCGGCCAAGAAGGTGCTGCCGAACAACACCCCGGTCATACCGATACTTTGCGCGATACCCTCGCCGGCTTGCTCCAACACCGCCCCGGCCACGAGCGTGAGGCCGGCCGCCAGCGCAAAGCCGCCGATGGCGCGCCCCGTAGACATGGTCGCTTGCTCAGCCGCGCCGGCCTTCTTTTTGGCCGCCTTGTCCGCATCCGCATCCGGGGTCTTGAGTTGCCAGGGCAAGGCGGTGCGCGCCTTGTTGATTAGCCACAGTCCCAGCAGCCAGGTCACGGTGATGGTGACCGCGCCGGGCGTGAGGCGGATCAGTTGCAAGTTGGGCGGCAGCCGGGTTGCCATAACAGCGAGGATCAGCACGGCAACCACGATGGCCGCTTCCAACACGGGAATCAACGTGGTAAGGCGCGCCGTCAGCGGCCGTCCGCTACGCACGCCGACGGCATCCAGGATCGCCAGCACCACCGTTTGGATCGCGATGCCGCCCAGGATGTTGCCGACCGCAATATCCACTTGGCCGTTGAGCGCGGCGCTGACGGTGATCGCGATCTCCGGCAAGTTGGTCGCCACTGCCAGCAGGATCAGGCCGCCGAGTGCCTGCCCCAGGCCGAAACGGTCATCCAGTGCATCAGTAGTGGCTGTTAGGCGGTCGCCGGCCCGCCAGACCACCACGGCCGCAGCGGCAAAAATCGCCAAGAGGAACGGCAGAGCTAGGTTGTTGAACATAGCCTAGTGAGAAGCATCAGCCATGCCACCTGCTGGGCTGCGCTGCTGTGCGGCGCTATCCAGTGCGTACACCGCGATCACGCTATCGCCCGCGATGCGATTGTCGGGGATGGTGAAGCGGGCGCGCTCGTGAACCCACGGCAGCGGGCGGTGGGCGGGCCACCAGGCGGGGTAGTAGAGCAGGATGGCGGCGTGGCGGGCCTGCAATAGCCGGTAGGTGGCGAGCCAGTCGCCGTAGTGGCCCAGTTGGGCGGGCGTGGTCAGGCCCACGAGGTCTACCGTGGATCGCTCACTGAACAGGCGTAGCGCGCCGATGGGTTCGGCAGCGACTATCGCGCCGGCCGGCGTGTGTGTGGCGATCCAGCGGGCGGGCGCGACATGGGCATCCTCGATGTTCTGCACGAATAGGGCATAATCGGTTGCCGCCCATTGGCGCGTGGCGGCAAGATGGGCCACGAGGCCAATAGCGACGAGGGCCGCGCCCAACCCCCAACTGCGCCGGCCCGTAACCAGTCGGATCGGCCTCACTCTGCCCACTAGGCGGTCGGCAAGGAGGGCTAGGGGTGCGACAGCCGGGGGCAGTAGCAGGGTGTGGATCGGCAGAATGTAGCGATCCTGCTGGCCGAACCAGCGTAGCGCGACCAGCATAGCGGCGAAATAGGCGAGCGCGCAGAGCGCGGGCAATAGCGCTGGGGTGCGGAGTGCGGAACGGCCCTGTCTGAGTGCCGGCTGCCGACTGCCGACTGCCGACCACGCCAGCAGCAGCACACCGAGGGCGGCGCAGGCGGCAAGCGCAAAAGGCTGCCAGGCGTGGGCGGCGACCCATTCGAGCAAGGCGGCGGGCAACTCCGCGAGGCGGAACGGGGCGACTTTGGCGTAGAAACTGCTGGGCAACGGCCGGCCGGTAGCGATCAGGAACAACGCGCTCATGCTGCCCAGTCCGGCAAGGAGCGCGGCGCTATAGACGGCGGCAGTGCGCCAAGCAACACGGCCCCGCCCCGCCCCCCAAGCTAGGCCGCCTGCCCCAACCGCCCCAATGACGGCGAGTTCGGGGCGCACCCAGGGTAGGAGGAAGGGGATCGCGTAAAACGCAATGCGAAGCGCGGAGTGCGGAATACGCAATGGTGACGCTTTCTGCGTTGTGTGTTCTACGCTCTGCATGGCCGGCGAGGACACGGACGGTTTATGTGCTCCGTCACCATTGCGTATTCCGCACTCCGCGCTTCGCATCCGGTGCAGGATAGTGGCTGGAACCAGCGGGACGAGGGCAAGGGCGAGGGGAAGTTCGAGGCCGGAGTAGGCGGCCCAGATGATATTGTGGTCGGTGAGCAGGAAGGCTCCGGCGAGCAGAGCGACGACGGCAGGCACCGGGCCGGGCTGAACCCGCAAGCACTCCCAGGCCAGCCAAGCCACGGCGCAGGCTGCGGCGGCCAAGCCCAGCACACCGAGCAGGTAGGCTGTGGCGTAGAGTCGCCCGGCGGTGAGGGCCAGCGTAGGGTCGCCGGCTTGCACGGCAGCGGGGGCTAATGCGGCAGGAGCCGGACCAAGCAGCGCGGTCAGCGGCTGGACGGCTGCCGTCAGGATCATCCAGGCGGGACCGGTTACGCCGCCGCTTATCTCACCGGGATTGTATTGGAAGGGTTGCCCTGCCGCCAGCGCACGCGCATAATTGGCATAGATATAGGCATCGTCAATGGGGAACGACCACGAGCCGGTGCGCCCCAGCGCGGCGCGCGCGCAGAGCAGCGCGTCCAGCACGGCCAGTAACACGGCCGCTGCCACGAGTAGCCCACGGCCACCGCCGGTCTCAAATAGCCCGCGCAGGTTCATAGTGGGCGATTACTCGCCGATTTCAAGCGTCTGATCCTGCATAATGGCGTGCAGCAACGGAAATTGCAGCGGCACCGCCACCGGCTCCGGATACATCACCAAGTCGAGGGTAGGAGTGGTGGTCTCCACCATGTGGAGCGGGACGCTGGGCACGTCAGCGGGGCGACCTAGCGGCATCACGCCATGCAGCGCCAGGCCCGCGCCTTCGGGGCTGTAGAGGGCCACTACCGTCGCGACCACTGCCGGATCGTAGTGGCTGCCCGCCCATTTTTGTAGCTCGGCCAGCGCTGTGGCAATCGGCATTCCGCTGCGATAAGGGCGATCCGTAATCATGGCATCCAGCGCATCGGCCACGGCGACCACACGCGCGCCGAGTGGGATCGCATCGCCGGCCAGCCCTTGTGGGTAGCCGCGGCCGTCAAAATGTTCATGATGGTGGCGCACAATCGGCACCACTTCACGCAGGGTGTGGATGGGGGCCAGGATGTCGGCTCCGATGTCGGGGTGGGTCGCCATAATCGCCTGTTCTAAGGGGGTCAAGGCGGTGCGCTTGTGCAACACGCCGTCGGGCACACCGATTTTGCCGATGTCGTGCATCCGGGCGGCGGTCGTGGTGTGCTCCACGGTGGTTTCGTTCATACCCATCCAGCGGGCAATCTCGCCGGCCGTGGCGGCCACCCGCTCACTGTGCCCGCGGGTGTAATCGTCTTTGGCATCAATGGCCGCCGCGAGGGCGCGCAAAGCTTCGGTGGTGAGTTGCTGAGCCAACGGCGCGTGGCGGCTGTGTTGCCCCGCCTCTACTGCGCCCGCCACTAGGTGGCGCACGGCAGCGGGTGAACCGCTTTCGGCTAGGCTGGCCTGTACCATCTGCTCCACCATGCGGCGCAGGCGCAGCGTTTCTTTGGCCGCCGCGTCGGGCAGGCCCAGCCGGTTGCCGCCTGTTTGGCGCACGAGATAGAGCGCCGCCTCGGCGGTGTCCAGCAGTTCATAACGGGTGCCGGCATCGGTGGGAAAGACGGCCAGCCCGGCGGATAGCGCGATCCGCCCCAACGCATCGCCCGGCGTGGCCGTCCCTGCGGCCTGAATAGCCACGCGCGCCAAGCGGATCGCCGTATCGGTCTGCGCGGCCGGACCACTGAGCAGCAGCGCGAATTCATCACCGCCGATGCGGAAGCAGCAAGCGTTTTGCGGTTCGCCTGTCACATCCTGCGTGCTGCCGGCAGCGGCACACGCCTGTTGCAAACACTGGCCCACGCGGCGTAGCGCCGCATCGCCGGCGGCCAAACCCAACCGTTCGTTGTAGCTACGGAAGCCGTCAATGTCGAACAGCACTAGCGTCAACGACTCGGTGCATCGTGTCGCCGCTTCGATAGAATCGGCCAGCGCGGCCTGAAACGCACCGTGGTGGCGTAGCCCGGTAATTGCGTCGGTGGTGGCCTGATGCGCCAGCGACTCGCGGCTCTCGATATTGGTGAGCGCGATACCAGCGGCGTTCGCCAGCGTGACCATCAGTTGCAAGTCGTCGGTGCTGAACGCGCCCACGCCGGCTTGGCTAAGGGCGATTACCCCTTTGACCTGCCCGCCGACGTGCAACGGCACCACAAGCAGCGAGTTGGCGGCCTGTGGGGTACCCGGTACGTGGACAGCACGCGGATCTGCGACGGCATTGGCGATCAGCAACGGCTCGCCATGTTGGGCTACCCAACCGGTGATGCCCTCGCCCAGCCGCAGTTTACGCGCTCCGCTCATCAGCAGCCCACCGTCTATGGGCGGCCCGTACAACGCAACCATCGGCAGGCGCGGGCCGTCGGGGGTCTGCGCGATCATGTGGACGCGGCAGTTCTTAAACGGGATGACGTTACGAGTGCCTTCGGCGATGATACGTGGGATGTCTTGGCTGGCGGGCGCGGTGTTCAGTTGCTGGGTGATGCGGCTGATGGCTTCCAGGCGCCGTACCTGCTCCCGGTCGCGGGCGTGCAACTGCTCAAAGCTCTGCCGACTGCGCGCTTGGTAGCGCAGGACCGCCACTGCCGCCAACGTGACGATGCCGAAATAGATCAGGCGCACAATTACATGGCCGGCCGTTGCGAATTGGGCCGGCACCGGCGGTATTGCGCTGCCGGCGACTAGGGTAGCACTGTAGCTGACCATCGCTAACCCGCTCGCGCTGATCGCTCCGCCCACTCCGTAATAGAGGCCCAAATAGAAAATTGGCAGCGCATACAGCAGGTACGCCTCGCTAGTGGCTCCCCCGCGCAATAGGATGAGCAGCGAAATAAATAGGTAGTCAGCCGGCACAATGATCTGTATAGGCGGGCGCTGACCCCGCCTGTAGACGACATAGAGGGTAGCGTTGAAGAGCGCGATTACGCCGGCCAGTAGCGCAGTCGCGAAGATGTCTGTATCCAATAGGTAAGTGGTGCCGGCGACTAAGACCAACAGCCAGCGCAGATGCAGGCTGAGTTCTGCTCCCGAGGCGGATATAGGGGCACGCGCAGAACGCACCGGGGCGGGCGTGTCCCGGCTGGACTCCGCCTGCTCACGCACCTTTGGTGTGGCGTGCGTGGCACTCAAAGCTGGCCCCTTTCTAGGTGCGCCGGCTCTCCGTGCGCGTCCCTACTGTTAGATTAGGGTATCATAGGTAAGCAAGGACTGTCAAGGGGGCCGCCGGCGGACCTTTTACTCCGTGGTAACGAACGCAAAGGATTCCGCCGTGATAGTGGGCAACTCCGCCTGCCTCGGCTTTTAGCACTCGGCCCGGCTGCACAGTTTACTGTTAGCCGACGGACGCTCCCGCTGCGTGGCTTGTAACGTGGCGCAAAGCGTTGCGCGTGTCTACGGTCAGTTGTGCTTGACGGTAGACCGCCGACCAGTCGTAGTCGGCGTGGTCGGTGGCGATTACCACGCAGTCGGCGGCGGTGAGCGCGGTGGATAGGTCGGCTACCCCGGTCATCACGATGCCTTCGTGGTGCAAAATCGGCACATGCGGATCATGGTAGCTGACGTGCGCGCCTTTGCCTTCGAGCAACTGGATAATGTCGAGCGCGGGCGACTCGCGCACATCACTGATGTTGGGCTTGTAGGCTACGCCCAGTACGAGGATCGTGCTGCCCTTGACCGGCTTGCCCACATCATTCAGCGCATCTTGCACCCGGCTCACCCAGTAGATCGGCATCGCGGTGTTGATCTCGCTGGCGAGTTCGATGAAGCGTGCGGTGTAGTTCAGCGACTTCATTTTCCAGCTCAGATAGAGTGGATCGATGGGGATGCAGTGCCCGCCGAGGCCGGGGCCGGGGGTGAACTTCATGAAGCCGAGCGGTTTGGTGGCCGCCGCGTCAATAATCTCCCAAATATTCAGGCCCAGTTTGTCGGACATGAGCAGCATTTCGTTGACCAAACCGATATTGACAGCGCGAAACGTGTTTTCGAGCAGCTTGACCATCTCGGCCGCCTCGGTCGAGGAGACCGGCACCAGTGTGTCTATGGCTACCGAATAGTAGGCCGTCGCCACGTCTAAGCAAGCCGGGGTTACGCCGCCGATTACTTTGGGCATGGTGCGCGTGGACCAGCCGCCGTCACCGGGCGAGACGCGTTCCGGCGAGAAGGCCAGGAAAAAATCTTCACCGACGCGCAGGTTGCCGCCGTTGTTCGCCAGCAACGGCAGCACGGCTTCCGTAGTGGTGCCGGGATAGGTCGTCGACTCCAGCACCACCACCATACCGGGGTGTAGCCCTTGGGCAACGGCTTCGGTCGCGCTAATGATGTAGGAGATATCGGGATCGCCGGTTTTCGCCAATGGGGTGGGCACGCAGATCGAGGCGGCATCGCACTCGCGCAGTACGCCCGAATCGCTGGTGGCGGTCAGCCGGCCGGCCTGCACCAGCGCGGCTACCGCAGCGGCGGGTACATCTTCGATGTACGACTCGCCGGCGCGGATCGCCGCGATTTTGCGCGCATCCAGGTCAATGCCGGTGACGCGATAGCCGGCTTCGGCGAAACCCACCGCCAGGGGCAGGCCGACATAGCCCAGTCCGATCACAGCGACGTGGGCCTGGCGAGTGCGAAACTTGTGTAACAGTTCAGCACGGTAATCAGTCATTAGGAGCGGTACCTTGCGCTAAAAACGGCGAAACGCAGAGGCGAGAACACGGCGGTTCTCAGCGGCTCTGCGTCTCTGTGGTAGACTGGGGAAGCTTAATGCGCGCCGTGGCCGGTCGTCGGGGTGCCGGCGGCGGCTTTATTCAGGCGCGCCATCAGGCGCGACTTGCGGCGGGCGGCGTTGTTGGGGTGAATAATACCCTTTGCGGCGGCTTTATCAAGTGCGCTGATCGCGGTGACGACGGCGGCGGCACTGGTCTCGGTGTTGCCGGTATCTACGGCGCGGCGCGCCTTGCCCACATATGTCTTGAGCGCGCTACGGATCGGGCGATTGCGGGCCTGTTTGGTTGCGCCAATCTTGATGCGTTTGATCGCGGATTTAATATTAGCCAATGCGGTCTGATCCTCCTGCCTGTTTCCGTGTATAATAGCGGCGCGCTAAAGGCGCAGCCTTAATGGACATAACGGAGCTTGCGCACTGCAAGCCCAGCAATTATTATAGCCGAATGGACGTGAGAAAGCAAGTGTCGAACCGCGCTTCTGATCCGCTAGCCGTTGAACCGACTGCCGCGCCTGAAGAACCACCCGGATTGGGTGATGCAATCCCTTTATCGGCCTACCCGGTGGGGCGGCTGAATACAGCCATGCTGCCGACGGATGCGGCGGCACCGCCTGCTGGGGCAGGTCAGGGAACGGGGCGGCGCTTGGCCGGGGCGGCGGCGCTAGTCGCGGTCGCGTTTGCCCTGAGCCGCGTGCTGGGCATGGTCCGCAACATCGTCATCGCGGCTCAGTTTCCGCCCAACCTGCACGACATCCGCCCCGATGCCTACGCCGCCGCGTTCAACATCCCGGATACGCTGTTCCTGTTGATTATCGGTGGTGCCGTGGGCTCGGCGTTTATTCCGGTGTTCACCGGGTTGATCGAGCAGCAGAAAGCGGCGGCAGCGTGGCGGCTTGCCAGCACCTTGATCAATGCGTCGGTGGTGCTGCTGGCATTGGGCGGCATTGTCTTGGCCCTGCTAGCCCCGCAATTAGTCGGCGGGCTGTTGGCCCCAAAGTTCCCGCCCGACAAACAGGCGTTGACGGTGGACCTGACACGCATTATGTTGCTGTCGCCGCTATTTTTGGGGCTGGGCGGCTGGGCGCAGGGCATCCTTAACGCACGGCAGCAATTTACCCTGCCGGCCTTTGCGCCGATTATGTACAACCTCGCGATCATCCTGGGGGCACTGCTACTTGCGCCGATCTGGGGCATCTACGGCGTGGCGTTCGGCGTGGTGATCGGAGCGGGCTTGCATTTCCTGGTGCAGGTGCCGGGATTGATCCGTGTCGGGATGCACTACCAGCCGTTTCACCTTGATCAACGCGATGAAGGCGTCGGTCAGGTGGTGCGGCTGATGGGACCGCGCATCTTGGGTCAGGCGGCGTTCCAGTTAAACGCGCTAGCGCTAACCAACGTGGCGTCCTATTTGCCGAACGACGGCGCGTTGGCGGCCTTCAACTACGCCTATGTGCTGATGATGTTGCCGCACGGCATCTTCGCCATGAGCCTAGCCACGGTGCTGTTCCCGACGATGACCGCGCAGGTAAGCCGGGGCGATTTGGCGGCCATGCGAACCACGCTGGCCGGGGGTTTGCGCACACTGCTTTTCTTGACCCTGCCGACGGCGGTGCTACTGGGTCTACTGCGCCACGAGGTGGTGAGTCTGTTGTTCCAGTCCAGCCACTTCACGGCGGATGCCGTGGATCGGGTGGCCGCGCCGCTAGGCTGGTTTGCCTGGGGGTTGTTGGCCTATGTGCTGGTTGAGTTGATCACACGCGGCTTTTATGCGCTGCACGACACGCGCACACCGGTCATCGTGTCGGTCGTCACCGTGGTCGCCAACATCATTCTCAGTCAGACACTGATACGGGGGTTAAGGCTGGATCAGAGCGGCATGGCGATCAGCCTGTCGCTGACAACGACGGGCGAGTTGATCGCGTTGGTCGTGTTCTTGCGTCGCCGCCTGCCGGGGTTGTTCGACCGGGCTTTCGTGCGCGGAGCGGGTGTGAGCGTGGCCGGCGCGGCAGCGATGGCGCTGGTGCTGGTGCCGGTGGTGCCCTGGCTGGCAGCGAATATTCACCCGGCCGCCGATGTGATTAGCATCAAGGTGGCGGCGGGGCTGATTCTGGCGGCCGGCGGTATGGTGGGGCTGGGGCTGTACTTGGCGGTGGCGCGCCTGTTGCGCGCCGAGGAGTTGGGCGAAGCGATCCGGCTGCTGCGGCGGCGTTAGTTCGCCCCGCCGGATTAGTCGGGAATGTCGTGGATTTCGCCGCGTAGCACCCAACGGAAAAACAGGATCAGCCCGGCAATGGCAACCAGTGCTAGACCCGCGATCAGGGCAACGGTGAGCAGTCCGCTCTGTTGCGCGCCGGCTTCCGGCCCGCTGCCGCCGATTAGCTCAACCAGCCCGGCCCCTAACAGGCTATCCACAGCCACCAAGCCTGCGTACACCGTAGCCGCCCAGCTATTAAACAGGAAGCGGGGGTAGCGGTTGCGCCGCCGGTAGGCGACGCCGGCCAATTGCGCCGCCAGCAACCCCGCCGCCAGCGCCCAGCCCCATGGTAGCATTGCGCGTCTCCTGCGTCTTTACGCCTTCTGGATGGCCTCTAAAATCTTCCGATAGCCGGTGCAACGGCAGATGTTGCCGCTGACGGCGGTCTGCACGGCGGCGAGATCGGGGCTGGGGCACTCGGCCAGCAGCTTGGCTCCGGCCATGATCATGCCGGGGATGCAGAAGCCGCATTGCACGGCGGCGTGGTCTATGAACGCCTGTTGCAGCGGATGCAGCGTGTCGCCGGCCGCCAGCCCTTCGATGGTGGTGATCGCCCGGCCGTGCGCTTGGGGCGCGGGCACCAGGCAGGCCATGACCGCTTGGCCGTCGAGCCAGACGGTACACGCGCCACACTCACCCTCGGCGCAGCCCTCTTTGCAGCCGGTCAACCCCGCCTCGTCGCGCAGGGCGTTGAGCAGCGTCTTGCCGGAGGCGGTGGCGGGCCACTGCTGGGCTTGGTCGTTGATCGTGGTGCGGATCGTACCGGCCCAAGCGACCGGTGCCGCCGCCGGAGTGGGCGCGCCGGTATCGAGCAGCACCGGACGGGCGGGGAAGCCGGCCGCTTGGGTGCCGGCGGCGATGCGGGTTAGCCCGTCGGCCAGCAAGGCGGCCAGCGTTGCCAGCCGGTAGGTCGCCGAGCCGCGCAGGTCGCCGATGGGCCGCACATCGGCGCACGCGAGCCGCCCGGCGGTGGTGCAGACTTCCGGCGTGAGTTGCCGCCCGACTAAATACGCTTCGGCTTGCGGTGCATGGACGACGGTCGGGGCCAGGCAACCGAGCGCGATACTTGCGGCGCGCACGGTGTCGCCGTCGAAGTGCAGCACCAGCGCCAAGTGAATCACCGAAATAGCCTGGGCGCGGCGCAGGCCCAGTTTGAGGAACAGCCCGCGTGCGTCGCTACCCAGCGCGGGGAAGCGGATCTCGCGCAGCAGTTCGTCGGGGGCGATGACGGTGCGGCGCACGCCCGTATAGAAGTCGCGTAACGGCACCACCCGTTCGCCGCCCAGCCGCGTCAGCACCACCGCCGCCCCCAGCGCCAGCAGTGGCGAGATCGTGTCGTTGGCGGGCGACGCGGTGATCACGTTGCCGGCGATCGTGCCGCGCGTGCGGATCTGCGGCGCACCCACTTCGAGGCACGCTTGCGCCAGCGGCAACGCCCCGGCCACGCAAGCGGGTGTGGCCGGCACATCGTTATGCGTCGCCAGCGCGCCCAGCCGGATCAGCCCCGCCTCGGCGCGCACGTATTTGAGTTCGGTCACGCGGCTGATGTCAATCACCGTCGCCGTCGGGCGGATGCCGCGCGCCAACTCCACGATCAGGTCCGTGCCGCCTGCCACCACGCGGGCCGCCCCTGCGTGGTCGCGCAGCAGGCTCAGCGTCTCGTCCAGCGCGGTCGGTTGCAGATAGGTTTGCCACATCATGTCACCTGTTGTTCTTCGTAAAGCGTGAAACGTGAAACGTGAGTAATTCGTTAGCCTACGCGCACATAGGGAGATTTGTCATTCTGCACGCAGTGAAGAATCCGTCGCTGCGCTGATCTGCCGAACCAGGGCGAATCGCACCGCTTGTAATACACCTGCGCGCAGAGCGAGTTGGCACCCCCACCGATTCTTCACTGCGTGCAGAATGACAACTTGCTCGCTTTCAGATCACAGGCTGAATAGTTACAAACGTGAAACGTGAGAGTTACTGGTTACAGTGCTTTACGCCTTACGCCTTACGTTTCACTCGCCTCTGCACGAGGCTCGGTCGGTAGCGGAATTGAGGAACCTTCTGCGCCGGTGTGCGCTTCAGCCGAGACACCGATCCAGCGCACATGGTCGCGCAGGTGCAGGTCGTCGTTGTAGCGCTGGAGGCTCCAGCGGCGTTCGCCGCGCCGCTCCACCTGTTGCCAGTGGGTGATGGCGGTGTTATGGGTGTGGAACTCGAAGCGATAGCGCACCAGCGGGCTGATGCCCAAAAATTGCAGGAAGCTAACATCCACGACCCCGCCGTGGCAGGCGATGACGATGGTCTTGCCCGCGTGTTCGGTCGTGATGCGGTGCAGCGCTTGGCCGACGCGCACATTGAACTGCGCCCAGTTTTCGCCACCGGGCGCGACTTGCATAAAGGGGTGGCGACCTTCGGGTTGCCCGTAACGGGTGTCGAACTCTTCCCAAGTCAGGCCGTCAGCGCTGCCGGCGCGCACTTCCTGCACCTCGTCATCGAGCGTGACCGGCAGGCCAAGCGCGGGCGCGATGATCGCGGCGGTCTCGTGGGCGCGGGCAAAGGTGCTGGCGATCAGCACGTCGGCGGTGATCTCGTGCGTAGCGGCCAGTCGGTCGCGCAGGCGCGTCGCCTGTTCGCGGCCCAGCGGCGACAGGCCACAGTCGCCGGTCTGGTCGAGGATGCGGCGGTGGACCGCGCCCATGGCTTCGCCGTGGCGGATCAGATAGAGATGGGTCACAAGGGAGCCTCCGATGGTGGATTGTGGATTATGGCTGGCGGATTAGCGGTGGTGGTGTTGCCCATTGCGCCGGCTACCGTAGCGGCGCTGCTGAAAGGGCGCAAGAGGCCGGTCAGCAGCAGCAGGGTGACGGCCAGCAGCAGGTGCTGGTAGTTGAGTTGCAGCATATACCCGGCGGCGGGCAGGAGTAGCAGCCCCGCGCCAAAATCCCAGGCCCACGGCAGGCCGCTGACGGCGGCGGCGCGGCGGCTGTTGAGCGCGAGCGCGGCGTAGACCCACGCCGCCAACGCCAGCGCCGTTACCGGCACCGGCAGGAACAGGGTGAAGCCGACGCTGAACTGG
The DNA here is from genome assembly GCA_038228295.1 of Chloroflexia bacterium. Classification (GTDB taxonomy): domain Bacteria; phylum Chloroflexota; class Chloroflexia; order QHBQ01; family JAICKM01; genus JAICKM01. The sequence continues at coordinate 52,345 of JBBRPH010000011.1, read as the reverse complement.
GTGGCTACCCCCTGGAGCCACTGCTCGAAGTTAGCCGCGATCAGCACGAACAGCCCAACCGCCGCCGCCACGATAAGCCACCAACGGCGCGGGCGCTCCCCGCCGCTGCGGTGCGTGAGCAGGCCACTGCTCCACAGCAGGCTGATACCCGCCGCCATAGCCGCCGCCTCGCCCAGGCTGTTCACCAGCACACTGGGGTCGCCCAGCGGCAGACCGAAGCCTTGCGCGCCGATAGCGGTGAGGGCATAGGCGTAGTAGCCGGCATAGGCCAGCCCGATCAGCGCCAGCGTCACACGCCACGCGCGGCTGCCGCTGCCGCGCCGCAGCCCAACGCCGACGATGCCCAGCATCAGCGCTGCCGCCGCCCCGTTATAGATCAGCAAAAGAGCGGGTGAGCTGCCCGGCAACAGCAACACTACGCTGAGAGCCAGGAACCCCAGCAGCCCGACAGCCAGGGGGCGCGGCCAGCGCGGCCCCAGCGCGCCGCCCGCTGGAGCCTGCGGATCGCGCAGGGCCGGCAGCGCCGCCGCCCCCAACACCAGCAGCGTCAGCACAAAGGCGGGCATCACCAGGAACGTGCCGACGTTGCTGATCGCGCCGAATACGGCCGCGCCGACTTCGCCCGCCGGCATTTGCCGCGAGGCGCGCGAAATCGCCCGCCCCAGCAGGAACTCGACCGGCGCGATCCAGATCAGCAGGCGCAGGGCGTAGCGTAGGAGGAGTGGCAAATCGGTCATAATCGTAGCTATAGCACAACCGATAGCCCGTTGTCAATCGCGCCGCCGCGCCGGTATAATGCAGCTATGACCCCTTCACGCATCACGCTGCACGTTACACGCCTCCTGCTCCTCCTGGCCCTGCTGACTGCCTGTGAGGGTGGGGCCACTCCCACCGTGCGGCCCGGCCCACCGCCCCCACCTAGCGCGCCGACTTTCGCGCCGGCCACGGCGACGGCGCTGTGGGCCGCGCTGGCAACGCCCGACCGGGCCACGCCACCGCCACCGCCCCCCCCACCATTAGGGCGGGTGGGCTGGCTTTACATAAATGAGGGCGCGTTGCGCTTTTATGATCCGGCCACGGCGACCGTGCAGCCGTTGGCCGGCTTCACGGCGGCTATAACGGGCACCCTCGCGCCTAGTGGCGCGATTACAGCCTTCACGGTCGCCCCATCCGGTCGGTGGGTAGCCTACTGGCAGGCCGGCGGCAGCCCGCCCCGCGCCGATCTCTGGCTGCTGGACCTGGGCGGCGGTGCGCCACGCCACATAGCCGGGCCTGTGACCTGTAGCAATCCGCAGCAGGCGCGCACTCTCGGTCAGACCCTGGCGTTCAGTCCCGATGGCGCGACGCTGGCCTATGCGCTGCCGCGTGCCGACTGCACGCCGTTCGACCTGTGGTTGGCGGCGACGGACGGAGCCGGCGCGCCGCGCCGCAGGGTCGCGCCGGAAGCGGGGCTGCTGCTCGCGCCGCAGTGGTCGCCGGATGGTCAGCAGATCGCTTTCTTGCAAGCCGGCGACCTGGGCAGCGGCGGCGTATATGACGCGAATATCACGGTGGTCGCGGCGACCGGGGCGCTCACGCCGACGCTGCTGGTGGCGGGCCATGCGCTGCCCGCCGGTCGCCAGGCGTTGCCGCCGTTCGACCTGACTTGGCTGGATGCACGCACCCTGGCGTTCCAGTCGTGGAACCCCACGCTGGGGCCGGACGGCACCTGGGCAGTGGATAGCGCCGGCGCGGGTGCGCCGCCCCGGCTGCTCACGCCGGCACAGGTGGGGCTGGCGGCGTGGAGTGCGGCGGGGGCGGGGCCGCGCCGGCTGGCCTATCGTGTGGCCGGGCTGGGCTTGGTCGTGCTGGGTCAGGGCGATGCGGCGGGCGGCGCGCCGCTGGCCCCGGCCCCCGGCGTGCGCGGCAGCGGCGCGATCCCACCGCTCTGGTCGCCCGAGGGCGCAGCGGTGGCCTTCACCGACGGCGCGGGCCGCCTGAGCCTGGCTCGCCGCGCCGCCCCCGGCCCGCCGCTGGTCTTGCCCGTGGCCGATCCGCTGCGCGCTGCCTGGTCGCCACACGGCGCGCCACCGCTGCTGGCCGTGGTCAACGCCGCCGGCACCACAGTGGCCCTATTCGACTCCGCCGGCACGCCCATCGCCACGCTGCCGCTGCCGCGCCTGTCGGGTTCGCCCGCCGCGCTGGTCTGGCTGCCGTCCGGCCCCGGCCCGCGCCGCCTGGCCCTGCGCGTCGCCGGCTCCCCGCCCGCCTTCCTGCCGCTCACCGCCGCCCCGTCCGCGCTCGCCGCGCCGCCGGTCCCTGTGCTGCTGGCCGCCGATTCGCCGCTGGTGGGCGTGGCGGGGGTGGGGCGGTAGCGCGGTTAGCCCCATGCTTTACGGCTGCATTAGTTAGGAGGACACCTCAATGCCCGTCAGTTTCACGCTCTTTGAACTAATCTCGTATGTCTTGTTTGCGCTGACGCTCGTCCATGCGGCACGACGCGGTCGGCAGGCGGTGGCCTATGTTCTTGGAGGCACCCTGTTCGGCCTGACGCTGGAGTATGCCAACGTGGCGAGTAACATCGGCTACACTTATGGGCGGTTCCTGGTCATGTTGGGGCCGATCCCGGTGTGCATCGGCGTGGGTTGGGGCATGATTACTTATGCGGCGCGCTTGGTGAGCGATGCTAGCGGCTTGCCCGGTTGGTCGCGCCCGGCGCTGGATGCCTTGCTGGCGCTCAACATTGATCTTTCGATGGACGCGGTAGCCTATCGCTTGGGTATGTGGGATTGGGGCTGGCCGTCGCAGGCTGTCGGCCGGCACAGCCAGTGGTTCGGGGTGCCTTTTGCCAACTTCTACGGCTGGCTGCTGGTGGTGGCACTCTATTCAACTTTTGCACGCCTTGTGGAGCGGCCCCAACCTGCCGACCCCCGCCGGCGCGCCGCTTGGCAACTGATCGCGCCGCTGCTCGCCGTGTTCGTCTCGGAAGCGGTGCTGTATCCGCTGCTCATCGTGCCGCGCCGGTTGGGTTGGCCCTTTCTGCTGCTGTGGCTCGGTGTGCTGCTCCTCCTGGGCGGCGTGTTCGCCTTCGGCTGGACCCGCCGCCGCCCGCCTGCGAGTTATCCCGGCTACCCAGCTTGGCTGGTTCCCACCTTCTTCCACCTCTACTTCCTCACCTGGCTCATCCTGAGTGCCTATTACCGCGACACGCCGTTATTGCTGCTCCTTTCGTTGCTCAACGCGGCGGCGGGGTTGGCGATTCATGCCCCACCCTTGCTACGTCGCCGTGCCCCGGCTCCGTCGGGGTCGAACGTCACTCCGGTGGGTGAATAAATAGTCACAGAAGTGTTATAATAGCGTCGGCGCATACACCGCAGTGTAGAAAAGGGGCTACAGGATGAAGCCTTACGCCTTTGAGCTGAAAGTTAATCCTGATGGGCAGCTTGACGTGCCGGATGCGCTATTACAGCTACTACACGGTAATGTGCCGATGCGTGTGATTACCCTGGTTGGCGACGAAACTGCTGCCGCCGATGCAGTGGATTGGCAGCGGCTATCGCTGGAAAAGTTCTTCGCAGACTACTAGTGACGCAGATGCAGTTTATGATACGATCTAGCTCATGAGAAACGTTGGCGAGTTGGTCTTAGTGCGCTACCCCTTTACTAGCGGGGCGGGTTTGACCCAAGTGCGCGTCATCTTCCGGCGGATCTGGACCACGCTCTGATGGAACCGTCCATGACCCCGCTCCGCCCCGAACGCCGCCATGTGAACGAGCGCGGCTTTGAGCCGCCGATCAGCCCGGTGTGGGACGAGGCGACCGTGGCGTGGCTGGGCGCGGCGCGGGTGGCGCGGCTGGCGACGGCGGATGCAGCGGGCGTGCCGACGCTGGTGCCGGTCTGTTTTGCGCTGGACGCGGCGGCGGGCGTGATCCAGATCGCGCTGGATGCCAAGCCCAAGCGCGTGGCGGGGCGCGATCTGAAGCGCGTGCGGAATATCCAGGCCAACCCGCACGTCGCGCTGCTCTGCGACCATTATGATGAAGATTGGGCGCGGCTGGCCTACTGCCTGGTCCATGCCGAGGCCGCGCTGGTGGAGCCGGGCCACGCGGACCACGCCGCCGCGCTCGACCGGCTGCGCGCCAAGTACCCGCAGTACCGCGCCATGCCCCTGGAAGATCAGCCGATCATTGCCCTGCACGTCACCCGCGTCACCCGCTGGACCGGTGCCGCCGCTAGTGTCCCTATCGCCCCCGTAACCCAAAATTCAGAATTCAGAATTCAGAATTCAGAACTCCGCGCCCGCCTGCCTTTCCCCGCCCTGGCGCGCGGGCGGCGCTCCGTGCGGAGCTATACGGATGCGCCGGTGGCGCGGGCGGTGGTGGAGCAGGTGATGGAAGCCGGGCGCTGGGCACCCTCGCCGCACGGCCGGCTGCCCTGGCGCTTCGTGGTGCTGACGCGGCCGGCGGCCAAGCGTGCGCTGGCGGAGGCGATGGGCGACGAGTGGCGGCGCAATCTGGCGATGGACGGCCAGAGTGCCGAGGTGGTGGACATCCGGCTGCACAAATCGTATCAACGCCTGCTGGCCGCGCCGGTGCTGATCATCCCCTGCCTGTACGAGGCCGACCTTGACCGCTATCCCGACCCCGACCGCCAGGCCGCCGAACACCTGATGGCCGTGCAAAGCGTGGGCGCGGCGGCGCAGACAATGCTGCTGACCGCCTACAGCCTGGGTCTCGACGGCGGCTGGATGTGCGCGCCGCTGTTCTGCGCCCCCGCCGTGCGCGCCGCGCTGGGCCTTGATGCCCGCTATGATCCCCAGGCCATTCTCACGCTTGGCTATGCCGCCGGCCCGCCCAAGCGCCGCGCCCGCCTGCCCCTGGCCGATTTGATCGCGCGCTACGACTGATCAAGGGCCATAGCAACGCCCCGCATCTCCATCTTTCGACCGATGGACGCGCAATAGGATCGGCGTACAATAGAGGCTACAGAGATTGTGAATTGTTGCACAATCATTGTGGTAGCCACCGGCAAGATAGAGGAGCCTCCCCATGGCAATGCAAACAGCCCCCCGACTGGCAAAAGACAGTGTCCCCGGTATCCACGAGACCCCAATTATCGGCAGCTTGAAAGCGTTTCAGCGTGATCGGCTTGGTTTCTATCTGCGCCTAGCGCGTGCAGGCCGTGCTGCGACCCTGGTTCACTTTGGCCCGTTCCGCGTCTATGTGTTCAACACGCCGGAGATGGTGCAGGCGATCCTGGTAGACCACACCGCCGACTTCGACAAAGGGGTGGCGATACACCGGGCTTTCGCGCCGGTCGTCGGCGACGGGCTGATCAATAACGAAGGCGATAGCTGGCGGCACCAGCGTAAATTGATCGCGCCGGCCTTTACCCATCGCCATATCGCCGATTACGCCGCGACGATGGTCCATTATGCCGCAGAGCTACAGGCCGGCTGGCGTGACGGCCAAGAGCTACGGATTGACCACGAGATGCCCCGCTTGACCATGAGCATCATCGGCAAAGTGCTGTTTGATCGGGATGTGTTCGGCGAAACCGACGATCTAGGCGCGGCGATCACGACCGTGCTGGAATACATGAACTACTCGATCAGCCATCTCTTGCCTCAGCCCGTGAGCTGGCCGACCCCGCGCAGCCGGCGCACCCGTGCTGCGCTGGCACTGATCAACAGCCGCATCCAGGCGATGATTGATGAGCGGCGTAAGCGCACTGTTGAGGGTAACGATTTCCTGTCGCTCCTGCTGAGTGCCCGCGCCAAAGACGGCAGCGGCATGAGCGACGAGCAGATCCGCGAAGAGGCGATGACCCTGTTCCTGGCCGGCCATGAGACGACGGCCAACACGCTGTCCTGGTGCGCCTATTTCCTGAGCATCAATCCCGCAGTGGCCGACCGGTTGCAAGCCGAGGCTGACGGGGTGCTGGGTGGCCGCGCCGCCACGGTCGCCGATGTGCCGAACCTGCCCTACGCGCTCCAGGTCTTCAAGGAGGCGCTGCGACTCTACCCGCCCGCCGACAGCATTGCCCGCACGGCGCTGCATGATGTGACGGTTGGCCCGTATCGGCTGCAAAAAGGCGAGATTGTGGCTCTGCCGATCTACACCATCCACCGACGAGCCGAGTTCTACCCTGACCCGGAGCGCTTCGACCCGGAGCGCTTCCTGCCGGAGGCCGAGAAGCGCTTGCCGCGCCACGCCTATATGCCGTTCGGGGCCGGCCCGCGGATCTGCATCGGCAACCATTTTGCGCTGATGGAGGGCCAATTGGCGCTGGCGACTCTGGCCCAGCACGTCCGTTTCACGTTGGTGCCCGGTCAGGAGATCATCCCCGCCCCCGTCTTTGTCATCCGCCAGAAGGACGGCTGCCGCGTGATCGTGCATCGGCGGGACTGAGCCGTGGGCGGCGGGTTGTGATTATTGCTGTACCGGCGCTGTTTACCGCGCCGGTAGGGAATTATAGGAGGTATGGTCATGAGTAAAATGCACGCAGAAGCGGTGGTGGTTATTGATGCGTCGGCCGATGCGGTTTATAATCTGTTGAGCAACTACGCGGATACCGCCAAAGGACACGCGCAGATTCTACCCAAACAGTATTTCCGCGATTTGCAGGTGGAGAGCGGCGGGCGCGGGGCGGGCACCGTGATCCGCTTCCAGGCCGGCGCGCTGGGCATGATGCGCGCGATGCGGTTGACGATCAGCGAACCGATACCGGGCCGTGTGCTGGCCGAAAGCGACACCGCCTCCAGCCTAGTGACGCGCTTCACCGTCACGCCCATTGCGGACGGCAAGCAAGTGAAGGTACAGATCGCGACGGACTGGGATGCCCCGGTCGGGCCGGCCGGGTTGCTGGATCGCCTACTGATGCCGGGACTATATCGGCGCATCTACCGCGCCGAATTAGCGCAACTAGCCGGGGCACTGCGGTCACACGACGTGGTATAATACGCTGCTATAGGTGCCGGATTATACCACCCGAAAGGCTGCCGCTATGACACTCGCGCCTCCCGCCAAACGGATCGAAGTCAAGACCGTCGTCTGCCCGCACGATTGCCCCGATACCTGCGCCATGACCGCCACGGTCGAGGATGGGCGCGTGGTCAAGATGGGCGCGCGGGCCGATCACCCCTTCACCAAAGGCTTCCTGTGCGTCAAAACGCAGTATTACCAGGAGCGGCTCTACTCGCCGTTGCGGGTGCTGTATCCGCAGCGCCGGGTGGGGCCGAAGGGCAGCGGGCGCTTTGAGCGCATCAGTTGGGACGACGCGGTAGCGACGATTGCCGAGTGCTTCACGGGCATCATCGCCGCAGACGGGGCCGAGGCGATCCTGCCCTATAGCTATGCGGGGGCCATGGGCAAACTGGCCTACGCCAGCATGGACCGCCGTTTTTTCGGCTATATGGGCGCGTCGCTGCTTGACCGCACCATCTGCTCGACCACGGGGACCGAGGCATACAAGTCGGTGATGGGCACTACGATGGGCACCGACCCAGAGGGCTTCGGCGCGGCGCGGCTGATCATTGCCTGGGGCACCAACCCGGTCTCAACCAATGTCCACCTGATGCCGTATATCCACGAGGCACGGCGGGCCGGAGCGACGTTCGTGGTGGTGGACCCGCACCGCAGCAAAACCGCCGAGCAAGCCGATCTGCATATCCGGCTCAACCCCGGCACCGATGCCGCGCTGGTGCTGGCGATGATCCATGTCATGGTGCGCGAGGGGCTGCACAACCCGGCGTTCCTGGAGCAGCACACGCTGGGCTGGGCGGCGCTGGAAGCCCGCGCCCGCGCTTGGCCGCCCGAACGCGCCGCCCCGATCACCGGCCTGACGGCGGCGCAGATCAGCGAGTTTGCGCGCCTCTATGCCACCAGCCGGCCCAGTGCCATCCGCCTGAGCTACGGCATGACGCGGCACACCAACGGTGGGCAAAACACCCGCGCCGTGCTGATGCTGCCCGCCGTGACCGGCGCGTGGGGTGAAGTGGGCGGTGGCGCGCTTCTCAGCACCAGCGGCACCTTCGGCCTCAACGCGGCGGCGCTGGAGCGGCCCGACCTGCTGACCCGCCACGCCCACCGCCCGCGCACCATCAATATGATCCAACTGGCCGAAGCGCTGACCGAGGTCGCCGATCCGCCGGTCAAGGGGCTGCTGGTCTACAACTCCAACCCGGCCAACGTCGCGCCCAATCAAACCAAAGTGCTGGCCGGCCTGGCGCGCGAGGATCTGTTCACCGTGGTGCATGAGCAAGTGATGACCGACACGGCGCGCTGGGCCGATCTGGTGCTGCCGGCGACCACGGCGTTCGAGTACAGCGACATCTATAGCGCCTACGGCCATCTCTACGTGCAACTCAGCCGCCCAGCCATCCCCGCAATGGGCGAGGCCATCCCAAACACCGAACTCTTCCGCCGTCTGGCCGCCGCAATGGGCTACAACGACCCCTGCTTCCGTGACAGCGACGACGACCTGATCCGCCAGGCACTGACCGGCGAGCATCCTTACATGGCCGGGATCACGCTAGAGCGGCTGGAAGCCGAGACTTACGTCCACCTGAACACGCCCACCCGCCCGTTCATCCCCTTTACCGACGGGATCTACCCCACGCCGTCGGGCAAGATCGAACTCTACTCTGCGACACTGCTGCGCCAGGGGGTGGACCCGGTGATCGACTACACACCCGAAGCCGAAAGCCCCGATGGTTCACCCGAACTCGCTGCGCGCTACCCGATCCGGCTGATCACGCCGGCGGCACACCACTTCCTCAACACCTCGTTCGCCGATATGCCGACGATGCGAAAGAAGCAGCGCCGCCCGACCCTCGAATTGCACCCCAGCGACGCGGCCGCGCGCGGCATCGCCGACTGCACCTGGGTGCGGGCCTTCAATGACCGCGGCGAAGCCTTCTTCGTGGCCGAAGTCAAGGACAGTGTCGGCCCCGGCGTGGCCTGCCATCTCAGCCGTTGGTGGGGCTACTACAGCCCAGCCGGCTGGAACGCCAACGCCCTCACCGCCACCCGCCCCGCCGACATCGGGGCCGGCGGCACCTTCCACACCAACTTGGTCCAGGTGGAACCGGCACCAGCGGTGCCGCCGACGTTGGCGCAACTGGATGCGGAAGCGTAAGACGACGGCCGGCCCTCACCCTACCCTCTCCCCCGCCGGGGAGAGGGTAGGGTGAGGGCCAGCCGTTCCCCCATCATCCAGCTACGGATTGGCCTAGATAGACAAAGGATCGCGCGATGCCCGATGAACCCCCTGTCGGCGGGCGCTATCATAGCGACCCCCAACTGTTGGCGCGGGCGCGGGAACTGCGCCGGATGCAGACTCCCGCCGAAGCCAAGTTGTGGGCGGTGTTGCGCGGCCGGCACCTGGGCTATAAGTTCCGGCGACAACACCCGCTGGGCCATTTTGTGGCCGATTTCTACTGCGCCGCCGTGCAGTTGGTCATCGAACTGGACGGCGACTCGCACGCCGCGCAGGTGGCGTATGATGCACAGCGGACGGCTTGGCTGGAAGCGCACGGCTTGCGGGTGCTACGTTTCAGCAACAGCGACGTGGCCCACAATTTGGAGGGGGTGGTGACGGCCATTCTCCAGGCGTGTGGCGCTATTGCCGAGGGCGATTTGCCGTAGCGGGCCGGGGTGCCCATCGGGCGACGACCCTCACCCTACCCTCTCCCCCGCAGGGGGAGAGGGAACTCGGTTCGGCTTGGGTGCTGTTCCGCACCACACACCACTAGCGTACCCCCTGCGCCCGCGTGTAGGCCCAGACCACATCGGCCGCGCGGGGGGCACCGCCGGTAGCGCACAACAGGTCGCCGACGCGGCGGGCGGCGGCGGGGTAGCGTGGGTCGGCCAGCACACGGGCGGCATCGGCGCGCAGGCCGGCGGGGGTCAGGTGCGCTTGGGACAGCAGCACGCCCGCGCCCAGGCGGGCCACGCGTCGGGCGACGATTAGCTGGTCGGCAGCCTGCGGCACGACCACCAGCGGCACGCCGTAGTACAGCGCCTCGCTCACGCTGTTCATGCCGCCGTGGGTGATGAACAGCGCCGCCCGTTGCAGCAGCGCTAATTGTGGCACGAACGGGCGCACGATGCAGTTGGCCGGGATGGGACCGAGCGCCGCAGGGTCTGCGCGCCCACCCAGCGACAGTACGACCTGATAGGGTGCGTCGGCAAAGGCGGCGAAGCACTGCCGGAAGAACGCGACCTGGTTGCTGAACACCGTGCCCAGCGAGATATAGATTAGCGGCCGTCCGTCGAGCGCCGCCCACGGGAAATCGTCCGCTTCGCTGCGTCCCGTATAGCTAGGCCCAACGAAGGCAGTGCCGGAGCCGAAGCTCCAGCCCCATGGTTGGAAGCGACGGGCGGTGTAGACCAGCGTCAGCGGTTGCCGGTTGGTGAACACATCTAGCCCCAACGGCGGGCGGACATGGTAGCTGCGGGCCAGCCGCCGACTCAGCCGCAGGAAGCCTCCCCACTCACGTCGCGCTGCCCACGCCTGGCGCAGTATGTCTGGGATTTGCTCCGGTGTGGTCAATCCTTGGCGCAGGCCCAGCACGAAGGTGGTGGTCGAGCAGACCGCCGGCACGCCGAGCAAATGGGCCAGGTATTTGCCCCAGGGACAGAGCGAGTCGTGGATAATGTAGGCCGGCGGATCCGCGCGCAACGTGGGCCACACACTACGGACGACCGCGCCGGTAACACGCAACAACACCCCGGCGAAACGGAACAGATTGGGATCGACGTCCATGATCGCCGCCGGCAGCGCCGCGCCGTAGTCGCGGAACACCGCGCCGGTCGCCTCAATCGCCGCGCGGAATGCGGGCAGGCTGTAGTATACGACGTGCTCGCCCCGGCGCACTAGCTCGGACACCAGCGGTAACGTCGGGTTGATATGCCCATGCGCGGGGAGGTTGAAAAAAGCGACAGTTGCCATGCTGATCTCCGTGGATTGGACGCTGTGGGTCGTGCGGTAGCCGCTGTGAGATGCCGGCGCGGCCTACGGATACTGTGCTGCGCGGCCCCGTTCCTACATCTACATGGTCTACGGCCTACGCCTCACGGCTCCACGACCTGGTACAGCCCCTGCTCTCGGATATACGCCGCTACCCTGTCCGGCACCAGATAGCGGATGGGCCGCCCAGCGGCGATGCGGGCACGCAAGTCGGTGGCGCTAACGGCGAGGGGTGGGATGGGGATCGTATCAAGCGTGGCGCGCAGTTGGGGTAGCGCAAGATCCAGCGTAGGCCAAGGCACGATTACACCGGGGCGCGGCGCGACGGCCAACCGTGTGCGGGCTAGAATGCCGGCCGGATCGCGCCATGCCAGCAAGTTCGCTAGCGCGTCTTCGCCGATGATAAACCAGAACTGGGCGGTTGATCCCCACTCGGCCCGCAGACGATCCAGTGTGTCCACGGTGTAGCTCAGGCCGGGCGGGTTCAGATCGGCGCGGGAGAGCATGAAGGTGGGATTATCGCCGATGGCGGCCTCGATCATGGCGACGCGCGCGGGGCTGGGCGTGATGGCTTGGCCCTGTTTGAGTGGTTGCCGCCCGGCGGGCAGGAATAGTACGCGGTCGAGCGCCAGCGTGACGGCGGCTTCCTGCGCGATGACTAGATGGCCGAGGTGGATGGGATCAAATGTGCCGCCGAGAATACCCAGCCGCAGTCCCATCAGGCGATCACCGTGACTTCGGCATCGGGCAACGCCTGGCGTAGGGCCAGCACCGCTGCGCTCGTGACCGCTACCTCGTCTGCCGGAGCCGACCAGAACTCGACGTGCAGCTTGAGTTGCGTAGGCGAGTAGTTCTCCACCCGTGTGCTGGGGGCCGGGCTGCCGCTGATCTCCGCGATGGTTCGCAGCGCGTCGCTGATTGTCGTCGTTAGATTGCTCAGGGTACGCTCGCCCGGTTCGATAGCGACGCTGATTATGTCGCGTTGCAGGTTAAACGCGGTGCGGTTGATCAGGACTTCGGTGAACAGGGTGCTGTTAGGCACGATCACCTGCAAGCCGTCCGCTGTCCGCAGAGCGCTCACGCGCAGTTCGATAGCCTGCACGGTGCCGGTGATCGAACTGCCCGCCCGCTCCACGGTGATCACGTCGCCGATCTGGAAGGGCCGCTCAATCAGGATATAGATGCCCGCGATGATGTTTTTGAGCAAATCCTGGAAGGCCAGCGAAATCGCTAGGCCCACCGTGCCGATCAGCGTCAGCAGGCCGGTCCAATCCACGCCGAAGGTCGGCAGGATCAGCACGCAGGCAAAGGCGATGATCAGCATCTGGGCCAGGTTGCCGATTAGCGCAGCCAGATTGACGGCGATGCGCCGGCTAACGCCTAGCCGCAAGATGGCTTGGCGTGCCAAACGCGCCAGCACCAAGCCGATGATCAAAATGGCAAGCGCGCGCCCGATATTCCACAGGACGGCGAGTAGTTGGTCTTGGGTGAAGCCGGTGGTCGTCATGTGGCAGCCTCAGTGCGAAATGAAAAGCGGGGAGTTAAAAGTAGAAAGTGCGCTACGCGGCGATTGCTTTAGCAAGGATTGCGCCGCCGCTATCCTACTGCGGACCTTGATTCCTGCTCATTTCGTTGCTATTCTGCATTGCGTATTCGGCTCACGCCGTCAGTGCGGCCTCAATCGCTTCGCCCAGGTCGGCCACCGGGCGGGCCTGGATGGCGGGGTCCACGCGCGGCGGGCGGGCACTTTTGGGGTAGATGGCGCGGCGGAAGCCCAGTTTGGCCGCCTCGTTCAGGCGGCGATCCAACTGGCCCACGCTGCGGAGTTCGCCCGACAGCCCCACTTCGCCGACCACCGCCAATTCGGGGTCCACCTGCACATTCTTGAACGACGACGCGATAGCGACAGCCACCGCCAAGTCCACGGCCGGCTCGTCAATTTTCAGGCCGCCGACCACATTGACATACACATCCTGGTTGTAGAGCGGTACGTTCATGCGCTTGGTGAGGACGGCCAGCAGCAGATGCAGACGGTTCACGTCAATGCCGTTGGCCGTGCGGCGCGGCATCCCGGTTGCGCTGGGCGTGGTCAGCGCCTGCACCTCCACCAGCAGCGGGCGCGTGCCTTCCATTGTCACCGCCACGGTGGAGCCGGATACACCGCCCATGCGCTCGGCCAGGAACGCCGCCGACGGATTGGGCACCTCGATCAGCCCCTCGGCAGCCATCTCGAACACGCCGACCTCGTTGGTGCTGCCGAAGCGGTTTTTCACGCTCCGCAATAGCCGGTATTGGTGGAAGCGGTCGCCCTCCAGGTACAATACCGCATCTACCATGTGTTCCAGCACGCGCGGCCCGGCGATGTTGCCCTCTTTGGTCACATGGCCGACCAGGAACATCGGGATGTGCGAACTCTTGGCCTGCTTCATTAGCGCGGCGGTGCTTTCGCGTACCTGGGTCACGCTGCCGGCGGTTGAGGGCAGTTCGGGCAGATAAACCGTTTGGATCGAGTCGATGATCACCAGTCCTGGTTTGAGGCTGCCGATCTGCGTTCGCACCGCGTCCAGGTCGCTCTCGCCCAGCAAATAGAGGTCCGGCTGTTTCAGGCCCAATCGATCAGCGCGCAGCTTGATCTGCTGGATCGACTCCTCCGCCGATACATATAGCACCTTGCGCCCGGCGCTTGCTAATTGCGCGCCCACATCTAAGAGCAGCGTAGATTTACCGATGCCGGGATCGCCACTCATCAGCACTAGCGATCCCGGCACCACGCCGCCACCCAGCACACGGTTGAACTCACTACCCGGCACGACGAGGCGCGGAAACTCGTCCGCGCTCACATCGGGCAGGGCCACCGGCCGGCTGCCCTCGTCGCGCAACGTGGCCGTCGCCCGGTTCACTGCCGCCGCGCTGCCCCCGCTCACCTGGATCTCGCTATAGGTGTTCCACTCGCCGCAGTCGGGGCAGCGCCCCTGCCACTTGGGCGACTCGCTGCCGCATTGCTGGCAGACATACATGGTCTTAGTTTGCGTGCGCACGGGCATGGGAGTCTCCTTCAGATCGGGACAGATGTTCTACCCACATTATACCATAAGCGTGCAGTGTGCAGCGTGATGCAGGCTTGGCTGCCGGTATTACGGTATAGGTGTGGACTGTGTGCTGCACTCGTGTTTGCCTATGGCATGGGGTAACGAAATCTGCTATACTCTTGGACATCATCTGGGATTTGTTATGACATTGGGATCGAGTTGGCTGTAGTGGCTATGTGAGGAGATGTGCGCATGGAAATGACACGGGCACAGATCAACAATTTCCAAAATGCGCTCTTAGATGCGTTTCGTAGTAGAGATGCTCTAAAGCAGATGATCTTTTTTGGTATGGGCGAGAATCTTGATAACCTTGTAGGCAATGGTGGTCTACGCAGTATTGCTTTTGAGGTTATCCAATGGTCACAAGAGCAAGGTCGTGATGCAGAACTACTGAAAGCGGCGGTGGATGCGAATAAAGGCAATCCGCGCTTGAAAGCCTTTGCCGCTGAGATGGGACCGGGTGCGTTCCAAGCTGTAGTTGCGCTTGATGAGCGTGCCGAAGCGTTTGTGCGGGATCAAGTAGGGCTGAATGGATTCCTTGATGTGAATTGGTTGCAGAAGGCGATCAGCGCCTGTCGTCCCGTCTGCCGTGTCGAAACGCCCGCGCAGTTCGGCACCGGATTTCTGCTCGACGCGAATATCGTAATCACCAATTATCATGTGATGAAAGAGGTGATTGCAGATCCCACCAAGGCAGCGGCGGTAGAACTGCGCTTCGATTTTGCGCGTAAAGCAGACGGTTCGGTAGATAAGGGAACAGTGCATAAGCTAGCGAACGATTGGCTTATCACCAGTAGCCCCTATAGTGCCACCGATCCTGCACAGTTAGATTATGCCTTGTTGCGGGTGGCTGATCGGGCGGGCGAGGATGTGCTCGGTAACCAAACGCGGGCGTGGCTCACGCCCCAAGTCCATACCTTCCACGCCGGCGAAGACTTATTTATTGTGCAACACCCGTCGCTCGGCAGTCAGGAAACTGAGCCACTCAAAATGGTACTAGCCACAAAAGCTGTGACCGGAACATGGGATAATGGCGCACGGGTGCTATACCTGACTAATACTCAGCACGGCTCGTCTGGTTCACCTTGCTTCACGAACAACTGGGAACTGGTCGCCTTGCATCACAGCAGCTATATTGATCCGCAACATCCAAACGATCCGCCAAAGCAAAACGAAGGCATCCCTTTTAGTGTGATCCTTCAGCAACCAGAGGTACGAGCGGCACTCCAGCTACCATAATCTTGCCGTGCAAACAGCAGCAGGCCGGTTGCCCAACGCAACCGGCCTGCTGCTGTTTGCGCTAATGGGCGGCGCTATCAGATAAGCTCGCCGTTGTCGGCGGCGCGTTTCACGTCGCCGGCGGCGTGATCGACGCCGGCGCTGAGATCCTGGGCGGCGTGGTCGGCCGCGTGGCCCATATCGGCGGCGGTCTGGTGCGCGGCGTGGCCGACCGTGCCGGCGGCATGGTCGGTGTGATGAATGGCGTTGCCGGCGGCATCGCCCGCGTGGTGCGCGGCGCCGACTATAGCATTGTGGATACCGGAGGTGAGGTTGTGCTCGCCGTGGGCAACGTCATGGCCCAGGTCCGTCGGCACGGCGGCGGCCCCGTGGACCAGATGGTCTACAAATTCCCCGATCTTGTGGCCCGCATCAGTGCCGACGTGCATAATCTCGTCCACAATACCGTGGCTTTGGTGCGTGGCCTGGTGTACGGCGTGTCCGGCATCGTGCGCAGCGTGGTCTACCTTGCGGCCCAGCGCATCCCCGGTCACTGCGGCATCGTGGCCGAGATCGCCGGCCGCCTGATCAGCCTGGAAGCCGAGGTTATCCGCTGCTTGACCGAGCTGGTCGCCGGTGCGTTGGGCATCATTCTTCAAGTTGTCCATGGGGTTCTCCTCCTCTAATTGATACACCATTGCCTCATAGGGGCTATCTCAGCAGGATGTGTACCCTGCGCCTTAGTCGCCTGGTGCGGCCTGCTTGACCCCGCGCTGGGCTAGTGCCGCCCGCACGGCGGCGAACTCGTCCCACGGCGTTTCGGTGCTGCCGTAGCACATTGACTGTTCGTGCGCCTTGCCACAGGTCACGATAAAGTCGCCGCGGCGAGCGGCAGCCACGGCGGCGGTGATGGCGGCGGCGCGATCGGGTATCAGCACGAAGTCGCGCCCAATCTGGCGGCCCTGTGCCGTCAAGCCCGCCGCGATTTCGGCGTTAATTGCGCTTACGTCTTCAGTGCGCGGATCTTCGGCGGTCACAATGGTGTAGTCGGCTAATCGTCCGGCGACCTCGCCCATCAGCCGCCGCTTGGCGACATCGCGCAGCCCTGCCGAGCCGAACACCGCGATCACGCGCCCACCCGGCGGCACCAAGGTGCGCGCCAAGCGCAGCGTCTCGCCGAGCGCGTTGGGGGTGTGGGCGAAATCCACCACCACATCGAAGTCGCCCGCGTGGACCCACTCCATGCGTCCCTTGATGCGCTGCACCGCGCCCAACCCGGCAGCAATGGCCGGTAACGGCACACTCAACACCTGGGCCGTCGCCGCCGCTGCCATCGCGTTAGCGATGTTGTAGCGCCCCAGCAGGTGCAGCCGCACCGGCGTAAAGCCGGCCGGTGTGTGCAACGTGAAGCGCGTGCCGTGCCGGTCAATCTTGATGTGGGAGGCTGTGTAATCCGCGCCTGTTGCCCCCTCGACCAACGAATAGGTTAGCACGCGGTCGGCGCTGGTGTCTTTGAGCGTTTCATACGAGCGGTCGTCGCGATTGAGGATAGCCGCTTTCGGCACACCCGGTTTGCGTGTCGCCGTCGTTAGCGCCTGGAAGAGGCGTGCTTTGGCCGCCATATAGCCTTCCCATGAGCCGTGCCAGTCAAGGTGCTCATGCGTGACGTTGGTGACGACCGATACATCGTAGTCCACATAGGCTACGCGCGCCTGATCAAGCGCGTGCGAGGTGGTTTCGACCACTGCAACCGTGCAGCCGGCATCGCGCATCTGGGCTAAATAGCCTTGCAGATCGAACGCTTCGGGCGTGGTGACGTGGAAGCCGGTATCCAGTGCCTGATCGCCAATCAGCGCCGAGATCGTGGTGATCAGCCCAGCCCGGATGCCGGCGGCAGTCAGGATGCTGTGGATCAGCGTGCTGGTTGTCGTTTTGCCGTCGGTGCCGGTCACGCCGATCACGGTCATGCTGCGGCTGGGGAAGCTGTAGAAGGCGGCGGATAGCAGCGCGAACGCGGTGTAGCCGTCGCGTACCTGCCAGTAGGCCACGCCCTTCGGCAGCGGGGTGGGTAGCTCGGTTAGCGGCAACTCGCCGGCCACGGCCACGGCTCCCGCTTGCAATGCCGCCGCGATGTAGCTGTGTCCGTCCGTGGCGCGCCCTTTGCGCGCCAGGAAGAGCGCCCCCGGCTGCACCCGCCGTGAGTCTTCGGCCACGCTGGTCACCACAATTTTCGCATTGCGGGCGGACTGAACAGCGGTGCCCCAGTCGGGCGGCAGGCTAGTGAGTAATGATTGCAGCAGAATGCTGGACATGATCTCTTTTGGTCCCTTCAGTTTCGCTAAGTGGGGCGGCTTGTTCCATCTTCTCCAACTCGTGGACCAGCCGACACAAAAAATCGTCGGCGTTGCGGACCACGCCGACCGCTTGGTGCGTGCCGCGGTCGATCAGTTTGCTGATCACGTTTTCGGACTGGTCTACCACTACGGTGTAGACCGGACGTAGCGTGTCGCCCTGCTCCACAAAGGTCGGCATCATGTTGCCGGTAGCAATCGAATGGAGCATCGTGGCGAGCATCACCACCAGGGTCGCCTCCTGCGTGTAACCGCGCATCGTGTCTTGCGCCGTGAGCGCATCGGTGATGACTTCGGGTAAGGGACCGTCGTCGCGGATTGAGCCGGCCAGCACAATATTCGTCCCCGCTTGGACCGCGCTGTACATGATGCCGTTCTTGAGCAGTCCGCTTTCGACTGCGGCGGCGATAGACCCTACGCCCCGAATGGCGTTAATCGCGTCCATATGGTGGCGGTGGCCGCCGCTGATCACCTGGCCTTCCAGATCCATGCCCAGTGCGGTGCCGTAGAGAGCCGATTCGATGTCGTGCGTGGCGACCGCATTGCCGCCGAACACCGTCGTGACGTAACCCTGACGGATCAGCCATGACATGGCCTCGCGTGCGCCGGAATGGACGACCGCCGGTCCTAGCACCCAGATTGAGCGCCCCACGCCGTTGCGATGGCTGTGTACCAGTTCGGCTAGGCGCCGGTAGTTGAGCGGGCGTTCACGCGACGGCCCTGTGGACATGAAGCCGAAGGCATCGGTTGCGGCTGAAGCTACCCCGTCGGCCGGTTGGAAGCCGTTGTGGTGGACCAGTACGCCGGCGCTGCCGTCCTCGGCGCTGCCGACGATTACCGGTTGGCCCGCCCGCACCTTCCGCATCTCAGTGGCCGCAAACTGACCGCTTAGCGGGTCTTGCACCAGCGCCGCATCCATGCGCTGCCGGTGGACGCGCTGCCACGCCCCAGTAAACTTGACATACGTCGGATAATTCGTCGTCGCGTAAAACCGCGTCGGCACAATGCCGTCGGCCGGGGCCGCTTCCAGCCGCACATCCGGCGCAGTGTTCAGGAACGGAGCGGTAAAATCGGGCGGGATGTAGATCAATTCGTCGCGCACAACATCCTCCAGTAGACACTAAATGCGTAGGCTCTATACTCTATTAAGTGCGTTCCGACCGCTGAGCCAGTTGGGCGCGTAGCCGGGCGATCTCGGCTTGGTCGGCCTGCCGGGCAGCTTCACCGGCAGCTAGGGCGGCTTCAATAGCAGTGCGGGCGGTCTCGCTGGTATCGAGAGCGGCTTCCGTGGCACTACGGACGGCTTCGCCGGCAGCGAAGGCGGCTTGCCACTCTTCCATCGTGGGCAGCAATGCACCAGTGGTAGGGTCAAGCAGGCGCAGCCAATTGTCGCGGACCACCAGATGCAGACCCAACGCTGGGCTGTCGAATTCGTCGCCCGGCAGGCGCTCATAACGGCCGACAGAGGTCAGGTGGTAGCCTTGCAGGCGCGGACGCAAGAACTCACCTAGCGGATCGAACAGGTAGTATTCCGGCACACCGAGGGCGGCGTAGAGATCGGGCTTCCGCACGGTATCATCGCGGCGGGTGGCGCCGGAGGTGAGTTCGATGATGACCGCCGGCAGCGCGCCTTCTTCCCAGACCCGGAAGCTGCCGCGTTCGGCGCTGGTGCGGGGGCGCACCCCCCGCACCACCATGACATCGGGGCTGAAGCATTGCTTGGGATCACCTTCTCGGTAATAGACAAACAGGTTGCCGCCGACAAACACGGTGGGATCTGCGGCAAAGAATGCCTCCAGCTCCCCGATTAACCGCATCGCCTGCTTATAATGTTTGTCACTTTCACTCACTTTACCGTCCTCTTCGGGGTAAATGATCTCGCCGGGTCGGCGCTGGGTGGATACCATCAGAGATTCCTCCCTCTTATGCTTCCGCTAAGGTCTCGCGCATCGGAATGCGGATGCCATGCCTGGCGGCGGCGGCGATGGCGAGATCGTAGCCCGCGTCGGCGTGGCGCAAAATGCCCATGCCGGGGTCGCTGGTCAGCACCCGCTGCAAGCGGGCGGCGGCCGCGTCCGTGCCGTCGGCCACGATCACCTGGCCGGCGTGCAAACTGTAGCCGATACCTACGCCGCCGCCGTGGTGGACGCTAACCCAGGTCGCACCGCCCACTGCGTTGATCAGCGCGTTGAGAATCGGCCAGTCGCCAATCGCGTCCGAGCCGTCGGCCATGCTCTCGGTCTCGCGATTGGGCGAGGCGACTGAGCCGGTATCCAGGTGGTCGCGCCCGATGACGATTGGCGCCTCTAGTTCTCCGCGCCCCACCATGCTGTTGACTACTTGGCCGAAGTGGGCGCGTTCGCCGTAGCCCAGCCAGCAGATACGCGCCGGCAAGCCCTGGAAAGCCACTCGTTCGCGGGCCAGCCCGATCCAACGGCGCACCGCCGCGCGCCCACCGAACTCGCGCAGCACCATGTCATCAATCTTGGCGATGTCGCTGGGATTGCCCGATAGCGCCACCCAGCGGAACGGCCCGTAGCCCTCACAAAACAGCGGGCGGATGTAGGCCGGCACGAAACCGGGGAAGGCGAAGGCATCGCTCACGCCCTGACTGTAGGCTTGCTGGCGGATATTGTTGCCGTAGTCGAAGGTAATCGCGCCCTGCCGTTGCAGGTCCAGCATTGCGCGCACATGGGTTGCCATGCTCGCCAAACTACGGGCGACATATTCTTCTGGATTAACTTGACGCAAGACGGCAGCTTCGTCTAGGTTCAGGCCCAGCGGGATGTAGCCGCGCAATGGGTCGTGGGCCGAGGTCTGGTCGGTCAACATATCGGGCACGCGGCCAATGCGTGCTAATTCGGGAACGACTTCGGCGGCGTTGCCCAGCAAGCCGATAGACAGCGGGCGGCGCTCACGCAAGGCGGCATCGGCCAGACTCAGGGCTTCGGCCAAGCTGCCCGCCGCCACGTCTAGATAGCGCGTCTCAATCCGCCGTTGAATGCGCGTCGGATCCACTTCTACGCAAAGCGCCACGCCGTCGTTCATCGTCACGGCCAACGGTTGCGCGCCGCCCATACCGCCCAGCCCGGCGGTGACGACCAGCCGCCCGGCCAGACTTCCACCGAAATGCTGCGTGGCGGCCTGGGCAAAGGTCTCATACGTGCCCTGCAAAATGCCCTGCGTGCCGATGTAGATCCACGAGCCGGCGGTCATCTGACCGTACATAGTCAGCCCGGCAGCTTCTAGGCGGTCGAAGCTTTCGCGCGTAGCCCAGGCCGGCACCAGCAGCGAGTTCGCCAGCAGCACACGCGGCGCGTCCGCTGTGGTGTGGAACACGCCGACCGGCTTGCCCGACTGCACCAGCAGCGTCTCGTCGCCTTCCAGTTCGCGCAGCATCTCCAGGATCTTCAGCAGCGCCGGCCAACTGCGCGCCGCCCGCCCGCGTCCGCCATACACCACCAACTCGTCGGGCCGCTCGGCCACCTCCGGGTCGAGGTTGTTCTGCAACATCCGGTAGGCTGCTTCTTGCGGCCAGCCCTTGCACGTCAGCGTGGTCCCGCGTGGCGCACGCATCGGGCGCGGGGCAACTTGCGTATCCTGCGCCATGCGCGGTTCGCTGGTGGTCATGGGCGGATTCCTCTCTGCCGGCCTAGTGCGCTGATAACTCGCCCTAGCGGGTAACTCTTGAACAAGGATGCGATTTTAGGGCGAGTGGCTTTCTCTATGGTAGCAGACTACTGCCGGAAAGACAAGCAGCCCGAATACTTATTCCAGCGCCGCTGCCACCTCGCGTGTCAGGCGGCCGCTGCTGATCAGTTCGTCGGCCCAGGCGATGGCTTCGGTGAACGATTCGTCGCGGGTGCGGTAGGGGACGCGCTCACGGAGGAGAGCATAGGCGACGGCGCTGCCCCGGCCCAGGCGTAGCGGACGCCCGGCGGCCTGGCGGCGCAGGTCAACTGCTTGCCCGGCGGTCAGCAGTTCGAGGGCCAGGACTAATTGGGTGTTGCGGATGATCGCGCGCGCGTGGCGGGCGGCAATCGGTCCCATGCTTACATGATCTTCCTGGCCGGCCGAGGTGGGGATCGAGTCGACGCTGGCCGGGTGGGCCAGGCTTTTGTTCTCGGAGACCAGAGCGGCGGCGGTGTATTGGATCATCATAAAGCCGGAGTTCAGGCCGCCCTCGGCGATCAGGAAGGGTGGCAGCAGCCCCCCGTGGGCATGGATGTCCACCAGCCGCGCCTGCCGCCGCTCACTGATCGAGGCGACCGCACAAAAGGGGATGCCCAGCACATCGGCGGCCACGGCGACCGGCATCCCGTGGAAGTTGCCGCCCGACAGCACTGCCGGGCCGTCAGCCGCGCCCACAGCGCCCGCGCCGAAGATCAGCGGATTATCCACGGCGGCGTTGAGTTCGATTTCGACGATGCCTTGCACGAAGCCCAACACGTCGCGCGCAGGGCCATGCACCTGCGCCATGCACCGCAGCGAATAGGCATCTTGCACCTTGTGGGCGATCGGCGACGGCCCACCACTGCCGGCGGCATCTGGGCCGTCAAGGCGCGGGCCGCCACCGCCCAGCAACTCGCTGCCGGCGATCAGCGCGCGTAAGTGGGCAGCAGCGGCGATTTGCCCGTGTTGGCCGCGCGCCGCGTGGATGCGTGCGTCAAGCGCGTCGGGGATGCCGTCGAGCGCCTCGAATGACAGCGCACCGCAAATATCGGCGGCCTGCGTCAGCCCCGCCGCGTCGTGCGTCGCGAGGCCCAGCAGCGCGCTGATCTGTGAGGTGCCGTTACACAACGCTAATCCCTCTTTGGCGATCAGGGCCACCGGCTCCAGCCCGGCAGCCGCCAGGGCGGCATACGCCGGCATGACAGTGCCGCCGTATTCGGCTAGACCGCCGCCCTGCATAGCAAAGGCGATCTGCGACAGGGGGGCTAAGTCGCCACTTGCGCCGACCGAGCCTTGCTGCGGCACCACCGGATGTACGCCCCGGTTGATCATGTCAAGCAGCAGTTGTAACGTCGTTCGGCGTAGGCCCGAATAGCCGAGCGCCAGTGTCTGAGCGCGGGCGATCATCAGGGCGCGCGTCTCTTCGCGGCTCATCGGCGGGCCGACATTGACCGTCTGGCTGGCGATCAGGTTCACCTGCAACTGGGCCAGTGCCGAGGGGGCGATCACCCGGTCTTTGAACGCGCCAAAGCCGGTGTTGATGCCGTAGACCACGCGCCCTGATGCCACAATATCGTTCACAATAGCGGCGGCATGATCAACGCGGGCGGCAGCATTCGGGTGCAGGTGTAACGACGAGTCGGCGGTGCGGGCGAGGGCGGCGAGATCGGCGGTGGTCAGCGGGTGGTCGGGATCGCCGAGGGCCGGCGCGGCGACCGTTGCAGATGCGAGGCCCAGCATCATTGCAAGGCTCCTTCCTGATACGGAACAGCCCGCCCTGCGGCGGGCTGCTATTGGATCATTGCTTGGATAAACTCTTTGACTCCTTCACCGCCGCGTAGCCGCAACCAAAGTGGTCCGCTATTGGGTTCAAAGATCAACTCAAAGGTGAAGAAAGGGCAGCACTCCCGTTCGGCCGTGATGAACTCCGTGAGGAGCTGCACGCTGGAGGCGTCAGCCGTAAACTGGAAGGCGTAGCCGTCGGCCAATTCTTGCGTCTGCCGCGCCGCGCCAAACACGCTGCCGGCTACCTGCGTTTGACGTTGCATACGCGCTTCGTCCGGTAGCTTACACGCGATGGGTAGATCCCTCGTCGCGTTCCCTATATCTTGGCTCATGGCTAAACCTTCTGTCGGCTTGCCGGCCGGCCGCCGCTTTAGTCGCGACGGCGTCCCAGGCGCGTGAGCAAGAAGAGCAGCGTGCCCAAGCCCGCGAGGCCGACGGCCCCCACGGCGATCAGACCACGCGCTGAGGCGGGCGCGACCACGATTTTGCCGTCAGGCGGCACGTAGTCTCGCATCCGGCCCCAGAGGCGGAACGTCTCGAAGACGGCGCGGGCCATGACCTTGACGGATGCGCCCGACTGCTCGCCGGCGGAGCGCGGGTAGTGATGCACGCCGACCTCGACCACGCTGCGCCCCTGGACATTGGCTTTAGCGTGGATTTCGGTGTTGATCAGTGCGCCCGGACTGGTCAAATCCATGCTCCGCAAGAGATCAGCCTTGAACACTTTGAAGCCGCAGTCAATATCGCGCAAGTCCACCTGGAACAGCAACTTGACCATCTGGTTGAAGCCGGTGCCGATCAGAAAACGGTAATAGGGATCGTTGCGCTTGATCCGATAGCCGGCTACGATGTCATAACTGGGGATGTAGGGCACCAGATTGCTGAGGTCGCCGATGTCGAACTGGCGGTCCGAGTCCATGAACATCATATAGTCGCCACTGGCTGCATGGAAGCCGGTAGCCAGTGCGCCGCCGTAGCCTTTGTTTTTCTCGTGGTGTATGGCCTGGACGTGCGGGTTCTCGGCCGCCAACCGATCAATGATTTCGCCGGTGCCGTCATGGCTTCCGTCGTCTACAACCAGCACCTCATAGTCGCGGAACAGGGTGGGCAGCACAGTCGTCGCCTGCCGCACCACGGCCTCAATATTGGGTTCTTCGTTGTGTGCAGGCAAGATCAGCGACAGTTTCCCATCAATCTGCTCCCCAGGTCCGTTCGACATTCCCACGCTCTCCTGCTATAAAATTGTTTGCGATCCCGCGCGGATTTGCCGACACGGGAGCCACTCTGAGGACAATACCTGTTATTATACCATACCCTGCCCACCCTAGCCAATTGCGCTTTTGGCCCAGGTCGGCCGCGCAGTGCAAAGACGCCAAGATTTAAGTTTGACTCTTGGTGTCTTTGCACTGCGCGCAGGTATGCGCTATAGCAACGCACCAACGACAATAAACATTACAGATCGAAGCCCGATAGTGCTACAACCAGGGTCAGCAGCAGCAACCCGGTGGTGATAATGACGGTAGTGAGCGCCTGGGTGCGGTAGCCGGCGCTGGCGCGGATCGACGGCGCGGGCAAGCGGAGCGCGCTGCGATAGTAGAGGAACGCGCCCACCAGGACGATCCCTACCTCGACAATAGCCGCGACTGTCGGCAGGCTCCAGAGGCCGAAGCCGAAGGTCGGCAGATTGCCCGCGTTACCCGGCAGGATGGTCAAGTCGCCGCGATGAAACAGCAGATCGAGTACCCAGTGCGCCAATACCAGCCCGCCGACGGTGGCTCCGGCGCGTGCCCCGCCGTAGCGTCGCCCCACAGCGGCAAAGATCACCGCTAAAATAACCGCTGTCAGCAGAGCATGGCTGTACGAGTCGCTAAACAGCAGGTCGCCGTAGCCGGTGTGCGGGTCGGGGTGCCGGCTCTCGACCCCGGTCAGGCGCAGGATTACGCCGAGCAGATCAATTGCTTGCGCGGCCAATACCAGCAGCCACAGCGGGACGCTGGGCGTGCGCGCTTTGGCAGCGGCGGCGAGACCAAAGGGGGCCGCAAACATCAGAGCCGCTCCCGCCGCCCGCGTCCCGCAGGCTTCGGCCAGTTGAGCCGCGCGTCGAGCCAGCCGCCCAGGCCGGCCAACAGCGCAGTACACACAAGTAGGGTCATCAGGTCTGTTCTCCTTAAAAGCCCGGCGCGTTATAACCCCGGTTGGCGGCGGCCACGAGTTGGCGCAGTAACGGCGCAGCACGGTAGCGCTCTTCGTGATAAAAATCGTAGAGGTGTTCCAGCATCTCCAACACCAGCGGCAGCCCCAGTTTGTTCGCCCATTCGAGCGGTCCTTGCGGATAGTTGACCCCCAAGCGCATGGCTGTGTCAATGTCGGCGGCCGATGCGACCCTTTCGCCGAGCGCGAACGCGGCCTCGTTGATGATGCCGCAGACCACGCGCCCGATGACGTAAGGCGCTAACCGCTCACGCTCAATGATCGTCGCATCGGTGCCCCCGGCGACGAGCGCATCACCCAAGCGACGGTCTAGCGTGTCGGGTAGGCGCGGAAAGGTCAGCGCACGCGCATAGGTCGGGTCAAGCGCCAGCAATGGGTTCGGCGTGGAGGTCGCGCCGCTGTAGCGATAGAAGCCCTCGCCGGCTTTGCGCCCGATCATGCCCGAATCGACCATGCGCCGCTGGATGGGGTGGGGCCGATAGCGCGGTTCATTGAAAAAGGCCGCGTAGACCGACTCGGTAACGGCAAAGTTGATGTCAATGCCGATCAGGTCCATCAACTCGAACGGTCCCATGCGGAAGCCGGCCAGCCGGATCAGCCGGTCAATTTCTTCTACCGGCAACACCTGCTCGCCCAGTAGCCGCAGTGCCTCGCCGTAAAACGGACGCGCCACGCGGTTGACGATGAAGCCGGGCGTGTCGCGCGCCTGTACCGGTGTTTTGCCGAAAGCCCGCGCGAGTTCGACCGTGGCGGCGGTCACGGCGGGGTCGGTGCGCTGCCCGGCGATCACCTCGACCAGGGCCATCACCGGGGCCGGGTTGAAGAAGTGCAGCCCGACCACGCGCTCCGGGCGTTTGGTTGTCGCGCCCAATGCGGTGATGGACAGCGACGAGGTGTTAGACGCCAGAATCGTCTGCGGCCCACAAATCGCGTCCAGCGCGCCGAACAGTTCACCTTTGAGGGCGAGGCTTTCGGGTGCGGCTTCGATGATCCACGCGGCGGGGGCGAGGGCGGCGCGGTCGGTGCTTGGCTGGATGCGGGCCAGTGTGGCGGCCATGTCTGCGGCGGTCAGCTTGCCTTTGTCCACGCGGCCCTGCAAGCCTTTGCGGATGCCGGTCAGCCCGCGCTCGACAAACTCCGGCTTGATGTCGTAGAGGATCACGGCGCGTCCGCTTTGCGCCGCGACTTGGGCGATGCCCGCCCCCATGGTGCCCGCGCCGATGACACCTATCGTTTCGTCAGCCATGCCTATTCGCCCTTAAAGTGGGGCGTGCGCTTCTCGACGAAGGCCGCGATGGCTTCTTGCGCGTCAGCGGTGCGGCTGGCGGTCTCTTGGCCGTGACCTTCGTATTCCAGGATCTCGTGCAGTTGGGCGTGCATGGCGCGGTTGAGGGCGCGCTTGGTCAGCCCATAGGCGACGGTCGGCCCCTGCGCCAGCTTATTGGCCCACTCGGCGGTGGCGCTCACCAACTGATCGGCGGGCACCACGCGGTTAACCAACCCGATGCGCCACGCTTCGTCGGCAAGTACGTCTTCGGCCAGCATACAGAGTTCGGCGGCTTTGCCCAGCCCCACTAGCCAGGGCAGGAAATAGCTGCCGCCGGAGTCGGGCACTAGGCCGATGCGGCTGAACGCCATGATCAACTTGGCCTTGTCCGACGCGATCCGCAGATCGGCGGCTAGGGCCAGGCTCATGCCCGCGCCGGCCGCCACGCCGTTAATTGCGGCGATGATCGGCTTCTCCAGCCCGCGCATTTTGAGGACAATCGGGTTGTAGCGCGTCCGCACGGCGTCGGCGACCGAGGCCCGCACGCCGCCGGCGTGGGCCCGCAGATCCTCGCCCGCCGAAAACGCGCGGCCCGCGCCGGTGATCACCAGGCAGCGGATCGCCTTATCGCGCTCGGCTTGTTTGAGCGCGTCCTGGATCTCATCGGTCATTTGCTTGTTCAAGGCGTTCAACACGTCGGGCCGGTTCAGGGTCAGCGTCGCCACCCCGCCGTCCACCGCCCACAGCACTGTCTGGTATTCCACGCGGTACTCCTCTCAGCGATCCGCCGCAGCTTGATCCCGATGATGGGCCACCGATAGCGCCCGCCGTAATTGTTCTTCGCTGATGCCGGCGGTAAACAGCGGCTCGCCTGCGCCGTCCACGCGAAACATCCGCTGCCCCAGGTCCAGGCTGACGCGAAACGCCGGCGCTCCGCCCGCCGGCCCAATCGCCCAGGTGTCGGCCCCGCCCGTCAGCCGCCATTTGCGGCGGAAGCGTCCATTGCGCCCCCATAGCGCATCGGCCATCTCGCCCAGCACGCGGCGCACCAGCGGATCCAGCACAGCCCGCGCCTCGCGCTGCACGGCGGCGCTCAGGCGGCGCTCGGCACGGCTGGGTTCGGCGGGCAGCGTAGGGTCAGGCATACGAGGGCTATTATAGCACTGTCGGGGGCGCGGGTCCAATTGACATAATGTGGCAGGGGGGCCGGGCCGCATCTATCGCGTTGCCGCCGGCCTACGTGGGCGGCGACGGATCAGGTGATACTGAAGTCTACCCCATATTGCACGGCTCCCAGCTTGCGCGCCACGGCCTGTGACGCGGTGTTTTCCCAGGCTGTGCTGTACAACGGCAGTTTGCCGCCGGCCCGGATGCCGGCGGCCCAGCCGCCTACCGTTGCGACCGCATAGCCGCGTCCGCGATAGCCCGCTATCGTGTCTACGCCGGCTTCGGCGGCCTGCGCGGTGATCCTGACAGTGTAGCACGCCGCCACCGCGACCCCATCCGCGACGACCACCACCACGGGTGCCCGTTCGGCCAGTCTACGCAGCGTGTAGGGGAAGTGGGCACGCAACAGGGCCGCGTTCTGCGGCGTGATCCCTACCGTGCCGCGCGCCGGCGCGCGGGGCGGCAGGTAGTAGGCGGGGCCGGACTGGGTGCTACGGATCGGCGCATCCTGCTGGAGCAATGCGCTATACTCTGCTAGGTACTGGGGCGGGGCGCGCAGGTCGCTGGGAACCGGCTCATCCGCCGCCAGCCGCGCAAGCTGGGCGGTGCGCTCCGCCGGCACATCATAGCACGTCCGCCAGAGGTGGCCGGCCGGCGTGCGGGCCAGGAAGAAGCGCGGGACCGCATCGTCGGGCTCCGGCTCATTAACGCGCAGCAAGCGGCCGTCGGCATCCTGCACATAGAGCGCGGCGGCCTGTAGCTGCGCCAGTTCCAGCGGGCTGTAGTTCATGCGCGCCTTTCCAGTGGAGGTTCATTGGGATCAGGCATACATGGGCTATTATAGCACTGTCAGGGTGTAACAGCCAAGTGTCACGACTCACCTATAGCAGTACTCCAAAACCATGCGTGATTAGGCGGATCATAGATTCACAGGGCGGCTGTGCTTTTGACACAGAAACCAAAGTGTGTTAATATACAATACCTACGCCAAATTGGGGAGGTAAGGGTCCGAACACCGCTGCCTGGGAGCACCCTGACACCTTTTGTGCCGGTGAATTAAATATCCGATCCGCGTTGGGCCGACATAATTTAATTCAGCGCTGCACATTTGTTATTGGTCCGCACACGATTGACGAACGGGCGTTCCGCGGCCCCAATTTGGCGTAGGTATTGAATATATCTATGGTAGGATATATCAGCAGAAGGAGCGTGGATATGAAGCCATTTAGATTGAAGCATCATACTCCTATTGTGGGTGCTATATTAAGCCTACTTGTCAGCTTAAGTTTGGCGGGCTGTGGTGCGGCAGGGACTAGTAGTGCCGGAAGCTCGGCTAGTTCCAGCTACTTACCTCCGCAAACACCGAAGCCCAACGAGGTTGATTTTCCTACCCCCTTACCCCCGCAAAAGCCTGTACAATTAACTCCGGTTCCAACGGGGAGTGATCCTAGTTTTGACAACGGACCCTCTGCAATCTACGTCCCGAATACTCCCGTCCCCGCTGCCCCACATCATGTTCGTATTTCCATATTTCATATGCCTGATGCGAAACGGTCGGCGCTGCTTGCGAGTGTGATTGTGGAAGGCATTACCACCAAGATAGATTCAGCCCGCTGGTCTACTGTGGATCAAAAGCGTCCGGCTAATCCCTGGGCTGCGGATAACCAGTATGGGATTTTCCGCCCTGTTACGGTGCAAGTGACCAGCACACTCAAAGGTAGTTCGATACCTAGCGAAGTGCTGATCAATGTCAGTACTGGTGTGGTCGGTCAGGATTCAGTCGAGTCAAACGATGACTTCTATCACTATGAGGTAGGAGACCATGTGATTTTGTTCCTGACGCAGACAACCCCAGAGGGAATGCAGGAAGTCAACGGTCGCCCATTATGGCGTGTGTTGGAGCATTACACCATCAATGCACAAGGACAGGCAGTTGCTGCGGGTCATGCGGTTTCTGTTTCTCAAATACATCAAGATGTTCAGCAGGTGACAGGGAAGTAGAGATGAAGGCTGATAGCCTCAAGCATTTTTATGAGAGAAAGGGATTAAGTCATGCGTATTACACGAATTGGTCAGTGTATCAAATTAGTGTCTGCACTTGGCTTGGCTACTGTAACACTGGCAATCCAACCTGGAAATCCTGTACAGGCTTTTATCACGTTAGGGAAATGGCAGACAGGTAACGGCATCTACTACAGTATAAATCCTAATATTGATTCTAATTTGGGTATCGCTGGGAGCAACAGCCTCATTACTAATAATGTCATGGGACAATGGAACCAAGCTACATGGTTTGGTTATCACTATAACAGCAACTACGATTCCAACAGTAATGGTTACACAGCAGTTAATTTTATTTCGCAAATACCTCCTGGCTGTAGTAGCTACGAGACTGACGCTTCGCCTGGTGTCACCTGCGTAGAGTATTCAGATTCGGGGAACTCAATAATTCGTGAAAGGACATCGTTCAACACATCCTCAACATACCAATGGAACACGTCTGGTGTGATGAATAGTTACACTACTCCACACCAGATAGATTTTTTAACTGTAGCTCTGCATGAGACAGGACATTGGTACTCGCTTGATCATGACAGCCAACACACAGAAGCTGTCATGTTACCGGATCAAAACGTAAGTAAACATAGCTTACAAGAGGACGATAAGCAAGGCGCTGTTCAGATTTATGGACCCCGCACTGGATGGGAACCAAACTCTGGCTATGCAAGAGGCGAGGTGAACCGTCAGTATTATAATAGATATGTGAATGGTTATAATAATAGTGGTTCACCAGAATTAGGTCCGCGTACAGCGGAGTTTAGTGTACCCGTATTTACAGGCTCGACATATGAGATGATAGCTGGCAATGCCACTGATTTAATATACTCCTACTACTACGCGCAACTATTTACCTCCGACAACGATAATGCTCCTTGGTGGCAACAACATAACTATCTGAAGATTACGCCGGGTATGAAAATCCGTTGGTATCAGTACAACCTTCAGCAGCAGACGATGGGAATTGATTTTGAAATGACGGACGGGACAACCCTGCGGGACTCTGGACTTCAAGATCAAAATGGGATTGGCGCACATCCAGCTGCGCGTGGTGCTTATGGTAATGGCTATTGGTTTTACACAAATATCGATCTGACTCCGTTAGCTGGCAAGGTCATCAGAAAGTGGATGATTGCCTACGATAATGGGCGTAATGGCTCTCAGGGCAATTTCCGCGCTTACTTCGACAACTTCCGCGTCGAATATTAAAGGCATTACCTGTTATCAGCAATCAACGTAGCAGAAATGCTCAACAGTCCCCTTAAATGGGTCGGCGGTAAATCGCGCTTGCGAAAGGCCGTGATCGCGCTGCTGCCGCCGCACACTTGCTACGTGGAGCCGTTTGCAGGCGCGGCCTGGGTGTTGTTCGGCAAGCCGCCCAGTGAAGTCGAAGTCTTAAACGATCTGGACGGCGACTTGATTAACTTTTTCCGTGTCCTGAAGCACCAGCCACAGGAGCTACTGGCGGCCTTCCGCTGGGAACTGGTGGCGCGGGCCGAGTTCGTGCGGCTGGCGGCACTGGACCCCACCCAGCTAGACGACGTAGCGCGCGCCCATCGCTTTTACTATCTGATTATGGCCGGCTGGGGTGGCGAATTACAGTATCCGCGTTTCCAGACCAGCATCACCGACGGCGGCCACGGCAACCGGCTGATCGGCGCGCTCGCCACGTTGGAAGCGCGCATCGCGCCGATCCATGCCCGCCTCCGCACGGTGCTGATTGAAAACCTTGACTGGGCTGCGTGCCTGGATCGCTATGATCGCCCCGGCACGCTAATGTACCTCGACCCACCGTACCCCGGCAACGGCTGTAACTATGTCCACAATATGCGCGATTGGGAGTCGCATGAGCGGCTGGCGTTGCGCCTACAAGATACCAGTTGCCGGTGGATCTTATCCCTCTATGACACGCCCCGTATCCGCGAACTCTATGCCGGTCATCTTATCGTACCGGTGCAAGCGGCTTCGGGTATGAAGGCAGAGAAAACCGGTAACGCTCGTATCGTCAACCACGAAGTGCTGATCACCAATTTTGCGCCCGTGACGGATTTTGCTGCGGTTGTAGTGGAGCCGCACCAAACGGTGTTACAGCTTGCCCCATAAGGAGCCGTTACGTCCGTCAAAGGGTCGGCCAGACCGGTGCCATTATAGCATTGCCGAGGTAATCTCATCAATGCGACTCAGCCACTCACGTTTCACGTTTCATGCGGCTCTACGCCCGCCCCTTACTTCGCGTCCAGGCGCACGGCGGCCAGCGCAAACGAGAGCCGTCGCGTGTCTTGGGGGGTGCCGGTGCCGAGTGCGGGTGTGGGGCTGCGGAAGCTGAGGCGATGATTACCCGGCGGTAGGGTTAGCGCGACCGCAGCGGGGGTCAGCGTTTCGTTGCCCGGCAGGCTGAGGTGGGCGAGGGGCACGCCGTCTAGCGCTACGTTCAACACGCGCGGCTGCCGGAAGGCAAAGGCGGTGAAGTGCAGGGTGGCCGTGATCGGTTGCTGGGTTAGATTCATAGTGTAGAGTTCGCCGGGCGGGGGCGCGGCGCCGGCGGCTGCGTTGGGGTCCGTCGGCAGTGTGTTAGCCCAGCGGTAGGTCACGCCATCCTCGCGCGTCTCGCTCTCATACCAGCCGTCGCCTGTATCGAGTGTCAGCGGGTTGACCGCCGGCCCGCCGGCGGGCACGCGATAGGCCCGCAGCAGGCTGTCTTCGTAGGTGGGTTGTATACCGGCCCCCAGGATCTGTCCGATGATCCGTTGGAACGTGCGCTCATTCCAGGCACTATCCAGCGCCTGCTTGTAGACCACGATATAGCCTACCTGATAATAGTTCAAGATCGCCTGCCCTTGCGTGGCGTAGTCGGTGCGCCGCAAAAAGTCCTGCGCCGGGTAGAAGTGGGCGGCTTGGTCACCCGCGTCGAGCAATAGTAATTGGTGGAACAGGCCGGCGTGCTTGACGAAGTTGGCGGGGTTGTCCAATTTGTGGTCGCGCGACCAGCGCCCGCCGAAGCGCGGCTTGCCGTGCAGCGCTTGGTACGCCTGGTAGTGGTCCTCCCCGCGCCCTTTCTCGGTGAACAGCGGCAATTCCAACAGGGCATAGGTGTTCGGCTCCTGCGCGAGTTGCCGGTAGAAGGCCGGCCACTCCGGTGGGTCCACCGTCACTTGCCCCGCTGCCGCGACAAAGGGCGCAAGGCTGAAGAGCAGGACGAGGGCAGGAAACGTAAAACGTAAAACGTAAAACGTAAAACGTAGGGCAGCAGGTTGGACGGTTGGCGGTGTGCTCTGCCCATTACCGACCGGCGACTGCCGGCCGACGACCGGCGACTGCCGGCCGACGACGGACGACCACAGCCAACGGTTCACGGTCCGCAGCCCGAAGGCAGTCAGGATGCCCAGGCCGAGGCGACCGATGACCTCGAAGCGGCCGGGGTCACGGCCCACGCTGAAGACGGGTAGATTTTGCAGCAGCCCATAGGGCAGCGGAATGCCTGTGCTTTTGCCGCCCACGGTCAGGATGGGGCCGAGCGCCAAGATGTAGAAGACGAGAGCGGCGAGTGCCCAGAATAGGGCCGGCTCGCGGTCGCGCCCCCGCCGCGCGGCAACCCCGCCGAGGACGGCCAACGCCAGGGCCAGGTAGCCGGGGTTGCCCAGGCCCGGCCCCAGCAGATCGGCCAAGTCGGCCGCGTGAGCGGCACTCTCGCCGGCGACGATCAGCCAGGGGTTGGCTAGCGCTTCCTGCACCATCGGCCCGACCAAGAGTGGCCCGACCAACACGGTGTAGCTGCCGCCGATAAGCGCCAGCGTGCCGAACAGCACGGCCTTCTGCTGCCGCGTGCGCCGGGTGAGCAGCATGAAACCGAAGTAGAGCAGAGTGGTGAACACTTCCCACATCACATACTGCCAATCGGTCAGCGAGGTGATGATAAGCGTGGCGACGGCTCCCGCCGCCCAGCCCCGGCGCGCCCGTCCCATGGGGGGGGCGGGCGCGCCGGCGACCCAGTGCGGCGTATTTTGCACGGCACGTAGCAGGCAGAAAAAATAGAGCGGCAACCATTCGCCGGAGAGCAAGTTATCCTGGCCGGTGCTGTAGAAGGCCAGCGTGTGGCTGTTGGCATAGGTGAACAGCGCCGCGCCTACAAACGCCGCGCCGTTGCTGCCCACGATATCACGAATCAATAGGAACGCGAAGAGGTGGGTCAGTACCAGTGCCAGTAGGAACAGGGCGTTCGTGGTCGCTACATCGCCCAACAGTGGCGTGAGCGGCAGCGCGAGCAGGCCGTTGAAGGGATTGAGCGCGTGGAAGCGCAGGCTGATGCCAGTGGGGTAGTAAATGTGCTGGGTGTAGAAGGGACTCTGGTGTAGATCGAGCAGCGCCGTCCGCACCCAGTAGTGATTCCAGAGGTTTTCGTAACCGTCAATGTCGCCGCCGACCACGCCGCCGGCTAGGTGCAAGAGGGCCACCCGCCCGTAAGTCGCCGCCAAGCCCAGCGCGCCCACGACGGCCCAAACCAGCGGGCGACCGGATTTCCCCATAGCGACGATTATACCAGAGTCTCCGTTGTCCGGCGAGTCATGGGGCGTCCGTCGCCGGCACATAGCCCAGCCGCACCACTAAGCGCTCGCGCACCGCCGGCCACTCACTGTGGGTGATGCTGTAGAGCACACTGTCGCGCACATAGCCGTCGGGCAGGATCAGGTGGCGGCGTAATACGCCTTCGCGCACCGCGCCTAGCTTGGCGATGGCGGCTTGGCTCTGGAGATTGCGCCCATCGGTCTTGAGTTGCACGCGCACTGCGCCCAGCGATTCGAAGGCATGGCGCAGCAGTAGATACTTCGCTTCGGGGTTGACGGCCGTGCCCTGGTGCGACGCGGTGATCCAGGTGCCGCCGATCTCCAGCCCGCGATGGGCGGGGCGAATGTCGAGATAACAACTCACGCCCACTGGTTGCCCAGCGGCCTGATCTATAATGACAAAAGGACACCAACCGTAATCCTCGTAGAGGCTCTGAATATAGGCAGCGAAACCTGCCGGTGTGCGCTCACGTGGTTTGGTATAAATATAGGTGAGCGCGGTATCGCCGGCGGTCGCGCATAGCCCGGCGGCATGGGCGACGGTTAGCGGTTCCAGGCGCACGGTGCGCCCGACCAGCGTGACGGGTTGCACATCCATTGGTTGCTCCTTCTGGAGGCGGATGGCTTACAGATCGGCGTTGCCCATCTGCGGATCTTGCGCCGGGAACAGCACCGCGACCAGCACCGCTGCATCGCCGGTCAGCGTAGTGCCGGTCGTGGCGGTGATCTCGGCGGGATCAAACGTGCCCAGCACCAACTGGGCCAATTCGGGGCCGGCGCTGATGGTGTGGTGCGTGCGGCGCGGCGCGATCACGTTCACTTGGCCCCGTGCAATCGCCAGCGTTACCGCCGCGCCACCCGACTCGATCCGTAACGTACCCCGCCAGCCTGCCAGGGCTGACCCGGCCAAGCGGCGGCCCCATTCGGCGGCTAACTGGGTACATAGTGCGGGCAAGTTGATCAGCTTGACCATCCAGCCGCCGGTAGGCCGGTAGTCCACCTCCAGCCCCCCGGCCAATTGCCGTAATTCGCGCGCCGGCAGGCCGCGCGGGGGCAGGCGCGGGAAGCGCAGCGTGGAGCACTCATGCTCCCGCGCCGCCTGCCGCAATGCGCCCAGCCGCACCACCGGGTCGCCCGCCGAGTCTTCGTGCCACAAGATGCCGCGCTCACCGGAATACGAGTAGACGATGTAGCCGCTGACGGCCCCCGCCGCGTCGTGCCATAGGTAGCCTTCGGCATCGCCGGGCGTTTTGGTGTGCGGATAGGTGGGGCGCAGCACCGTGCCGGTGAGCGTGGCGTTCTCGGCGTTAAACAGTGCGTCCAGGTCGTCGCGTTGCCCCGGTGTAAACGGGTGCAGTTCCACCTCCGCCGGTAACGGCGGCAACTCGCGGCGGGCGATCTCGTAGAGTGTTTCGCCCCAGGCGGTACGGTAGCCGAACTGTGGATAGTAGCCGTCGGTCGCGTTGCAGAGGATGCTCAGGCTGTAACCCGCCGCGTGCATCGCGGCGTGGGTCGCCTCAAGGGTGGCCTGCATATAGCGTTGCCCGCGATGCGCTGGGTGGGTGACGACCAGGTTAACCCCCGCTGTCGGCACCCGTGCCGTGCCGATCCGTAGCGTGAGAGCGTAGACCCCGACATGG
This sequence comes from Chloroflexia bacterium, assembly GCA_038228295.1. Classification (GTDB taxonomy): domain Bacteria; phylum Chloroflexota; class Chloroflexia; order QHBQ01; family JAICKM01; genus JAICKM01. The sequence goes on along the minus strand of JBBRPH010000011.1, from coordinate 16,375 downwards.
GTAACAACTTCTTCGCCGATCAGACCGATGCGCGCGGTCGCCCAGTCGTAATGGCTACCGTGGATGCGCCCCTGACGGCAGTTCTCGGCCAAATCCGGATCCCACTCCTCAGCAGCCAGCGCATAAATCGCCTCGGCGTGGGTCGCCTCATCGGGTGCTTGGATATACAGCGCCTCCGCCGTCACGCAGTCTCCTTAATCGCGGCCCCCAGCCGCGTATCCACAAATCGGCTCCATGCCTATAATTAACGCAACTCATTATCGGCGGCGCGATTTGCAGTCAAGCGTTGGTTAATTGCTTTCCATTGGGCTTCCGCTGAGTGCTTGTTTGCATTTATTATAAGCCTAAATCACTATGGGCACCGCAAGCAGCGCAGCAAAAGTACTCAGCGTGCGAAGCAGCGTGGTTACCTTCGCATGTCTGCTACTCCATCAGCCGCAGCAGGTCGAGTACCCATGGCGGCTTCTCTTGGCTGGCGGTGAACTGGCGCTCGTAGGTGCAGTCGAAGCAGCGCACCCGGATCGTGCCGTTGCTGTCGCCGACGAGGGTGCGGGTGGCCTGGGGGCGCCCCTGAAAGAAGGAGTGGCGTACCCAGCAGCCGTGTTTGCGGTCTATTGTGACCCGGTTGTGCGGGCAGGTTTCCGGCGTAAGGGTCTCAGGGGTCATAGCAGGCTCCCGTACTCACGTGGCACGTTGCGCGCTCAGAACGTGGTCACGCCGGTGAACGTGGCGCGGGCGAACCACAAGGCAGGTAGGTAATAGTAGATGCTGCCCATGCCGTTGGCCGACCACCAATCTTGGCAGCACTTACCCTGCCCGGCAGCCTGGATGCTGCCCAGCAAGTCCAGCACACTCATGCCGAAGCGCAGGTTTTTCAGCGCATAGGCGATTTCGCCGCCTTCGACCCAGAAGGTGCCGTCGCGCGTCGTCCCGGTAGCGACCACGCGCTTACGGTCGGGGCCGTGCGTGTAGTGGAAGCGGGTGACCAGCACGCCCCGCCCCATACGCCGCGCCAACTCCTCAATAGAGGCCGGGCCGGTGGGCATGATCAGATGGCTGGGCAGGGCGGTACCGTATTCCACGTCGTCGAAAGGGTTGGCAGCGTGGCCGGTGGAGCGGCGGCCCGGCTCCAGGCCCGCCGTCTCGCTGTCGTAGACCACGCCGCGCGCGATGCCCGCTTCGATCAGCGGCACCCGCACACTGGGTAGCCCCTCGGCATCAATGCTCATAGGCATACAGCGCGGGTCGCGTGGGTCGTCCCAGAGCGTCACCGGCTCGCCGGTGACGGCTGCCCCAATTTTGCCTGCCATGAACGATTCGCCGTCTTGGAACGACCGTGCGCCCAGACCCAGGCTGACCGGGAAGCGGACCATGTCGGCCACCGCGTTCGGCTCGAACACGGCCGCATAGTCGCCGGGCGCGATCTCGCGTTGGCCCTGATTCAGGCGGCATTTAGCGACGGCCTGTGCCCCGACGGCCTGCGGATCCAGTGCGCCCACATCGCGACTGAGGGCATCGGCATAGCCGCTCCCATCGGGGCTTTCGATCAACGCTTTGAGATAGGCGGTGGTATAGTCGGCCCGCCTGCGGATGCCCAGCGAATTCGCCACCTGGAGCCGGCTGCTGCTGCTGCGGTAGGTGCCATACGCGGTGTAGCCGGCGGCGCGGGCCAGGTCAATAATTTGGCCGACGGCGGCGGCGCGGTCGGCGGGGGTGCAGGCGGCGGTGGCGGCGAAGGAGGCGGCCGGTGCGTCATGGTCGGGGGTGGAGCCGGAGTCGGGCGCAGGCAGGGAGTGGAAGCGCGGGTTGGGCGCTTGCAAGCGGGCCAACGCGGTGGCCTCTGCGGCGGCATGAGTCAAGCCGGCGCGGGTGGTATCGTTGGTGAATACCCGCGCTGTCGCCCCACCCACAGCTACGCGCACGGCGGCCCGGCGGTTCTCCTGCCGGACATTCTGATGGATCTCAGAGTTGGCATAGCGGGTGACGGCGGTGCAGTCGTGCAGCAGCGCGATTTCGGTCTGTTCCGCCGGTGAGGCGGCGAGGGCCGCTTCCAGCGTGTCGCGGTCGGGGCCGTTCGGCAGCGTATCCATGCGGTTAGCCCTCCTTGCCGATGACGAGGTTTTCGACCAAGATCGGGGTTGCGCCGTGCGCCACATGGCAGCTTTGCAACGGTTCACCTTTGCGCAGCCGGGGAAGCCGTACAGCCGCCAGTCTTGCGGCCCGCCCACGGCGGCCACGCGGCCCCAGAATAGTGGCGTGCGGTCCTGGAACGAGGCCGCCTTGTACAGTTGGCCCAGTTCGCCGTGGCGGATTTCGCGGCACATTTCGACCGAAAAATGGAAGTTCATCCGTTTGTCGTCCAGGCTCCACGAACTGGGTGTATTGAGATACAAGCCGTGTTCGACTGCCGCGATCATCGCGGCCAGGCTGGGACCGTCGGGCGTCGGGTCAAGGCTCAGGTTGGTCATACGGACGATGGGGATGCGGCCCCAGGACGTGGCGCGGGCGGTGCCGTTGCTGGCCTGGCCGATAGCCGGCGCGGTTTCGCGGCTGGTCAGATAGCCTTCGAACAGGCCGGCGCGGATAATCGGCGTGCGTTGCGCGGGGGTGCCCTCATCGTCCCAGCCGTAGGTGCCCAGGCCGCCCGGCTGCACCGCGTCGGCGGTGATGTTGACGTGGGGCGAGCCGTAGCGGAACCGACCTAGCATCTCCGGCATGAGGAACGACGTGCCGGCAAACGCCGCTTCCCAGCCCAACACGCGATCCAGTTCGATGGGGTGGCCGCAACTTTCATGGACCAGCAGGGCGACCATTTCCGGGCCGACTACCGCCGTCGTTGGGCCGGCGGGTGCCCACGGCGCGCTCACCAGTTCGCCCGCCTCGCGTCCCACCCGCTCGCCCTCACGCACTAGGTCCAGCCCGATCAGGTATTCCCAGCCGGCCTGGGCCATATTGTTGTAGCTACGGCGGTAGCTGTAGCCGTCGTCACCCACCGCCACGGCCCCGATAGCGAAGCCGCTCTCCACCATCGTCTGCCGCAGATCCGCGCCGCTGCTGTTGACGAAGTGCTTTTCGATGCGGACCCATTGCAGTTCGCCGTCGGCCACGCGCACACGGGCATGACCGCCCTGCATTGCCGCCAATGCGTCCAGCAGCAAATGGATGCGCTCCGGCAGCGGCACCGCGAAGGGATCGGTGTGCGGTGGAGTGCTGTAGGTGCCGCGTTCGCTGGGCATTTGTATCAGGTCCACTGGTGCGTTGCGGTGCGTGGCACTAGCGCGGGCAATCGCCACCGCTTCAACTGCCACGCTCTCGGCGGCTGCCGGGCTGCTATCCACTGTGGCCGCGAAGCCCCAACCCCCGCCGACGGCCACGCGCAAGCCCCAGCCGTTGTCGCGATCCTGGGTCAGCCGCTCCACGGCTGTGTCGCGCGCGTGCAGCGTCTCGGTCAGCCGGTCCTCGGCCCGCGCCTCAGCATAGTCCGCACCCAACCGTCCGGCGGCCGCGACGGCGGCGTGCAGAATCGATTCGTCAATCATCAGTTTCTCCTTTTGATCCATGAAGAAGCACGAAGGATCACGACGAGGGTTGATCCGCGTCGGGCAAGGCTGACGGTAAAGTGCAATGCCTGGAATCGGGAGCACGTTGCCCGTATTATAGCTATCTCGTGGGGTTTTGTCATTGTGGGCATTGGTGGTGCCGGTAGGAAACAAACTGACTCGCATTCCCTCACTAGCGGGGAATGCGAGTCAGTTTTACCGGCGCGGCGATTGGGTTGTACCCGTTAGCCGCCGGCCATAGCCCCTACGATCCACAGAGGCTCCACCCCCTGGACGACTGCGGCGGGGAGCGGGGCATCCGGCGATTCATGGGATAGATCCTGCTCGCAGGCGAAGAAGCGCACAAACGGCCGGCGGACCTGGGTGACGTGGTCGCGGATCGTCCCGCGCAGCATGGGATACTGGGCTTCGAGGGCATCAAGGACGGCGCGCAGGGTAGCCGGTTCCGCAACCTGTAGTTCCACGTCGTCGTCAAGGTGCGCGAGATGGCGCAGATGGGCCGGGAGCATGACGCGGATCATGGCAGGGTCTGCACTTCGACCGAAAGGACCGCCGGCAGGTCGCGGACGATAGGGGTCCAGGTGTCGCCGCTATCCGCCGAAGCATAGACCTGCCCGCCGGTGGTGCCGAAGTACACACCGCACGCATCAAGCGTGTCCACCGCCATCGCGTCGCGCAATACATTGACGTAGCAGTCGCGCTGCGGAAGCCCTGTAGTGAGGGCTTCCCACTCATTGCCGCCGGCCTTGCTGCGATACACCCGCAGCTTCCCTTCGGGCGGAAAATGCTGGGAGTCGCTTTTGATCGGGACGACATAGACGGTATTCGGCTCGTGGGCATGAACGGCAATAGGGAAGCCGAAGTCGGAGGGTAGGTTCCCGCTGATCTCGTGCCATGACTCGCCGGCATTGTCGCTCCGCATGACATCCCAGTGTTTCTGCATAAATAGCACGTCTGGGCGCGCCGGGTGTAGGGCGATGCGATGGACGCAATGGCCGACTTCCGCCTTCGGGTCGGGAATGCCCTCCGACTGGAGACCCTGGTTGATGGGCCGCCACGTTTGACCGGCATCATCGCTGCGGAAGGCCCCCGCCGCCGAGATGGCGACAAAGATCCGATCAGGACGGCTGGGATCGAGTACCACTGTGTGCAGACACATTCCCCCCGCCCCCGGCTGCCAGGACGGTCCAGAGGTGTGGCGGCGCAACCCCGCCAGTTCCTGCCAGCTCCGTCCGCCGTCCACGCTGCGGAACAGTGCCGCGTCTTCCGCCCCGGCGTACACGGTGTCGGGATCGGTCAGCGACGGTTCGAGATGCCAGATACGTGCGAACTCCCAGGGGTGCTGCGTGCCGTCATACCATTGGTGCGTGCCGGGAATGCCTTCGTACACGAACTCGTTACCGACGGGTTCCCATGTCCGGCCGCCGTCATCAGATCGCTGGATCAACTGCCCGAACCAGCCGCTGGACTGCGAGGCATACAGCCGTTGTGGGTCCACCGGCGATCCTTTGAGGTGGTAAATCTCCCAACCTGCAAAGTGAGGGCCGCTAACTTCCCACTGTTCACGCTTGCCGTCTGCTGTTAGGACGAACGCGCCTTTGCGCGTGCCCACCAGTACCCGTACTCCACTCATCCTGTGCTCCTCTCCGTATTTGCTAGAGATGCCACTAACACACATCTATCACTGCTACTGTTGCTTGGTTTGCCCTATCGTTTAAGCGCACCAAAAGCGGAAGCGGAATCTTACGGGTTGTTCGTGCCACTAATCCGAATGAGCGATCCAGGCTATCATAAGCGGAAACACTTAGCAGAATCAGGGTAGTAGACTACAGGCAGGAAGCCTGCTGACTCGCACTCCCATACATCGTATGGCAGGGAGTGCGAGTCGGTGAGCGCCAGGTGTGAACGTGTTCTTTCGTGCCCCGCCGGGTCTAACCGGCCGGGGTTGTTGCCTGCGCGGGTGCAAGGCGACCCAATTCCGAGCCCATCAGCAATTCGAGGTCGGGCAGGGTGACGGCATCACCGTCGGCAGCGGCTTGAGCGGCGGCCTGATAGCCGGTATACAGCCGATGGTACAACCCTTCGGCGGCCAGCAAGTCGGCGTGGGTGCCGGTTTCTACGATGCGGCCCGCGTCCAACACCACGATGCGGTCGGCCCGCTCCACCGTGGTCAGGCGGTGCGCGATGATCACGACAGTGCGGTTCCGCATCAGCCGTTCGAGCGCGCCCTTGATCAGCGCTTCACTTTCATTGTCGAGCGCCGAGGTAGCTTCGTCCAGGATCAGGATGCGCGGGTTGCGGAGCAGGGCGCGGGCGATGGCGACGCGCTGGCGTTGGCCGCCCGACAGCTTCACGCCGCGTTCGCCGATGATTGTGTCATAGCCGTCCGGCATTTCACGGATCAGGCTGCCGAGGTTGGCGGCGCGGGCGGCGGCCTCCACTTCCTCTTGCGGCGCGTTCAATTTGCCGTAGCGAATATTGTCGCGCAAGGTGCCGCCGAACAGGATCGGCTCCTGCGGCACCACGCCGATATGGCCGCGCAAGTCGCGCAGCCGCACGCCTTTGACATCGTGGCCGTCAATCAGCACCCGCCCGCCCTGCACATCATAGAAGCGCGGGATCAGCGCGGCCAGCGTCGTCTTACCCGCGCCGCTCGGCCCGACCAGCGCTACCACCTGCCCCGGCTCGATGGTTAAGGATAGGTCGTGGATCACTTCCGGGCCGCTGCCGTAGTGGAATGTGGCGTGATCAAATTGGATCGCGCCCTGCACCACCGGTAGCGCGATCGCGTCGGGCGCGTCGGCCACGTCGGCCTGCGTGTCCAGCAACTCAAAGATGCGGGCGGCGGCCCCGCTGGCCGAGCGCAGGTTCGAGTAGGTGGTCGCCAGCCCGGCCAGCGGCCCGGAGACCATGAACACCAGCAGTAGCAACATCACTAGGCTGCCGGGGGTCAGCCGCCCGGCCTGGATCTCCGTGATGCCGAACCAGAGAATGCTAATCAGGATGCCGAAGCCGAGCAGGGTCATGATCGGGCCGAAGGCCGCACCCAGCCGGATGCGGCGCACCGCCACCTGGAAGGTCTGCTCGACGGCCTGCCCGTAGCGGTCGGCTTCGTAGTCTTCGCGGTTGAAGGCTTTGACCACGCGCGGCGCGCTGAGGGTCTCTTCCAGCACCGTCGTGGCCTGACCCAGCGACTCTTGCGAGGCTTTGGAGGTCGCTTCCAGCCGCTTGCCGAGCGTGCGGGCGACCAGGATTACCGGCGGCACCAGCACGAGGACAATAACGATCAGCCGCCAGTCGAAGGCCACAATCAAGGCCGTGCCGCCGACCAGCGTGATGACCTGCTGCGCGGTGCCGGGCAGGTTATTGGTCAGGTTGCCCTGCACCGCCGTCACGTCGTTCGACAGCCGCGAGGTGAGGTCGCCCACGCGCTGATTTTCGTAGAAGGCCAGCGACAGGCTTTGCAGATGAGCGAACACGCGCCGGCGTAAGTCGGCGACGAGGCGCTCGCCGACATAGGCCAGCAGGTAAGTTTGCCCGAAGTTGAGTAGCGCACTGATGAGCGCAACCACCACCAGGCCGGCCAGAGCCAGGGTTAAATCCACCGCCCGCACATGGGTTACGCCGTCCACGATTTCCCGTACAGTGATGGGAATCACCAGCGAAATAACGCTGTTGAGCAGCAGCAAGGCCGCCCCCAGCGCAAAGCGTTGCCAGTAGGGCAGGATCAAAGTGAACAGGCGGCGCAACGGCGCGCCGACCGGGGCCGCTTGCGTCACCAGGGTGGTGTCCCCGGCGGGGAGTGTCTGTACTGCTTCTGCCACGCTGCTATCCTTCCCCTTCTACCGTGTTATCGTCTGCTAATCTTACGAGTAAAGCAGCCGGCTGGTTGCATCGGCGCAAAAAGCGAACCCCCACTTAAGGTGGAGGTTCGCTTGCTCATATCACTCTTTAGTGCCGGCAGACGATCACGGCGTTGGTGGGGGCGAGTCGAAGGTCCAGGTTTCCTGCGCCAAGTCGAAATGGCCCGTTTGCCCATCTCTGGTCGTGAAGTAGACGATCCCGCGTAGGCCGGGGAACGGAGTCTGGGCGTTGGGGATGTTGAGTTCCGGCACCATGATTTTGGTGATGTAGATTTCGGCTACCGGGCGCGGGCACACCCATTTTTTGTCATACCCGTCTGCCATCGTTACTAGGCTAGGGTTTTGGTCCGTGGTTACGTTACCCGCATAGCCGTGTGTGGAGTGGGCTCCGTTGCCCTGGAACGCCAGCACATATAGCTCACTCCAAGAGGTGTAATCCGCGTTGGGCACCCCACCCACCTGCCACACACTGGTCGCGCCGAGCCATGCAAACGGCGGTGCACCTTTGTAGGGATCGTATTTCAACTCGACAATGGTCTTGGCATAGTTCGGTACCGGCAACTGCACGACGGGCGTAAAATTAGGGATCGTTTGGATGTACGGCTGCGCCTGCTTCGTAGCCACCTCGGCAGCGTGTTGCTGTACTACAGCCGTGCCTTTGACCCTAGCGCAGGTGTCGCGCACCGCAGGGTCCGACGACTGTGCCCAATCGCACGGGCAGTTGCCCATAGCGAGTGTCGGCGGCACATAGGCGGGCACTGTGGGCACACTCCCTGTCGCCGGCGGGGTTGGTAGGGGAGGGGGGGTCGGCAAGGGAGACGGTACGGATAAAACCGCTCCTGTCGTCTGAACCGGCTGGGGGCGAGGCGTAGCTATCACAGCAAGTGCGATGACAGCAACGATAGCGCCAATAACAGCTACGGCCGGGGCGCGAAAAGATTGGGCTTTAGAAGTCGGCGTGTTGCGATCGGCTTTCATTTGCTGCTCTCCCTACGCAGCGGAATGTGCTGCTCTCTTGTAGCTTACGTCGGCCGGCGCGGGTCGGTTTTCTTGACAGCGGCGTGGCGTTATGCTACAGTGTCAAGCGGTGCCGGTAGCTTACCTGCGCCGCTTGTTTGTATCTCCGTGTTTGCGTGATCGGGGCAGCAGGGGTTTCCCGCGCACCGCTTGCGCTGCCTATGGCGGTCTACGGCTTAATTCTAGCGAGAGAAGGATTCTTATGCAACGGATCGAGGCGCGTCAATGAACATTGCGGTCGCCAAAGAGACGGTGGGCGGGGAGCGCCGAGTGGCGCTGGTGCCCAACGATGCCGCTAAACTCGTCAAAGCCGGCCATACGGTGTTGGTCCAGCAGGGGGCTGGGGCCGAAGCCTATTTTGTGGATAGCGCCTACACCGTCGTCGGCGCGCAGCTTGTGCCTGATGCCGCCACGCTGTTCGGCAGCGGCGACATTATCCTCAAGGTGCAGAAGCCGACCGCTGCCGAGATCGCGCAAATGCGCGCCGGCGCGGTGCTGATCGCGTTCCTGCAATCGCTGACCAGCCCCGACACGGTGCGGGCGTTGGCGGCGCAGGGCGTGAGCAGCTTTGGCATGGAGGCGATCCCGCGCACCACGCGCGCCCAGTCTATGGACGCGCTTTCGTCGCAGGCCACCGTCGCGGGCTATAAAGCGGTGCTGCTGGCTGCCGACACACTGGGCCGCTTCCTGCCCATGCTCACCACGGCGGCGGGCACGGTCACGCCGGCGCGTGCGTTTGTGCTGGGTGCGGGCGTAGCCGGTTTGCAGGCTATCGCCACGGCGCGGCGCCTGGGCGCGGTGGTCGAGGCGTTCGATGTGCGCCCAGTGGTCAAAGAACAGGTCGAGAGCCTGGGCGCCAAGTTCGTCATGCTGGAACAGGGCGCGATTGAAGCGGCCGGTTCCGGCGGCTATGCCAAAGAGCTGTCGGAAGATCAGCACCGCCAGGAGGTAGCCCTGCTCGCCAAGCACGCCAAAGACTCCGACCTGATCATCACGACGGCGGCCATTCCGGGCCGCAAAGCGCCGGTGCTGATCACCGCTGAGATGGTGCCGACGATGAAGCCCGGCTCGGTGATCGTAGACCTGGCCGCCGAAACCGGCGGCAACTGCGAACTAACTCAGGCCGGCCAGACCATTGTCCATAGCGGCGTGATCATCATGGGGCCGCTCAACGTGCCCAGTATGCTGCCGTTTCACGCCAGCCAGATGTACTCCAAAAACGTCAGCAACCTGCTGGCGCTGCTGATGCCTAAAACCGAACTGAACCTGAATTTCGAGGATGATATTATCGCCGGCACCTGCATCACCCACGGGGGGCAAGTGGTCCACGCGGCCACGCAAAAAGCGATGCAGCCCCCGCCGGTCGCCATCGCAGGAGGAGCCCCCGCATGACCATTGACGCGGTTCTGGTGAGCATCACCATTTTTATGCTGGCGATCTTTGTCGGCACCGAAGTGATCGGCAAAGTGCCGGCCACGCTACACACCCCGCTCATGTCGGGCACAAACGCCATTCACGGCATTGTGCTGATGGCGGCCATGCTCGTCGCCGGGCTGGCCGGCAAAGGCCCACTGCTGACAGTCCTCGGCTTCCTCGCCGTGATCCTCGCCACCGGCAACGTGGTCGGCGGCTTTGTCGTCACCGACCGGATGCTGGAAATGTTTAAGAAGAAGCCGCAGAACAAGAAATAGGACGTAGCCGGCCCTAACGATCTAGCCTAATTATCTTGCAGGCAAGGTATGTTTTGTTATGAGTAGTCCCGGCGACACGCCCGAAGTGCGTTTTGCGACTGTTGTGACGGCACTCCGCAGCGAACCTGCTGTGACCTGTCCGTCGGATATACCGCACACTAAGAAGTTTGGTGCATCCCCTGAACTGCGGGTGAATAACAAAATCTTTGCTATGCTTGTCAGGGGTGCGCTCGTTGTTAAACTGCCGCAGCAACGCGTGGATGCGCTCGTCACCGCCGGCGATGGGGCACGCTTTGATCCCGGCCGTGGTCGCCTCATGAAGGAGTGGCTAACTCTCGCGCCCACCTCGGACGCGGACTGGCTCTCGCTGGCGCGCGAAGCGCTGGGTTTCGTGAACACAAAACGCTAAGGGCCGGCGTAGGTGGGGTTCGCCCCGGCAAACCCGCAAAGAGCCACTATGTTTTACCTAGTCTTACGCAGTAGAAGGATACACCTGTGCAAATACCGAGTTACATTCCGCAGATCGTCTACATCTTCGCGGCGGTGCTGATCATTATCGGCCTGAAGCGGCTGGGGTCGCCGGCCACTGCGCGGCAGGGCAACCAGTTGGCGGCGGTCGGTGTGGCGCTGGCCCTCGGCATCACCCTGCTCAACAGCGAAATTGTAGACTTTACCTGGATCATTGTCGGCGTGCTGATCGGATCGGTCGTCGGCTACCTGATGGCGACGCGCGTGCAGATGACGGCTATGCCGCAGATGGTGGCGCTGTTCAACGGCATGGGCGGCGGCGCGGCGGCGCTGGTGGCCGGCTCAGAGTTTCTGCACCGCCGGGCGTTGGGCCAACCGGAAGACTTCGCGGTGCTGTTGACCACGCTGCTCGGCCTGATCATCGGCTCGCTGTCTATCGCCGGTAGCGTGGTCGCTTTCGGCAAACTGCAAGGGTTGATTTCAGCCCGCCCGGTGACTTATCCGGCACAGCAGGTGGTCAACGGCGGGTTGGCGGTGATTATCATCGGGCTGGCGTTGTATATGCTGGCCGTTGGTAATACCAGCGTGCCGGCTTTCACCGGCATCACGATTGCTGCGCTGATCCTGGGTGTGGCGGTGGTTATGCCCATCGGCGGGGCCGATATGCCGGTCGTGATCTCGCTGCTCAACTCGTTCACCGGCCTCGCCGTGGCAATGACCGGCTTTGTGCTCAACAACCCGGTGCTGATCATAGCCGGCACGTTGGTCGGCGCGTCGGGTACGCTACTGACTCAGTTGATGAGCAAGGCTATGAACCGCTCGCTGACCAATGTGCTGTTCGGCGCGTTCGGCAGCGCAGGCGGCCCGGCGGCCGATGCCGGCCCAGGCGGCGCGGCGGCTCCCTTGCGCGAAATCAGCATTGAGGATGCGGCGGCGCTGCTGGCCTATTCGCGTAGCGTGGTGGTGGTGCCCGGCTACGGGCTGGCCGTCGCCCAGGCGCAGCAAAACGTGCAACAGTTGGCCCAGGTGCTGGAAGCGCGCGGCGTGGATGTGAAATACGCCATCCACCCCGTTGCGGGCCGTATGCCGGGCCACATGAACGTGCTGCTGGCCGAAGCTAATGTGCCCTATACGTCGCTCAAAGAGATGGAAGAGATCAACCCCGACTTCCCGCAGACCGATGTGGCGCTGGTGATCGGGGCCAACGACGTGACCAACCCCGCCGCCCGCACCAACAAGGCCAGCCCCATCTATGGGATGCCGATCCTGGATGTGGACGCGGCGCGCAACGTGATCGTGATCAAGCGCGGGCGCGGCACCGGCTTCGCGGGCATCGAGAACGACCTATTCGCCGACCCCAAGACGCAGATGCTGTTTGGCGACGCGAAAGACGTGCTGAGCCAACTAGTCAACGCGACCAAGAGCGCCTAGCCCCGGCTTTGCTCACCACAACGCCGCAAAGGACCCGAAGTATCGGTTAAAACCTTAGAGTCCTTTGCGGCGTTGTGGTGAGCTGGTACGTCGGCCGTCCTTGCAAACGCCCCCCGCTTCTGTTATAATAAGCAGCGTCTGGGTCTGTAGCTCAGCTGGGAGAGCGCTACATTCGCATTGTAGAGGTCAGCGGTTCGAGCCCGCTCAGATCCACCAGAGCCGTCCGGCAACGGGCGGCTTCTTCTATACCCCGTGGGAAAGGATGCCCGGCGATGGATTTGAGCTTCTGGGCGCGCACCAACGGTACCTGGATTAACGCCCTCACTGTACTGCTCGGCACTGCGCTGGGGCTGGGGTTGCGTGGGCGCTTGCCGGCCCGAATGCAAGCGATCATCATGCAGGGGGTGGGCCTGACCACGCTGTTCCTCGGCTTCACCATCGCCGCCAGCCTGAATAAGGCCAAAGCGGGCAACGTAGACGGCGTGGTGCTGGGCCTGCTGACCATCGTCATCGGCGGGTTGCTGGGCGAGTGGTGGGGGCTGGAAGAGCGCCTGGAAGGGCTGGGCGAGGCAATCAAGCGGCTGGTGCAGGGTGGCGGCCGCTTCACCGAGGGCTTTGTCGCCGCCTCGCTGCTGTTCTGCGTCGGCCCGCTCACCCTGCTGGGCAGCCTCACCAACGGTCTGACCGGCAACAACAGTCTGCTGGTGGTCAAGGCTACCCTCGACGGGTTAGCCTCCATTGCCCTCGCCGGCAGCTTCGGCATCGGGGTCGGCTTCTCCATCGTCATTATCTTGCTCTATCAGGGTGGCGTATCGCTGGCCGCCGCCGCGCTCACCACCGTGATCCCCGACCCCAACACCGATCCGCGCGTGCTGCTCGTCACCGGCATCGGCGGCCTGATGATCCTCGGCCTCGGCATTAACCTGCTCGAACTGCGCCGCATCCGTGTCGCCTCGTTCCTGCCCGCGCTGGCGCTGGCCCCGCTGGTCTACTGGATCGCCACGCTCCTAAGCTGATTCCAGCGCCGCATTGAGCAGCTCCGCCAACGCCGGCGGATCGCTCCGGCGGACGACCACTTGCGGGGTTTGATGCCAGGCGGCGCAGGCGCGCAAGGTGGCGGCGAGATCAGTTACTAGTTCATCGGTGATGGGTATGCCCGGTTCCAGATGCACCGCCCGGATCTCGAAGAGACCGCTTTGCCGGTGGGCTTTCGGATCGAGCCGCCCGACGATTGCGCCCCGGTGCAAGATGGGCAAGGTGTAGTAGCCGTATTGCCGCTTGGCGGCGGGTGTATACACTTCGATGCGGTAGGCGAAGCCGAACAGTTCCAGCAGCCGCGCCCGATCCGCGATGACAGGATCGAAGGGTGAGAGCAGGCTGGTGACGCTAGGCTGCAACAGGCCGGCGGCGGCTTGCTCGGCCAGCGCCACGTTGTCGGGGTGAATATAGGCCGCGCCCTTCCAGCCGGACACCTGCACTCGTGCCAGTGCCCCTTCGTCGGCCAGCGTCTCCAAGAATTGGCCGCTGTTGCGCTTTGACAAGAATTGTCCGCCGGCGCCCTTCGGTATGTAGAAGTAACCGGGCACCCAATGGGCAGCGGCAACTCCCAGCGCACGCACGGCTTTGAGCGTTAGGGCGCGGCGGACTTCCGCCGCCGTGGGTAGCTGGGCATCGTCCCAACCCGGTAGCACCCGTTCGCGTAGATCATAGACGCGCTGAAACCCTTCGCGCCGCGCCACCATCAGGGTGCCGATGTCAAATAGGCGCTCCAACGTCTGCTTTTCCGGCTTCCAGTCCCACCAAGTGCCACTCTTGCGCCCATCGGTCCGCACGAACTCTGCCGAGCGGGTGCCGCCCTGCGCGACGATGCGGTCCAGCACCGTCGCTACTTCGGCGGGGTGTTCCACCACCCAGGCGTGGGTCTTTGGCCGGTCGTCCAGCATCTGCCGCCGGTAGAGGCCGTAATCCTCAATCGGCAAGAAGCACGCGGCGTGTGCCCAATACTCGAAGAGTGCGCCTTCGGCCAGCAACTCATCGAGCCGGCGCGGGTCATAGTGACCCAGGCGGCTCCACAGCACGAGGTAGGGGCTGCGAGCGACCACGCTAATCGAGTCGATTTGCAGCGCCGCCATGCGCCGGATCGCGGCCAGGACATCGGCCTTCTGGGGCGCGGGGGGTGACGGGATCAACAACCCCTGCGCGGCCAGCAGGACGGCACGCACGGCGGCGGGTGTGAGTTCCAGCACAGGCATGGCTCCTTCGATAGCAGAATGGTCTGATAGGCGTAGTTACCTCAACTATAGCATAGAAAGCGGTCAGAATCGATCCGCATAGCGCCGCTAAGTCGTGCTTGATCCGCTCTATGTCGCCGGTAAGTCTCACCTGCACGCCCCATGCGTGTACTGGATAGACCGGGCAAGCGCAAGCAACTAGGAGGATGCTGATGAGGGAGACTGCAACAGCGCACACGCCGCGTCGCGTGTTAGTGACCGGCGCGACCGGCTATGTCGGCGGGCGGCTGGTGCCGCGCCTATTGGCAGCGGGCTATATGGTGCGCTGCCTGACGCGCGATCCGCAGCGGCTGGCCGGCCGCCCGGCTCCCTGGCCCCAGGCCGAATTCGTGCGCGGTGATGTATTGGACCCGGCGACCCTGGAACCAGCTTTGCGCGGCTGCGAAGTCGCCTACTACCTGGTCCATTCGATGGCGCTCGGTGCAGGCGAGTTCCGCGATCGCGACCGCCAAGCGGCCGGCAATTTCGCCGCTGCCGCCGCTGCCGTCGGCGTGCAGCGCATCATCTACCTGGGCGGTTTAGGCATTGATGATGATACGCTGTCGGCGCATCTGCGGAGCCGTCATGAGGTGGGTGAACTGCTGCACGCGGGAGCGGTACCGGTGACGGAGTTCCGGGCCGCTATCGTCGTCGGCTCCGGCAGCGTGTCTTTCGAAATGATTCGCTACCTGACTGAGCGGTTGCCGGTGATGACTACGCCGCGCTGGGTGCAGACGCTCTGTCAACCCATTGCCGTTCGCGATCTACTGGCTTACCTAATTGCTGCACCCGATGAGCCGCGCTCAGCAGGACGCATCATCGAGATCGGCGGTAGCACCCGCCTCACTTATGGCGATATGATGCGTGGCTATGCCCAGGTGCGGGGTCTGCGGCGGCTTATCCTGCCGGTGCCGGTGTTAACCCCCGGCCTATCCTCCCACTGGGTTAATCTGGTCACGCCTATCCCGCGTCCCATCGCCCGTCTGCTGATCGAAGGGCTGTGCAATCCTGTCGTGGTGCATGACCCGCTGGCCCGTGAGTTATTTCCGCAGATCCAGCCAATGAGCTACGACGCGGCGGTGCGCATTGCGGTAGACCGGCTCACACTAGGCGCAGTGGAGACTAGTTGGACAACGGCGCTGCGCGACCAGCCGGCGGGCAATCCGTTGCCCACGCAAGTGCAATCATTAGAAGGGCTAGTGTTTGAGCGGCGCGAGCAAGTAGTGGCTGCGCCACCGGCCGTGGTCTACCGGGTATTCAGCGGCATCGGTGGGCGGCGCGGCTGGATGTATGCGAATTGGCTATGGCGGGCGCGCGGCATCTTGGATCGCTTGGTGGGCGGAGTGGGCCTGCGCCGGGGGCGCCGCGACCCCAACCGCCTGCTGCCGGGCGAGGCGCTCGACTGGTGGCGCGTCGAAGCCGTGCAACCCGGCCGCTTGCTGCGCCTGCGCGCGGAGATGAAGCTGCCGGGCCGAGGCTGGCTGGAGTTCCGTGCCGATCCCCACGCTAACGGCGGCACCCGCCTGAGTCAAACCGCCTACTTCCAGCCCACCGGCCTATTCGGCCTGATCTACTGGTACGCTCTCTATCCCATTCACCGCGTCATTTTTCGTGGTATGATCGCTGAATTGAGCCGCCGTGCGGAAGCGGTGGGGCGGCGAGCGGCTTAAGTTTTGCCTTTTTCGGTACAACAAAAAGGGAGCCGCAGATGCCTGCGGCTCCCTTTTTAACTTTATATGAGGGTGGGCGGGCGTGGGCTCGAACCACGGACCTCGTTCTTATCAGGAACGCGCTCTAACCAACTGAGCTACACGCCCGATGTGCGTTGCTCCTTAACAACAGGAGAGTGGTGAGTAGGGGCTACTCGGCAAGTGACCACTCCCAGAATTCGTAACCCTGCGCAATTACCGGGTCGGGCGCGCGATGGGCCAGCCGCTGGGTAGCGGCTGGACTTTGTGGCATCTAGTTCCTTGCGGCCCTAGATGATCAAGCTGGGATCGAAACCCTTGCTCTACGGTGTAGCGCGCCGGTTCGTGGCTCCCTAGAAAGGAGGTGATCCAGCCGCAGCTTCCGCT
>JBBRPH010000010.1:0-106627 GCA_038228295.1 Chloroflexia bacterium | reverse complement strand
GAGCGGCCCAGCGCGGCGTGCAGCGCATCTTCGGCCTGTGGCACTACCGGCTCGCTCAGCCGGAGCGTGACCGAAATCGCTTCCACCGCCAGCAACAGGCTGCGTTCGGGATCGTTGTCGAGTTCAGCATTGGCGCGGGCGGCCAGAGTTTGCGCCTGCGCGGCCCGTAATTGCCGGCTGACCTGCGCGGTCAGGGCTTGAGCCTCTTGGGTCAGACGGTTCGCCCAGAAGGCCAGGCCCACGGCGAGAGTGAACAGGCCAAGCGTGCCGATCAACGCGACGGCCAAGCGGTGGGCTAGGCGCCGCTGCTGGGCTGCGGCACACGCTTGCACATCAAACAGGCGGCTTTTTTCGGTAGCTAAGGCGTTCGCCTGATCGAGTTCGCGCCGGCGGGCCGCTTCCCGTTCTGCCGCCGCCTGCTGGATCGCCGCCTGACTGCGCGCCACTAACGCGGCCAGCGCTTCGTCGTAGCCTAACGCGGCCGCATCAGGGCCGGCTAGCCATTTGACTGCTTCCGGCATTTCGCTGCTATCTAGCAGGCCGCCGTCGCCTCGGCCCAGACGCACCCACTCGGCGGCCTTGTCTTCCAGCCGTCGGCGGGTCAGTTCGGCTTCACGGCTTGCAGCCAGCCAGCCCTTCAAGCGCGGCCACCCGGCGATCAACACCTCATGCGCGATGTCCACCGTCTTGTCACTGCCCGCATCGTCGCCGCCGACCGTCACCAGCCGATTAGCGGTCAGATCGCGCAGAGTAGCGTCGAACAGAGTCGGATCGTCGGTTTGGGCACGCAGGGCAATGATGGGTTGGCGGCGGCGCGTATCGGCACGACCCTCACCGAACTGCACCAGGCGCAGAAACAGGCGCCGGGCGATGATCTGGCGTGGGGGGGGCAGGCTGTTCCAGGTGGCATCGGCTTTGGCGGCCAGCGCCACCGCCAGCCCACCGTGTCCCCCGCTATCTAGTTGTTGATAGCTGTAGAGAGCCAGCAGGCGGTGTTGCATCCGCTCCCACAGCAGGGCCAGCGTCTCTTGTAACAGCGGCAGCACGCCCGGTTCGTCGGCGGCATCGGCCAGCAGCCGTTGCACCAAGTCGTCTTCCACATACACCTGAAGATCGGCGGCCGGCTGCTGGATCGCTTGGTGCAGGGCCGCGCCCTGCGGCGGCGCAACTGTCAGGCGCTGCGTCGGATCGAGCGGCCCCAGTGGTCCCGCAGTCAGGTCGGCGTAAAAGTCGGCCCGCAGGGTCAGGATGAGGGCGCAGCGAGGATCGTCGCGCAGGGCTTGCAGTAGGGTCAGAAAGCGGGTCTGGCGGGCCGGGGTGTTGAGGGTGAAGATTTCCTCGCCCTGGTCTACCACCAGCAGCAGGCGCACGGCCGGCGCGTGGGTGACCAGCAGCGCCGTTATGGTGGCGGCTAGGTGGTCTAAGCCGCCACCCAGCGTTTCGGCCAGCAAGCGGATCGGATGTTCGCCGGGGCGCATGGTGCAGATGTGCCAACTATCGTGCGGCCAGTAGCTGCTTTGCCGTAGCGCGGGCAGCAACCCGGCGTGAACCAGCGACGACTTACCCGCCCCTGACGGCCCCACCACCACCAGAAAGCGCTGGCCGCGCAAGTAGCGCAGCATGGCGGAGATTTCCTTGTCGCGCCCATAGAACGCACCCGACTGCGTCTCAGTGAACGGCAGCATTCCCGGATAGGGACAAGCGATGTGTTCCGGCGGTGGTTCCGGTCGGTGCAACAGATCGCGTAGCCGCGCAAGTTGCGTGGCGGCTTCGGCCGGGTTGGTGCAATCCAGACTGACGCGCGACTCGATATGTAACGGTAGTTCGCAGGAACGTAACAGCAAGGGGATAAAACGGTCGCGATCCGCGTCTACGCCGACTTGGGCCACCAGTGTGTCGCCGAAATTGCTCCATGGATCGGCCAGGTAGTCCGGGCTAAGGATCAGCAGCGTGTAGCGGCTGGACTCGACGGCGCGTTCAAACTCACTGACGACGGCTGCTCCCGGTTGGAATTCTTCCTCGGTGATGATCCGCTCCGCCGGCAAGCCTAGGGCGGGCCGCAGGTAGCCCGCCACCCAGGCATAATCCTGCCCGGCATAGGAGATAAACAGATCATACGGCGGCGAGGTGGATGCGATCATAAAAAATAGCCTTTTGCACGCCGGCGGGCGCGGCTACATCGCCATCCCGACGCCGCTGGTGATGCTAGAGAATAGGTTGTTGATCTGGTTACCCAATACAGCCACAACAATGACAACTGCGATCATAATTAACACTAAGATCAGGCCATATTCGACCAAACCTTGCGCCTGTTGCTTCCACTGTCTATCCTGTCGGTGCTTCGTCATAGCTCCCCTGCCTTTCCCATGCTGCCGGGTTGCGCCGGCGACGGTGGACGCGCCTTCCCCATTAGGGCACATCATAGCACGACTCACACCGACCTGGCAAGATTCTCGGCATAATCCTTGCGGAGTGACCGGCTAAACAGCGGAGGACAAACACGCGCGGGCTGTTGCCCGGAGAGGACCCATCCTGATGCCCAACCGTCTAAGCCATGAGACCAGCCCCTACCTGTTGCAGCACGCCGACAACCCGGTGGACTGGTATGCGTGGGGGCCGGAGGCACTGGCGCGCGCGCAAGCCGAAGACAAGCCGATCCTGCTGTCTATCGGGTACTCGGCTTGCCATTGGTGCCACGTCATGGCCCACGAGTCGTTCGAGAACCCGACTATCGCCGCGTTGATGAACGACAGTTTTGTTTGTATCAAAGTGGATCGCGAGGAGCGGCCCGACCTCGATTCGATCTATATGACTGCGGTGCAACTGCTGACCGGACAGGGCGGTTGGCCGATGACGGTCTTCCTGACCCCGCAAGGTAAGCCCTTTTTTGCCGGCACCTATTTTCCGCCCACAGAGCGGCACGGACTGCCCGGCTTCCCTCATGTGCTGCGGTCGTTGGCCCGTGCTTATCAGGAACAGCGCGTTGAAGTGGACGAGTCGGCAGCAGAGCTGACCGCGCAACTAGCCGACCGTAACGGGCTGCCGACTACGCCTGACCTGTTGCGCGTTGAGACGTTGGACCGTGCGGCGGCGGCCTTGAGCCGCGCATATGACCCCCGCCACGGCGGTCTGGGTGGCGCGCCTAAGTTTCCGCAGGTCATGGCTTGGGCGTTCCTGGTGCGCCAGTACCATCGTACCCGTGAACCACGTCTGCTGGTGATGATCGAGCGCACCTTGCACGCGATGGCTGAGGGCGGCATCTATGATCACTTGGGCGGCGGCTTCGCACGCTATTCGGTAGACGCCCATTGGTTGGTTCCGCATTTCGAGAAGATGCTGTACGACAACGCCCTGTTGAGCCGGCTCTACTTGCACGTGTACCAGATCACCGGCGACGGTTTCTACCGTCGGATCGTCGAAGAGACGCTGGACTATGTGGTGCGCGAGATGACTAGCCACGAAGGGGCATTCTATTCGACGCAAGATGCTGACAGCGAGGGCGAAGAAGGCAAATTTTACCTCTGGACTCCTGCCGAAATTGCCGCCGTGTTGCCTGCCGACTCGGCGCGAGTGGCTCTAGCTTACTGGGGCGTGACGGAGCACGGCAACTTCGAGCGGCGCAATATTCTGAACAGGCCCCGCCCCGCTGCAATAGTAGCCGCTGAGTTGGGGCTGCCGGAAGCGGAGCTATTGGCGACGGTGGCGCGCGCCCGCGCTGCACTCTATGCGGCGCGCGAAGGACGGGTGCATCCAGGTCGTGATGAGAAAACCCTGGTCTCGTGGAACGGGCTGATGCTGCGCAGTTTTGCGGAGGCGGCGCGCGTCTTGGGTCGGGCCGACTATCGCGCCGTTGCACAGCGCAACGCCGCATTTGTGTTGGGCCGTATGCGCGACGGCGCCCGTCTGCTACGCACCTACAAGAATGGGCGGGCGCACCTGGCGGCGGTGCTGGAAGACTACGCTTTTTATGCCGACGGCTTGCTGGCGCTGTATGAGGCCGACTTTGATCCGCAATGGTTCGTCGCTGCCCGTGCCCTGACCGATGAGATGCAGGCACACTTTGGGGACCCGGCCGGCGGCTTCTTCGATACTGCCGACGATAGCGAGGCGCTGATCGTGCGACCGAAGGATCTGCTCGAAAGCGCCGTTCCGTCAGGCAATGCGGTGGCCGCCACGCTATTATTGCGGCTCTATTACTACACGATGGAGGATCGCTATTACGACGCGGCGCAGGGCACGTTGGCGGCGGCGGGCGCGTTGGCGGCGCAATACGCTAGTGGCGTGGGCGAAATGCTCTGTGCGATTGATCTGTCACTGGCGGCGGTGCGCGAGATCGCCCTCATCGGGCAGCCTGGCCGCCCCGATACCGACGCGCTGATCGCCGCCACGTTCGGTCCATATCGGCCGCATCAGGTGGTGGCGGCAGCTGCGCCCGACGACTCGGCTGCGCTGGGCGCAATTCCCTTGCTCGAAGGTCGTCCGCAACGTGACGACCACGCGACCGCGTATGTCTGTGTCCACTATCTCTGTCAGGCTCCTGTGACCGACCCGGCAGCACTGGCGGCGCAACTGGCTTAACGGCGGTTATCTGTTCAGCAGCGGTGCAGACCTACGTAAGGGCGGCCGACCTTGACAGGCGCAGGCGTATCGGCTATACTAAATATGCTAGCAGAGCCGGAGGTGACTCCCGCTCTGCTCTTTATGGCGGGGTAGCTCAGTGGTAGAGCAGGGGACTCATAAGCCCTTGGTCGAGAGTTCAAATCTCTCCCCCGCCACTCGCTACTCCCGACGTTACATAGTAATGTAAATGGCAGCATAGGTATTGCCGGGGCGGCAATACCTATGCTGTTTATAAGCCCCTGCAACATATGCTGCCGACAAACGGTAAACACATCTTTCCAAGATCCGCGTACTTCAGGATAAAGTGATGAACCTCTACGCCTAGAGCTGATCGCCAATCAATTTGGCTAGCACTTGACTAGACATAGCTTACGTAAATGACACTTTTATTAAGCTAACGCCATCTCAATAAAACAACAGCGGCAAATCGCGCATATGCATATCACGGATTGTCAGCGCGCCGCCTGTGCCGGGCTGGGCGGTAAAGGTGTAGATGTCGGTCACGGTATCTAGCACAGTGCTGCCATGGTAGAAAGTGAGCGAGGCGGTGTAACGTGCGGCGAGGACCGATCCTCGGTGGCTGTCGGCCGGCAACGGTTGCGCGCCTAACCCACCGGTCGCCGGGCCGCCGGCCGGCGGCACACGGAAAGTAGCCATCGGCCCCTGCAAGGCGAAAGCCCAATAGCCAAAATGATCCGCTGCGCTACTACCGCCGCTGCGATAGACATCCAGCACCGCCCGGTCGGCTTGGCGCGCGAGCGGGCGCGTATCCACGCGGCGCACAGTCGTCTCTATCATACTGCCTTGCACGCGACTAGTCACGTCTAGCATCAGCACATCAGTGAGCGGCGGCATAACTCCGGCACCGCCGACGCCCGCGCTTCGTAGCGTTGCCCAACGCACTGCGACCGCACCCGGCCGGCTATCAGCCTGCACGCGCAAGTCCGCCGACTCAGTAATCGGGAAGCTAACCAACTGGAGGCCCGGCACCAGCGGCAACGCAACCGGCATACTCGCCCCACGCACGGTCAGTGTGCCGGTAGTAAAACTGGCGACTCCCAGTTCCAATGTACGCGGCGCGGCTGCACCACCCGCATTCGTCCCAGCGGCGGATGACGCTAGGCTATTAGTGAATACCGGTACCGCCCAGGCGTGATCTGCCGCGAGCACTGGGTAGTCGCCGTGCTGCTCCCAGTTATAACTGGCACGCAGATCTGATGGCGCGTGATAGAGCGCCAGAATCGCGTTGGACCAGGCACGGTCGGTGGAACGGTAGCCGTAGAGATCCGGCAGTTCATGTAGCGGTAATACGCCCCAGGTGTAGACTCCGCCGGCCTGTACGCGGTCCCAGTCGCTGTTAGCGGTGTGAAAGGTGCCGTAGAGATCGCTATCGCGCAGGAAATAAGCGAGTAGTCCGTTGAACAGGCGGCCCGGCAGCAGACGACTGCCGCTCACAAACACTTGATCGCCGGGCAACACGTAGTTACGCACGGAGGCGGCTTCAACCATATCGCGACTATAGCGTAGCGGCCAATGATATTGCCAGAGCAACCCGCCCAACGTAAGCAGCCCAAGCATGGGCGGCAGCAACGCTGCCGCCCATGCGACGTGCGGGCCGCGCAAGCGCCCCCAACCGCGCCACTGTGCCAGCCCCACCACCCCGCCGACAGTTGCACCCACCAGCACAAAGGCGACAAACGATTGTGCCTTGAACCACCCGTACACATAGTCGAGTGGACGTAGGAACAGCCCTAGATAGATCAGCCCACCTGCCCAGGTCGCTACTGCCACGGGATCACGCCGCCGGTTGCCGACCGCCCAAGCGATCATCAGCCCTGCGCACAGCAATCCGGCCACGGCGATCAGTCCACTATAGCCTGTTACTAGCCTGCTTAGGATCGCCTGTCCCGGTCCTGCACTGAACGGTATGCGGAACGACAGTGACAGCCCTAGCGCATCAGTCGGTGCGGTGAACGCGGTCAGGCCCAGGCCAGGAGTCTGCTCTTGGTACTGGGTCAGAAAGCCCACACTCAGCACCTGGGCTACCGCACTCAATAGCAGCGTACCCACGCCAACGCCTAATCCGGCCAAGATCACCCGCCGCCACTGTCGGCGTTCCGTCAGCAGGATCGCCCCCCCTCCCAGTCCCACCAGTGCCACCCACGCCGTTAGTGCAGGGTGATAACTTACCGCTAGCGCCGCCGTCAGCAGGGCCGCGTAGAGGATGGGGCCCCCACGCCTCCACGACGCAGGGGAGGCGTGGGGAAGTTGTCGGTCGTCTAGCGGCGGGGTAGGAATGGGGAGTTGCGGTCGCAGCGCCAGTAACGTGACCGCCACCGCTGCCGGTAGTAGGCCCAGGCTGGGCACCTGCATCCCGAAGGTGTTATAGGTGATCCAAAGCAGAAACGGGTGGCCGCCCAATAAGCCGGCGGCGACAGCGGCGCGGCGCGCGGGCCAGGTCCAGGCACTACGGAAGAAAAAATAACTCGCCGGCACAGCTAACGCACGCAGCAAGGCCAGGATCGGTGACAGCGCGGCCAGACTCGACAGCCCCGCGGCCCACCCCACTGCCGCATGAAAATAGCTGAAGCCGTGTGTGCGCCCGCTATAGGGCGGCACCAGCAGCGTATGCAACAGCGGATTGCCTGGTGCGAGGGCCAAAGCCGGCTGCGCGTGTGTCCGCAGGTACTCGCCTAGCGCCAAGTAAATTTCACCGTCCCAGTTCTCGCCGATAATGGTCGAGTAGCCGTAAGACCAGAGCGGCAGCACGCCGAGTACGAACACCAATGCTGTCAGCCCAATGATCACCCAACCCATATGGTCGGGGCGTGGCAGCCCCGGCGTGCCCAGCCGTCGCCCGATCCTCCAGACCAGACCGTTCGCCGCTGTCCCCACCAGCAGCACAACCACCAGCGCGGATCGCATATCCAAGCCTAGCTGGGTAAGAAACTGCGCCGCCACCGTGAAGACGGCATAACCGCTCCAGGGTAACAGCGCCCAACGTACCCCGCCCAGCCGTGCCGGTAGCAAGCCGCCTGTCGGCGCATAGCCCAGCCAACACAGAATCACCAATCCGACCAGGGCGGGCCAGAGCATTTCCAGCAGAATCATACACATCCTTTAGCTAACCGGTAAATCGGCCTATTATACCATACGACTGTGACATATCCTGGCCTATTCGGTTGTGCGCGCTGTTAAAGACGGCTAGTACACGCAAAATAATCGGTTTATCAGGCGCACACGCTTGACAAGCACCTGGAGCGGGCGTATAATGAAGGCGACTAACGGTTCGCCTCCCTGCTCGAGCCAGGCGTGTCCCTGCCCCATCAAAGGCTAGCGGATTTAGAGGGCGGAAGGGACCAGGCACCGGGCGGAAGGAGGGGACATTTATTGGCTGAAATTGTTGTGGGCGACCACGAGAGCTTTGAGAGCGCGCTGCGCCGCTTCACCAAAAAGGTGCAGGCTGACGGTATTCTGCGCGAAGCCAAGCAGCGCGAGCATTATGAGAAGCCCAGCGCAAAGCGCAAACGGAAGGCTGCGGCTCGCCTACGGAAAAGCGCCCGCCGCTAACCGGCGACGGAAAAGCGCATTAGAAGCGTGAAACGTGAAACGTGATGGTTGCACTGTGCCACGTTTCACGTTTTTGTTTCTTACGAGATAGAGGTGAGCGGGGCATGACGATTGAAGAGCGGTTGATGGAAGACCTGAAAGACGCAATGCGGGCAGGCGAAGCCGGCGAGGTGCGGAAGTCTACCATCCGCATGGCGCGCGCTGCGCTCAAAAACAGCCAGATTGCGCTGGGTCATCCTCTGAGCGAGGCCGAGGTGATCACCGTGCTGCAACGTGAAGTGAAGCAGCGCCGCGACTCGATTGAAGAGTATAGCAAAGCCCAGCGTGCCGATCTGGCCGACCGCGAAAGCGCCGAGATCGCAGTGTTACAAGGTTACCTGCCGCAGCAGATGAGCGAAGACGAAATCGCCGTCGCCGTGCGCGAAGTGATCGCTGAGACCGGCGCAAAAGGGCCGGCCGACCTGAGCAAGGTGATGCCGCCGCTGATGAGCCGGCTCAAAGGCAAAGCCGAAGGCCGCCTGATCAATGCCGTGGTTCGCCGGCAACTGGAAGGGTAAGGCAGAAGCAGCCGTGCCGGTGGGATCTCCTGCGCTGCGGGCGAATCTGTCCTATGTGAGTCTGTTCACACTGGGCATGGTGTTGGTCCTTAGCACCATCCTGACGCTACCTAGCGCGCTGCCGGGCCGTGTACAACTGGCCCCAGGGCAGCCCGCAACACAAGACTATTACTCGCCGCAGCACTTACGCTATGATAGCGAAGTTCTGACGGCGGCCGACCGCGAAGTCGCCCGGCAAGCCGTCGGCCCCGTCTACGACACTAACACCACCGTTATTACGGCCGGCAGCCTGAGCTTAACCGACCTATTGGCGCGCATTGAGACGGCCCGCGCTAGTGACAGCCCGCCTGATCCCAATCGGGGCACGGGCTTGCGCCAACTGAGTGCGGCGGGACTTAGCGCCGCCGATATCGCTGCCGTAGCACAAGCTCCACCCGAACGCTGGAGCCGGCTGCGCGCCGAAGTACTACGCCTGTTTGATAGCCTGATGGTCAACGGCAAGATCGCCGATGCTACGCAACTAGATCACCAACGTAGCGACCTACCGCTACAGATCAGCTATGAACTGAGTGCCGAAGAACGCCACGCCGCAATTGCCCTGTTGGCTCCGGTGCTGGCGGTCAATCTCACCGCTAACGCGCAGGCCACCGAAGATCGGCGCAAAGCCGCTGCCGATTTGGTGCCGCCGCATTCCGTCGAAGTGCAGCAGGATGAGATTATTCTGCGCGTCGGCCAGATCGCGGATGCGGCTGCCATTGAGAAGCTAGAAAAAGCCGGCTTACGCAATCCTACGCCCAGCGCGGCAAATACCGGGGCTGTGTTCGGTTCCGTCACCATTCTCTGCCTGCTGCTGCATTTCTACCTTCTACGGTTTCAGCCCAGCTTCACGCTCTATCGTCGCCCATTGTTGCTGCTGGGGCTAGTTTTGGTCGCACCTACGGTGGTCATGCGCTTAATCGTACCCGGTCACTCGGTTTGGCCGTATCTAATGCCGTTAGCCGCCTGTAGTATGCTCGTCGCCGTGCTGCTGGATGCTAATCTGGCGATTGTGGTGACGTTCGTGCTGGGTGTGTTAGCCTCGCTGTTGACGCAGGGCAGCTTTGAGTTGCCCTTCTATTATTGTATCAGCGGCATCACAGCAGTGTATGCTATTTGGCGAGCCGAGCGGGTGAGTACGTTTGTGCTGTCGGGAGTCTATATCGCGGTGGCTTCATTTGCGGCAGCGGTGCTGTTGCGGCTGGTCGAAAACCAGCACCTCGATTGGAAGGCCGTCGGCATCCTGGCCGCCGCCGCCGGCATCAACGGCGCACTGTCGGCCAGCCTAACCTTTGCCACATTCAGCGTACTGGGTAGCCTATTTGGCATCGCCACGGTGCTGCAACTGCTCGAACTGGCCCATCCCACTCAGCCGCTATTACGCCGCCTGATGCGTGAAGCACCGGGTACTTATCATCACAGCCTAGTCGTCAGCAACCTGGCCGAACACGCTGCGCAATTAGTAGGGGCCGATCCGCTGCTGGCCCGTGTCGCCGCTTATTACCACGACATCGGTAAAGTTCTCAACCCCCAGGCGTTTATCGAAAACCAATCGGGCCTCAGCAATCTGCATGATACGCTTGACCCGGTGACCAGCGCCCGGCTGATTCGTGAGCATATCACCGAAGGCAAGTTGCTGGCCCAACGCGCACGCCTACCTCGCCGCGTGGTAGACTGTATTCCGCAGCATCACGGTACCACAGTCATCAAATATTTTTATCACAAGGCGTTGCAAGACGATCCGACTGCCGATATTGAGGATTTCCGCTGTCCCGGTCCTAAACCACAGAGCAAAGAAGCCGCCATCCTGATGCTGGCTGATGCGACGGAAGCGACGGTGCGCTCAGTCGCTCAAGCGGGCAAGCTGGAACCCAGTGGAGTAGCAGACCCTGATGGTGAGGCGCCCGCCGGCAGCATCGTCGGCATCATTCGCCGCACAGTCAAAGAGCGGTTGGAAGACGGCCAATTAGACGAATGTGATCTGACCATCCGTGACCTAACACGCATCCAGGCGGCATTTGCCACGATGCTCAACGGCATTTACCACCCGCGCATCAGCTATCCTGATAAGCCGGAAGCGCCGCCGGTAGCCGCACCGCTCCCGACCCTACCCACCCTTTCGCCGGTTCAATCAAGCCTTCCGTTTGGGCGCATCCGCCGCCCGTTCAGCGCTACCCTGCTTTCCCCTACTCTACCGGCGGGGACGCTACACCCTGCTGGTTCCACCATTGTTACCCTGAGCGGCCCCACCGAGAGTCCGCCGCCCGCCGTATCTAGCGAGGAAAGAGAGATCGTGTATGACCAAGTCCAACGAGGCGCTCGACGCGGCGGCTGACGCACTGCGTGTTGTCAACGACTCCGCGCCTTATTTGATCAGCATCCAAATTGACCCGTCCTTCAGCGCATTGCTGGATGCCGACCGGCTACACGCACTGGTAATACATACCCTGCTGGCCGAAGGGCGGCGCGAACCGCTGGAAATCGGTATTACTCTCACCGACGATAAGGAGATCCATACCTTGAACAAGCAATATCTGGATCACGACTACCCGACCGATGTGCTATCATTCGGCGCCGGCGCAGTGGTAGCTCAAGGTGCTACGGAACCCCCGGAGGGTGAGAGTGCCGGGCGGAAGCCGGTGTCCGCGACGGAATATGTTACGGAGGGCTACGAAGGTGATGAGGAGGAGAGCGGAGCGGTGCAGCCGGAAACCGACCACGCTACCGCCCACCCTACGCCGAAGCCGGCAGCGGTTGCTTTTGTTACCCCACCCGACTGGCCGACCTATCTGGGCGATGTAGTGATCTCCTATGAGACCGCCGCCGCGCAAGCCGGCGACTATGCGCACAGCCCCGCTGCCGAGGTAGACGTGCTGCTGGTCCACGGCGTACTACACCTGCTAGGCTACGACGACCAGACTCCGACCGCACACGCTGCGATGCACGCTCGGCAGGACGAAATTGTGGCAAGTTTTAAGTCTTGAATGTTGAGTCGATGCAGGGTATAGCCGCCGTCTCTATTCTGTCCGCCGTATTCCGCACGCCGCAATCGTGATGCGCCTGCTTTTCCTGACCCCGCAACTGCCCTTCCCGGCCACGCAGGGAGCCGCTATCCGCAATAGCCAATTGATCGCCGGATTGGCCGAGCGCCACGCAGTTACACTGCTGACCTTCGCGCCGCCCGGTGAAGCAACAGGCGTATGGCGCGGGACGGCGCCGATTGCCCGAACGGGGATGCCGCCGTTAGCCGGGCTGATTTTGGTACCCGCGCCGCAGCGCACCGTACACGACCGTCTACACACCCTGCTGCGCACGCCGTTGCCCGATATGGCGCGTCGCCTTGCCGCGCCCGCCTTTGCGGCGGCACTGGCCCGTGAAATGACGGATAATCCACCGGATTGGACCATCATCGAGGGAATCGAGATGGCTCCGTATCGGCATCAAATCCGCTCATGCTGGTTGTTTGATGATCATAATGCTGAGTATCTTTTGCAGGGTCGTTCAGCTATAAGGGATATGTCACTTTCTTACCGGCCGCGTGCTGCTGCGGGAGCCGCCTACTCAGCGATTCAGTGGCTACGCCTGCGCCGTTACGAACGTACAGTCTGTCGTGCTGCCGATGCGGTGACGGTAGTTTCGCCCGCCGACCGCAGCGCATTGCTGCAGCTTGACCCAACGCTCGGTGTGACAGTGGTACCCAACGGCGTGGACCTCGCCGCATGGTCGCCGCAGGCTGTCCCCTCTGATCCACTAGTGGATCAGGTGGTGGCAGCGGGACCCTTGCTGGTGTTCGACGGCAGCATGGACTTTCGGCCCAATGTGGATGCGGTACGCTGGTTTTGCGCTGCCTGCTGGCCGGCGATTCATGCCGCCTACCCCACCGCGACATTCGCTATTGTGGGGCGCAATCCCACGCCGGTGGTACTGGAGCTAGCAGCGCTGCCCGGTGTGCAGGTGACGGGTGCAGTGGCCGATACACGACCGTGGGTAGCGGCGGCGACGGTTTATGTGGTACCGATGCAGGTGGGTGGTGGCGTGCGGCTCAAGCTGCTGCAAGCTCTGGCGCTGGGTCGCCCGGTGGTCAGTACGCCGTTGGGAGCCGAGGGGGTGACTCTGACCGCCGGGAGCGACCTGCTATTAGCTGCTGACGCGCCTGCTTTCCGCGCCGCTATGCTGGCTTTGCTGGCCGATCCAAGCCGGCGCGCTAGCCTGGGTCGCGCCGCCCATCAGGCAGTCATGCCCTACGCCTGGGAGCACATTGTACCGGTGTTTGAAGCGGTTTTGGATCGCAAGCCGCACAGAGGTTCGAACTCCGAACTCCGAACCCCGAACTCCGCTGATAAGGTGTCGCTGATCTTGACAGTGCGTGACGAGTCATCGAGCATCGGGGCGCTGCTGGATTCGCTGCGGGCGCAGACGCAGCCCCCCGCCGAAGTGGTCATTGTGGACGGCGGTTCAACGGACGGCACGCAGGCAATGATTCAGGCGGCGGCAGACCGGCTACCCTGGCCGCTATACCTGATCGAGCAGCCGGGCGCGAATATTAGCCAGGGACGCAACCGAGCTATCGCGGTAGCCGCCGGACCAATCATCGCGGCCACCGATGCCGGAGTGCGGCTGCCGCCGGACTGGCTAGGCACGTTAGTCGCCCCTTTTGCCGCCGCCGACGGTGCGACGGTGGACATAGCGAGCGGCTTTTTCGCGCCCGACCCGCAAACGGTGTTTGAGCGAGCCATGGGCGCGACAGTGTTGCCGGTAGTCGCCGACATCCGCCCGGCGACCTTTCTGCCGTCGAGCCGCTCGGTTGCCTTCCGCAAAGCGGCCTGGGCAGCGGTCGGTGGTTACCCGGAATGGCTGGACTATAGCGAGGATCTGGTGTTCGACCTAGCCCTGCGCGCAGCGGGCTATCGCTTCGTGTTTGTGCCCGACGCGGTGGTACTGTTCCGACCCCGTGGTAGCCTGCCGGCGTTCTATCGGCAATACTATCACTATGCCCGTGGCGACGGCAAAGCCGATCTATGGCGCAAGCGACACGCTATCCGCTACGCTACCTACCTAGCTGGGCCGGCACTCGCCCTGGCGGCGCGGCGGCGGCCCTGGCTGGGCTTAGTCCTAATCGGCGCGGCCGCCGCCTATTGCGCGACCCCCTATCGCCGCCTACAGCCCTGGTTAGCCGATCTCACGCCCAGCACGCGCGCGCAAGCTCTAGCCTGGGTGCCGATTATTCGCTTAGTAGGCGATATGGCGAAGATGGTGGGATATCCGGTGGGAGTTTACCGGCGCTTAGGTCAGCGTCCATTGACGCACCCGCTGCACCGCCTCGGCCATTGACGCGCCGAGGTATAGCGCGCCCATCTGCTCGGCCAACTGCGGGTGGCGGTTGAAGATCGCGCCACCATAGGTCAGTAACGGGCGGTAGTCCAACTGGCTTTCTAGCGCAGCAACTAGCCCCGCCAGTGGGCGCAGGTTGCCCGCAGTATCCGGCCGTGTTGCCGATACGCACACGACCGCCGGGCGCAGCGTGCGAATGATGCCGCACAAGCTGTCGAGTGGCACGTTCTGGCCCAGGTAGACCACGCGATAGCCGCTGCGACGCAGGTACAGGGCCAGGATTAGCGCACCGATTTCGTGCAATTCATCGGGCGCACAACTGACTAGTACCAGCAAGCCGGCGACATTGAAAGGGCTAGTGTGCAACAGATTCGCCAACCGCCCACGGATAAGGGCGCTGGCGAAATGCTCCTGCGGGATCGTCCACGTGCCGCGCATCCAGCGATCCCCCACCTGCACCAGCAGCGGCCCAATCAGATCTTCAATCACCTGCTCTACGCTATAGAGGTTGAGCGCCTCGCTCATCACGGCGGCGGCGGGGGCTTCCTGCATCTCGCCCAAATGGTGCAGCATCTCATTGCATAACGTCGGCAACGACCGCACCTCGCCGCCTTCCGGCAGCTCGGCAGGCATCAGGGCGGGGGTCACAAAAGACGCGGTGGGTAGCGCCCCTACAAGTGCCCCCGCTCCCCCGGCGGGCAGATTCGCCACACCGGGGGCAGGCGTGTCGGGCACAACATTCGGTCCTTGGGTGCGGAGCAACTCACAGGCGCGACTGATCGCTAACCCTTCATCCACCCGTGCCTTCAGCCAACGGATCGTATCTACATCGCGCGCCGAATACATCCGGTAGCCGCCCGTACTGCGCTGTGGTGACAGGATGGTGTAGCGGCTCTCCCAGCGCCGCAGCGTATCGGCAGCCACTCCGGTCAAGCGGGCAACCGCTCGGATATTGTAAATCGGTACATCACGGGTGTCGGCCAAGCCTGCACCTCTATCAAGGGATAGTACACAACGCGGCGTGGTTGTCGGCCCAGCCTATATTGAGAAACGGGGTGAGGGAGGCAGGTGACCTCAGCATCACCCTAGCATCATACCATGCAGTTCAGGGTTTGTCAAGACTTTTACGAAGCAGTGGACAGCAAAGCCCGCGCGATGTGATCAAGCAGTTGGGTCACATCAAAGGGTTTGGCAAGCGCCGCACAGGCGCCCAAATCCTGCGCCAGATCGCGCAGGCGGGGGTGTGCCGAGATGAGGATGACCGGCAACGCGGCCCAGCGACTATCGCGGCGCAAGCGAGTTAGGAACTCCGCGCCACTTACTCCGGGCATCATCAAGTCCACCAGCAGTAGTCCCGGCGGGTCGAGGCCGACCGCATCCATGGCCTCATAGGCATCTCCGGCGCTCCGCACAGGATAGCCTTCGTCGGTCAGCAGAACGGTGAGTAGTTCTCGTACGGCTGCATCGTCGTCTACCACAAGCACAGACGGTTTCATGGCGCTAGTGTACCACATTTCGCGGCCTCCTGTATAGGGCTAGAACCATTGAGCGACTTACGGATCCAGCAGCACCATGCTATCGGGCTGTAGGTCAAAGATCAGATCAGCCGGAGCGCGCCGCCCTAGCGGCAACGGTCTATCGCCGCCTTTGCCTGCCGCTGGGTTGTTATGGGCGGCATCAAACAACGTGACTTGAACAGAGTCGGTTACAGTAGCCGGCAGTTGCACCTGTACACGCAACGGCGCACTGCCGGTGTACCATAAGACGGCCCGGCCCGACGGGGCGGCCAACAAACCCACGTCGGAACGCGCCGGGCGCAGGGTCACCGGTAACCAGTCCGGTCCTAGCGCCGCCAGCGCTGCCAAGGCATGATAAATAGGTTTGGGGTGCAGATCGTAGGTGAGGATACCGAAGCGACCCCAGAACGTGACCCCATCGTGTGGACCGTCCCGTAGCTCAAATACAAACAATTTGTCGAGGCCCGCCGTTTCCAGTGCGGCCACTGAGGCGAGCAGGTGCACGGCGGCAGCGGACGTGTCGGCACGGTTGTCTACGCTGGTGTCGCCCGGTCCGCCGGTCCGCACGCCCAACTCGGTGATCCATAACTCTACCGGTCCTGCTTGGGGACGTTTACGCGCCACTAGCGCCCGCGCCGCTTGCACCTGAGCCGCCGTTTCTGCCGGAGTCCAGCCGTAAGCGTGCCAGGAGAGGAAGCCGACCGCACCACCGTCGGCCTGTGTATTCTGCGCACCCAGCAACCAGTCGAGCGCCGATTCCTCGTAGAGCGAAAGCGACGGTCCGCCGACTAGGGCACGCGGGTCACGCTCCGTAATCGCCCGTCGGCTGATGTCGTAGAGATTCAAGTACTGTGGGTAGGAGCCGTGCCACGCACCCCAGAGGTTGGGTTCGTTCCAGACCTCCCAGTAGCGCAGGCCCAGCCGCCGATCCGTATTCACATGGCGCACAGTGGCGCGCACTAATTTATCCCAATCAGCCCAGTCGGTGGGCGGCAATAGTTGCGATTCGGGATTGAGCGCGGGCGGCATATAGCTGAGATCCAACATAGGTTGTGCGCCCATTGCCTGAATGCTATCGAGCAACGTATCCAGCGCGGTCCAATTATACGTCAACCCCCCGCCGAGACGGGTCTGCACGAGGCCGGGGTAGTTGTAAATGTGATCTACCCGTACATAGCGAATACCGAGCGCACGCACCAGCGGCACGGTTGGGCGCAAAAAAGCCGGGTCGAGAGACTCACTGCCTTGCGCCAATCCTAGCTCAATGTGCCGGTGGTGGATGGGACCGGTGGCGACCTGGAGGGTCACAACGTCGCGCGGCGGGGGAGCCGGTGCGGGCGCACGGACACCAGTGCAACCGGTGATCCCCAGCAACACCAGCAATCCCAGCCGCCACAGGGGCGAGAGCGCGAGCCGACTCACCTGCCGCCGCGATCAGCCGCCAAAACTGCCGCCGCTGCTAATATTGGGATCATCATGAGTTGGGCGGTTATCGCCGCGTCCCCCGCCGGCCGGCGGCGGATTACTACCGGTGTTGGGGGCCGCGTTGCCGGAGTTACCCGGCGCATCGGGTACAAACCCGCCGGCCGATCCCCCGCCGCTGAAGCCGCTGTAGGACGGCGCACTATTACCACCGGCCCCGGTTGATCCGTCGCCGAAGCTGCCGCCGCTGGTGATGTTCGGGTCGTTGTACTGCGGTTGATACGGCCCTTGCGCGGATCCACCCGGCGTACCGCCGAAGCTGCCGCCGCTGGTGATATTGGGGTCATTATACTGCGGTTGATACGGTCCCTGACCCGTCGGACGGTTGCCGCCGCGCCCGCCCAGCAGCGTACGCACCAGCAACACCAGCAATATCACCCCAACCACGACAACCACGAGGCAGCCAAACAGCAATAAACCGACACTTGGCCCATCAGAACTGACCATGACCCACTCCTTTAGCGCACGACAAAGGCGGCTTGCGTTCCCGGATTGCCGTTGATAAAGACCTGTACTGTATAATTGCCGGGGGGAAAGGGCCGACCGTTCGGCTGGATGTGAAACTCGGTGTTGGTGCGTGGGTAGGCACGGTCGGCCACTAGTTGCTTGGTGTCTTCAACCGGTTGCCCGTTGCGGCTCCAGCGGGCGAAAAAGGTGTCACCCGCACGGATATTGCGCGTGTCGGCCACAGCGTAGATAATCGGCGCGTTGCCGGCAAACGTCGTGACGGAATTGGTCGGGCTGTTACCGGCCGCCACAGCGCTGGTCAGCGTCAGGCTGTTCACTTGTGGCCCGCTGCCGGTGGGAAACCCGCTGTTGTTCGGCGGCACGGTCGGCAATGTGACGACCGCCGTGGCGCTGCCGCCGGAGAAGATCCCCCGAAACACGGTGAAGCTCAGACAGGCACAGAGGGCCAGCAGCGCCACGACGACGATCAACACGATACGGCCTGCACCGCCCACCAAGCCCGCCAACCCGCCTGTTTGCTGTGATCTATTCATGGCGCTGCTACTCCTCGTATAGTAGAAATCCGTCCGCCTGGCCCCAGCAGTGAGTTGCCACGCACATCCGCCCGGCAAGAAACATACCGCTCACCACAACCGGTCGCCGATCACCGGCTAGTGGCTGGTATCATAGCAGAGTTACAGACGAAACGCAATGGCGGCAACGCGATTTGACGATTCGCGCCACCAACGTCTATACTAGGGACGCACGAAACCGGAAGTCGGAACCCCCACTCCTGACCCTTCGGGTGCTTCATGGCTACAGTGAGACGTATAGTGAAGTGAGGATCCATGCAGGGAGACCAGCAACCCGCCGATCTGCTCGATTTGCCGTTTGACCAATATCAACGCTACCGCATTGCGGGCGATACTCTGCGGACCCTGGCCGCACATGGGGTGGTGCCCGCCGCACCCCGTATCCTCGATGTGGGCGGCTATCCGGGACTGTTGCCGCGCTTTGTGGACCCCGCCGCCCAGACGGTGGTGCTGGATGTGGTCGCGGACACGAGCAGCGCGGCCCGCTATGGCTACACATATGTGTTGGGCAGCGGCATGGCATTGCCTTTCCCTGACGGGTCGTTTGATTGCGTGGTCAGCCTGGACACGCTCGAACACGTCCCAGCGGTGGCGCGGCCGGTTTTGCTGGCCGAGATGCGGCGGGTGGGGCGGGCGGCGGCGCTGTTCATTGGGCCGGTGCATCGAGAAGAGACGGCACTGGCCGAGGAGTTGGTTTTCGACTACATCCAGTGGCTGTTGAAGGCCAAGCAGGAGCAGTTGGCTGAACATCGTGGCTATGGCTTGCCCGATTGGGCGGCCACACACGCCACCTTCGCTGAGGCGGGCTGGGCCACATTTGCGATGCCCGCCGGCAATCTCTACAACTGGCTGTTTATGATGGTCGCCAAGCACTACCTTATCTCTTTTCGCGATGAGCAAGCCGCCGACTTTGAGCGTCGGCTGGATCGGTTCTACAACCTCACCTTTTCAGACACGGATCGTCAGGAGCCTGCCTATCGCGGGGTCGTGGTGGCGACTCGCGAAGAGCACCCGCAAGCTTTCGCCGCGCTGGCCGCGCAATACCCGGCCGTTGCAGCGAATGAGAACGGCAACACCCAGCGGTTGGAACTGACTGGGCTGTTGCTGCGCCTCTTCGATCTGCGCGTCGCCAATCATGAGGATCGCGGCCTGCGCGAACAATTGACCATGCGCGAGTTGCAGGCCAGTGCATTGGAAGGCAAGACCGGCCTGCTAGACCGCGGCCTGGCTGAGGCGCGTAGCCATATCACCAACCTACAATCTATCGTCGAGACCCTCCGCACGCAGACAGCCGAATTGGCGACAGCACAGGCCACGTTACACACGGCATTGGCGACCGAGCGCGCCGCTGGGGCTGCGTTGCGGACCGAGCGCGCTGCCTTGTTCGCCGATCGCGAGCAAGCGCTGGCTGATCGCGACCGCATTTATGCCGAACATTTGCGCGCTGTCGCCGACCTGGAACGTAAAAACGCGCACATCCTATATCTGGAGCGGCTGCTGGGCGGCATTCAAGCCGGGCGCGTCTTCCGCGCAACACGCACGGTGACACGGCTGCTGGGGCGCAAATAATATGGCCCAGCCTTTGTTGCCGGGCGCCGCCGTCCCCACTGTCGTCGCCGGTGAGTGGCCCACCGTCACTGTCATCGTCCTCAACTACAATGGGCAACGGCACCTAGACGACTGCCTCGGCTCGTTACTGGCCCTAGACTATCCTTCGGCACAGCTAGAGATCTTGTTAGTGGATAACGGCTCCGACGACGACTCGGTGGCGTGGGTCGCCAAACATTATCCCAGCGTGCATATCCACCGCAACGCTGCGAACCTGGGCTTCGCAGCGGGCAATAACGCCGGCGGCGCGGTGGCAACGGGCACATGGCTAGCCTTCCTCAACAACGACACACGGGTGGATCGGGCTTGGCTGCGCGAACTGGTCGGCAGCGTGCTAGCCGATGCCGACCGCGATGTAGTTTGCACCGGGGCCAAGATGCTGGATTGGGCCGGCGATCGGCTCGACTTCGTGGGCGGTGTGATGAACTTCCACGCCTTCGGCTATCAGCTCTCCTATGGCTTACCACTGGCTGCCGAACCGGAAGAATACCGCGTGAAGCGCGATTTACTGTTCGCGTGCGGAGGCGCAATGCTAATTCGCACCGATGTATTTCGCGCCGTCGCTGGATTCGACGGCGATTTTTTCGCCTTCTTCGAGGATGTAGACCTGGGCTGGCGACTCTGGGTACTGGGCTACCGCGTCACGTTCACGCCGACGGCGATTACCTATCACAAAGGCCACGGTACGGCCGGCAGCATTCCCCATCATCGCCTGATGGTGCTGTTTGAGCGCAATGCCCTGTTTGCGCTCTATAAAAACTATAGTGACGAATGGCTGGCCCGCATCCTGCCGGCTGCCTTGTTGCTGATGGCCGAGCGGGCGGTGCGAATGCTGCACGTGACCGGGGTGGACCTGAGCGACTACGAGCTGACAACCCGCCACGCGGCCCAACAGGGCTTGGAGCCGGTCCACCCCCAGGTCGTCAGCCTGATGCTGGCCGGCGATGAGTTTAACGCCGCCCTGCCGCAACTGGCCGCTAAACGGGCCGCGATCCAGACAGCCCGCCGGCGATCGGATGCGGAGATCGCGCCATTGCTCGGCCAGCCGACGCGCATCGCCTTGATCAACCACGCCGCCGACACCGAGTACGCACACGCCCACCTGCGCCTGCTCAACAGTCTGGGCATCGCAGACTTATTCACGGCTCAGCCCAAGCAGGTGCTGCTGATCAGCCCTGACGTGCTACCGGTCGGGGGCATTCCGTCGAGCGGTGTGGGGCTACGCGCTTGGGCGCTAGGCCAGGGACTGATCGGGTGCGGCCATCATGTCCATTTCGCCATGCCTAGCGCCGCCATCCAGGGACGCGAAGCGCTAGTCCCAGCCGCGATCCGTGCATTGGCCTGGAACGCCGAAAATCTGCAAGGGCTGGTAGATGCGCTTTCGCCCGATGTGATCGTCACCGTCGGCTGGCCGAACCTGACGCCGTTGGCGCGCGTGCCCATGCCGGTGGTCTGTGATCTGGCCGGGCCGCACCTGTTAGAGCGCGACTATCAGGATTACCTGGACAACCCGACTAACGCCGATGAAAAGCTGGCCGCGCTCGACAAGGCCGATTTCTTCACCTGCATCGGCACCCGGCAGCGCTATTATTTTATGCCCTGGCTGGCCCAGGCCGGTATTCGCGCACAGGAGATGGATGCGGCGCTGGCGGTCATTCCCTATTCGCTCAGCCCTGACCTGCCCGATCATAGTTGGCCGGTACCTAGCGAATGGGCGAATACGCCGGTCACGTTTGTCTACGGCGGCGTGTTCCTGCCCTGGCAAGATCCGAGCGCCGGTCTGGACACTCTGGCGAACACGCTGGCCGAGACTGCCGGTGGGCGGCTGCGCGTGTTCGGCGGCAAACACGTTTTCCACGCAGTGCAGACCGGCGTGTTTGACGCACTGATCGAGCGGCTCCAGGCGAATCCACAGGTTGAGGTGGCGGGGCTGATGCCGATTGCCGAGTTAGAGGCAGCCTACACCCACGCCCATGTGGCGATGGACTTGATGCGCCGCAATCCGGAGCGCGAATTGGCGTTTGCCAGCCGCACGGTGCATTACCTATGGTGCGGCTTGCCGGTGATTCACAGCCACTACTCGGAGATCGCACCACTGATCAGCGAATACGAGGCTGGCTGGATCGTGGACCCCGACGACCGGCCGGCGATCCGAGCGGTGATCGAAGCCATCCTAGCCGACCCGGCGGAGGCAGCGCGCCGTGGCGTTAACGCGCAACGCCTGGTTCGTGAGCGATTGACCTGGGACCGCACGATTGATGCGTTGGACCGTTTTGTGCGCCACCCCTACCAGCGGGCCGGCCGGGGGGCGGTCGCTGCCCATCGTCAGGCCGGCGCAGCCGGCGCCATAGGCACGAAATCGCAGGCCGTCGGGATCGCGCAACATAGCGCGATCCTTCCGCCGTCGTTTGATTTGGGACCGTTGGCGGCCGTGGTAGCGCAGACGGCGCGGCAGCGACGGTCGCCCCTGGCGCAGGTGGTAGCACGGGGCCAGGGTGTGTTGCGCCCGTTCCTGTCCGGTGGACGGGCACGCCCAGTGCGCGTCGCCGGCGAGCGACGCTTTGCGCTGGATGAACTGATCGCCGGCCATAGCATCGGGCAGCGCTTCCGGGCCAAGCAGGCGGGCCTCTGCGGCATCGAAGTCACGGTCGCCACTTTTGCGCGCCTCAATAGCGGCGCAGTGACGTTCGCGTTGCTGGCGCACCCCGGCGCAGCCCAGGCGCTCGCCACCTTCACTGTGCCCACTACGACCCTACCCGACGGTGCAGCGCTCGTCTTCCGCTTCCCGCCACAACTCGACTCAGCCGGCCGAAGCTACTATCTCATGGTCACCGCGCCGGACGCAGTGCCCGGTGATGCGATCACGCTCTGGGCGCGCCCTGGGCGCCCCGGCACGGCCGGCGGTCGGTATGAAGATGGCGTGCCCACCCCCGGCGCACTTGTCTACCGGCTGCTCTACGACGGATGATTTCACCGCAAAGACGCAAAGAACGCGAAGGATTTTAAGGGGCGGTGAAAATGGGCAAGATAGATTTTTCGATTATCATCCCCAATATGAACGGCATGGAGCATCTGCCCGACTGCTGCGCCTCGCTGGCGGCGGCAGACTACCCGGCGGATCGGCAAGAGTGGATCGTGTCGGACAACGGTTCAGTGGACGGGTCGGTGGGCTGGCTACACGACCACTACCCGCGCACACGCATCGTCGAAAACGGGCGTAACATCGGCTTCGCGTCGGGCTGCAACGCAGGCGCGGCGGCGGCGCGGGGTGAGTGGCTGGTCTTCCTCAACAACGATACGCGCGTCCATCGCGATTGGCTACACGGCTATGTCCGGGCCTTGGCCTGCGACCCGCAGGCGGTTTGCGCCGGCTCGTATATGCGGAGCTGGGACGATAGCGAGGTAGATTTCGACGGCGCAGCGGCCAACCTGTTCGGCGCGGGCCAGCAACGCCCGGTAGTCGGCTGGCCTGACCGTTCGGCGCCGCTCACCGACGGCGCCCCGATCCTATTTGCGTGCGGCGGCGCGATGTGCATCCGCCGCGATGTGTTCGCGGCGGTGGGCGGCTTCGATCCGAGTTTTTTCATCTATTATGAGGATGTGGACCTGGGCTGGCGGCTGTGGGTATTGGGCCACCGTGTAATCTTTGCGCGTGGATCGGTCGTCTATCACAAAGAGGGCGGCACTACCGGAGCCACGCGCGCGCCCTCGTATCGCCGCTACCGACTGTTCGAGCGCAATATGCTGGCGCTTATTATTAAGAACTACGAAGCGGCCCATCTGGACGGAATATTGCCCGCCGCGCTGCTGCTGGAATGGCAACGTGCGCTCCTAAGCGCAGGCGATACCATAGACCGCAGGCAATTTGGCCTGCGTAGTCCAGCCGCCGACCAACCGTTCGGAACCGACGGCCTGACGGGCCTGCCACCGATCAGCCTGACCCATCTAGTAGCGATGCACGATCTGGTCGCGCTGTTGCCGGAATTACTGGCTGAGCGGGCACGCATCCAGGCGGCACGACGCCGTCCCGACCGCGAGATTTTCCCTCTGCTGGGTCGCCCGTTTGCACCGCAGTTTGCCGGCCCATTCTACGCCGACCGGATGCGACGCATTGCGGAGATCTTCGATCTCTATGGGCTGGTCAGCGACACGGTGCCCAGCCGCATCTTATTGCTGACCCCCGCCGATGAACCGACAGGCCGCGCGGCGGCGCTTGAGCACCTACTGACCGCCGAGTTCCAACTACGCCACAATCCGCCTATACCCGCCGACTTGGCTCCCAGCGCCGACCTACTGTTGGCGCTAGGCGGCGCGATCCCCACCGCCGCTGCCCTCAATACGCCCGCGCCGCTGGCCGCCGATGTGACCGGGCTGACTCCCACGGCCGTGCCGCCGGCGATTCATAGCGCATTGAGGCAGCGCGCCGGACTGCTGATCACGGCCGATGCCGCCGCTGCGTCGGACTGGGAAGCGGCTTTCGGTATCCGTTGCGTGGTCCAACCGCCCGACGTGCCGCCCCTGGCGGCCCTACGCCACTATTGCCGCTACCCGCTGCACCACGTCAAACCACAATAAAGCCCTCGTGTAGCTCCGTATCTCTACGAGTAAAAGGTGCTATAATACCGGCTATGGAAAGATCAAACCCGCCGCCGAACCGGCGTGTGGTGTATCAGGCGGCTTTCGAGTCGCTGATGCGCGGCGTCCAGGCCGAGAATAAGCCGACGCTGGTGACAGCATTAGCGGCTTGTGGCTATACCGTAGCGCACCCGCGCCGCGAGTATCCCAGTGAACTGCTCTTGCGTGTGCTGGAACTACTGGCCGAGCGCTGCTTCCCCACCATGACCCGCGACGACGCCTATGAGCAGCTCGGGCGGCAATCGTTCCAGGGCTACCGGGCCACTTTGGTCGGGCGCGTCGTGATGGCCGCGCTGCATTTGGCAAGCGTGTCGCAAGCGCTACAGTTGGCGATGCGCGGGTTCCAATCGGTGACGAATTACGCGGTGCATGAAGTGCTGGCGGAAGGGCCACACCACCTTATTTATCGTATCCATTACTTAACGATCCCGCCGCGTTACACATTGGGCTTGCTCAAAGAAGTCTTGGCCGGCAGCGGCCACACGGCGGTGACCTTTCGCGTAGACAGTGGGGCTGCAACGGACCACGTGGATTTTCATGTCCACTGGTGAGACCGCACTCCCAGCCGATCCGTTGCACGTTGGGCCGCTAACTGCGGCGGCCGCCACCGCGATTGCCGGCTGGCACTACCCACCACCCTACGATTTCTACAACCCTCACCCCGCCATTGCCGGCTATCTACTCGATCCCAGTAATACCTATTTCGCCGCGTATAATTCGACGAGCGATCTGGTGGGATTCTTCTGTCACGGCGCAGAAGCCCAGGTATTCGGCGGGCACGTAGCAGGTCTCTACAGCGGGGACGATACGCTGGACTTCGGGCTGGGGATGCGCCCCGACCTGATGGGGCGCGGCTCCGGCGGGGCGTTTGTGGCGGCGGGGCTGGCGTTTGGCCGTGCCCGCTATCGCCCGCACGCCTTCCGCCTCAGCGTGGCCTGCTTTAACACGCGCGCCATTCGCGTCTATGAGCAAGCTGGCTTTGTGCGCGGTCCGGTCTTCCCCAGTCCCACGCCTCAGGGCGACCGCCTGTTTTTGCTGATGCACCGCGCCGAGTCCTAACAATGCGAGTGGGCACACTTGATGCTATGAGATGCAGTACCGCTGTTTGACGGTTGGCCGTCACACCATCTAAAGCACCAGATAGGACCGAGATAACTGTATGCCCTCTCCCACAGCACCCGCTAACCGCCCAGGCGACGATGACAGCGGCGATAGCAATAGGGTACTGACCGCACTGGCTCAGGCGGCGACCAGCTATCGCAGCGAACACGCTCAGGCGGAACAGGACCGTGCCGCCGTACAGCGGCTCGAGGCCGAGCTAAAACACGTCCAGGCGCAAGTCCAGGCCGCCGAAGCTGCCGCTACCGCTGCCCAGCAACAAGCCGATCACCAACTCCGGCACGTCGACTACCTACGCGGCGAGTTGAAAACCATTCACCAAGCGGTCTTCACCGGCAACATCTACGGCCTGATCCTTAAAGTCTGCCTGACCCTCACCGGAGCCACACGCGGTCTATATATCACCGCCAGTGGCGAAGCCGATCACCTACGTGTGCGCGCCGCTGTGGATATGGACGGCTACCCGCTTAATCCGCCGTCGCCCCGTATCGAGGCGCTCTGCCGACACGTCCTGACCGACAACACAACCTTTATGTGTAGCGATGAGACGGGACCGACGCTCTCCCAACCCAGCCGGCCCGCCGAAGAGTTCCGCAACTGCTTAGTCGCCCCAGTGGTGTTGCTACGCAACTTTGACGGCATCGTATTGCTGGCGGACAAAGCAGGCGGTGACTTCAGCCACACGGATGTGGAAACGATCCTTAACGTCGGCGATCAATCGGCCGTAGCGGTAGAAAACGACCGCCTACGGATCGAATTACAGCACGCCTACCTCAGCACGGTGACCATGCTGGCCGACACGATGGAAGCCAAAGATCCCTATACGCAAGGTCATTGCGAACAGGTATCGCGCTTAGCCCGCATCACCGCCGAGCGGCTGGAGCTAAGCGACCAAGATTGCGCGGTGGTTTGCTATGCGGCGTTGCTACACGACATCGGCAAGATCGGGGTCAGCGATGGCGTGCTGAACAAGAGCGGCCCCTTGATGCCCGAAGAGCGGGAGCTGATGCGCGCCCATGTGCGGGTCGGGCATGATCTGGTCGCCAAAGTGCCGGCGTTGGAGCCGATCAGCGAGGCGGTGTTGCATCACCACGAATACTATGACGGTAGCGGCTACCCCGATGGGCTGCGCGGCCCCGCCATCCCCATCGCGGCGCGCGTTGTTAGCGTAGTAGATGCCTACTGCGCCATGACCACTAAGCGCAGCTATAAAGATGCGTATAGCGACGAATACGCACGCGCCGAACTGCGCCGCTGTGCCGGCACACAATTCGATCCGCAGGTTGTAGAAGTCTTTCTCGCTGTGCTTGAGCGGCCCGAAGCGCAAGACCTCGACGATAAGGAAATCGAGTGTGGTCTGCTGCCGCACCGCACGGCGCAGGGTGTATAAAACGTGAAACATAATTTTGTAGCAACACTAATCAGAGTAGGCCATACGTATCATATTTCATGTTTCACGTTTTACGCATGACGGCCGTTCCTGCCACATAGCCGCTGGCCCAAGCCCAGGCATAGTTATAGCCACCGATGCGCCCGTCTACATCGCAGAGTTCGCCGCAGAAGCACAGGTTGGGGCAGCGGCGCGACTCCATGGTGGGCAGGTGGATCTCGGCCAGCGGCACGCCGCCGGCGGTCACTTCGGCATAGTTGTAACCGCGGTCACCGCTGATCGGCAACGGCAGGCGCGTGAGAGTGCGGACGAGGGTCTGGCGTTGCAGGCGGGTGAGGGCATAACCGGGCAGCAACGGATCGACCCCGGCTAAGTCACACAGAGTCCGTGCTAGTCGATCCGGTAGCGTGGCGCGCAGCCACGTCAGGAGGCCGGTGCGGCCCAGCCCTTGCAGCGCGGCGTCCACGGCATCGGGCGATTGGCTGGGCAGCCAGTGAATCGTCAGCGTCGCAGCCGGGTCGGTCAGACGGGCGGCGGTATAGTAGCGACTGATGTCCAGCGCCGCCGGCCCCGACAGGCCGAAGTGGGTGCAAAGCAAGGAGTTGGTGAATGCCTGCAGCCGCTTACCGCCGCCCGACCAGAGTTCAAGCGTGGCGGGCACGGCGATGCCGCTGAGGGCGCAGAGCGGGGAGTCCGGCGGCAGCAGCAGCGGCACCAGCGCCGGGAATAGGTGTGGCGTAATGGTATGGCCGAGCGATTGCGCTATCGTCAGCCCGTGGCCGTCCGACCCCGACTTGGGCAGGCTCTTGCCGCCGGTCGCCAGGATCACCGCCCGCGCTGTCAATGCACCCCACGGCCCGGTCACACGGAAGCCGTCCGCTGTGGGTTCTACCGTCTCTACCCGGCAGGGGTGGCGCACTGTCGCACCCGCTTGCGCCACGCCGGCCAGCAGCGCGTGCAGCACCGTGCGCGCGCTGTCGGTGGTCGGGAACAGCTTGCCGGTCTCCTCGCGCTTCAAGTC
This sequence comes from Chloroflexia bacterium, assembly GCA_038228295.1. Taxonomy (GTDB): domain Bacteria; phylum Chloroflexota; class Chloroflexia; order QHBQ01; family JAICKM01; genus JAICKM01. Next base: position 78,701 of record JBBRPH010000010.1, on the reverse strand, counting down.
CACGCCGAGTTCGCGGAAAAAGGCGACTGTTTGCGGTACATCAAAGCGCCGTAGCACGCCGGCGATAGCGGGGCGCGTGCTGCCCGCATAGGCGGTCGCGTCCACCACGTCATGGGTGACATTGCACCGTCCGCCGCCCGACACCAGGATCTTGGCGCCCAGCGTCCGTGCACTGTCGAGCAACACCACACGGCGGCCCGGTGCACTACGGGCGGCCCAAATGCCCGCCGTCAGCCCGGCTGCGCCGGCCCCGACCACCACAACATCTACTTCTTCCGCCGCCATGCGCGCCTAGTGGGCCAGTCGCCGCAAGAAGGCCCGCACTGCGAGGATGCCGTCCGTAATGTTTGCCAGGTGCATTTTTTCGTTGGGCGCGTGCAGATTGTCATCGGGCAAGCCGAAGCCGAGCATGATGCAGGGAGCGTGAAGCACCATCTGGAACAGCAACACAATAGGCACCGAGCCCCCCATGCGCGTCAACACCGGCTCACAGCCGAAGGTCTCGGCCAGGGCTGCGCGGGCCGCCTGCATCGCCGGCGAGTCGGTCGCCAGCAATACGGCCGGGGCACCGTGGGTCTCGCCCCAATGCACCGTAGCGCTGGGCGGACAGAGTTCGGCCACGTGCGCCCGCAAGGCGGCGATCACGGCAGTGGGATCTTGATCGGGCACCAAGCGGAAGCTAAGTTTAGCCTGAGCGCGAGCGGGAATGATCGCTTTGCTGCCCGCGCCACTATAACCGCCTTCAATGCCGTTCACGTCGAAGGTTGGTCGGCCCCAGACGCGCTCCAAGATGCTGAACTCGGCATCGGGCAGTAGCGTAGGCGCGCCGATCTCGGCTTCGCGGTAGGCTTCGGCATCAAAGGGCAAGGCTGCCCACGACTCGCGCTCGGCGGCGGTGAGCGAGCGCACCGCGTCGTAATAGCCGGGCAGCGTCACACGCCCCGCCGCGTCGGTCAGCCCGGCAATGATGCCGCACAGAATGCCGATCGCGTTGGGCGCGGCCCCGCCGTAGAGACCGGAGTGGACATCCTGCCGCCCGGTTTCCACCGTCAGCTCGGTGAACACCGCACCACGCAGCCCAGTGGTGATTGTCGGCCGGCCCGGCGCAAACATCGGGGTATCGCTGATCAGAACGGCATCGCACGCCGGCGCGGTGGGGTTGGCCTGGATATAGGCTGTAAGGCCGGCACTGCCCACTTCTTCTTCGCCTTCGATCAGGAAGCGCACATTGACCGGCAGACCACCCTCGGCCAGCAACCCGGCCACAGCGCGCAAATGGATATAGACCTGGCCCTTATCGTCGGCAGCACCGCGTGCATAGATGTTGCCGTCACGCACCGTCGGCTCGAACGGCGGGCTGTGCCAGGCAGCCAATGGATCGGCAGGCTGCACATCGTAATGGCCGTAGATCAGCACCGTAGGCTGATCGGCTGCGTGTAACCAATCGGCGTAGACCAACGGGTGCCCCGCCGTAGGGATCACCGCCACATGGTCTAGCCCCGCCCGGCGTAAGTAGTCGGCTACCCATTCGGCGGCGCGCTGCACATCACCCTTATGTTCAGGCAAGGTGCTGACCGAAGGAATCCGCAGAAACTCGATCAGTTCGGGTAGAATCGCAGCGCTATCTTCAGTAGGCAAACGTGTCATACGGGTTCTCCTTCCCAACGATCTCAGATTACTCCCTATTATACACTACCGCAAAGAGGCCGCACGGCGCAGCCCATGCGTTATACTGCCGTGGTCGCGTCCGCTAAGAAGTAGGAAGTGGCTATTCTTTATGCTGACAGGCAATCACTACAGGAGGATGTATTCTAATGGCAACGATTAAACGCAACGCACACGTCACTTGGCACGGCAACCTCGCGCAAGGCAGCGGCACCCTGACCAGCGGCAGTAATGCGCTCAAGGACTTGCCGCTCTCATGGGCCGCCCGCGCCGAAGGCACCGCCGGCAAGACCAATCCCGAAGAACTGCTGGCCGCCGCGCACGCCGAGTGCTATGTCATGTCGGCGTCGCACGCGCTAACCCAGGCCGGCCACAAGCCGGAAGAGTTGACGGTGGAAGCCGTCTGTTCGTTGGACCCCAAAGAGGGTGGTGGCTTCCAGATCAGCACAATGGAGCTGCACCTGAGCGGGCGTGTGCCGGGCGTAACGCAGGATGATTTTGCCCGCATTGCCGCCGAAGCTGAGCGGAGCTGCCCGGTGTCGAACGCGCTACGCCAGGGTGTGGCGATCCACCTGAAGGCCGAACTGGCCGGCTAATTTTGCCGCGTTAATTTCCTGCACAAACGCGACGAAGGCCCACGATCACAGAATCGTGGGCCTTCGTCGCGTTTACGGGATAGACTTACGGTTACTTTATATCTACCGTGAATACGCCGCCGTCGCTACGGCCAAACACATCGGGGAAGTAGAGAAGCTTGGCCTGCGCCGGCTGGGCCATGTAAGTGCCCGGTGTCGTGGCGCGGGCAAAGTATTCGTAGCTGTAGGTGCCCGGCGCGACACTATCGGCGAACAGCGCCACGCGGTCGTCGCGCACCTCGACGCGGCTGAACGGTCCCCAGTAGCGCCACCAGGGAAAGTAGCCCACGCCGCCGGCGATACCAGGACTCGTGCCGCGCTCCGCGCCCGGCACGCCGCCGCTTGCGTCGCCGACGGTGCCCTGCGGAGCGGGCGGACGTTCGCTGTCGGCGGTGGTGTTCAGTGAGCCGTTCACTGCTTCCAGGCCGGCAGGCAGCGGATCTTCGACCATCAAGTAGTAACTGGTATCCGGCACCACGAGGCTGAGACGCACTTTCACCAGATCGCCCGCCGCGATGTGGTCGGTGCGTTCGGGCTGCCCGCCACTGCCGGGGACGGGCATTCGGTAGTACTGTCGCGTGATCGCCAGCCCCTCGCTGCGCGCCTTGATGCCCTGCCCCGGCAGGTAGTAACGCAAGCTAGCCTGATAATACAGCTTGCCCGTCTGGTTGGTGCGCGTGATGGTCAGCGGCCCGGCCACGTTCAGCGGCAGCCGGCTGACCGGCGCGGTCAACGTCACCGTCTGGGTTAGCGTACTACGATTAGCGGTGCCGCTGCCCAATGCCTTGCCGAACAATTGCACGTCCCACTGATAATCGGCCGACAGTTCTTTCGATGCGCGCATATAGTCGGCTAGACCAATCAGCGTAATCGCGGTGTCCTGAGTCGAGAGCCAGTGACCCTCGCGGTTAGCGGCCATCAGCCAGCGCACCGTCTTGGGGATCAGCGCGTTCTGCGGGTCGAGTTGCACCAACGCATCAAGCGCCAGTGCGGTGGCACGGGTATCGGTCGCCATCATGTAGTAGTCCACCGTGTCTTCTTCCCAGTGGGCCAGGGTGCTGGTCTGCTTGGCGGCGGCGGTCAGGCGGTTAAGCAGTGCCTGGGCATCGCTATCGCGGCCCATGCGGTGCAAAGCGATAGCAAGCCAAGCAGCAGCATGATTGCTGAGGCGCGCCTGCTGGGCCAAGATGCGGTCGGGTTGATCACCGGCATCGGCTTTCGCCGCGTCGGGATTGAGCAAGGTCAGTACATAGAGCAGATAGGCGCGTTGATTCGTGTTGTACTGTGTATCCAGGCCGTTAGGCGCGGTCTCGTTCAGGAAGGCGAGCAAGCGGTCGCGCCCGCGTTGGATTTGGTCGCCGTTCGGCTTGTAGCCGGCATCGCGGGCGGCGGCCAAGCCTTGTAGCGCGTAGGCGGTGAGGAACGGGTTGCTCGTCAAGTCGTTCTCCCACCAACCCCAGCCGCCGTCGGCCCGCTGCAACTCGGTCAGCCGGGTGAGCGCGTGGCTCATGATGTCGGGTAATTGGCCCCGGAAGGGCGTGGTTACGCCCTGGTCGGCGTAGACTTTGTCCAGCGTGATCAACGGCAAGAAGCGGCTGACGGTCTGCTCGGTGCATTCGTAGGGGAACGCTTGCACATAGCGGATGCCGTCTACGGTGCCCGCCGCCAGCGACGGCGCGATAGAGACGACCAGTTCGCCCAATTGTGGGTTGATACCGTAGGGCAGGAAGATCGTTTCCGTGGCCGCGTCACCCACCTCGCCCGATGTGGCGACCGCTTCGGGCGCGACGAGTGGGTGGACCGGGATAGTCACGTCAATTGCGTCGCCCAATGCGGCTTCGCCGGGCGGCAGGCCGGCGGTGGCGCGCACGGTGTAGTGCAGCGTGACCGTCACGCCGTTGCTCACTTCCACTGCCCAGGTCTCGACCGCCTGCTGCCCGGCGGGGATGGTCAGGGTGCGGCTGGAGTCGCGGTTCATGCTATAGGCGGCCGCGCCGGTCACGGTCATGTTTACTGCAACGGTGAGCGGGCCGGCGGTGCCGTTGCGGATGATCGCTTGCGGCGCGGCCTGATCGCCGACGACGAGGAAGCGCGGCGCAACCGGCCGCAGCAGCAGCGGCTGGGTGACGGTGAGCGGCACGCTGCCCGCGCCGACGTGGAGTTGTGCGTCGGCCCCCGCCGCCTGGCTGCTCAGTCGCCAGGTGGTCAGGTTGTCGGGCAAGGGCACCTGCACGGTGGCCGTGCCGCTCGCATCGGTCGTGATCTCGGCCTGCCAGAAAGCCGTGTCGCGGAAGTCGCTGCGGATCTTGACTGGCGCTTGACCACCGACCGCTTTAGACTGGGTCTGGGCGCTATTGGCGGTCCGTGCTGCGCCCGCTGCTACGCCTGCGGCGGGGGCGGCCACATCGGCTTCACCGCCTGTCGCGGGCAGTTGGTCCAGGCCGCTGACATAGCCATGGCGTATAGGCAGCGCCACCCCACCGGAGGTGTAGGAACTAGCCGTGCCCACGCTGAGGCCGCGTTCGCCGTAGAAGGTGCCCAGCAGGTTAGCGCTATTGTCACCGGCTAGGGCGAAGATCGCCTCGTCTACTACGGCCAGCGAGACGCGCGCGGGCTGCCCCTGGCCGTCTGCACCGCGTGTGTGGATCACGACCGGCGCGGTGCTACCCGGCTTGAAGGTTTGGCCCTGCGGCTCGATGCTGACGGTCAGCTTCTGCGGGCTAGTGTCTAATGCGAGGTTAACAAAGCCTTGCTTCATAGCCGGGATGATCGGCTGCGGCGCTTTAGCTGCCGCGTCAGGACCGGCCGGGTCGAAGCCGATCAGGGTCAGGCCGATATAGACGTTGGGCAAGTCGCCCGCTTCCAGCGGCACATCTACGGTCGGCGCGCCGCCGCGCAGGTCCACCACTTGCACGCGGCGCAAGTGCCCGCGCTCGACCGTCAGCAGGCCCGTGGCTTGGGTGAACGGCGACGTGACTAGGATGTGCGCCGTGTCGCCGATCTGATACTGCTTCTTATCGGCCACCAGCTTGAGTACATTGGGGTTATCGGTGCGCCAGGAGACGCTGCCCGCATCGGGATCGCTCACCCACAAGCTCGTGCGGCTGCCAACGGCGTGACCCCGCGCGTCGGTGCTGCTTGTTTCGATGCGGTAGTTGCCGCCGGCGGGTGGGGTGAACTGTAGCGTGGCGCGGCCTTGCGCGTCGGTGGTCGCGTCGGCCTCGCCGATCAGCTTATCGTCGGGCTGCCATTCGTAGCCGTAGGCGGCACCGGGTTGCGGCACGCGCTGCCAGTCGCTGCGGATATAGCGCACATGGACGGCTACGTTTGGCTGCACCCGCCCGCCGCTCGCGGCGCTGTCATCGGGAGCGATGGTCCGCAGGCTAACCGTGATCGGCTGCCGGGCGGTCGCCAGTGCTTGCCCCCCCGCCACGCCGACGTAATACTGGCCCTGGTGGATCACGGCGCTAGCACGACTGGCGACCGTCTGGTTGCTCAGGTCTTGCACCTCGGCTTCCACCTGCACGGTTTTGCTATGATCGGTCGTGGTGATTGGGCTGCTCAGGTCCACCGTCAACGTGCCGTCGGCCCCGGTACGCGCTTGATACGTTTTCTTCCAGACCGGCTGATCGGTGCCCGGACCACGGTTGTAAACCCACCATTGGTCTTCGTAGTTGTTGAAACTGTAGGTCTCCTGGGTAGCTGGGTCGCTCCAGGCGAAGTAGTAGGGGCTGGCCTGGAGGGTCAGCGTGGTGGTCACCCCGGCCAGCGGGCCGCCGGAGTAGTAGCTGGTGGCGACGGTCGCCGTGAGCGGGTCGCCGGCAATGACGCTGGGGTGCGCGGGGGTGACGTTCACCTGGAAGTCGGGCTTGCGATATTCTTCGACGCTGAAGTAGGCGCTGCCTAGATTTTCTGCCCGAATCGGCTCATTGGGCGCGCTGAACATTAGATTGTAGCTACCGGTCGGTGCGTCTTTCGGCAGCAGGAACTCACCGTTAAAGGTGCCGCCGGGCGACAGTGTGGCCGCGCCGTCGTAGATCGTTTGGTCGCCCTTTGCGTTGGCATGGACCTGGATGCGGACCGTTAGACCGGCCAGCGGTAGGCTGTACCGCACATCGTCATCCAACCGCACTACGCCACGGAAGTACACTTTCTGGTCGGGGCGATAGATCGGACGGTCGGTATAGACTGCGGCACGGTATGGATAGGCAGCGGCAGTAGAGCGGCCCTGGTTACTACCGTCACCGTTCAGGCCGAAGTCGTAGGGCTGGATGCCCTGCGCCCAGCCGGAGACGACCAGCGCCGTGTCGTTGGGGCTGCCGGAGAAGACGGCACTGCTGTAGTTATTCGTATTGGTCGGCGGCGGCAGTTGCAAGCGAACGGTGCCGTCCGCGCCGGTCGTGCCGCTTATGCTGGGCGCAGTGCTGCCCTGGTCACCCCAAAGCGTGGCGCGCAGGGGGTAGCCGGCCTTCGGTTTGCCGCTGCCGTAGTCCACCGCCCAAACCAGCAGATTACCGCCGTCCTGCTTCATGGTCAGCGCAGTGTGACCGGCGACAAACACCGCGTAATCGTGCAGCGGCTCCGGTCCCATGTAACTAGGGGCGGGCGCGGTTGCTTCCAACACCCAGTAGCCGGCGGGCAGGCGGTCGCCGGTGCCGTCAAGGGCCACCGGAATGGTGAAGGCTTGGGCCGGGCCTTTGCCGCCGGGCACCTGCACCGTCCAACTGCGCTTGCGGCTGCCCGGCACCTGCTGCTTATAGTCGCGCACTAGGCTCCGCATATCGGCTTCGCTTAACTGATAGAGGTTGAGAGTGAAGCTATCGAGGTTGGGCGCTTCGACGCGCAAACGCACGGGCGCATCGGCCACCACCGGCTGGAACTGCCCGCCCAGCAAGCGGATGTCGGGCGGCGGGGGGCCGACTTTGGCGGTCCATTGCTCGGCTTTGACCGCCGCGCCGTAGCGGTCTTTGAGGCCGGGCTTGATGGTGAACTGATAGCTGGTGTCCGGGGCCAGTGTAATGTGATCGGTCATGACGACCCGGCCTTGCGGCTCCACCTGCCACTGGCCGAGGAAACCCGCCGGGCGCGGGTCTATGGTAATCAAGCTACCGAAGTCTTGACCGGGAGCCAGGCCGTTGTTGAAGTAGACGGCCAGATTGCTAGCGGGTGCGTTGTCGCGGTCCTTCGCCGGTTCGCTCCCGATCATGTGCGTCTGCTCGACAGTGTTAAATGTCCAGGCTTGCGTCTTGGGGTCGGCCTGCACCCCCTCGCCCTGCGCGGGCTTAAGGCTGCCTTCGAGGTGGACCAGGATGCGCTTGTTGAACGGCAACAGAGCGGCGGGCGTGTAGGTGAAGACATCGCTCGCCGGCGACCAACTGAAACGCCCTTGCACATCGGCCACGCGCAGCGCGGCTTCGACGGCGGCGTGGTCCATCGGCTGGTTAAACGTGACCACCAGCGGCGCATCCAGGTCCACATTGCCCGCGCCGTTGGGCGGCGACACGCTGACCAGATCGGGTTGGATGGTGGTGAACTGCCAACTCAACCCTTTGCTGATGCCTACACCGCCCGCATCGGGCAGCCCGGTCTGCACATCTACTTGGTACGTCGTGGACGGGCGGAAGCCGGCGGTTGGGCGGAAGCCAAGCGTGGCTGTGCCGAGCCAAACAAAACGCCCGACCACCGCCGGTTGGATACTTACCCAGCGGCTCACATCGGGTTGGGCATCGAGCGCGGTCAGGGGGATCAGCGGGCGGGTGAACTGGATGCTGATCAGCGTATCGGTGGTCACGCGGCGCGTATCGGGCGCGGGCAGCGTCCGCAGAATACCGGCGGGCGGTGCGGTGCTGAAGTGCGCGGCGGCAGCGGCTAACGGCTGCCCGTCCACAGTGATCGCGTTGCCGACCGTTATCGTATAGGCGGTACTGGGAGCCAAGGCCAAGCTAGGCGTGAAAACCAGCGTTTGGTCCGCCGGCCAAGCAAATGCGCCCGGCACTGCCTTGCCCGCTCCATCGGCCAGGGCGAAAGCAGCTTGGGCAGCATTGTGATCCATCGCGGTGGAGAAGGACACCGCCACCGGCACGGCTCCAGCCAGATCATAGCCGGCCATGCCCACGCCGGCGGTAATGCCGCTGACGTGCGGGCCGCCATTGCCATTATAGCTATATAGCACCGTCGGCACCGCCGGCGGGGTGGGCCGGCTAGGATCGCGGGTCGGCGGGTCGAGGCGGCTAATTACCTGAGTCGGTGCCGGCGGGGCGGCAGTCGCGGTGCCGGCGAGGGGCGGCGCAGTCAGAGTGGGCGGCACGAGCGGAAGCGGTGCCGTGTTCCGCAGCAAGCCGAAGGTGACGGCCCCGCCCAGAATGACCACCAGGATCACGCCGAGCAGCACCAAAGTGCGCCGGTTACGCGGCGCGGGAGATTGGGGTTGAGGGGTCGCGGTGTCGCTTGCCATCTATTTACCTCCATAACCCGCGCGCAGGCGGGGCCGACAATTGCCGTTGCTTGTGCCGTGTGCTACAATTCAGAAAAGGGATGCCGCCACTGCGTCGTCGCTTCATTATAGCGGACACGGCCGTAGATCGCTTATTAGAGAGACGTTGCCGTTACGCCGCCGGTTCCCGCTGAAAGAGAGGTTTCTACTACTCTATGGATAATGATGAAATAACCGAAAAGTTGCTGGGCGCGGAAGAAAAGATCAGCGAAGCCTATGAACTGCTCGTCGCGCTACGTGACGAACTGAAAGCCGCCGGCCGCAAAAAAGACTACCAAGCACTAAACGAAGTAATCGATCGACTGGGCCGCTACGGCCGAATGTTCGGTGAGATGCGCGAAAGTTGGGGCGCACCGGTGGACTGAGGGGGCCGTTTGACTTTCCACTGATTGTCCCTGGTTTGTGGTAGGCACTATGCAGTGCAACGACTGCCGTATCATAAGGGTAGGGGGTGATGCTTGTGACAGTAGATACACGAGAATTAATTCAAGCTGAACTAGGCCGTATGAGCGATGAACAACTTGATGAACTCTATGTTATAGTAAAACAAATGATCTCGGCCCACCAGCGAACCTCCTTCAAAAGCATCTATGATGCGCTGGAAGATATTCGCATTCAGGGGCCGGAAGATTTATCTACCAACTTCGAACGTTACATGGGCAGGGACACAGATGACGGACCTGATCTTTGTTGATAGCGCTTTCATTCTGGCCTTGATTAACGAGCGTGATCATTATCATATACACGCTGTTCACCTGTTTAGACAAATCAGAGGCCGTCCTTTGCTTATCACCAATGCCGTTTTCTTTGAGGTTGGAAATAGCCTAGCACGTACCCACAAAAAAGCAGCGGCAGAAACGATTAAACGGTTCCTCAGTGCAGATGATGTAGAAGTTGTATATGTCACCTCACCATTATTAGAAAAAGCAATTGCTCTATATCAATCCTTTCTGGATAAAGAATGGGGATTGGTGGACTGTGTCTCTTTTATAGTTATGCGCGAACGAGGTGTGACACAAGCCTTGACCAGTGACCGACATTTTATCCAAGCCGGCTTTGAGGCGTTACTGCGGCCGGACGCGCAAATCCGTTAGCAGCGAATACTCTGGGCGTTTACTCATACCGGCACTGAGTACTTCTGATCTATGGGAGAGCGCCGGATGGACCAATCTGGATCGGTTGCTGAGGCATACCGCCGGTTTTTAGAAACGCCGTTGCCCGCATTGGGGAACGCATCGGCGGCGGAGCGCGCACAAGTGGGCGCGGAGCGGGCGCTGGCGCTGTTTCAGGCAGCGGCGCGGCGGGTGCCGGCCTATCGCGATTTTTTGGCGCGGGCGGGCTGCGACCCCGCGACCGTGCAGACAATCGGCGACTGGGATCGCGTGCCGATCATGGACAAAGCCGGCTATTTGCGCCGGTATCCGCTGGCCGACCTCTGCTGGGACGGCACGTTAACCGGGCTGCACATGATCTCAGTGTCGTCAGGATCCACCGGGCAGCCGTTTTTCTGGCCGCGCGGCATCGGGCAGGAACTGGCGACGGCAACGAGCTTTGAAGAAATCTATCGCTACGGCTTCGAGGCCGACCGGCGGCGCACGCTAGTGGTGGTCTGCTTTGTCATGGGCACTTGGATAGCAGGCACTTTCACCTTGCAAGCGACCGCGTTGGTGGCGCAGAAGGGCTACCCGATCACGCTGATCACGCCGGGGCTGAACCGCGACGAGATCCTGCGCGCTGTGCGCGAGTTGGGGCCACAGTTTGAGCAGGTGGTGCTGGCCGGTTATCCGCCGTTCATCAAAGACGTATTGGACGCCGGGCGTGCAGCAGGCGTAGACTGGGCGCGCTATGGGATTAAGATGATCTTCGCGGGCGAGGTGTTTAGCGAAGAATGGCGCACCCATGTGCTGGAACTGGCTGGGGCTAGACGGCCCCTGGCCGACAGCGCAGCGCTCTATGGCTCGGCGGATGCGGCGGTATTGGGTCACGAATGGCCGTTGTCCGTGGCAGTACGGCGTCATGCTGCGGCGCACCCCGACCGCGCCGCAGCGTTATTCGGCGCACCGCGCTTGCCCACATTGCTGCAATATGACCCGGCGTTGCGCTATTTTGAACAAATCGAGGGCGAATTGGTCTTCACAGCGGCGACGGGCACCCCGCTAATACGCTATAATATCCATGACAGCGGTGGTTTGCTAGCGGCAGCCGAGTTGCTGGCGTGGTGTCACGCAGGGGCTTATGACCCTTTGGCGGAGTTGACGACCGCCGGCTGCGCGGCTGGAGCGACCGATTTGCCGTTCGTCTATCTGTTTGGCCGTAGCGATTTCACGATCTCGTTTTACGGTGCAAACATTTACCCGGAAAACGTGCAAGCCGGTCTCGAAGCTGCCGCTATCCGCGACCATGTGAGCGGCAAGTTTGTGATGTATGTGACACACGACGAGCAGCGGCGCGAGCGGGTAGCGGTACGGGTTGAACTTGCGCCGGGCCTGACCCCCGCTGCAACCGGGGACTTACCTGTGCTGATCGGTGCGTCTATCGTCGCCGGCGTGCGGCGGCAAAACTCGGAGTTCGCCGCTTATGTACCGCCGGAGGCGCAAACTCCGCTCGTCACTCTGCACGCGATGGGCGACCCGGCGTGGTTCGCTCCCGGCTTGAAGCATCGCTATACACGCCCACCGGAGCCGTGAAACGTGTGGCGTACTGCGTGGATAGCCGGAAGTTGATAAGCAATGCGTTATTTGCGGTTACGAACTGCGGCCGCTACAAACTTGCGAGTGCCTAACCATTTACGTATTACGCACTACGTTTTACGCAATTGGCTGTAGCCTAACACAGAAAGGGGTTCCCGAATGTACGAGAGCGTAGAGACCATCGAGTTCGTCAAAGGGCAACAATACACTAATCGCAAAGGCACCTACACCGTGCTGGACATCCAGCCGAAGACCATCCAGGTGCGCTACGAGGACGGCTTGGAGGAGACATTGGATGCGACGATCCAGCGGCGCATCTTGAGCAATATGACGTTGCCGCCGCGCACCCCGGAGCCGCCACCCCGCAGCCGAGGAGGGAAGAAGCAAACGTGACGCTAACCGAGTTCCAACCGGGCCTAACTTACACCAACCGCAAAGGCACGTTTACCGTGCTGACTGTCACGCCGCCCACAATGCAGGTGCGCTATGCCGATGGACTGGAAGAGACACTGAACATCGCCATCCAGCAGCGCATCTTGAGCAACATGACGCTGCCGCCGCGCACGCCGGAACCGCCGCCGCGCCGCCGCACCGGTCCCATCGTGCCACAGACCGTCGAAACAGGCGCGCCGCGTGCACGTGCAGCCATCCCTAGTGTGGCGCGCCCGGCGGCCGCTGCCCCTCCCCGATCTCGCCGCAGTAGCGCCGCCGCACCAACTCTTACCCTGGCCCAGTTGACGGCTATGAGCAGCAAGGAGCAGCAAAAAGCGCGCCAGGATGCACTGACCACGATGCTGCAAACGCCCGATGGATTCAGCGGCCTGCTCGACCGCAGCCGCGAAGCCGAACGGGGACGGTTCAGCGTGCTACCGGTGGAGCAAGTGCTTCGGCTTCAGGCCGGCACGCCGCCACCCACCCCACAGGAACCGGAGGCGTTCCTGGCCCACGCCATCGCTACGAACCGCGCCTACCTAGCGGCCGAGGGGCAAGAGATTCTGACAGCGCACTATCCGCTCTACGAGGCAGGCAGCGAACGTTACCCAATCGATCTGCTCTGCTACGATGAGCGCGGGCGGCGCGCGATCCTGGTGTGTGTTAATACCAAGACGACGGTGCGCCGCTGGCTATGGGAGGCATTGTTAGATAGCCTGCGCAATTGGGCAGCGGTGGTCGCAACGGCGGGTTTTGCGGATGCGCTGGGCGTACCGGTGGAGGCGACCCCAGTGCTGGCGGTGTTGGGGCCGCGCAGCTTTTGGGCCGATAATGCCCCCGGTGCGGGTGCGCACACCGACGAAGTAGCGACGGGCCATTCGATCAACCGCCGTCTGTTGACCGCGATGGAGGACTGGGCACGCTTGCCGGTGCTGCTGTTGCAGGTGCCCGACGACTGGCTCCGCACGGCCGATCAACTGGACTACCCGCCAATCACGTCAGCCCCGTTTCCGCGTGGTCATGCCGGCTGATCCCGGTTAATCCATGCAGGACATGATCTACCCCCTACGATTGTAAAGGGCTACGGCATGGAAGTTGGACCAATTTTTGTGCTGATCCACAGCCCGCTGGTGGGACCGCTAACATGGGAGCCGGTGGCGACTGAGTTGCGACGACGCGGTGAGCGCGTGGTAGTGCCGTCGTTACGTGTCCCGTCACTGGAGCCGCCCTACTGGGTCGGCCATGTGACGGCGGTGGTTGCGGCCGTCCAGGCAGCGGGCTATGGGGTTAGCGCACCGACGCTGGTGAGCCATAGTGGGGCGGGCGTGTTGCTGCCGGCGGTGCGTGCGGCGCTGGGTCGCCCTGTAGCCGGTTATGTGTTTGTAGACTCCGATTTGCCGGTGGATGGGCGCAGCCGCCTCGATCTGTTCGCCGCCGAAGACCCTGCTGCAGCAATTGAGTTTCGCGGTGCGGCGGATACGGCGGGCTTGTTGCCCATCTGGACCGCAGCGGATCTCGCCGCAGCAATCCCCGATTCGGATCTACGGCGGCGCTTTGTGGCCGAACTCCTACCCCTAGCCGTCTACGAGGAGCCAATCCCGGTATTTGCCGGTTGGCCCGATGCACCGTGCGCCTATATGCAATTCAGCCCAGCGTATACCCCAGCAGCAGCACGCGCGCGGGCATTAGGGTGGCCGATACTGGAACTGCCCGGCAGCCACTTCCGCTTGCTGACCGATCCACTAGTGGTGGCCGAAGCGCTGCGCGACCGGCTGCACGAAGAAGATGAATCACTAGGCTGAAGACTAATCACTCCTCCCATCCTCCGTCAGGTGCCGCATCACACAAAGGATCAGTTCCACGCCGGTGAAAGGCGTGATCAGAATATCCTGCGCCTGAAACTCCACGGGATAGTCCAGCGGCGCAACAGCGGGGTAAAGGACGATAATATGGGCGCGTGGGATGCCGTAACCGGCACGCAAGTGGCGGGCAACGCGTAGCCCACTGATGCCCGGCAGATCAGGGTCGATCAGGTAGAGATCTACGGCCTGATCGTCCACATAATGCAACACTTCGGGGCCGGTGCCGACGACCTGGAGGCGGTAGCCTGCCGCCTGCAACACCGGTGTCGCGGCGGCTACCACCTGCGGGTCGGCACTTGCCAGCAGGATGCTTACGCCGGTTTCGACCGGGCCGGGGGTATCAGCCACCGGTGGGGAAGCGGCGGAACAGGGCAACCCCGTTCTGGCCGCCGAAGCCGAAGCCGTTGATCATCGCGACCTGGATCGGCATTGGGCGGGCGTTATTAGGTACATAATCGAGGTCGCACTCCGGGTCGGGTGTATCATAGTTGATCGTCGGCGGAGCGATCTGATCGCGGAGGGCCAGGATAGCGGCGATAGCCGACATCACGCCGGCACCGCCCAACAAATGCCCGATCATAGATTTATTGGAGCTGATCGCCAGTTTGGCGGCATGGTCGCCGAACGTGCGATGGATAGCCCGCGTCTCAGCCACATCGTTCAGTGGAGTGCTGGTGCCGTGCGCCGCTACATAATCCACCGCAGTCGGCGGCAGTCCGGCGTATTGCAGCGCCCGACTCATCGCCAGCGCCGCACCTACGCCGCCCGGTGCGGGGGCAGTGATGTGGTAAGCATCGCCGGTTTGTGCCCCTCCCAATACCTCGGCATAGATGTATGCGCCGCGTGCCTGGGCGTGGGCCAATGATTCGAGAATCACCGCGCCGCCGCCTTCGCCTAGCACAAAACCGTCGCGTTCCCGGTCGAACGGCCGGCTGACCGCCTGCGGCGCGCGCGTGGTATTGCGCGACAGGGCTTGCATATTGCCCAGCCCAGCGATGGAGATGGGGGTCATGGTCGCCTCAGTGCCGCCGGCGATTACCACGTCGCACTCGCCGCGTCCGATCAGGTGGAAGCCGTCAATAAAGGCATAAACACTGCTGGCGCACGCAGCGACAGAGGTCAGCACCGGGCCTTTGGCCCCGAATTGTAGCGACACCTGGCCGGATGCCATATTCGGGATCATAGACGGCACAAAAAACGGACTAACACGGTTCATGCCTTTGCGTTCCATCAGCAACACTTCGTTAGCCATGTCCACGAGGCCACCTGCGCCGGTGTTGAAGGCCACACCCACCATATCGGCATTCGCGTCGCTGATCGTGAAGTGGGCATCGGCTAATGCCTGTGCGGCCGCCGCCACAGCAAAATGGGCGAAGCGACTGGTGCGGCGCACGTCGCGGGCCTCCATGTATTGGACCGGATCAAAGTCTTTGACTTCACAGGCGATTCTGATGGGATAGTCCTTCACGTCGAAGGCCCGGATCGGTCCTGCGCCCGACATTCCGGCGCAGAGGTTGCGCCAATATTCGGGCGCGCTTAGGCCAATCGGCGTAATCGCCCCCAGACCGGTCACCACCACCCGGTGTGCGTCTGTATACATTCCCCATCCCTTCAGAGTAGAGTGCTGCGTTTTGCGTGTAGTGCGTGCCGGCTAGTGCCCGCATCTACCTCTACACGTGCTACTAACCGTAGTTCAGCACTCAGCACGCCCCATCGTATTGCCGCACCACCAAGCAAGCATTGTGACCACCGAGACCCACCGCGTTACTGACGGCGACCCGGACGGCGCGGTTACGAGCGGTATTCGGCGTGTAGTCCAGATCACAGGCCGGATCGGGCGTGTGATAGTTGATCGTCGGTGGGATACAGCTATCGCGGATCGCTAGAACACTAACCAGCACGCCCAGCGCGCCAGACGCGCCCATCATGTGGCCGGTCATGGACTTGAAGGAAGAAACAGACAACTTGGGCGCGTGCGCGCCAAACACTTGCTTGAGCGCCAGTGTCTCCACGCGGTCGTTGATTGGCGTACCGGTACCGTGCGCGCACACAAAGTCTACCGTATCGGGGGTGATACCGGCCTTGTGCAACGCCATCCGCAGCATCGTTGCCCCGGCCTCCGCTGTCTCCGATTGGCCGGCCATGTCGTAAGCATCGTTGCTGGAACCATAGCCGACCACTTCGGCGTAGATACGTGCGCCACGCCGCTGGGCCGCTTCGAGGTCTTCCAGCAAGGCCAAGCCGCAACCTTCAGCTAGCACAAAGCCGTTGCGCTCTGCATCAAACGGTTTGCACGCCTGGGTTGGGTCGGCGGCGTGGGCCAGCGCGCGCATGACGTTGAAGCCGGCCAGCACTAGCGGCACAATTACTGCGTCGGTGCCGCCGGCCAGCACTGCATCGGCATCGCCCCGGCGGATCGTCTCCCAGGCTTCCCCGATGGCGTGTGCGCCGGTCGCGCAGGCCGAGGCAATCGCCATATTGGGGCCGCGGGCACCGAACGTGATTGCCAAGTGGCCGGTCGCACTGTCGGGCAGCATATTCGCCAGGAAGAAGGGGCTGACGCGACGCGGCCCGCGCTCTTCCAGCAGTTTTTATTGGGCTAGGATCGTGTTCAACCCACCGGCTGCCGTGCCGACGATGATACCCGTGCGCGCTGCATTCTCGGCGGTAATCCGATACTCCGCGTCACGCAGCGCTTCGTGTCCGGCTACCACCGCAAACTGCACGCTACGATCCATGTGCCGCGCCTCTTTAGGCGGGATAATTGAGTCGTCGAAGTCTTTGATCTCACCCCCAATCTGCACCTCAAACGGACTGGGATCGAACAGGCTGATACGCGCTACACCGGAACGCCCGGCCGTTAGTGCATTCCACATCGTCGGAACTGTGTTGCCCACCGGGGTCACGGCTCCCAAACCGGTTAGGACGACTCTACGCATAGGTCTCTTCTCGCTAAAACATCACCATGCCACCGTCTACGTTCAATACTTGGCCGGTAATGTAGGATGCGGCATCGCTGGCTAAAAACGCAATGGCATGAGCTACTTCGTCGGGCCGCCCGTAGCGTTCCAACGGGATGCGACCCAGAATGGCCTTCTTCACCTCGTCAGACAGGCCCGCAGTAATATCGGTCTCGATGAAGCCGGGCGCGATCGCGTTAGCGGTGATATTGCGTGCCGCAAATTCACTCGCCACGCTTTTGATGAAGGCGATCAATCCTGCTTTGGCCGCCGCGTAATTCGCTTGGCCGACGTTGCCGGTCAACCCGACTACCGACGAGATCGCTATGATGCGCCCGTAGCGCTGGCGCACCATCTGGCGGCTGATGGCTTTGACTAGGAAATAGGTGGCACGCAGGTTGGTGTTCAGCACATCGTCCCATTCGGCCTGGCTCATCCGCATCAGCAAGTTATCGCGGGTGATACCGGCGTTACTGACCAGGATGTGCAACCCGCCTAACTCTTTAGTCACACGGGCGACCATTGCGTCCACCTGCGCCGAATCGCTCACATCGGCCTGGATCGCTAGGGCTTGGCCGCCGGCCGCTTCAATTATACTGACCACTTCGGCGGCAGGCGCGGCGCCGGCATTATAGTTGACGGCCACGGTGGCCCCGTCAGCGGCCAGCCGCAACGCCGCCGCCCGCCCAATCCCGCGCCCCGCCCCGGTTACGAGCGCCACGCGCCCCTGTAAATCTGCCACTGCGACTCCTCTCCTGCGCTCTACACCTCAGCCGACCGCCATGCAGCGGGCCATCGGATCTTATCACAGGCAGCAGCGCTTGTCAAACAGCGGGCCGCAGGATCAGGTAGGTGGTGGTGGCAGGACCGTAGAGTTTGCCCGCCGCAGCGGTCAGGCGCGCTTCCGCTGTGCTACGCGGTTCCTCACAAATCACCGTGCCGACGCACAGCACGCCCCCCGTCGCGCTAGCCGGCGGGGGGCGTGAAGTTTACCCAATCGCTAATTATGTAAACAAGCGGCACCACCTAGCGCGGACCGGTGCCGCCATTATAGCGCCCTTATGCCGACACACTGTAAGCAGCCCCGCAATTGCAGTTGCACAGCAGAGCCTTTCTTGAGTAAGATAGCGCGAAGAGATCAGTGCACCAAACGCAGCCACGGAGAACGCAATAATTGTTAGATCTTTGCCGGCCGGTACCGACTATTAAACGGACCTTCACTCCTCGCATAAACTCTCGTCCCGCTCTGTGGCTGCGTGGCTGCGTGGTAGCGTCGTGAAGAATGCCGAACGCGCGCAGGAGGTGTCAGGCTGGACATGGGCAGCAGTACCGACAGCGGCGATGATCGCCTGGCTGCCGGTGTTGTGGCTCTGGTTTATTAGCGACGATTTCGGCCTCCTACTCGCCAACAGCCGTCAGCCCTGGCCGCAGCCGTTCTTGCTGGGCGGGCCAGGCAGCTTGTTCTACCGGCCCCTCAGCACCAGTATCACCTGGAACCTGGGGACGGCACTGTTTGGCACCCAAGCCCTACCCTACCATGTGCTGAGCCTGATCCTGCACGCGACCGTGGCCTGGTTGCTGGGCCGCGCCGCTACCGCGATTAGTGGTGATGGACGGCAGGGTTGGCTAGCCGGGTTGTTGTTCGCCGTCTGGCCTTTGTCAACAGAGCCGGTGGCTTGGTTATCGGCGCAATGGGATATGTGGGCCGGCGTAGGTGCCCTGGCAGCGGTGTGGGCGTTCGCCGCCTGGCAACGAGAGGGCGGACGGCGGCTATACATAGCGGGACTAGCGGCTTATGCCCTCGCCTTATTAATGAAAGAGACAGTGCTGCCGCTGCCCGCCTTGCTCCTTGCGGTTGCCTGGGCTATGGACGATCCTCACCCGCCTACCGGCACAGGACGGGCGCGCTTGCGCCGACTCGTAGGGCCGGTGCTGCCGTTCGCCGCGCTGACGGCGGGGTTTGTGCTGTTTCGCCTAGCATTCTCCGGGCGTATCGGCGGCTATGTGGATACGCGTACCGACATCCAGAACTTTTGGTGGCAGAATCTGGTCAGCGCGGGCTTGCAACTGCTCAACCCGCTAAACCGCAGCGCGGCTCCCCTGCCGCTAGTACAAGTGGTCGGTGCCATTGTGAGCGTGGCGCTGGTGGTGGGATTGGCGCGCTGGGGCTGGGCCTGTCGGCGCATTCTGGCCCTGGCGGCTGTTTGGGGTGGAGTGTTCCTGGTGCCGGTGCTGAACCTGGTGCTGCCGACCAATCCAGAGAGTGCAGGTAGTCGGCTGCTCTATCTATCGCTCATGGGTGGCTGCGTCGCAGCGGCGAGCCTGATCGTGACGGCGCTGGGAGCGCACAACTGGGCACGCTGGGGCGGGAGAGGCAGCCTCGCGCTGGTGCTGCTGATTACGCCGCTCACCTGGATACAATTGCAGCCCTGGCAGCAGAGCTCGCGCCAAACCGAGTACCTGACAGGCGAACTCAGGGCGCTGATCCAGCCGCTGCCGGGTCGCCGGGTGCAGGTCAACGTGGCAAACCTACCGCAGATCTATCACGGCAGTTATGTGTTCTTGAATGGGCTGGGCGAGGCGCTGACGGTTTTTGTTGGGCAACCCGCCCGCGCCGGCGCCGTACCGCAGCTTGACCCAGCAGCGCTGTTGATCCCGCTCGGCCCCGGCAAGCAGGCAGGCATCTACAATCTCGGCCTGACCTTCGACCCCGCCACCCAGCTTTACAGCGTGGACGAACTAACCGGTATTACCATCGGCGCAGTACCTCCGAGCACCGGCAAGGTGTGGGACTACCGCGCCTGCAATCCAGCCGTCCTGCGCGGCTGGACTGTTAGCGGCGCGACACTCACTTGCCGGCCGGCGGGCGGGGCCAAGCCGCCGCCGGGCGGCAGCGCGTTTGCCCAGTTGGTCTTGCCGGGTGGTCCGGCGCAACTCGCCGCGCCGCCTCTAGCGCTGGATGGGCATATAGCTCAACGGCTGCGCCTTGCGCTATGCCTGCGTAGTCCCGCCGGCGGCCTGCCCCGCCCGGCCGCCTGGACGTGGGATGCCCCCGCCGCCCCCATCCCGGCCACGCGCCCGCTGGCCCTCGACGCCAGCGGGGACTGGCGCGTGTACTGGACCTATGTGCCCGCGTCAGCGATCCGCTTCCCGCTGGACTCGTTACGCCTGACGCTGCCCACTTTCCCCGGTGCGCTAGATATAGCCTGGATTGCCGTCACCGCGATTCCGTGAGCCGTGGGCCGCCGTCAGTCGGCGGTTGTTAATTCAGAAGTCAGAACTCGTCGTTGTTCCACGTTACGTTTCACGTTTCACGCAGCCCGGTGTATAATGGGGCAAAGGAGACCGAGCCATGCCCTACCCGGCGTACTTGACCATTGGCGAGTATAGCGAACTCGAACAGAACGGCTGCATCCCGTTGGCCTGGCTGGCACTGCTGCGCGATGCGGGCGCGCTCGATACGCCAACCGGCGGCTTCGGCGGCTGGGAGACGACCCCGTGGGAGGCAACCGACAGCCTCGACCGGGTGATCAATGTGCTGCAAAGCGATCCCTATCTATGGGAATATTTCAATATCCTCAGCCTGCTGCTTGATGAGTTGCAACAGGTGCCGACTGAAGAGACGATCCAATTGAATGTGTCGGAGTTTGCGGCCATTGATCCGGCACGCGAGGCCGCAGCGCGGGCCGCGAGCGACGATTTTCGCGCCATGCTGCGGCTGGTCCACCGAGGCGAACGAACTGCGGCGTATGCCGCGCTGCGCGATCTATCAGCGCGGCTCACTTTAGATCGGGGGCTACCGTTCACGGGTGGCTTAGCTGCGGACATCGCGGTGCTGGACGGGCCGGAGACGGCGTTACAGGAACTCACCTGGGCGGTGATGGGTGAGGTGTACGATGGGCCACCGGAGCGCGCCGGCTGGTATAGTGCCGCACATTATCGGGCCAATTTCTGGCACTGGCTCGACGAAAGCCCGCCATGAGTCGCCCGCCCCGGCGGCGACTGGCCGCCACGCTGGCTACCGGCCTACCGGTTGTCGCGCTGACGGCGCGCGCGGGGCTACAGCGCCGGCTGCAACGTGCCGTGCCGCCCGTTGAGGGCACGCTGGCCTGTCCGGTCGGCAGGCCGGTGCGGGTGCTGCGCGATAGTTGGGGCATCCCGCATATCCAGGCCGAAAGCGCCGCCGACCTGTTCACCGCGCAGGGCTATGTGCAGGCGCAAGATCGCTTTTGGCAAATGGATTTCCAGCGGCGGGCAGGAGCCGGACGGTTGGCCGAACTGCTGGGGCCTCCGGCACTGGCGAGCGACCTGCTGGCGCGCCGCTTCCGCTTGGCCGCTTCCGCCGTAGCCGAGACCGCCGTGCTGCCCGCCGAAGCCGCCGAAGCCGTAGCCGCGTATAGCCGTGGGGTCAACGCCTACCTGGACTGGGCGATAGCGCACCGTGCGCTGCCGGTCGAATGCGCGTTGCTGGCCTACGAACCGGAACCCTGGCAGCCAAGTGACTGCCTGGTGTGGGCCAAGCTGATGGCCTGGGGACTGGGCGGCAACTGGGAGAGCGAACTGGTGCGCGCCCGGTTGGTGCGGGCGCTGGGAGCCGAGCGGGCGGCGGCGCTGGAGCCGGTCTATCCGGGCGGCGGTCCCCTTAGTGCCGAGCCGGGTATAAACCTGGCCGACTTGGATGAACCAATTGCCGATCTGCTGGCCGAGTACAGCGATTTGGTGCAACACACCGGTCTGGGCGGGCTGCTGCAAAGCGCCATACCGGCCAGCAACGGCTGGGCGATCCATGCCTCGCGCAGCGCCGACGGCCACGCGCTACTGGCGAACGATCCGCACCTGCCGCTGCTGCTACCCTCGATCTGGCACCTGAGTCACCTGACGGGCGGCGGCTACGATGTGGCGGGCGCGGGCTTCCTGGGCAGCCCCGGCCTGATCATCGGCCACAATCGGCATTGCGCCTGGGGTATCACCAACGCGATGGTGGACGCGCAAGACCTGTATGTGGAGCGATTGCACCCGACCGACCCGACGCTAGTGGCCTGGGGCGACGGCTGGGAACGGGCCGAGGTGGTCAGCGAACGCATCCGCGTGCGCGGCCGGCCGCGTCCCGTGATCGAAGATGTGTTGATCACCCGCCACGGTCCGGTAATCAATGGCGACTGGCACCCCGAAGGCGGAAAATGGCTGCGGCCCGGCGCAACCCTGTGGAACCTGCCGCATCGCCGGGCCGACCTCAGCCCCGATCCCGCTGCTACAAAGAGCGGGGAGCTAGACGCAGATGCGGCGTCTCTGCCGCCTTCGGCATTCCACACGGCGCTGGCCTTGCGCTGGACCGCGCTCACGCCTGCGCCCACGTTGCAGGCTGTGCTGGACTTGGACCGGGCGCACGATTGGACTAGTTTTCGGGCCGCAGTGCGCGAATGGGCCGCGCCCTGCATCAACATGGTCTATGCCGACAGCGGCGGCAACATCGGCTACCATTTGCTGGGCCGCGTGCCGCTGCGGGCTAAGGGCCAAGGCGTGCTGCCGATGCCCGGCTGGACAGGCACCTATGAGTGGCAGGGCACCATTCCCTTTGACGAGATGCCGCACAGCTACAATCCCGCCTGCGGCTATGTGGTCACAGCGAATAATCGCATCGTGGGACCGGAGTATCCCTATTTCCTGAGCCGCGAGTGGATCAGCGGCCACCGCGCCCGGCGTATCAGCGCTCTGATCGAAGCGCAGCCACAGCACACGCTGGATAGCTGCGCGGCCATTCAGCGCGATATTTACAGCGCGCCCGGTCACAGCTTTAGCCGCTTGCTGGTGGAGCGATTGGGCAGCCGACCGGGGCCGACGGGCCGCATCAGGGCGTTACGCGAGGCCGCACTCACCGCCCTGGCCGGCTGGGACGGGCACATGGAGCGCGGCAGTTCGGCGGCGACGATTTACAGCGTGACGCTGCACTATCTGACACGGCGCGTCTATGGTCTGGCCTTCCCCGATCCGGCACTACTCGATCAGTACCTAGGCGTGTCCACCCAGCCGGTGACGCAAAGCACGCAATATGTCGCCCGCTGCGTACCGCGCCTGCTACGCGCCCTAGCCGCCGACGACCACGCCTGGCTGGTCGCGCTGGCCGGCCCCACACCCGCTGTGCCGGTGCCGGACTGGGCTGCGCTCTTGGAAGCTAGTCTGGGCGACAGCCTACGCCTGTTGCGCCGCCGCCTGGGGCGCGATGTGCGCCGCTGGCGTTGGGGCCGCGTGCATCGTGTGCGCCCGGCCCACCCGTTGGGTCTGCTGCCACCGCTCAGTCGCCTGTTCAACCCGCCACCGCTGCCGGTCGGCGGCGACCGCGATACCGTCTGCATGAGCGCGACTCTGCCCACCGCGCCACTCAAAAACGGCGGCAACAGCGTCTCCTACCGCCAATTATTCGATCTCGGCGCGTGGGACAGCGGACGTACTATCCTCGCCGGCGGCCAGAGCGGCCACCCCGCCGCATCTCATTATCGCGACCAACTTACCCGCTGGCAACACGGCGACTATGCCCCGCTGCCGTTCTCACCCGCCGCAGTAGCCGCTGCCGCCGTGACGACGCTGGTGCTACAGGCCGACGAGTAAAGGGCAGAGGCAGCGAGCACAGAATCGATCCTTGACGCAGGCGACGGGTCTATGCTATACTCCGTCCGCATGGGCGCGGGTGTCGCGCCTCGTTTCCAATTAATGCAACCGCGTGGCGTTGCAGGCCCGGATGCCTGTAACCCACTGGGGGAAGCCGGTGCGAGTCCGGCGCTGTGCCGCAACTGTAAGCCGCCCACTAGGGCGACAAGTCAGACTACCCACCACGCAGTTTGCTCCACATCCTTCGTGCGAAAGGGGGTGGGAGCCGGACCGCCTGCCGGTCCGTATCCTGATTAGACCCCTCTCCCCATTGGAGAGGGTTTTTTGTTGTCCGGCGTGGCCGGTTGGCGATTACCGCTAACGTAGTATTAGGAGGAGTAAGTAGTTGAAACAGACATTTTTGACCAAGATGGGCGCGGCCGGCTTGCTGTTGCTGGTAGCGGTGCTAGGCATGGTGCTGCCGGTGGCGGCAGCGCCGACGCTGGGGCCGTATGACGCAGCGGTGAAAAAAGCCGCCGATTGGACGCTGGGCCAACAGCAGCCCGACAGCTCGTTCCCCGGCTTCGGTGTGGGGTCTACTGCCGACGCACTATTCGGCCTGACTGCGGCGGCGCGCACCCCAGTAGCCGAGAACGGGGTATTGCCGGCCGGTTTTCTCGCAGGCAAAGCCAAAGATTACGCCAAGACGCCCGGCGCGGCGGCCAAAGTGATACTCGCGCAGGTAGCCGCCGGCCCTGCATTGGATCTGCATAATTTCGGCGGCGTAGACTTGCTGAAAGTGATCACCGATAGCTATGACGCAACAAGCGGCCACTACGGCAAAGATGTGACCGGCCAAGCGTTGGTGATCCTGGCCTTGAGTGCGACGGGGCAGCAAGTGCCCGGCCCGGCGCTTGACTGGCTGCTGGGCGCACAGGCGGCAGACGGGGGCTGGGCCTTCGACGGTGCCAAAGAGGCAGGTAAAGCCGACACCAACACCTCCGGCTTGGTGCTGCAAGCCCTAGCCGGCCATGGCCCAACCCGCTTTATCGGCGGCCAGGCGCTCACCTATCTACACGCGCAGCAGAACGCGGACGGCGGCTTCGCCTACCAGAAGGGGCCGGGCGCAGAGAGCGACAGCAACTCGACCGCGCTGGCGATCATGGGCCTGCGTGCGGCGGGCGAAAATCCGGCCGGCACGAGCTGGCAACAGGGCGGCCGGAGTGCGCTTGATCTGCTCCGCAGCCTGCAAAACGCCGATGGAGCGTTTCGCTACCAGGCCACTCAGGCCGATGACAATGCCGGGGCGACCTATCAGGCACTGCCGGCGCTGGCCGGCGCGGTGCTGCCGATCCGCTACAGCGATTACTTGATGAACGGGCAGCCCACGCACCTGCCCGGCGGCACCGGCGGCACGGCTAACCCCTATCCGGGGATGCCGAACACCGGCGCAGGCATGAATCCGTTACTCGTCGCCCTAGCCCTGATCGCGGCGGCGTTGCTGGCTGGCGGTAGCCGGTTGCGCGCACACCGCGTGACGCGCTAACCGGTACACAGGAGGGATTGCGTGTGGCGGTAGCGTACCATACCCGTACTTGGCTGCTTTGGTTGGCGGCGGCGGGAACGGCGGCACTGCTCACGCGCAATCCGCTCTATCTGGTGCTGATCGCGCTGGCGGCGCGAGCGGTAGACGAGGCGGCGGCGGCCTACGAGCAAGCCGCCGGGCCGGATGCCGCTGACCCACGCCGCCATAGTTGGGGCTGGTTTCTGCGCGTGGGGCTGCTCCTGGCGACGGTGGCCGCCGGGTTCAACGGCCTGGGGTCACACTTGGGCGCAACTGTGCTATTGACGCTACCACGCGAGTGGCCGCTGATCGGCGGACCGTTGACGGTGGAAGGTTTTACCTACGGCGCGCTGGGCGGGTTGGCTGTCGTGGTGGTGCTGATCGTGGCCGGCACGTTCAACCTGGGAGCCGATACCTACGCGCTACTGCGCGCCATCCCGGCCGCCCTATCGCAGGCGGGACTGGTCACGGCCATCGGCCTGGCTTATGTGCCGCAGACGATTACACGGGTGCGAGAGATCCGCGAGGCGCAACAGTTACGCGGCCACCGCTTTCGCGGTTCCGGCGCGCTGCTGCCGTTAGCCGTGCCGCTGCTGGCCGGCGGGCTGGAGCGAGCGATCCAGTTGGCCGAAGCGATGGAAGCGCGCGGCTTTTCCCACCGCACCACCGACCCAACCGGTGGGGCCGCCGCGGCCCAACGTCGCATCCGCGCCGCGCTGCTGGGCGGCACGGGGGCCGTAGCAGTGGGTGCGTTCTTGTTGATCTACTTCCGACAAACCCCGACCGGCGGCGCGGCGCTGGTGCTCGCAGGATTGCTGGGGCTAGGCTGGGCCTTGCGGGCGCTGGGCCACCTGAGCCACCAAAGCCGCTACCGACGCGAGATCTGGCGGCGGCGCGACAGCGGCGTATGTGTGGCGTTGACCTTGTCGCTGGTCGTGACAGTGGGAGTGTGGGCTACGCGGGCCGGCTGGTGGGTGTACTCGCCCTACCTGCAACTGGCTTGGCCGCCGTTTGAGCCGATCATCGGCGCAGGGCTGGCCCTGTTGGCCGCCCCCGCCCTGCCGTTGCTGCGCCTAACTACACAAACGCGCCGCGGCCTGTTCGACCTAGCGACCCAGAGACACGGAGACGAGTGTTGAGTTCGGAATTGAGGACGGACGGAGCGGTTTAACCCGTCTTCATCTATAATCCAGAACTCAGAACCCAGGAGCCTGCGATCTATGCAACCGCTGATCAGCATTGAGAACCTGACGTATCACTACCCGGACGCGCCGGGGCCGGCCCTCCACGGCGTGAGCCTGGAGGTGGCCGAGGGCGAGTTTCTGCTGTTGGTCGGTGAATCGGGCGCGGGCAAGTCTACGCTGTTGCGCGCGTTGAACGGCTTGGTGCCGCATTTCTACGGCGGCAGGATCGGCGGGCAGGTGCAGGTGGCGGGGCGGGATCCGACGGCGGCGGGCACGGCGGCGATGAGCGCGGTCGTCGGTCTGGTGTTTCAAGATCCCGAAGCGCAGATGGTGGCCGAGACGGTGGAAGACGAACTGGCCTTTGCTATGGAGAACGCGGGGCTGATCCAGCCACTGATGCGGAAGCGCATCGAAGAGGTGCTAGACCAACTCTCGATTGCCCACTTGCGCGGACGGCGGCTGAGTACCCTGTCGGGCGGCGAGCGGCAGCGCGTTGCCATCGGCGCGGTGCTGACGCTGCAACCGCGCGTATTGGTGCTGGATGAGCCGACCTCCCAACTCGATCCACAGGCCGCCGAAGAAGTATTGGATACGCTCGTCAAGTTGAACCAGGACCTGGGACTGACCATCGTGCTATCGGAACACCGGCTGGAGCGCGTGGTACAGCACGTAGACCGCATTGCGTACCTGCCGCCTGCCGGCCCCACCCCGACCGGCCCGCTCCGCGCCGGCCTGCCCGCCGACGTGCTAGCGCATATCCCGCTGCTGCCGCCGCTGGCCGCAGTCGCCCGCCTGCTCGACTGGCAGCCCATTCCCCTCAGCATCAAGCAAGCGCGCCGCCAATTGGCCGCCGACACACGCTTCGGGGGGCAAGAGCCGGGGCTTAGGAGCGGGGAGCAAGAACACAATCTGCAACCCGCAACACTCCGCACTGAGGCGGTCTGGTTCGCCTACGGCGGGCGTGAAGCACTGCGCGGGGTGACTCTGGCTGTGCAACCGGGCGAGGTGCTGGCGCTGATGGGACGCAACGGCGCGGGCAAGACGACGCTGCTCAAATTGCTGGTCGGGCTGCTGAAGCCGACGCAGGGCCGCGTGCTGGTCGCGGGAGCCGATACACGCCGCCTGACGCTAGAAGAGATTGTGCGGCAGGTCGGTTATGTACCCCAGCGGCCCGATGTGCTACTGTTCAGCGACACCGTGCGCGAAGAGTTGGCTTTTACACGCGGCAACCACAGCCTACCGCCCGGCGGGCCGGCGGTCGAAGCGTTGTTAGCGCAGTTGGACTTGACCCGTTATGTGGATCGTGATCCGAAGGATCTAAGCGTGGGTGAACGGCAACGGGTGGCGTTGGCAGCGGGGTTGGCCGCGGAACCCGCCGCGCTACTGCTGGATGAACCGACGCGCGGCATGGACTACCGCCAGAAGGCCGCATTGGGTCGCCTGCTGCGGACGCTGGCCGCAGCGGGCCGCGCTATCGTGCTGGCGACGCATGATGTGGAACTGGTCGCCGAAATTGCCGACACAGTAGCCTTGATGAGCGACGGGCAGATCGTGGTCCACGGCGCGGCGCGCAGTGTGTTGGCCGACTCGTTGGTGTTCGCCTCGCAGGTGAGCAAGCTGTTTCGTAACCCCGCCCTCGTCACCACCGCCGACGTGCAAGCCTACCTCAGCCGGATCGCCGTATGAACGCCGTTGCCCCTAATCCGCCGGTCTCAATCCGCCGGCCGCAATCCGTAACGATCAGCCCGCTTTTGCTGCTGCTCACCAGCGCGCTGGGCCTGGGAGCCTTTCTCTATCCCTTTTTCGTGCCGCAAGCACGGGTAGCGGAAAACAGCGCGCACGCCGCCGATGCGCCACTGGTGTTTGTACTGCTGATCGGACTGTGCCTGGTGGTACTACTGGCTGACCTGGAAACGCGGCGGCTGGATGCACGGCAAGTAGCGTTGTTGGGCATCCTGGTGGCGACCAACGCCGCCTTGCGCCCCCTACCGGGACCGAGCGGGTTTTCGGCCATCTTTGTCCTGCCGATCCTGGGAGGCTATGTGTTTGGCGGAGGGTTCGGCTTCCTGCTGGGCGCGCTCTCGCTGCTGGTATCGGCGCTGTTCACCGCCGGCGTGGGACCGTGGCTACCGTTTGAGATGTATGCGCTGGGCTGGGTGGGGCTAAGCGCGGGTTGGCTGGCGCGGCCCCTGGCGCACGCGGACCGGCGTATAGAGCGCGTCGCGCTGATGGTGTGGGGGTTAGTGGTCGGCATGGCCTACGGCGCGCTGATGAACCTCTGGTTCTGGCCTTTTACCGCGCCCGCCGCTGCCGCCGACCCCGGCACAGCCTGGGACTCGACCGCCGGGCTACTAAGCAGCGTGCAGCGTTACCTAGGCTTTTATCTACTTACGTCGCTACCGACCGATCTGATGCGTGGTCTAGGCAACGCAGTGCTGTTCGGCTTGCTAGCCCTGCCGCTGCTCAAGTTGCTACGCCGCGTCCGCGCCCGGTTCCAGTACGAAGTGTTTAGTGTTTAGTGTTTGACTCGACCTATCGTTCAACTAAACACTAAACACTTTGTCACCCTTCCGCGTAGCGGGTACCGCATTCTTGACAGAAGAGTGCGGTCGGATCGGTGCGCGGGGCGTGGCAGTTGGGGCACGTTGTAGCAATGTGGACGTGCGGCTTATCGGCGATATGTTCGGCGGCGGTTTGGTAGGCCGGTGCGCCGTAACCCCCCGGCGTAGCCTGCGCGGCGGCGGGCGATTCGTCGGCGGTTGCGCTGGGGCCGGATGAATAGGGCGCGGGACCGGTGGGCATATAGGGGCCGGGACCAGTGGGCGCATAGGGAGCCGGACCGGTCGGGGCATAGCCCTGCTGGGGCGGCGGCGCATAGCCCTGGGGCGGCGGCGGCGCATAGCCCTGGGGCGCCGGCGCGTAACCCTGGGGCGGCGGCACATAACCTTGTGGAGCGGCGAGCGGGCCTTGCGGCGGTTGCTCGGCTTTGATGTGTTCGACTTCGGTCTCTAACTGGCGGGCTTTAGCCTCCAGCGTCTTGATCTGGCTATAAATCGGAGCTGTTTCGTCGGGCGGCGTGCTGCCGGCATCGTAGGTTTGCAGCACGGCGCGGCCCAGGTTCATAATCTGCATCTCCAACTCGCGGCGGGCATCGCTAACGGCGCTGTTAGCTTTATTAACCCGCACTAAGCGCTCAGCTTCCCAGGCGGCGCGCTGGGTGCCCTGCTTCATCTGATCGAGAAAGCCCATTTCTGTCCTCCTACTAACACGGCGAAGTGTCGTAAGACCATTGTAATGCAGCCTCCGACCTCCGTCAAGCGATCCGCAGCGGCGCACGCGACATCCGCTGCCACGAGGGCTTCGGCGGAGTCGTCGGTGGGCGCTTCGATCCAGGGCGGATCTACTTCGTGCGTCACGGAGTTGATGCGGAAGGTCCAACACGATCCTTCAGCTTGCAGCACGCGCAGCAGACCGTGCGGGCGGAGTTCTACCGCCCAATGGTGTTGCAAGGCGGCCAAGCGCCGACCCAGCAGCTTTCGCCGACCCTGCGGGCCACAGCGCCACACACTCACGAGCCGCTGATCGGCTGCGAGGGAATGCACGTCGGCGACGACCATCGGGGTCGTGAAGTCTGCGTCCAGCCAGTGGATTGAGAGCGTGCCGTCGGCGGCGTGCGCTTGCACCAACCCCGGCCCCAGGCGCGCCGCCACGATCAGCGTCCCATCCGGTGCTTGCACGCCCACCAAATCATCCGCTAGGATCACTAGCGCCCCGCAGGTTAGGGGAACCGATGTATCCTGCACCTGCCGCTCGTCCATACTCATCCCCTCCGTGTATACCCTATTATACCGCAGTGGGGTCTAATTTCAGCGGACAACTGAGGGCGCGTTTAAGGCAAGGATCGCACCACGCGCCACAGCGATCCCTGCGGGCGGACGACATAGTGGGCGGTAATCGCCGGGGATTGATCTAGGAGATAGACGGCACGCCGCTGGCCCAGCCATTCGTTGATCAGGGTCAACCGTCCTGCCAGGAGGTCGTCAAGGACCACGGGATAGAGGTCGGGCCGCCAGCCTTCGACACGCTGACGGTAGCGCAGCTCGTTGACGCGCGCCCAGCCGCCGATCATGATGCTGTCAGGGGGCAGCGCGGCGGGCGTGCCCTCCCAGCCGGCAAGTACGGTCCAGAAGGTGCGCGGCGCTGTGTAGGCATGGAAATCGGCCTGGGGATAGGCGGCGCCGGCCTGCGCCAGAGGCAGACCCGCCACCGCCACCGCCAATGCTAGCGCACCCACCGGCACGGCGCCGCGCCACATTCGCGGCGCCGCCAGCGTCAGCCGCAGCCACAAGCCCGCGCCTACCCCGGCCCAGGTCGCGATGAGTAAGGCAACCAGCGCTAGGTAGTCACCGATCACATCCACGTCATAAATCACCATTACGCCGCAGATGCTGAGCGCGCTCAGGATGTAGAGGGTCAGGATCGACCAGGACCGGGCCGGCGGTGGAGCGGGATCACGGCGGCGCCACAAGATCCCGCCTAACCCGGCCAGCGCCACCGTTAGTACACCGGCTAGGCCGGGCACCATTAAACCGGCGACTAAGCCGACGCGCGGCAGCAGCGGACGGCGTAGCGTATCGGCGATGATCGGCCAAGCACTCGCCCCACCTACCTCAGCGACAAAATTAGGCCAACTATTGGTGTACCAGGAGGTGGTGAACGCACGCAATGGTAGGTACAGATAGGCCAGCGCGGGCAAGGCAAGCAGCAGCAGGCTACGGCCCACCGCCGCTCCCGACACCTGCCGCCCGCAGCGGACGGTCCAGGCGAAGAATAGCATGATAGCCGGGGCGAGCAGCAGGCTAGTACGATGGTGGCTAAGGGCTAGGCCATAGAGCAGTGCCACGGCTTCTAGCGGCCAGGCGCGGGCCGGGGCTGCCCAGCGCAGCAGTGCGTAGAGCGTGGCCGCTACTAGCAAGCCATTGAGGCTGGTCACTTCGGCGACCACAGCGGTGGGCCAAATCAGCGGGTGGGTGGCGGCTAGCGCCGCCGCCAATACTGCCCCAGCCACGCTGCCGCTCAAGTAGTGGACTGTGACATAGATCAGCAACAGCGTCGCCACCCCGAACACTGCCGATAGCACGTTGACCCGCCAAGCCGGCTCACCCACGGGTAGCAATGCGATCCAGGCATGGGCCAGTAGCAGATACAGCGGGTAGCCGGTGGGATGCACCAGTGCCAGCCCCGCTGCCGCCTGCTGAAACTCCGCCGAGTCCACCGTGCCACCCAAGCCCGGCGCAAGGGTCGCGCCGTAGAGCGCCGCGCCACCGAGCGCAACCCCCGCCCCCATTCCCGCCTGCTGTTGTACCGTCCACTGTCTCACGCGGCAGTATACCGTTAGAGAGGTGAATAGGGCAAGTGCATATGCTGGACAGGCCGGCGGCGAAAGGCGTACAATACGGCGGATACGCTGAGTTCACTAGAGGAGACCTGATGATCCCGATTGAACCGCTCGGCCTGGAAGCCGACGATGCCGGCCATAGCCTGGCTATCACCTGGAGCGACGGCCACACCAGCCGCCACGATTTCAGCCGATTGCGCCGATTGTGCCCCTGCGCCGAGTGCAAAGGCGAATGGGGAATGCCCGGCACGATGACTGCCACTCGCGAACTGAGCGCCGACCAGATCGATTTAGTGGATCTGCGTCCGGTGGGCCGCTACGGACTCACCCCTGTCTTGGGCGACGGCCACAGCACCGGCATCTATACCTACAACTATCTGCGGGAAAACTGCGAGTGCCCAGAGTGCGCGACGGCGACATAACGAGTTCTGAATTATGACTGACAACCGCCAACTGACGACTGACGACTGACGACCTACGGCACCTCGCTACGCCGGTCGCCGGGCAGGACGAGCATTGAGCCGCTATCATAAACGCGCACAGTATAGTCCTGCGCGTGCCAATGGGCCAGGAAAGCCCGTTGGGGGTCGCCCTCGAACTGCACATCGCCGCGTGTCACCCGCCCCTCGCGGGCCAGTTTAAGGCGGAAGCCGGCCCAGCTTTCGCGGAACGTCTCGGCCACATGATCGGCCCCGCCGTCGCCGCTGCGCCCACTCCGGCTGCGCCCGCCGCCGGAGCGGAATTGCAGGCAGCGTTGGTAGTTGCGCTGCGCGTTCGCTTCGATACGGTCAACCCGCTTCAGGATCTCCGGCCAGGGCGTGCCGATAGCTACATCAAAGATGCCGATATGCCCATGCACGCGGTCGTCGGCAGGAAAGCGGTAGCCGGGATAGACGGTGATCTGGAACCGGCCGTCGCCCAGGTCAAAGCCGATAAACAGCAATGAATCGCCGTACTGCGCCGCCGCGCCGGAGAAGTCGGCGGTCAGGCATTCATTAGCGACATCATAGGCTGCCCGCCCGCTATTCCGGGCAGACATCGCGGTGTTCCTGCCGATAGAGACGCACGGCATCTTTCAGCGTGCCCAGCGCCAGCGTCGCGCAACGTGGGCGGCTCATCACCACTTCACGCCCCAGCAGATCCACGATCTCGTCGTGGGTCAGCGCATCCACATCGGTCAGAGTGGTCCCCTCCATACGCTCGGCCACCAGTTCGGCGGCAGCTTGGCTGATGGTGCAACCGTGCCCTTCAAAGCGTAGTTGTTCGATGCGTCCGTCTGTGCCCACTTTCAGGTGATAAGTCACTATATCGCCACAGCCGGGGTTGCCGCCCTGATGCGACACATCGGCAGCGGCCACCTCGCCCCGGTGAGCCGGATTTTGGTATAGCTCTAATAATTGTTCGATTTGTTCCTGGCGATCCATCAGCTACTCCCCGACGCGCTATATGCGCGAAAAAGCGGTCATACTCCTACAGCATACGCAGATCAGGTACGTTTGGTTCCCCGCGCAGACCGTTGCACCAAACGGTAAATTGTCACCGGGGTACGACGACCTTTGACCAGCACCTGCTTCAGCAACTCGCCCTGCACTGCGCCATGCAAGCTCTCATACAGTGCCGCAGTAAACAGCACCTCACCGCCGTCAGCCGCTTCCTGCACGCGCTTTGCTAAGTTCACCGTGTCGCCCACCGCCGTGTAGCATCGAAGCGATGCCGACCCTAAGTTACCTACCACCGCTTCGCCACAATGCAAGCCCACCGCAAACTGCATCTGCGGACCACTGGTCGCCGCGTTATAATCACGCACGCGCTGACGCAGTGCCTGGGCGGCTTGCAGCGCGTGCCAGCTATGCAGACGGTCGGGAGCCGGCGCGTTAAACAGCGCCATCAGCCCGTCCCCTAGGTATTGCGTCGGCGTGCCGCCGTGTTCCAATACCGCTTCGGTCGCCATACCCAGATAGGTCTGCAACGTCTCAATCAGCGTTTCAGGGGGGGTGCTTTCGGCAAAGCTGCTGAAGTTGTCCAGATCGGCAAACAACACCGTCACCTCTTGCCGTGCGCCGCCTAATTCCGTGCTGGTTTGGTGGGTGAGCATAGACTGGGCCAGCGGTGCGGACACGTACTGTTGGAACAGCCCGTTGACCCGCCGGTAGAGTTCTTGCGCTTCCAGCGCTGCGCTGATCTGGCTGGCGACGGCGTTCAGCAAGTTTTGTTCATCCGCATCAAATGCCCCGGATCGCCCACACTGGCAATCCAGCACACCGATGATGCGTTCACGCGAGCGGATTGGTACCGCATACTCTGTCAGTACCGGGTCTTCGACGCCACTGGCGGGGTGCGGTAGATAGCGCGCATCTTGGCGTACATCATGGATCACGAGCGGTGTACCATGCGCGGCCACCCACCCGCTGATGCCTTGTGGTTCCGGCGCTAGACGCAACCGGCGAACCACCCCGACTTCCGCCGGATCATAGGATGCACTATGCGCAAAGACCAACTCGCCGTCTTCGATTGTCGCCACGTTGACTCGCAAGTAGCCGAAGGCTTGACGCACCGAATCGACCACGCGATCCAGGCTGGTCGCCAGATCGTTCAGGCCGGTGGTTTCACGGCCCACTTCGGCCAGCACCTGGAACTGGTGAGCGCGGCGTTGTTCACGTTCCAACATCTGTACATTATGCAGTGCTGCCGCCAGTTGCAGTCCCAGCAGATAGGCGATCCGCACATCGTCTAGTGTGTAATGATCGGCGTGCTGCGACAGCAACAGGAATACACCCAATATCTGACCACCGGCGATCAGTGGGGTCGCCAACCCGGAACGAAAACCGAGTTCTTGCACCCGAGCGCCAAAGGCGGGATCGGCAGTCTCAATCGGATCGAGGATAATTTGAGCTTGACCTGTCTGCAACAAACGGCCGATAATGCCGGCATCGCGGGTGAACACGGTCTCCGCCGGCAGAGGTTCGAGGCCGAACAGACTGGTTACCCTATAACGTTCGCTATCGGGTACAGCAAGTGCGACGGCACAGTAATCAAAGTCCAAGATCCACTTGGCCTGGTCTGCTACCACCGGTAGAATGACGTCGAGACTGTGACTGTTGTTGATCGCGACTGCAACCTCGTTGATCGCGGCGATGCGGCTGGACAGAGCCTGTGTTTCGGCCAGCAGTCGGCGCACCTGCGCCAAGAGAACGATCGGATCGTGGGGTTCCGCCGGCCTACCGCCGGCGGAACCCCCTGAGATAGTGCGCCGAGGCATAAGGGGCCTTTAGAGTTGATCGATCTCCACCGCTGCGGCGTCGGTGTAGGTATTGACAAAGGCAAACAGATCGGCAGTGGCGACGATCTCGAACAACTCTTCGTCATCCAGTCCCAGCCGTCGTAGTTCGGTGAAGTGCGCGTCGGTCAGGCTTAACGGATCGGTGGCGACCAACAGGCCAAAGCGCAAGATCGCCTTTTCGCGCACCGGTAACGGGCAGTTGTCGAAGTCGGCTACCAGCGTTTGTAACACTTCTTCCGACATCCCTAGCGCGCTCAAGCCGTGTAGATGCACTTGCAGCGCATATTGGCTGTTATTGGCTTGCGAGATTGCCACGCCGACCATCTCTTTGACGGTGCGAGGCACGCGGCCCTGCAGCATCGTCGCGCGAAACTTATTCCAGTTAGCGCGTAAGATGAGTGGGCGAGTTGCCATAGACTTAAAAATGTTGGGTACAATGCCGAACCCCAGTTCCGCCCGAATTTCGGCGTAGACCGCACGAGCCTCCGGGTCGGTCAGATCCGACTCCTCCACAATGGGAAAACGCGCCATAGAGACCTCTATCTTGTTTTTGGGCAATAGCGCGAAAGTCGCCCTGTGGGGTCAAAAGGGGGTGATCCGGAGACCGATTGAGCACGCTAGCGGCGGCCCAAACCGGCGCAACGCGCCCCACAGAGCGACTTTCGCGCTATTGTTTTTGGGAGCTATACAACCCTGAGTGTGTATACCTGATCGTGATGTGATAGTCCTTATTATAGCACAGAATGCGCCCGCCGGCCTTACGCACGCATTACCACGCGGCGATAGGCTTCGCCATATTGCACACCCGCTTGCGCGCCCACCTCGGCGGCGCGAGTGCGAATGCGCTCGGCCAATTCGGCGGGCGGGCCGACCTGGGTAGCATGGTGCGTTAAGGCAGCGACCTTATGCTCGATCACATCACTGATGTCACTGATGACAGTCGGCTGATCGGTGCCCCAGAGCCAGATTTCCTTGACCTTGTGCGGCTCCAAGCCTTCGTCGGTGATTTGCTCCGGGTACTGCAAGGGATCGCGGGCGGTCGGGTAAATGGCGTCCACGGTGGCGGTACCGACGGCGCGGTGATCGGGGTGGTTGATGAACTGATTGTTGTAGAAGAGTGTAATCGGGTCATGGACCAACACCGCGTAAGGCTGGTAGCGGCGAATCTGGCGTGTGATTTCGCCGCGCAGCTTGAGGTCGGGCTGCACCAGACCGTCGGGGAAGCGCAAAAAGACCACTTCTTCCACACCCACTTCGCGTGCGGCGGCCAGTTGCTCCTGTTCGCGCGTACTCGACAGGCGCGCATTGGTCATCGTCTTATCGGCTGTGCCTTTGTCGCCGCTGGTCACCATGACGTAGACAACGCGCAGACCCGCCGCCACCCATTTGGCGATGGTACCCGCCGAGCTAAACTCCGGATCGTCGGGGTGTGCCGCGATCAGCAGCACCGTGGTGGGGCTGGGGGCTTGGCCTTCAACCGCAGGCGCTTGCGGCGGTCCGGCCAGCGGCAGTTCCACTGCGACCGGCACTTGCGCTGCCGTGGCTCCTGGAATATTTGTACCCGCAGCGGCCGGTTCCATCGCATTTTTTGCCTGTGTCATAGTGTCTCCCAAGTGTCGGTTGTCGGTTGTCGGTCGTCAGTCGTCGGTTGTTTGTCTAAATTATAGACCATACGCGATATGCAGTATGTTGCACACATCACGTTTTACGTTTTACGCCGGCGCCGCCTCATCCCCGACCAGGCTAAAATCCGTCCGCAGCGCACCCGCCTGACGCAGCAGGGTGCGCGCTTCTTCGTGGCGCAGGGTGGGACTGACCATGATCAGCGCACCACCGTTACGGATCTGGCCTTCGATCTGCTGAGCATCGGCTTCCGCGACACCATGAGCGGTAAGCCCGGCGACCACGCCACCGGTACCCGCGCCGACCGCCGCGCCACCCAGCGCCGCAACCAGCGGCCCCGCAGCCAGCACCGGCCCGATCACCGGGATAGTGAGCAGCCCGGCGCTCAACAGCCACCCGCCCAAGCCACCCAGTAGCCCGCCGACGGCGACTCCGGTGGCTACGCTGTCGGTTTTATCGTCTTCCGGTTTAGGAACGTTGCCGGCAACCACGCTCACTTCGTCGGCAGTAAAGCCGTGCGTGCGTAATAGGTCCAATGCAGCTTCAGCTTGCGCCTGGTCGGCGAATATACCCATCGCGGTTTCTGTAGCCATCGGGCTTTCTCCTGCTATAGGGTCCGATCAAGTAGTATTTGTCAGCTTGCAAGATCAATTTCTATGCCCTCAGCAATCCGTCTAACGACCGATTGACAGTCGTCGCCGGGCTGTGCTATAACTAGCCAATTAGATACTGCTATCGGCTGAGAGAGAGACCCAGTAGCCGCAGAACCGGGATTGCCAGCGAGGACGCGGCTGGTGTAAGCGTCCGATCCCTTTGCGCGCGAATTACCCTCTGGAGCCGACCGCCGAACGCGGCCCCCCGCCGCCGGTAGGCCCGTCCGGGTGCGCCCGTTAGCGCGTAAGCGTCGCTTGACGCAGTGAGGTCGTGGGCCGCGAGGTCGCGACGCAGCACGGTGGTACCACGAGCCGACCCTGGCCCTCGTCCGCGCATTAGCGGACGGGGGTTTCTTTTTGCGCGGAGGCAAAGGGATACGCCTCACCAGACGTAACCGGGTCATGCACCCGTACCAAAGGAGCTGATAGCCATGAGTGAACAACCTCCCCCTTCCCCGGCCCTATCCCTCCCTGGCCCCGCCGACGCGATCCAGGAGGTGCTGGAACGCGCCGTCAAGATCATCGAAGTGCGCGCCGATTTAGAACGCGAGTTGCGCTCCGGGCGGCGGCTACGGATCAAGCTGGGCATTGACCCCACCGGCGCACGTATCCACATCGGCCGCGCCGTCACGCTGCGGAAGATGCGCCAGTTCCAGCGACTCGGTCACCAAGCTGTGCTGATTGTCGGTGATACCACCGCCCAAATCGGGGATGCTTCCGACAAAAACGAGGAACGCCCCATCCTGAGCGCCGAACAGGTCCACACCAATATGCAAAACTATGTGCAACAGATCGGCCAAGTAGTAGACGTGGCCCAGGCTGAAATCGTCTATAACAGTCAGTGGCTTGATACACTAACGCTCAAAGACGTGGTTCGCCTCTCCGCCGGCTTCACTGCCGCTGAGATGCTGACCCGCGAAAACTTCCGCCAACGCTGGGACGTGGGTGAACGCATCGGCTTGCAAGAATTGCTCTACCCGCTGATGCAGGGCTATGACTCGCTGGCGATCCGTGCCGATGTCGAACTAGGTGGCACCGACCAATTGTTTAATGTGATGGCGGGGCGCAAAGTGCAGGAGATGCACGGCCAGAAGCCACAAAACATCTTGCTGACCGGCATGGTGTTGGGCCTTGACGGGCGCAAGATGAGCACCAGTTGGGGCAATACGATCTTTATCAACGACGGGCCGGTGGATCAGTACGGCAAAATCATGTCGGCCGGCGACGACACCATCGTGCCCTACCTGGAGTCTTGTACCGACGTACCACTGGCTGAAGTGCGAAACCTGGAAGCCGATCTCGCTGCGGGGCGGGTGCATCCCAAAGAGGCCAAAAAGTTCTTGGCCCGCCAAATCGTCGAACTCTACCACGGAGCCGACGCCGCCCATTTCGCGCAGGCCCAATTCGAGCAGGTATTTGAGCAGCGCGGCGCACCCAGCGAAATGCCAAGCGTCACTGTGACCGCCGCCGAGCTGCGCGTAGCGGATCTCCTGCTGGCGACCGGCCAGGCGCCCAGCAAAGCGCAGGCCCGCCGCGTGATCGAACAGGGTGGCGTAGAGATTGATAACCGCCGTGTAGACGATGTGAATGCAACAGTGCTGCCGCGTGACGGTATGCAGATCAAGTTTGGTCGGCGGAGCTTTGTGCGCTTGATAGTCGCCTGAACGGCCACTAGCGGCCGCGTAGCGCGGAGTTCAAGGGGCCACAGCAGCGGCCCCTTCTGGCACAGCTATTGCTCTGTAGCCTCTGGGCTGCCATTAACCAGCAGGCTAAGTGGCGCAAATATGATGCGGTCTTGCTCCGCCGGCGATCCGATCCCTATGCCGACTGTACGGCAACCTTTCATTTTGGAGGAATCGTTCAATGAATACACTGATCCAACCCGCCAATCGGCGGAACCTGGGATCTGCGCTGGCGGGTCTGGCGCTCGCCGGCAGTCTGCTCCTGAGCGCCTGTGACTCGGGCAACCCCACGCCTAGCGCCAACACCCCTAACCCGGCGGCGCAGACGACGCAGGCTAATCCTAACAATGGGCCGACAAACGGCCAACCCAGCGGCCAGAACGACACCCAAAGCGGCTTCGCGCCCGGTGGAGTGATGCCAGCCGGCAGCAGCGCCGGTCCCGGTGGTAATGCCGGCGGCAACGCTGTGGGCGGCTCCAATAACACGCCGGCCGTGATCGCGGGCGGTGCGTCGGCCAGCTTCAGCCAGCAGGGCGGCGCGTCGCCGCTAAACGGCACGGATCCGGCCACCCAGCCCATCGTACAGGTGGTGCGCCGCGTCAGCCCGGCCATTTGTATGGTAGTCAACAAAAGTGGGCGCAGCGAAGCGCGCGGTAGTGGCGCGGTAATTGACCAAAAGGGCTATATCGTCACCAATAATCACGTTGTCGAAGGCCAGCAATCGCTCTATGTGATCTTTGCCGACGGCAAACCGCGTCAGGCGCGCTTGGTCGGCACCGCCCCTAGCCGCGATGTGGCGGTACTCTATGTCACCGGTTCGTTGCCGGGGGTCATTCCGCTGGGCGACTCAGATAAGCTATTACCTGGTGAGACGGTGATCGCCATTGGCTCGGCGCTGGGCGAGTTCTACAATAGCGTGACTGTCGGCGTGGTCAGTGGCCTCAATCGCTCACTGCCTGAAGGCAACGGTGTGACTATTGACAATCTGATCCAGACCGACGCGGCGATCAATCACGGCAACTCCGGCGGCCCGTTGCTCAACCTGGACGGCGAATTGGTCGGCATCAATACGCTGGGCGTGACCCAAGCCGGGCAAAACGACATCGCGCAGGGGCTGGGGTTTGCCATCGCCTCGAACTCGGTTAGAACAACGGTCAATGCCATTCTCAAACAGGCCGGCACATCCGCCAGTGGTGCTGCGCCGAGTGGTCCGGCGGTGACGGCGCGCCCTTATATGGGCATCCGCATCCAAACCATTGACGCCAAACTGTCCGGTGCCTACAACCTGACTGATCCCAGCGGCAACTTGCTGGACTACGGCGTGCTGGTGACTGAGGTCGTGGCCGGTGGTCCGGCGGCGCAAGCGGGGGTGCAAGCTAATGACGTGATCCTAGCCGTCAATGAGCAGCAGATCACACGCAATACGCCCCTAAGCGACATCCTGATCAACTTCACTGCCGGCAATCAGGTGACGTTGCACGTCATTCGCAACGGTCAACTCGGCTCGATTAAAGTCACCCTCGGCCAAGCGCCGGGCCAGTAACCGCGCCGACTTGCAGCAGCGCGGCATACTGCGCCTGCTGCACAAAACGCCTACCTTGTTAACCGAGGTAGGCGTTTTGTGCAGTAGGCGCGACGATAAACACTACAGATGCGTGCGGTTGGCATAGATTCTGCTTTGCTGAACCGCAAAGGCGCGGCACCTGTAGCCCAGCAATGGGCTGGGTGAAACTCTCCAAATGGTTGAAGCCACTATTAAGGAGTAACAGATGAGTACAATTGTAGGGTTGTTCGATAACAGCAGTCAAGCACAAGCCGCTATTGAGCAGTTGCGAAGCGCCGGCATTCCATCGGAACAGATTTCGCTGGCGATGAGTGACAAGAATGAAGCTGCCGCTGTCGCCGAAGAGGCGGGCGTCGGTACCGGAGTAGCCACCGGCGCAGTCGGCGGTGGCATTTTGGGTGGTATGGCCGGCTTATTAGTCGGTATCGGCGCGCTCGCTATTCCGGGCATCGGCCCGTTGATCGCTGCCGGCCCGTTAGCGGCGACCCTGCTGGGCGCCGGCATTGGGGCCGCGACCGGTGGCTTGATCGGCGCGCTGGTAGGAGCCGGTGTGCCCGAAGAGGAAGCCCGCCTGTATCAGACCGGCGTAGAGCGTGGCGGCGTACTCGTCACTGTGCATGGTGGCGACGATCATGATGCCCAGGTGCGTCAGATCCTACAGAGCAGCGGAATGCGGAATGTGCAGGTGGACGCGGCCAATTACACCGACCCGAACTATCGCTACGGCACCGGCACGGCCGGCAGTGGCGTGGGCGGTGAAGCTGTCGGCGGCGCAGGCGGTGCGGTGGCCGGTGGGCTGATTGGGGGCCTCGTGGCCGGCCCGATCGGCATGGCAGCGGGCGCAGCAATTGGCGCAGCGGGCGGCGCGGGCGCCGCTCACATGGCCGGCGAGCCGACCACCAATCCGGCCGGGCCGGAAGTCGGCGGCGCGGCGGGCGCACTCACCGGCGCGGCCATCGGCTCCATCGGCGGACCGGTCGGCACCGTGATCGGCGGATTGGCCGGCGCAGCGGCGGGTGGCGCGATTGGTCAGGGCACCCAGCATGCGGTGGAAAGCACCGAACCGGTGGGTAGCATGAGCAATGATCCCTATGCAACCCGCGCTTACGAAACCACGACTACCCATCCCGGCGCAGGCGGCACGGTCGCGGGTGGCGCAGGCGGCGCAGTCACGGGCGGCGTAATCGGTGCGGTCCTCGGCGGACCGGTCGGCGCGGTCGCCGGCGCGGCCATCGGCGGCGCCGCCGGCGCGGGCCTCGGCAACGAAGCCGATCATCCCGGTCAGGCTCCGGTTGGCTCAAGCACCGGCGGCGCGGGTGGCGCGGTTGCAGGCGGTGTAGTTGGCGCGGCCCTCGGCGGGCCGGTCGGCGCGGTCGCAGGCGCAGCCATCGGCGGCGCAGCGGGAGCTAAGGCCGGCGAGGGCACACAGAATGTAGTTGAAGATACCACTGGCATCGGCAACACCGGCTACACCAGCGCCACGACCACTACCAATTATGGTAGCGGCATGACCGGCAGCAGTAGCATGAGCGGCAGCGAAGGCAGCGTAACCTTCGATCCGGCTGACAGCCACGGCAGCATGAGCGGTGCTGGTATAGGCAGCATGGACACCAACATGAGCGGTGGGATGCGCCAGAGTACGACCACAACCGATTATGGCAGCCACGCTGGTGTGCCGGGTAGCGGAGCTGGATCGGTCGTACCCGAAGCGACGGGTGGCGCGGGTGGCGCCCTAGCCGGTGGCATCATCGGCGGCCTAGTTGGTGGTCCGGTCGGAGCAGTAGCCGGCGCAGCTATCGGCGGGGCAGCCGGGGCCGGGGCCGGCCACATGGCCGAAGAACCGACCACTAACAGCGGCGGCTCGGCTACCGGCGGTGCAGCAGGCGCGCTCGCCGGCGCAGCGCTCGGCTCAGTCGCCGGGCCGGTCGGCACCGTAGCGGGTGCCGTCATTGGCGGTGCCACCGGCGCGGCAGCCGGCGAAGGCACCCAGGATGCTGTGGAAGAGGGCGAAGCTGAAAGTGGGCACGGCGGCACGCCGAAAGCTTACTAATCCGTTCTTTTCCCTAAGTAGGTAGCTACGTAAACGGCGGTAGAGTTTGACTCTACCGCCGTTTACGCTTGACAGCCGCGCCGCTTGCCTATAACATAGGGCGTTATGAGCAGTGTTATGGTTCCGGCCCCCCAACTCCCGACCACTCCCCGCCCCGCCCCGCCCGCCCCGGCGGCGGCTCAGTCGCCGGGGCGCGATCTGGCGATCTTCCTAGTACTGCTCATCGCCACCGACGTAAGCGGGTTGTTACATATTTATGGGCTATCATGGCTCTACGGCGAGGCCACGTTCCTAGGCTTGGGCTGGCTGATGGTGACGCTCGCCCTTTTGCTGCTGATCCTGCCCGCCCAAACCCGACCCAACTGGCTACGCTTCCCGTTGCGGCGAGCACACGACGGGGCAATCGTGTTCGCCCTCACCGTGCCGATTGCCTTAGCGGCTACGTTCCTGTTCAGCGCCCTGAGCAACCCGCCCGCTTGGGTTGCCCGTGACCCTCACCGCGACGGCAGTCCCTTAGGGCTGATCACGGGGCTACTGGTGCAGGTGGCGGCGCTCGCAGCGCCGCCTGCCCTCACCTGCGCGGTGGCGTATGCCCCGCGACCGGCCACGCGGCGCGCCTGGCTCGCCGCGTTGGCGGGCGGTGCGGCCGGCCTCTCACTGGTTAATCTCCTCTACGATGCCGGTATCGGCGGTCACGCACCTGATACCTGGACGCTGCTGCTCGGCATGGGCCGGCCGACCACGCTGGGACTCGGCGCGATCTTCGCGGCAATGGGCGGCTTGGTGCTACTGCGTCCGGCGCGCTTTCTGGCGGCAACGATTGGGGTCGGGCTGGCCTTGCGGTTGGTCGCTATCTCGCTTATTCCAATAACCATCCGCTTAGGGGATATGTTACCATTGATTAGTATGGCAACCACGCGCCTGCTGCACGGACAAAACCCCTACATCGTCTACCGGATGCCGTGGGAGCTACCGCTGACCTACTGGCCGCTCACCCTCCTTTCCTACCTGCCCACGGCAGCGGCGGGTCTCGACCTGCGCTGGACCAATCTGCTGTTCGGGCCCGCTGTCGGCGCGCTGCTGCTGTGGGCGGGCGGGCGGCGCGGACCGGGCACGGCGGGCTATGCCTTCGGCTTGCTCTATCTTACACCGACCAGCCTGCAATGGGACATCAGCACAGCGGCCCCACCCTACTGGGCTTGGCTCTGTGTAGCCTTCGCGGCGACAACAGCCGCCGGTCGGCATAAGCGTGTAATTCAAATCGCGCCGGTAGTGGTGCATAGGCCACCTGTTTTAGGCGAGTTAGGGGTAGGTGCGGCGGCGGGGCTGGCGTTGGCGGCGGCACCGCTAGTCTGGCCTTTTCTGCCTTTCCTCGGCCTGCACTGGTTCACACAGGGGCACCGCGTTACCTTGTGGCGCACTGCGGGCGCGCTAATTGTAGCGACGGTGCTAGTCGGCCCTTTCTTGCTCTGGGATAGAGCCGGCTTCTGGAACGGCGCAGTCGCGTGGTTCAACGATCTGGACCGCTTACCGCTGCTGAAGTGGCAGACCGACAAGAGTTGGCGCTTCGAGATCGGGCTGGCCGGTCCCTTCTGGACTGCCGGCGCGCAAGCCTGGCTGAAACCGTTGCAAATCATGCTGATCGGCGGCCTGATCCTCGTCGCCGTCGGCTGTCGTCTGCGCCCACTGGCAACCCCAGCCGCCGCGCTACGTTGGGGCGCGGCGGCCTACCTACTGTTCATGGTCCTCAACCCAGTGATCTGGCCCTACCTCTACGCCCCGGCTCTGCTGGCCCTGGTCTTTGCCATGCTACCTGATCCGCAGGCCGCTTCGTAATCTACGGGCTGCTGCGGGTTCTTCAGGGATCGCAAACGCCGTGAGGTAAAAACCTACCACGGCGTAGCGCTGGCGACGTGTAGTCGATCCAGCGTATCGCGCA
This sequence comes from Chloroflexia bacterium, assembly GCA_038228295.1. Taxonomy (GTDB): domain Bacteria; phylum Chloroflexota; class Chloroflexia; order QHBQ01; family JAICKM01; genus JAICKM01. The sequence goes on along the minus strand of JBBRPH010000010.1, from coordinate 34,442 downwards.
ATTCGTCGGCACAGGCTTCAATCTCGGCATCACTGGGGCGGTGGTCATAGAGCGCACGCAGATCGAGCGGCGAGCCGTAGGTGATCGTCAGACGACTCGGCTTGGGGAACTTTGCGCCGCGCGGTAGCGACCGTTCGGTGCCCGCGATACCCGCCGGGATCAACGGCGCTTTTGTGCGAATCGCCAGCCGCAAGGCTCCGGTGCGCACCTCTTGCATCTCGCCAGTGGTACCGCGCGTACCTTCGGGAAACATGCCCAGCACCTCGCCGCTTTTGAGAACCGCTAACGCCGTCCGTAGCGCGTGAGTGTCCTGGCGGCTACGATCCACCGGAAACGCTCCCCAGCCGCGAATGATCAGGGTCAGCGGCGGAAATTTGAATAGTTCTCGCTTGCCCATAAAGGCAATCGGGTGCGGCGTGTCTAGCGTGTAGCCCACCAAAAAGGGATCGAGCATACTGAGATGATTAGCGCAGACGACCGCCGGCCCACCTGCCGGGATATATTCAGCACCCTGCACCCGCAAGCGGCAATAGTAACGGAACAGCGATCCCCAGAATAGCCGCCCCACCCGATACCAGGGCAGATTGTAGCTATACCCATCAGGATCGACGGGTTTCTTGGCAGCGGTAACTGTCATAGCGCGCCTCCTGTCGAGTTGAAAGTGGCAAGTGCAAAGTTGAAAGCCTAACGCAGCCCGTCTGCGCGGGCTGCGTAGCGATAGCGACGAGTCCAGGCACCCACCCTGTCAGGCCACTATGCGCATATAGGCGTAGACCACCAGCAGCACAAACAGGATACTGTCGAGCCGGTCGAGCAGGCCGCCGTGACCGGGGATAAGCGTGCTGCTGTCTTTCACACCGAAGCTGCGCTTGAGCAGTGATTCGCACAGATCACCGAGTACACTGCTGAGGCCGATGGCCGCGCCCAACAGGGGAATATGCCATGCAGGGATGTGCATAGGCCAAGCGAACAACACCACCGCCAGCACACACGAAAGCAAGCCGCCCCAGAACCCGGCCCAGGTCTTGTTCGGGCTAATATGCGGGATCAGCTTGCTCCGGCCCCAGGCACGCCCGGCGAAATACGCGCCGCTGTCGGCCGCCGCCGTACCGAGAATGACCAATAGCAGCCACCACAATTCGCCCGGCTTCCGATCCAGCAGCAAGGCGTATTTCAAGATGCCGCCGGTATAGAGTGCGCCGGCAATCGTCAACCCAACATCAGTCCACGGCGCAAGCGTCCCAGGCGTGTCCGCCACCCCGTGCGTACCTCGCCACACCAGCGCCGCCGGCAGCCCGGCTCCCACCAGCACCAACGTGGTGCCTTCCAGCAAGCCTGGCTGTGCGCCGGCGCCGAACAACCACAGTTGGCCGGGGTTCAGACCCGGCAGCGCTTCGATCCAGGCACGAGCCGACATGAGCAGGGCGGGGATGACCAGGGCCACAGCCAATAGCAGGCCACCCACCCGCCAGGGCCGGTGACCCCCCGCTTCCGCCATGGCGTAGAACTCGCGCGCCGCAATCACTACCGCCGCCAACACCGCCGCATCCAATAGCAGCCCTCGCACCGCTGCGATCACCGCCACACCCGCCAGCAGTAATGCGCCGCTGATAATCCGTGTCCGCACCCACCCTCCCTCCCGGCGTTGCCGGCAGCCCTGCTATGCCCCGGCGCACTAACCCGCGCCGTTACGCTTGTATGATACTAGGCAACAGCCAGGCCGTCAAACGGAGTCGGTTGATCTGCCGGAATGTTGCGCACCATTGCGGGTATAAAGTGCTGCTGCCCGGCATCTGCGGTATGATGCTTGCTAGGCAGGGGGATCGCTGAGCTGTACGCACCAGCAATATCCTCAGCGATCTACACACCGGAGTGTCTACGCGGCGGGTCGCTTTCGCATTCTGTGAAATAAGCGGCACCTACTCGTTACAGGAGGTTGCACAGAGATGAGCAAGGAGAGATTCCCCTATTCTACGTGGCGAATGGGCTTGACTTTCATGCTGGCCCTGCTCGCACTGACCATTGGGTTATGGACTCCCGCGCAGGCCGCGCCCTGGACCGGTCCAGCCGCTCCACAGCCTGCCGCCGGCAGTGAGATCGCCGCCGGTACGCCCGGCACGATCTATTACGGCGCGACCCCGCCGGGCGGCGGCACGGCCAAGCCGGTATTGGTGTTTGTCCACGGCAAAGGCGGGGCCGCCGTTGATTGGTGGACCGACACCCGCTACCACGGCCACAACGATATGTACGACTATGCCTATAATTACGGCTATCGCACCGCCTTCGTTGATGTCGGCGGTGCGGACTCGATGTGGACCAACGGCGCGTTGCTGCGCGGCCAGATCGACACTATCGCCGCCCATTATGGGGTCACGTCACTCAACGTGGTGGCACATAGCAAAGGGGGCATTGACAGCCAGGCGGCTATCGTCCACTATGGGGCGGGACCGCGCGTGCAGCGGCTATTCACCCTCAGCACGCCGCATTGGGGATCGCCGACCGCCGACTTAGCCTACAGTACCTGGACCTGGTGGCTGGCCGCGCTACTGGGCGAGCGTAACGATGCTACTTATTCGCTGCAAACCGGTTATATGAGCTGGTTCCGCTCGATTACCGACAACCGACCCGAAAACGACAACACGCGCTATTACACAAGCGGCGGCACCTCTTGGGGACCGCTATTCTCGGCCCTGTGGTTCGGCGGCAGCTATCTTAGTTTCTACGGATCTAACGACGGCCTAGTGCCGGTAACGTATTCCTACAATCCGCGCGCTAGCCATATCTTCACGCGCGACCTGGACCACGACAGCATCCGCATCGGGCGCAACGTGTTTCCTACTGTGGATACGTATGTCAATTCGCTTTGGCGCACCGGCGCCGAGTCCCCTACCGTAGCGGTGGACTCTTATAACCCACAGACCGCAGTGCCTGCCGGCAGCATCGTGCGCGGCGGCCCCATCCCAGCCGCCGGCGACACACCGACGGTAGTCCACGATCAGATTCTGATCGAGCACGCGAGCCGGCAAGTGCTGCTGGATCTGTTGAGCAACAGTCAGGATCTGGCGCTCACCTGGACCGATCCCACAGGCCGGACCTATAGTGCCAAGCCGGTTGTCACGCATGATGAGATGTTCAACGGGGCATACCACTATGCGGTCACGGTCGCGGCCCCACCGGCGGGTACCTGGCAGATGACAGCGACTAACAGTGGCCGTCAAGCCGCCGCCTATCTGCTGCTGGCAAATGTGCAAAGCCCGCTCACGGTGGAATGGACTCGCACGGCAGCGCTCACCTTTGCGCCCGGCAGCACCCTCACCAGCCGGGTCCACGTCACGGATGCACAGGGCCGTGCAGTCACGGCGCTACAAGTCAGCGGCGACCTGACGCCGGCTGGGACTGGTGCCGGCATCCCGACGCACTTCAGCGGCCAAGCGGGCAGCGACCTGTTAACGCAGAGCCTGACGCTACCGAATACCGATGGCGTGGCGAATCTGTCGCTCACAATCACCGGGCAGTTGAGCGACGGCAGTCGCTTTGAGCGCCAACTCGCTGTATCAGTGGCAATCGTCGGCAAGGGCACACAGCTACCAACACGCTAACTATAGCCAACCACCAAGCGGGGCCAGGGACGTGCATACGCCCTGGCTCCGCTGTTATGATGCGCAGCGCCTACCATATCGCTGTAGTTAGTGCTCACGCGGTAGTAGACTTACTAAATCCTCGGCCGCGTGTGACAGCCGATGGCGCGTCAATCGTGCATAAGCATAGGTGCGCCGGCTATCCGAGCTTTGCAGCGGCACCGCATATAGCAGACCCGCCGCGACCTCTCGCGCCACGGCGATCTCCGGCACAAGCGCAACCCCCAAGCCCGCTTCCACGCTGCGCTTGATCGCTTCAGTTTCTTCCAATACAATCACGCTCGCACCGCCGGGTAGCGCAGGTCCCAGCAATTGCTCCACCGTGGTATAGAGGGCCGAGCCGGGTTCGCGCACGAAAAGCGGCCGACTTTTCAGTTCCTCCGGCAGGATCGTCGTGCGCGCAGCCCAGTTATCACCCGGCGCAACGATCACCACGAGGCGGTCTTGGCGAAAGGGTGTCGCCTGCACCCCGGCACGATTCGCGGGCAGCCCAACTAGCGCCAACTCCACCGCTTCCTGAGCGACTGCTTCCAGCAGTTCAGCAGTGTTGCCGATGGTGATCTGTACACGATGCTCCGGGTACGACACTTGGTAGCGGCGCAACAAGTCGGGCAGCAGATAGGTGGCTAGGATCGGACCGACCCCCAGACGCAAGGTGCGGTCCGATAGTCCGGCCGCCGTCCTGGCGGCCTCGCGGGCCTCATCGGCCAGTGCCAGGAGTTGCTGGGCATAGGGTAGCAAGGCTTCGCCTGCCGCCGTTAGTTGCAGGCGGCGGGGCCGGCGACGGATCAACGGTGTGCCGACAGCGGTCTCCAGCAGTGCGATCTGTTGGGAAACGCTCGGTTGGCTCATTTGGAGATCGTCGGCCGCTCTGGTAAAATGCCGTGCGCGGGCCACGGCAACAAAAATTCGTAGTTTATGCAAATCCATCGGTTACTCCCGGCGACCCGGTAGAAAGGCTGGTATACGATCTAGGGTTTACCATAGTATACCTGATCCAGGCAGCTATTGATAAGAAAATCCAATCGCTTCAATTGTTATGATTGTAGCTGTAAATCATAAAATCGGATCTATAATTAGATTATAGAAGTCGTTAGAAATCATTGATGATTAGCGGACGAAAGTGAGAACAATTGCCATGAACAGTTTCGGAGCGCGGGCGGTGCTGCCCGTCGGCGACCGTGCCTATGAAATTTACCGCCTTGATGCCCTGGCCCAGGCCGGACTGGACCCCAGTCGCCTGCCCTACGCGCTCAAGCTCCTGCTTGAGAACCTCCTGCGCACCGAAGACGGCACTACGGTGACAGCCGACGACATTCGCCGCCTCGCCCAGTGGCAGCCCCACGCCACCCCCACCGCCGAGATTGCCTTTACCCCCGCCCGCGTCCTGCTGCAAGATTTCACTGGCGTGCCCGCCATTGTCGATCTCGCCGCCATGCGCGACGCCATGGCCGCCCTCGGCGGCGACCCCGCCCGCATTAACCCCGTGCAGCCCGTCGAACTCGTCATTGACCACTCCGTGCAGGTCGATTCCTACGGCTCCGCCGCCGCCTTGCTCATCAACGCCGACCTGGAGTTTGCCCGTAACCAGGAGCGCTATGCCTTCCTGCGCTGGGGCCAAACCGCCCTCCAGAACTTCCAGGTCGTGCCCCCCGATACCGGCATCGTCCACCAGATCAACCTCGAGTACCTCGCCCGCGTCGTCTTCACCACTAAGGCCGCCGGGACCGGCTTGCCCCAAGCCTACCCCGATACCGTCGTCGGCACCGACTCCCATACCACCATGATCAACGGCCTGGGCGTACTCGGCTGGGGCGTGGGCGGCATCGAAGCCGAGGCCGCCATGCTCGGCCAGCCCGTCTCCATGCTCATCCCGCAGGTGGTCGGCTGCCGCCTCGCCGGCGCGCTGCGCGACGGGGTCACCGCCACCGATCTGGTACTGACTGTGACCGAACTGTTGCGTCGTAAGGGCGTCGTCGGCAAGTTTGTCGAATTCTACGGCCCCGGCCTGCCTGCCCTCAGCTTGGCCGACCGCGCTACCCTCGCCAATATGGCCCCCGAATACGGTGCCACCTGCGGCCTCTTCCCGGTAGACGCGGAGACCCTGCGCTACCTGCGCCTCACCGGGCGCTCCGCCGATCATGTGGCATTAGTCGAAGCCTACTGCCGCACGCAGGGCTTCTTTCACACGCTCGATAGCCCAGAAGCCGCGTATTCCGACACCCTCAGCCTCGATCTGCACGCGGTTGAGCCGAGCGTGGCCGGTCCCAAACGCCCGCAAGACCGCGTGCCGCTGGCGCAGGCCAAAGCGTCGTTCCACGCTGCGTTACCCCTGATCCTGCACCCCGGCGGCCCGCCCAACCCGCGCCCGCAAGTGGTGCGCTGGGAAGGTGAAGGCGGCAACCCTAGCGCGGCCGGCGGCGATACCGCCATCGCCCCACCGACAGCGGTCAAGCTGCGGCTGGAAAGCGGCGAATACACGCTGGACCACGGCTCAGTGGTCATCGCGGCGATCACCAGTTGCACCAACACATCGAACCCGTCAGTGATGCTGGCAGCGGGCTTGCTGGCGAAAAAGGCGGTCGAACGTGGTCTGCAAACCCAACCGTGGGTCAAGACCTCGCTGGCCCCCGGTTCCAAAGTGGTGACGGCCTATCTGGATGCCGCCGGCCTCACACCCTACCTGGACGCGCTACGCTTCCAGACGGTAGGCTACGGCTGCACCACCTGCATCGGCAACTCCGGCCTGCTGCCGAGCGAGATTTCGCAGGCCATTGACGACGGCAACCTGGTGGTGACGGCGGTACTGTCGGGCAACCGCAACTTCGAGGGGCGCATCAACGCCGAGGTGAAGGCCAACTATCTGATGTCGCCGCCGTTGGTGGTGGCCTTCGCGCTGGCGGGGCGGCTGGATCTGGACCTTGAGCAGGAGCCGTTGGGCACCGACCGCGACGGGCAGCCGGTCTACCTGCACGACCTGTGGCCGAGCCAGGCGGAGATTGCCGAGGCGATGGCGCAATCGATCCAGGCAGAGATGTTCCGCCAGAGCTACAGCGACGTATTCAAGGGTGACGCGCGCTGGAACACTCTGCCGGTGCCGGCGGGCGACCGCTTCGCCTGGGAGCCGGCTTCGACCTATGTGCGGCACCCACCGTACTTTGCCGGGATGAACCGCGTCGCGCCGGCGACAGTGGCGGAGATCCAGGGGGCGCAGGTGTTGGCGGTGCTAGGCGACAGCGTGACGACGGATCACATCTCACCGGCAGGCAGCATCCGTAAGAACTCGCCGGCGGGCCAATACCTGATCGAGCATGGCGTGGAGTACAAGGATTTCAACAGCTACGGGGCGCGGCGGGGCAACCATGAGGTGATGGTGCGCGGCACCTTTGCTAATGTGCGCTTACGCAATCGTCTGGCCCCCGGCACCGAGGGCGGCGTGACGACGTACCTGCCGACCGGAGAGGTGCTGTCGATCTACGAGGCCGCGGCCCGCTATCAGGCAGACGGGGTGCCGCTGCTGATCTTGGCGGGCCAAGAATACGGCTCCGGGTCAAGCCGAGACTGGGCCGCCAAAGGGCCGCAACTGCTGGGCGTGCGGGCGGTGATCGCGGAGAGCTACGAACGGATCCACCGCTCGAACCTGATCGGGATGGGCATCCTGCCGTTGCAGTTCCAGGCGGAAGAGTCGGTGAGCCGGCTGGGGCTGACGGGGCAGGAGACCTATGACATCGTGGGATTGGCAGCGGCTATCGAAGCGGGGTTGACCAGTGGACACACGCTGACGGTGCGGGCGACACGGGCGGACGGAGTGCGACAGGAGTTCAGCGTGACGGTGCGGATCGACACGCCACAGGAGGTGCAGTACTACCGGCACGGCGGCATCCTGCAATACGTGCTGCGGCAGTTAGTGGCCGCTCCCCAGGAGCCGGCCGGCGCGCCTAACTCCGCTACCGGCAGGAGGCCGCTATAGCGGCCGGGGCGTTAGCCGGGGGGCAGCAGGCAGGGTCGGAGCCGGGGGTTGCTTCGGCCCTGCCTTCAAGTCGGGGCTATCAGGCGGGCTGCGCCGCCTACCCGCCCAAGCCATGCTGGATCGCCAGCACAGCCGCCTGCGTGCGGTCGCCGACGTTTAACTTATCCAGGATTGTACTCACATGATTCCGCACAGTGCCTTCGGACAAATGCAATTGCTCCGCGATTTCGATATTGGTGCGGCCCTGCGCCACCAAGCGCAACACCACTACCTCACGCTCGCTGAGAGGTGTGGGCAGCGCCGGTAGGACTGTCGGCCGCGCCTGCGCCAACTGATTGACAATCTTGCCGGCCACGGTCGGGTCCAGATAACTCTTGCCCGCCGTTGTACCCTTCACCGCCCGTAGCATCTCTTCGCGCGGCATATCCTTCAAGAGATACCCCGTTGCGCCGGCGCGGATGGCATCGAACACCCATTCGTCGGCATCGTAAGTGGTCAGAACTAGTACCTGCGTTGCTGGATAGGCGCTGCGAATGCGCCGCGTCGCCTCAACGCCGTTCACACCCGGCATCATTAGATCCATCAGCACCAGATCGGGCACGGTATCCGCCACCAGCCGCACCGCCGCTGCCCCATCGGCGGCCAGCCCAACCACCTCGATATCCGGGTCCAATCCCAGTAGCAGCGCCAGCCCATCGCGCACCAATTCCTGATCATCACAGATTACCACTTTGCGCGTGCCTGCATCTCCGTTAAGCCGAAATGCCCCGGCGGCGCCGGGACAGCGGGGGTAAACCCTATGCCGTCGTCGTGAATCCGCAACTCAATCAGCGCCTGCCCGCAGGTTAGTTCGACAGTTAGCCGATGAGCATCGGCATGATAAGTCACGTTAGCGACGGCCTCTTGTGCTACCCGGTAGAGGCACCGCTCGATGTCGGGCACCAGGGGCGGCAGGGGGTCGGGCACGGTCAATTCTAGCGCTAAATTAGCTCGCGTGGCCGCCGCTTCGGCCAGCCGACGCAGGGCCGCTCCTAGGCCCAAATCTTCTAACGGGCCGGCCCGCAGAGTGGTCAGCGCCTGCCGCGTCTCCTGCAAGTCCTGGCGCGCCGATTCTTGCGCCTTCGCCAGCACGAGTTGGGCGCGGGCCGGGTCCAGCGCCCAGATCGCTGTAACCGCTTCCAACTGCACAGTCAGGCCGCTGAGGGTGTGAGCCAGGGTATCATGAAGTTCCCGTGCCGTTCGGTTCCGTTGGCGGCTGATCGTCAGGCTCTCCAGGGTGCCCGCGTATTGGCGCAACCGACGCACCGCTGTGGCTAGGTCGTCGCGCTGCTTACGAATCTGAGCCACCAGGACCGTTGTGCAGTAGCCGACGATCAGCAGGCAGAGCGTCTGGATGGCGATGACCAGCAGGTCGGCGTAGAGAGTGGGAATGGAGCTGCCGGCGGGAATTAGGCCCAGAGCCGCCGTGCTACTGCGATCCGGGATTAATACGAAGCCAAAGCTCAGCGCGGCACTGCCCAGGCTGTAGCCGATGACTTGCGGCAAGCGATACTGCCAGGCCACCAGCAATAACGCCATCAACAATACCGGCAATATCCGCAGCGCCAACCCCTCAGCTGAGAAGATCGATCTTAGCAGCGGCGGCTGACCAGGCCGTGAAAAGCGCGGCACCAGCAGGTAGGTACTAAGGATCGGCAGCACAGTGAACAGCCCTATCACCAACGGCAGGAACGCCCGCCCCAAGCGCTCGTGGCCGCCCGACCAAGCGACCAAGCCCAGCGCCCCCAACGTAGCACTCGCGTTTAGCAGGTAGTCAGGGAGCGGCAGGAGACCGTCGCCCGTCACCCACAAGTCACCCACGAGAAAGAGCAGCCAATAGCCTAACCAGAGACCGACAGTATAGGGCAGTAGGCGGATGACACCGAAGGCGGGTGCAGCCGGAATAACGGATTTAGCCATTAGAACCTCATAAAGCCGGCGCTGATCCTACTACTAAGGTGCAAAGCCGATGTTGATCCCATTATAGCAGAGCCTGCTGCCGCCGACCCATGACCCCGATCATCGGTTTGCGGCGCGCCGCTATGATCAGGATCATGATTTTGCCGCAGGCACTATGACACCCGTCATATCAGCGATGTCAGCGCAGAAGCGGCCGATTGTTGTTGCCGGATAGATGGGGAGGCTTTTGCCGGTTCGTGTTGTTCATATTATGGTGAGGCGGCGTAGCGTCACACGGGTAGAATACGGAGCTAAGGGTGAGCGATGCAGCTGCCGTAAGTGCCCGGCATATCGCCGGCGGCCGGGTACAATGCGACAAGAAAGATCCATTTGTGATAAGATGCCTCCATGACCACGGAACCACCACCCGATCCCAGCGCCGGCAGCGCAGCACCCTCAGCGGTCGGACCGGGCATCTGCGAGGCGGCGGCGGCGGGCCTGCTGCTGCTGCTGGCGCTGGCTCCTAACTCGCTGCTCAACAGCGACGGCGACACCGCCCACCACCTGGCCGTGGGTCGCCAGATTTTGACGACCGGTACGCTCACCCGCACAGACCTCTTCAGCGCACCACATTTCGGCCGGCCCTGGCTGAACTGGGAATGGCTGGCCGATCTGCTATTCGCAGCGGCCAATAGCCTACTAGGGCTAAACGGGGTCGCCGTCATGGCCGCCGCATTGATCGCGGGCACTCTCTATGGGCTGTGCCGCTGGTGCATGGCGCGCGGGCTGCATCCGGTGCCGACGCTGGTGCTCGGATTGCTGGCGGCTACGACCTCCGAGATCCACTGGCTGGCACGCCCCCACCTATTCAGCTTCACTTTGCTGTTGCTAGTCCTCTACTACTTGGAGGAATACCGCACTGGACGCATCCCAGCACGCCGGCTCGCCTTCATTCCACCGCTCATGACGCTCTGGGCCAATTTGCATCCGGCCTTCGTAATCGGTCTCGTCTTTTGTGGAGCCTATTGGCTGGGTGCGGTGATCGAAACAGTGGGCTGGGGGCCAAGAGTAACGCTGGAACGGGCAACTCAGAACGCAGTTACAGGCAGCGCCGGCCGGCCGACCGTGCGCCGGACGCAAGCCGGCGCACGCACGCAGGTACGCGCCTACACCTGGACGGGAGTGGTCGCAGCGGCGGCGACGGTGATCAATCCCTATGGGATCGGGCTACACCTGCACATTATCGAGTTTTTGCGGAACCCACTACTGACGCGCATCATCGTCGAGTATCAGCCGCCCGACTTCAGCCGGCCGATCACTTGGCCGTTCGCCGTGCTGCTCCTGCTGGGGATCGGCCTAGTCGCCACCAACTGGCGACGGGTGCCGGCGACCCATCTACTGTTGCTGGGTGCCTGGTCAGGATTGGCCTTGCAGGCGGTCCGCAACGTGTTCCAGTTTAGCCTGATTACGCCGGCTTTGTTGGCACCACTGGTGATTAGCCGGCTAAACCGCGCGGTCGCCGCGCCGCGCTTGCTAGCACGCTATGGCAGTCCGCTGCGGTACAAGCTCGGCGTACCCTGGCTGTTCGCCGGCACACTGGCCGGACTGGTCACGACGGCCGCATTGGGCGGTTGGGTGGGACCGTGGCAAGTGCTGCACGCGCATTGGACCGAGCCGCCATTCCCCATCCGGGCGGCCGCGACGCTGACCACGCCGGATGCACCTTCTGGTCCGATGTTTAACGACATGACCTGGGGCGGCTACCTCCTCTACCAGTTCTATCCCCAGCGGCAGATTTTTATTGACGGCCAACAAGATGCCTATGGACTCACCCTGAGCCGCGACTACTTGACTATCGCCGGCACCGCGCCCGGCTGGGACACACTGCTCGACCAATACGGCATTGCCTGGGTGATCGAACCGCCCAGCAGCCCGCTCGTGGCCGCCCTGCGCGCCCAGCCTACGCGCTGGCGCGAAACGTATCGCGATAGCACAGCAGTGATTCTACGACGATAAAGTGGTGGTCGCCGCCCTGCACTGGATCACGCAACAGCTTGCGACCCGGTGCAGGGCGGCGACCGCCAAGGCTAATGAAGGATGGGCGTAGGAGTGGCAGTCGGTGTCGGCGGGCACGGCCAAACACCCGGCGGCGGTAGGCTGTTATCGCTACACTCTTCGGCGTGGGCAGCGGGAACGGCGTGGGCGGAATGGAGCGGGTTAACTCCGGCCAGGGCACCCACCATGAGCGCACCCAGCAGGGCTAAGCCCACAACGACTCTCTTTGGGTTCATCAGATTGCTCCTCACAGCTAGATTGGCGGCGTAAACTTGCCCGGAAAACAGCGCCCCGCCACGTTAGCCGGCATCGGCGGGAACGGCTGCTTTCCTGTCGTCAGGTTGGCGCCGCTGCACTCGTCGCCGACCTCTATCGATCTAGTGGGAGCACCGACAGATTTTTCGTAAGATTTAGTGGACTAATTTACAAAATCGTAGGATTACTAGCCTGCTCTCTAAGGATCGGCTTCTGACTGCGGGTCTTCGACTCCGCGCCTCGATCCTATTGACGGTCAGCCCGAAATATGCTATAATCTAACCAGGTGGTTAATGAATTATGGCACGCACGAAATCGGAACAACTAGAGACGCAGCGACGCGAACAATTGCTGGTGGCAACCTACTCGGTGTTTGCCAAGCAGGGCTTTGTGGAGACCAGCCTGGCCGATATTGCCGCCGCAGCGGATTTCAGCAAGGCCATGGTGATTTACTATTTCAAGAGCAAAGAAAACTTGCTCGTGAGCGCGTTCGAATGGATTACAGCGGGCATTTTGGAGCGCTTGGCCGCTTGTGTACAGGGGCCGGGCATGGAAGCCGCCGAGCCGATGCTGCGGGCGCAGCTAGAGCAATTGTTTATGAGTACCCGCCGCAACCGACGCTTTTACCATGTCTATCTCGACTTCTTGGCGCAGAGTGTGCATAATAGTCGGCTGGGCCATGTAACCGGGCAGTTTTATAGCGGCTGCGTGGCCGCACTGGCCCAGACCATAGCAACCGGTGTGCAGCAAGGGGTATTCGCCCCGCTGATGGACCCTTACGAGACCAGTTCGGTTTGCGGCGCAATGATGGACGGCTTGCAGATGCAGTGGTTGTTTGACGACGAAGAGAAGTTTGATCAATACCGCGAACGCTGCTGGCGCGGTTGGCTGGCGCTTTTGCGGACCGAGCGTCCCGTCTGCGGGGAAGCAGTATAGGCACGCCTTTTTTTGCGCGATATACTAACCAACGGGTTAGTGTATGGAGGTCGAGATGGACGGACCAATAGCAACAGGCGGAACGTTGGTGTTTTGCGACATCGAAGGCACACTGGTGTCCGGTAGTATCGCCGGCGGGTTTATCCGCGCCGGGCGGGCCATGAAGCTATTTCCGTGGTGGCAATTAGTCGTGGCGCAGGGTTATACGCTGCTGGGCCGGGCATTGCCCAACCAGGCTGCGGATTTGCGCTGGCGCGCCTTACTACACTTGCTGGCGGGCCAGGATCGCGAGGCAGTGCGGCAAGCCGGTGTCGCCGGGCTGGCCGATTTACCGGAACGGCTAAAAGCAGCCACGCTGGCCCGCCTAACCCGGCACCGAGCGCAGGGCGACCGTGTGGTGCTGCTGAGTGGCGGCTTGCAGGATGCCGCCACGGCAATAGCGGCGGCGGTCGGCGTGGATGCGAGCGAGGGCACGCAGCCGGAGATCCGCCAGGGCCGTTATACCGGGCGCATGGGCGCGGCACCGATCAATCAAGGGCAGGCGAAAGCGCAACGTGCCGTAGTGCTGGCGCAGGAGCAGGGCGTGCCGCTCGCCCAGTGTGTGGCTTACGGTGACAGCCGTGCCGACATCCCGCTGCTGACCGTCGTAGGCCGGCCCATCGCCGTGGACCCCGACGCGACCTTGCGCGCTGTCGCGCAGCAGCGGGGCTGGGAGATTTTATGCAACGATGTACGTCCGAGCGGACGCAGTTAGGGAGAAGACGAGAATGAAAACAATAGCACTACCGTTGGCCGGTCGCCTAGCCGCCCGCCCGACAACTGGTTCGGCCCTGCTGGATCTGGTGATGCCGCTGTACGAGGTGCGGACGCGCCGCACGCGCCGGGTACGTGCCGCTGCCCCGACTCTCTACGCGGCACTCGAACAGGCGCTGGCCGTCGCCACCCCGCCGGGCTACACCATCCTGGTGCGACAACCGGGCCGCGAGCTCTTGCTGGGCAGTACCCGCCTGTGGACGCGACGCACCACCACACCCGCCACCGCCGCTGCGTGGTGTGCCTATCAGGCGCAGGGCAGCCGCCGTACCGCAGTTAGTCTGCGCGTGGTGGCGGTAGACTATCACACTGCCGATCTGGTGCGCGAGACGCGCGTCCACAGTCGGGGCTTGGCCGCACGGGGGCTGACGCGCCTAGCCTGGCCGCTGATTGTCCGCCTGGGGCGTCGCGGCCGCCGCAGCTTGCTGCGCGGGGTGCAAGTCGCCGCCGCGCGGGCTACCGGCCTGTTCCGGCTGACCCCGTAGGGAACCGAGCATTCGTCGTCGCGGTGCGGCTTGCGGCGTCCGGCAAATTACGAGGCAGCACTACTCACTGTGGTATAATAGTGAGAGGGGTGTCTTTTCCCTATGTATCCAGTTCCCGCCAGGCGCCGCAAGCCGCGCCGCTCTGACCTGCTGTTGATACCGCCCCGGTGCAGCCGAGCCGCGCCGCTCTGTCGGATAAGTGATGGATGAGACTTTACAAGCCCGCTGGCGGGCGTATATTTGCTGTGGACCCCGCTGCACCGAGCGCCGGTCACCCGGCCTGCTGGACGTGCTACAGCGCGAGGTGGACCACGCCGGCCTGACCACAGAGGTTGAAGTGCTGCCGGGCGGCTGCCAGAAGCATTGCGAACGCGGCCCGTCCCTAGTCATCTGGCCGGGGCCGGTGTATTACGAGCAGATTGATACCCGCCGCCTACGCCGCATCGTGCGCGATCACCTAGGCGCCGGCTGCCCCGTGCGCGATCTCCTGTACCGAGAACCTACCCTGCCGCGCGGCCCTGTCCTGCGCCCGACAGGAGACCTCGCCCTGCCCACCCGCCCCGCGCCGCTGCCCCCAACCCGTACCCCGTCGCGCCCAGCGCGCTTCACTCGTCCCCCACGCGATGTAGACGACTTCTCCTGGTAACGGTTCCGCCCGCCGGTTATGCTATAATGCAGGCGACAGACGCGCCGCAACCCGCCGGTCGGGAGGACGAGGCGCGTGATGAAAGGACCGCAACTATGCGCATTGTGCATGAACCCCAGGTGTTTCTCATCGCCCGCCAGCAGTTTGACGAGGCGGCAGTAGCGGCATTTATCGCGGGCGAGGATATGATCTGGGAGACCGATGCTCAATCGGCGGCGGAAAAGGTGGTGGAGGTGGGCGGGCGGGTCTGCTATATGTCGTTCGGTAAGGGGCGCAAGACCAACGGTGAGTATATCACCAACATCCTCGAAGCCAAACACGGCAGCGTGATCGAACACGCCGTCTGGACCTTCTTATTCACCGGCGTATCGCGTAGCCTAACGCATGAGCTAATTCGGCACCGGGCCGGCTATAGTTTTTCCCAGTTGAGTCAGCGTTATGTAGATGAAACCACCGCCGACTTTGTGGAGCCGGCGGCGATTGCGGCTAACCCGGTCGCGCACGCGGCGTTTGAGCGGGCGGTGGCGGCGGCGCAGGCAGCCTACGTAGAACTGGTGGATTTGCTGGATACGCAGTTCGCCGACGTGAAGAATAAGACGCAACGGCGTAAGATGGCACGCCAAGCGGCGCGGGCGGTGCTGCCCAACGCGACCGAGACTAAGATCGTCGTCACCGCCAACGCACGGGCGTGGCGGCATTTTATCGAGATGCGCGCCAGTGCCTATTCGGAGCCGGAGATCCGCCGCTTGGCAATTGCGATCCTGCGGGTGTTGCAGCGGGAAGCGCCTAATCTATTTGGCGATTACGCGATCGTAACAGCGGAAGACGGCAGCGAAGTGGCGGTCACGCCGCATACAAAAGTGTAGGCTAGGCGGACAACGCGCCCAGCAGCAAGGCCCAAATCACCCAGAGGACTACGAAGCCGACAAAGCCAAGGCCCACGCAGCGGCGATCCCACTGCGCGCCGCCGGCGTAGCCGAGTGCGTGCGGGGCCAAGCGTGGTAGTCGCCTCATTACAGATAGAGATAGAGGCCGAGGTCATTGAGGCTGAGGAGCAACACAACTAGCGTGCCTGCCGCCGGCAGCAGAAACAGCGTGAGCTACGCTGGTTAGGGGATGCCAGAGTGGGAGGACAGGGCGACGCATTTAAGGCTACTAGTCCAGACCGTGCCGACGGCGATGCGCGACCCAGGCCGCCCAGAGCAGATCACGCGCCTGATCCATCGTCGGCACGGTGCGTAGCGCTAAACATTGCCCTTCATCAAACCAGGAGACAAAAAAGCGCGCAGTAGGCGCATCCAGACCACTCCAACCGGCGTGCTGTGGGTCCACGTGTTGCACGCCGAGATAGGCCAGGAAGCCCGGCGGTAGGGTGAGTTTGCCCAGGCGGCGGGTACGGCCCCAGCCGACCAAGCCGGCGGCCTCATAGGCATCGGGCGTGGCATCCCAGCGTGGCTGGTAGGCCACCCCCCAAGAAATCGTCCGTTCCATTTGCGCTCGATCCACGTTTGTATTATAGCGGTCCAGGTGCACACCGACAAGCCGCTGAGTTGGGAGAGGGATGGCTGAAGAAACTCCGCCCCCCGCTGAAGGGGGCGATCATTCGCAGATTCTACGCACCGCGTTACAGAGCGTGTTGGGGCAGGCCCGGCTGGCGACCAGCGCACGCGCCGTTGCGCTTGCTATGCCCACGGCGACCCTCGGCACGCTGGTAGTGGCACAAGCCGTCGGGGCCGGTCTGACAACAGGCAGCCTACTGGTGCCCGATAGCGTGCCGGGCTTGCGCGTGCTGGATCTACCCACCCGCGACGCAGCTGGACCGGCCACAGCAGGTGCGTTGCTAGTGCTGCGTGGCATGGTAAACATCGAGCCGGGGTCGGCCTTGGCAAGCTGCTTGCCCGCGCTGGCCGCGCTGGTGCAGGTAGGGCAGGCGCTGGCCCTACCCTTGCCGGAACCGCTCACCACGCTAGCGCAGGCCGGCCCCCGTTCTAACGCTAAAGCGGACGGGCCGCTATTACCCTTGCCGGCGTTGCCCGATGCCGGCACCGTCCTTGATGCGTGGCTACAGCGCGTGGCCGAGCGTGTGGGCGGGGTACTGGGGGCCGACTTGGTGGCATTGGCGTTGCGCGACGCAGCCGGTAACCCTATCTGGCGGGCGGCAGTCGGCCGCCAAGCCGGCGATCCGGCGCAGGTGCCCGCCGATGCACGCCTAATCGAGCAGGCTATGGCCGCCGGGCAGCCGCAACTGCTGCCCGATCTCGACTCGCCCGCTTTGCAGGCCGCCTTCCCCGCCTTGGCCGCCGAGGGCGTGCGGACGGCGTTGGCGGTGCCGCTGATCGGAGCAAGCACGACCCATGGTGTACTGCTGGTCGGCTGGCGCACGCGCCGCAGCCTCAGCGCCACCGATGGGCAAGCCGTAGCGACATTAGTCCGCGCGATCGGATCTACGCTTGACCGGCAGGCAGATACCCTGCCGCCGACGACGCAGCAAACCTTCCTCGAATCGTTGATTGCCCATACGCCGGCGGGCATTGTCAGTTTCAGCGTGCCCGATTTTCGTGTACGCCAGGTCAACCCCTTCTATCTGCAGCTCTTGGATGAACCGTTCCGTAGCGGCGCGCAGCCGTTGCTGGGCCGGCAGTTGGCTGAGTTCATCCCGCAGGCGGTGGAAAGCGGCGTACAGGCCATTTTCGAGAGTGTGGCCGCGAATGGGCAACCCGCCACCCTCAATGAGTTCGAGTACCACGGCTTTGCGCGCGGTGTGACCTACTGGAACTGGAGCCTGGTGCCACTGCGTGAGCAACCGAACGGGCCGGTGAGCGGGGTGTTGCTGCTGGTGACGGATGCCACCGAGGGGGTGCGGACCACCCGCCGCCTGCGCGAGGCACTGGACAATGTGCGGCGGCAGGCGGCGGAACTCGACAGCACAATCCAACAGATGGGTGAAGGGGTAGCAATTACCGACCGCGACGGTAGTATTACCAAGATCAACCCGGCCGGCGTGGCGCTGTTAGGGCGCGGCGTGATCCCACTCGGGCCGGGAGTAGATTATGCCGAGCGCTACGGCCTGTTTGACATGGACGGCAAGCTCTACGATGCGGCGAATCTGCCGTGGGAGCAGGCCCGCAATGGAGCGACGATCATAGATCAGGATCTGCGGGTGCGGCGACCCGACGGACGTGAACGGGTACTTACGGCCGGGGCGGCTCCGCTGTACGACGAAGCCGGCCGGCCGCATGGCGCGGTAGCGGTGTTTCATGATGTAACACGCACGCGGGAGTTAGAGCGGCTGAAGGACGAATTTCTGGCGATTGTGAGCCACGAACTCCGCACGCCGTTGGCAGCGATCCTGGGCTACAGCGACCTGATGCTGCGCGGAGCGAACGGCCCCCTGACCGACAAGCAAACGCGCACGCAAGAGTCCATGAAACGCAACGCCCAACGCCTGCTGACCCTGATCAACGACTTGCTAGATGTGTCGAAACTCGAAGCGCACAGCGTACAGTTGCACCTGACGCCCGTAGAGTTGCAAGCGGCCGTGCCGAAAGCAGTAGCCTGGCTGCAGGTGACGGCCATTGAGCGGGGGATCAACCTCAGCCACGAAGTAGCCGACGGGTTGCCGGCGGTGTGGGCCGACGAAGATCGACTCCAACAGGTCTTGACTAATCTGCTCTCGAACGCCATCAAGTTCACGCCCGCCGGCGGCACCGTATTGGTGCGCGTGCGGCCGAGCGGCTTGCCTGCCGACGCAACTGCCGATCAAGCCGAGTCGGCCCTGGCGCCGCACCACGTAGCAAGTGTGTTGATCAGCGTACAAGATACCGGCGTGGGGCTGGACGCAGCGGCTCTACCGCATATCTGGGATCGCTTCTATCAGGCCGATTCGACCAACAGCCGACGCTTCGGCGGCACCGGCCTGGGTCTGACCATTGTCAAGAACTTAGTTGAATTGCACGGCGGGCGCATTTGGGCCGGTAGCGCGGGTCTTAATAAGGGCAGCACGTTCTTTTTTCGCTTGCCGCCGGTGCCCGCCGGCAGCGACACGCCCGCGCACACGCCGCCGGTTGTTGAGGAGACGGCAGCCGGTGCCGCCGGCTCGCCGGCGATACCCTTGGTGTTGGTAATCGAGGACAATCCTGACTTGGCGGCTATTGTGCGCGGGATGTTGGAAGCGGAGGGCTACCGCGTGGCTGTGGCAAGCGACGGCGTGGCCGGCCTGGCGGCAGCGGTACGCTTACGCCCGGCGGCAATCCTACTCGATGTGCTACTGCCCCAAGCCGGGGGTTGGGAAGTGTTGCAGCGGTTGAAAGCCGACCCCGCGACCGTGAACGTGCCGGTAGTCGTTGTCTCGATCCTAGAACATCAGCGACTAGGCTTGTTGCTAGGCGCGACTGGGTATCTGGTCAAGCCGCTGGACAGCAACCGCCTGTTGCGCCTCTTGCGCGACCTAGTGCCGCCGGGGGCCGCCACACCGCACGCATTGGTGGTAGACGATGAGGCGGTTTTACGTGAGGCGTTGGCGGATATGCTGCACGCGGAGGGCTTCCGCGTCAGCCGCGCCGAAGACGGTGTAGCGGCGCTGGAACAGATCGCGGCGGCGCGGCCTGACATTGTGCTGCTCGACCTGATGATGCCGCGCTTGGACGGTTTCGCGGTGCTGGAGTGGCTACGCAGCCATGCCGACCCGACGATCCGGGAATTGCCCGTCGTGCTGCTGACAGCCAAAGAATTAAGCGCGTCCGAACGCGCTACGTTGGCAGCGGCGACGCAAGCCCTGATCCCGAAGGTGGGCCTATCGTTAGGTGAACTCCTGCGCTCAATTAAGGAGACCCTGGAGAAACTGAATGTCCGATCCGATCACGACGATTCTGCTGATCCGCCACGCGGACGTGCATAACCCACACGATGTGGTCTATGGCCGCCTGCCGCGATTTGGCCTCAGCACAGTGGGACACGAGGAAGCAGCGCGCACAGCGGCAACGCTGGCGGGGGAGCCGCTGACCGCCATTTATAGCAGCCCGCAGTTACGCGCCCGCCAAACCGCCGCCACCGTTGCCGCCCCTCATCCCGGCTTGGCGGTGCAAGTCACTCAGCGACTGGCCGAGGTCCGTACCGGCTGGCAAGGCACCACTAATGAAGCGATGGCCCGCCGCTGGTTCAATTTCTATGATCCGCTGCATAGCCCCGGCGACGAGTCGTTGGACGACCTGCTGGCTCGCTTGCTGCGTTGGATCAGCGCGATGCTCAAGCACTATCCCGGCCGGACGGTGGTCGGGGTGAGCCACGGCGATCCGGTCATGGTTGCGCGCCTGCTCTACACGGACACGCCACTGACCCTTGCCGCGCTGCGCGATAAAGACCATTACCCGCCCAAAGGCTCGATCACCCGCCTGGTCTTCACCGGCCGCGGCGACCCCCGCCGGCTCCCCGTCGCGATCAGCTATACCGATCCCAGCGCCGCTACCCGTCCCTACCTCGGCGAAGATGCGGCGGCGCCGTGGGCCGCCCGCTCGTATGCCGAGGAGTGAAAAAAAGTAACTACCCGGTTGCTGCGACAGCGCGGCTAAACGGCCCACCCCGCGCCATCCCAGCTATCGGCGGTCAGCGCGCCGGCGCGCGCGGCGTGGTAGGCGACTTGTTGGGCGCGATAGGCCGCTTGGGCGGTAGGTACGTCGGTAAGGGTGAAGCGCACGGTCGCACCGGGGGTGAGTTGGCCCAGGATTGGGCGGTCGGCGCGGACAGCGACGGCGGGGACCGGATAGCCGCCGACTGTCTGGTGATCAGCCAGCAGGGCGATAGGTTGCCCATCGGCAGGCACCTGCAACGCACCCCAGACCATACCCTGCGATAGCAATTCGCCGGAGCCGGCCGCGCTACGGGCCAGCACCGGACCTTGCAGGCGCAGGCCCATGCGGTCGCTCTGCGGCCCCACGGTCCAGGTCGCCGCAGTGAGAACGGCGAGCGTATCGGGCGCGAAAGCGGCCAAATGCGGCCCCGGCACCACGCGCACGACCGACGAATCGCCGATCGGCAGAGGGGGCGCCGGTGCGGGCCAGCGCCGGCCGGCGGCCTGCCAATCGGCGGGTTGGGCGGGTTGGAGCAGATCGCCGGGGCGCAACGGCTGCCCATCCAGGCCGCCGAAGCCGCCCGCCAGGTAGGTCGCTGCCGATCCCAGCACCGGCGGCACGGCGATGCCGCCGGCCTGCGCCAGGTACGCCCGTGCGCCACCCCTGGCACTGCCAAATTGTAGCGTCGTGCCGGCGCGCAGCAGATATGCCCCGCCCGGTAATAAGCGCCGCCCGTCTTCGACTACCTGCGTCGCAAAATCGGCCCCAGCCAGGGCCACCACACAGGTTGCCAATACGCGCAGCGTCGGGCCGACGATAGTCATCTCCAATGTCGCCGCGCCGGCCGGGTTTCCCAACAGGCCGTTCGCCAGCGCCGACGCCCACGGATCACACGCGCCCGCCCCCGGCACACCCAAGTCCGCATAGCCGGATCGCCCGCCATCCTGCACGGTCGAGAGCAATCCCGGCGTGATCACTCTGAGCATCGGCTAAACCGGCACAAAGCGCACCCACGCGCCGGGGCGTAGCAGGGCCGGCGGGTCGCGGTCGGCCGCCCAGAGTGGCGCATCTGTCCGACCGATCAGGTGCCAGCCGCCGGGAGTCGCCAACGGATAGATACCGGTCTGCCCGCCGGCAATCGCCACGCTGCCCGCCGGCACGCGAGACCGGGGCGTGGCGCGGCGCGGCAAGACC
This sequence comes from Chloroflexia bacterium, assembly GCA_038228295.1. Taxonomy (GTDB): domain Bacteria; phylum Chloroflexota; class Chloroflexia; order QHBQ01; family JAICKM01; genus JAICKM01. The sequence goes on along the minus strand of JBBRPH010000010.1, from coordinate 12,945 downwards.
AGCGGCACGGGCAACGGTCCCAGGTAGGCAAAGCCCGGCGCAAAGCCCAGCATAAACACCCGATAGAGCGGCTTGCTGTGCAGCGCTACCACCTGCGCCTCCGTCAGCCCTGTCTGCGCCGCGACCTCCGCCAAATCCGGTCCGCCCGCACCGCCGTAGTACACCGAGATTTCTATAAGGGACGGGGCGACATGATGCGTGTAACGTGAAACGGGAGTTGCGTCTCCACCGGTCGGTGCCACTGGAGTGGCACTGGTAATATCCGCTAATGTTTGCTCCACGCGGGATAACACTTGCGGATAGGTCCAGTGTTCGGGGTCATACGGCACGAGCAGGCTGCTGTAGCCCGGCACCGGCACGCCCCACCCCGCCCCGTGTCCCGCTTGCTGCCGCAACGCCGCCGCCAGTGCATGCACGCGCGCGTTCAGGTCCACGTTTATGGTGGTGCCGAAGGTGACCAGCAAGGCGCTGTCGCCAAAGGGTTCCAGATGCGGCGAGTCGGTCATCGCAGGTTGCTATTCCGATCCAGACGCTGCGTGGATGCGTGTTCCCCACACCCAGGTCATACGCCCCATGTCGCGGTACGCCCGTTGGCTGCTCAACGCGACTTCCAGCGCCAACAGCGCATCCCACTGGGCCGGGTCGTTCAGCAGCGTGTCGGGCAGCAGATCGGCCACCACCCGGATGGGGCGTAAGGTGAGAGTCGAGATGCCCGCATCGGCACATAGCTGCACTAACTCATCCACCGCAAACAGGCGCTTCGGCGCGCCCATGAGGGTCGTCGGTTGCACACGGCTGCCTAATAGCTGAAGAGCCTGCGCCAGATCGTGCCGCTTAATCGCGCTTTGCAAAGGCGGGTTAGCGCCATTCGCCACCAATAGTGATAGCGCGCCACCATCGTTCAGGAGCGCCGCTAACTGCCTGAGCAAGCCAAGCGGGTCAGGGCTGTAATCAAGTACGCTATGGCAAAGAATTAAATCATACCTCTGCATCGTTAAGACCGCCGACAAGTGATGTAGATCGGCCACGATAGCCGTTAGCCGCGATCGCACCGCCGGCGGTTCCAGAGCAGCGATCTCTGCCGCCCGTTGCAGCATCGCCGGTGCCACATCCACCAGGGTGACGGTATGCCCCGCCCGCGCCAAGCGCAAGGCAAACTCCCCCGGTCCGCCGCCCGCGTCCAGCACCCGCAAGGCCGAGGAGCCTACGTGCGGAGCCAGTTGCTGCCAAAGCAGGGCATCACGCAACCGTCCCAGCGGGCTGCGGAGATACGCCTCATACGCCTGCACACTAGCCAAGTCCACCGTCGCTGAGTCAGTTCCCACCCGCGTCGCGTCCTCTGCCATATCACCCTACCCCCTGGCGCAGCAAGCAACGCCGCTACATCTACGCAGGCGCAGCAAGCAGCGCCGCTACATCCGTCATCACGTTTCACGTTTCACGCTTCACGCAACCCCCGCACCGCCACCCCCGCCGCGTCCAATGCGCCGCGCACCGCCGTGGCATAAGCCACCGCGTCGAGCGTATCACCGTGCAGGCAGAGGGTAGCCGCAACGAGAGGCAGCGGGGTGCCGTCATGGGCCTGTAAGCGGCCGTGCGCGATAGCGACGGCTTGCGCGGCGGCAGCGGCGGGGGTGGGCAACACCGCGCCCGGCAGGCGGCGATCGCGTAAGGTGCCGTCGGCGGCGTAAGCGCGGTCGGCAAAGGCTTCAGCGGCCACACGCAAGCCGGCGCTGTGCCCCGCCGCCGGCAGGGCCGACCCAGCCAAGCCCACCAAGATCAGGTCGGCGGAGAAGCGGCGCACAGCACGAGCGATAGGTTCGGCCACAGCGGGGTCCACGGCGGCGCGGTTGTAGAGCGCGCCATGCGGCTTGACGTGGGCTAACTCCACCCCGGCGGCATGGGTGAAAGCAGCCAATGCACCGATCTGGTACAACACCGCCGCTTCGAGATCGGCAGCGCTCATGTCCAGCGCGCGGCGGCCAAAACCGGCCAAGTCAGGATAACCGGGGTGGGCACCGATTGCCACCGCCGCCGCCACCGCCGCCGCCACCGTCTGCGCCATCACCGACGGGTCGCCGGCGTGGAAGCCGCAGGCGATATTGGCCGACGTGACTAGGCCCAGTAGCGCGGCATCGGCCCCCAGCGTCCAACGTCCGAAACTCTCGCCCATGTCGGCGTTCAGGTCTATACGCGCGGCGAGTGGCGTCATGGCCGCGCCGGCAGTACGGCGGGAGCTACGCCGGTGCCCGCAACTGCGTCGCGCAAGCGGTAAACTTCGGTGCCGTCCTGGCTGAACACGCGATCCATAAACCCGGCGAACTTGCCCAATGCTTGCGCCGACGGCGGCCAGTTCGGTAGCGGTGGATTGGGTAGTCCCAGCGCGCCCTTCTCAATACTGCCGACAAACACGTAATGGATGCCGTACTTTCGTAGAATCGCCGCAGCGCGTTGCGGATCGGTGGTGGTGTAGAGTGCGGTCTGATCGGCTACCCGCGCGTCAAACTCAGCCAGGATCGAGGGCTGCCCCCCCCGCCACTGCACCTCGTGGCCGCGCCAGACGATGATGCCGGGCATCCCAGTGTAGGATGCGACCCGCCCATGCAGACCCTGCGAGTTATACTCATAGGTAAAGGCAGCTTCGGCGATGCCGTCCGTCGCCCGTGCATTGGCGCGCAGCCAACGGATCGCCGCCAGATCGCCCGGCGCGCCGGCGCCCAACGCCGCGATACCGTCCAGCCCGTGCAGCTTATGGTTCTCCGCGCCCGCCATCTGGATGCCCGGCAGCCAGATCACGCCGGCCTCACGCTGGGCCGGGGCCAGCGCCGGGTAGACCATCGCCAGCCCGAACAGCGCCGTAAAACCCAGCGCCCACGCACCCACCAGCAGCTTCGCGCCCAGTGGGGCGGCGCGGCGACCAAAGGCCCAGGCCAGCAGCCACCACGCCGCGAAGCCGGCCGTTGCCCCCCACAGCACCCACACCTGGTAGTAGAACTTGAACAGTGTGTTGAGGCGGCTATGAAACACATCTTGCAGGAAGAAAATCTCGGTGCCGAACGTGATCGCCGCGCCGACCGCGATCAGCAGTAGGGCGAATAGCTCTTCGCTCGACCAGCGACCCGGTTGCAGCCGTTCACGCATCAGATAGACAGCCAGTGCGCTCAACGGCGGCAGCAGCGCCATGAGCGGGAACTGGAACAGCAACGCCCCGACCAGCGAAACCACCGCCACGCCGCCCAGCGTCAACAGCGCGGGTCGGTTGGTGTACCCGCCGGCGTGCGCTGCCCGCACGCTGCGGCCCAGCATGACAGTCGGCAGCACAAGCAGCGCATAGAGGAAGAAGCCGAAGATAGTGCTGAAACCTTGCCAGTTTTTCGGCCAGATGTTCAGCCCGACCAAGGCCGCCAGTTTGGTTGCCACGCCACCCAGCAGCGGGATCTGCTGGATGTTTGCCGGCAACTCAATCCCTTGCCCCCCGACCAACGACGTAAAGGTGACCTGAAACGGCAAGAACAGCAGCAGCCCTAACGCCACCAACGCCGCTGCTTGCATCAGCCAACTGCCCAGTCGCGTGTCCCGCCCGCGAGTTCCGGGTTCCGGGTTCCGGGTTCTGAGTTCTAACGGTCCCAAATTGCCGTTGTCCAAATCTGCGGTACTGGCCGGCGCCGACTGACCACTGACCACTGACCATTGCCGACCCGCCCAGCGTTCGGCAGGTGTGCCCAGTATCGGTAGCGCTAGGCAGAGCAGCGTGATGCCCAGGTAGGTGGGGTAGTCCCAAGTGTTGGTGACGAACAGCGCGCCGGTGACGAGCGCGTAGAGGACTAGGCGTAACCGACCTTCCAGCCCGCCCGCCAGCAGCCCCCGCCGCTGGGCCAGCGCCCCTGCCGCGTCCTGTGGGCGCAGTGCACCGGCCTTGAGCAGAGCCAGTGCCATACCCAGCGCAAGCAGCACTAACGGCAGTGCCAGCAGATGGGGGTGCATATCGTTCAAGAAAAAGCTGAAAAAGGGGAACTCATTGATTGTTTCACCACCCAGCGGCGCACCGACATCATGGATCACGCGCGAGGGGTTCCACCAGTTGAATGTGTCGGCGGTCTGTCCTTGTTGAAACACCTGTTGCGCGCCGGCCATATTGCCGACCACGGCTACTAGCAGGCTGCCCAGCAACCCCGTCGCTAACGCGCTCCACAGCACGGCTCCCTCTACTGGGCGCGCAACAGCCCAGTCGGCACCGTCCCCATAAGCCCGTGCTGAGGTAAAGTGGATTGTCGCACCAGTCTTGCTCTGGAAGGTGCGCTCCGTAGGTGCAGCGTCCCGCTCCGCAACCGCGACTCCCGCCCGGCTCCCGACGCGGCGGGTGGGCAGCGGCACGATCCCAGCCGGGACCATAGCCCGCCCCGGCACAGGCGCGACTATCGCTATTGGTCGCGTAGATACGACCCGGCGGGCACGCACCAGCCCGGTCACCAAATTGCAAACCAACCCGAATGTGCCCAGCACCGTCAGGCTGAACAGCGTCACGTTGGCGAGGTTGAAGCCGACCGCCGAGTCCACACCGGTTAAGTGACAGAGCGTGCCCATCAGCGTGTAGCCGAAATAATAGTAGTTGATCGAGTGCCCGGCCAGCCAGGGATCAACCGGCGGCAGGGTCAGACCCTGCGTAAAGCTGTTCAGGAACGCGAAGTCCATGAACTTTTCGGTGCCGTAGATGGAAGGTGAGTAGGCGCGCAGGAAGGTCCAGGCGCCAAAAGCCAAGCTGAACAGGACTTCGGCGGCGATCCAGTACCGCATCTGACTGCGCAGGAACACAGCCATCTCGCGACCTAATGCCGCGTCGTTGCGCCGCACCAGCCACGCGGCTCCGCCACCGAGTACCAGCAGCACCGCAAGGTTGGACGCCCGGCTGAACGGCACTAATTGGCACATACCGAGCAGCCACGCGCCATAGCCGACCAGCAGCAACCCAAGCGCTTTGCTGAATGCCCAGCCGCGGTCGGGTAGACGGCGCATGGCGATCCAAGCGAACGGCCAGGCCGCCGTCCCTAGTACCTCCAGCGTCAGCCACCAGACAAACGCATCCGCCAAGCCCTAGCCCTCCGCAGTAGCGGGTGAAAAGTGAAAAGTGAAAAGTTGAAAGTGTATTAGACCGTTTCCACTTTCAACTTTTCACTTTTCACTCGCTGTCCCGCCCTTAGCGCAAGTTATCCAGTCGCCGCTTCGCTTCGTCAGCCCAGTGCTTGCCCGAGTCGTCGGGGCGCGCGTTTTGTATGCAGCTAGTGAACGCATCGCGCGCGTTAGTGGTATCGCCTTTGGACTGGTAGGCTTCGCCTAGATGGAACCAGCCCTCGGCATATTGATGGTCGGAGGCAGTCACGGCCTTGAAGGCATTGATCGCGTCGTCAAAGCGCTGACGCTCCAGGTAAGCGATGCCCACTTTGTTAAAGGCGGCGGGCTTATCGGCCTCCGACGCAGTCTTGGTCGCGTCTTCCCAGGCGGCCAGAGCTTTATCGCGGTCGCCCTCCTGCATATAGAGATCGCCCAGCAGGTGGTGCGCCGGCACATCGGCCGGGGTCAGGCGCACGATCTCGATATACTGGTCAATCGCTTTGCTGATCGCGCCGTGATCGCGGTAGTAGTCAGCCAGTTTGTGATGGGCATCCAGGTTGTTCGGGTCGCCTTGCAGTGTCTTCAGCAGTTCGTTCAGCACTGGGTCATTGCCTAACGGCGGTTCGGTCGGCTTGGGCAGCGGAGTCGGCGCCACAAACACCGTGCCGGGAACAGCGCCCAAATCGGACTTGACCTGTTTGGCGGAGATCACATGGTAGACGACTACATGATTGCCTTCGTCAAACACCTTTTCTAGGTACTTACTGGTGCCGCTACTCATCGCGTCAAACTTAGCTAAGCCGGCCGGCGTGTCATGACCGTAGCGGATGTGTTCCACACCGCCCACGTAGATGTACTCAATGTCGTACTTGTTGATCAGCAGCAGTGTGCGGCTGATGTCCTCGGTTTGGTAGAACTGGTCCATATCCGACCGCCGCTCGCCCACTTCCCAGCCGTAGCGCTGCTCGTCTTGGTGCAGGCCGCCGACGACCATCGGCAAGCCGGTGTAGGTGCCGACCATCATACCGCTCTCGCGGTAATAGCCGACCGGGGCCGCCGCCACCACCGGAGTACCCGTGATATGGGCGTTCATCCAGTCAAGGGCCGGCCGCTCGAAACGGAAGATCAGTGTGCCGTTGGTCTGACCGAACTCCAACCGGATGCTGGTACTGGTGTTCATCCAGTCCATCGCGTTGAGCGTGCCCACCGGTGGGCGTTCGCCGGGCATCCGGTCGGCCACACGAGCCTGGGTGCCGGCCACGGTGAACAGCAGGCTACCGGCCAACAGCACCCCAAACGGCACCAGCCAGATCGCCCGCCCCGCCGAGAACCAGGGCCGTTCGCCGCGCCGCGCGCTACCACGCGGCCCTAGCAGCGTATACAGCGCGATAGCCCCGCCGGCGGCGACCAGCACCCACACCTGCTCGTAGAACTTGAATACGGTGTTCATGCGGAATTGATCGCCGCCTTGCAAGTGGTCGGCCAGATAGACGTACTCCACGCCCATCGCAATAGCAAACCCCACAGTGAGCAACAACCCACCCAGCAACGCACCCGGCGCACGCACGCCGCCGAAATGTGTGCCGATCAGCCCGCCGATCAGCAGCGCCAGCAGCGCAGGCAGGGCGTGTCCGCCGGCCACTAGCAAGCCCGTCACCACAACGGTCAGCGCGAGGATCGGTACACCCAAGCCCGCCGGTAGCAAGCCACGCGGCGCTTGCGGAATGCGGATTGCGGCAGGCGGAACGACAGTAGCGGCACTACTCGCTGCGCCGTTTGGAGCGGTGGCTTCCCCAGCGGCAGCGGCACTGCTTGCCGCGCTACTGGGAGAGGTGTCTTCCCATCGGAAGCCTAAATCCGACGCAGATGTACTGGAGTGGCCGGCGGGGGCGGCATATTCGTAATCGTCCATCGCCGCCAACCACTCGCGGCGGCTACGCGCCAGAGGGTCGTCGTCGAATGCGTCGGCCGCACCCGGCGTTGCCTCTCCGTTGTTGGTTGCGCCGACCGGCAGAACATCAGGTTGTCCGTGTACGTGCAGCGCGTCCGTCTCCCCAGGAGTGTAGACCGGCAGGAGAGCCGCCGCGCTGTGCCCGTTGCCCGGCACCGCCGCCGGCAGATCGCCGGTGGTAGAGATCAAGGTAGCTGGGGCGGCCGCGTACCCGTTGTCGGCGACTTCATTTTCGCCGCCGGCCTGGACAGAGTGGGGCGCAGCGTCTGCATAGCTGGTAGCGGCAGGCGCTATGCTGCTTTCACCATAGGCATGGACAGAGTGGGACGCGACTTCCGCCTGAGCATTGTCCGCACTTACTACGTCGTGTTCACCATAGGCGTAATCCGGCGCAGGCTCGGCGGCGTACCCGTTCTCGCCAGTTGACAGTTCATGTTCGCTGTGGGCGTAAGCCGGCATAGGCGGAGCTAGCGCGTGCTCATGCTCGGCGAGCACGCGGTGCTCGGCACCGATAGAGACCAGGGCCGGTGTGACTTCGGCATGGCCGGTGTCGGCTTCGGCATGGTCGCTGTTGTGGGCATAAGCCGGCGGGGCGGCCCCGTCGCTATGACCATTGCCGACGACCATAGCGGCTTCGCTACCGGCGTAAAGCGGTGTGCGAGGCGGGTCAGTGTGCCCGTTCGACACAGCCGCAGTGGTCGCGGTCGGTTCGGCGACCGCCGAACCGCTATGGTCGCCGGCGAGCGTGACACGGGCCAGAGAGCGGCGCGTGAGCGGGGTGGCGGGGGTAGAACGCATCAGCGCCGGCGGCAACGGTGCAGCGAACGCTGGGCTGGGCGTGGGATCGCCTAGATGCAACCAGCGTCGCCAATCGTCCAGCGCCGCGCCCCACGGATACTGACGCAAACGCAAAGCCAGGTAGGTGAAGCCGATAAACACGAACAAGCCCCAAATCACCAGGAACTCCGGCAACTGGGTATGCGATTGCTGCGGCTGAGTGAGTTTGATCTGGTTGTAGAACGGCTTGAAGTTCAAGATAAACGGCGCGTACCAGACAATTCCCAACGCCGCCGCCAAGCCCAAGCCGATCACCGCGCCCACTACGGTGCCGAGTCGCACCACGCCATGCCGCACAGCGGGACTATGCCAAGCCGTCAACACGGCCACCAGTAGCACCGCGAACAGCACCACCAAATAGACCGGGAAATCCCATGAGTTGACCGCGAACAGGGTGCCCAAGCTCAGGCTGACGACGAATAAGCGCAATGCCCCGTCCAGCGGCGACGACCCCCAGAGCCGATGCGCGGCTTCCAGCACCGTCGGCAGTAATCCCCGCTGGGTGTCGGCGAACACGCCCGGCGCGGGCACAGGGGCCACCGGCATAGCGAGGATCGCGCCCGGCAAGCGGCGGAACTGCGGCCAGCGCCACGCTCCCAGTAGCATATTGAAAATCAGGCCCAGCGCCAAAACGCTGATGCTCATGTCAATCAGATGCGGATGCAGATCCGCAAACAAGAAGGTCCAATAGGGGAACTCGTTGATGGTACCGTCAATAATGCTCCGCGCGCCCCAATAGTCGAAGTTGCCGACCGGGCGACTGATACTGGGGGTAAGCGGACCGATAAGACCTAGGAGACGGAGTACCTGCTGCTGTAGCTCAGGAAATTTCATGCTGAGCGCTTGGAGCAGGAAGTCCAGATTGCCGATGCCCACCAACAGCACCGCGCCGCCCAACCCCCAGCCGAAGGCCGTAGCCGATACCGCGCCGCGCCAGCCGCGCGCCCGTTGCAGGCTCGCTACCGCATTGTAGACAATACTCGCCGCGCCCAATACCGTCAGGCCGTAGAGCAAGGGCAGCGACAGGTTGAAGCCGACCGCCGAACTGACTCCGATGCCTTTGATCAGGATACTCAGCAGGAACCAGCCGTAGTAATAGTAGTTGATATAGCCGCCGCTGAAGAAGGGATCGCCGGGAGGCATCCAGGGACTACGCAGCACCGAGTTGAGGAAGCCCAATTCCATCGGCTTTTCGCCGCCTAGCGTGGGGTTCCAGCTATCGGGGTTGAGCAGGCGAATATAGAGGAAAAAGGCGAAGGCGACCAGGAACAAGGCTTCCCAGCCCACGATCAGGCGGCGGTGGGTCCGCATATAGGCCCGGATCTCGCTGCCGAAGCTGCGCCACAGGATCGCCGAGAGCAGCGCCAGGGTCAACAAGCCCAGCAGGATGCTCCACGCCGTGAACGGGAACAGGCGCAGGCTAGCCGTCATCCAGGTGATCCAGGCGACCACGACCAAGCCCAACGTTTTAGCTAGCGGAAAGCCCCGGTCGGGCAGGCGACGGCAGACAATGGCGATCAGCGGCCAGGCTAACCAACCGATCAGCTCGATCAGCAGCAGCCAGAGCAGCGTCGCCACCCACTGATTCTGCGCCAGGGGGTTCCAGGCCGCGTCAGCCAGGGCGATCTGCTGCCCGGTCGGCTGCGGCAACATGAGCGATTTATCGTAGTTACCGGGATCTTTGCTCTCCAAGTGGCGCACGGCAATCGAAGGCCGATCCAGGCTGCTGCCGAACAGCAGGTGCAAGTCATCTTGGCTCAGGCTGCGGACCTTTTTGAACACCGTGACCGTCGGGTGGTCATAGACGGTGAAGCTCTCATCGGCGTGGCTATCGTCAAAGCGGATGCCCAGCCAACTGAGTTCGGGGTAGACTTTCTTTTCGTAAATCTTGTCGAAGCCCAGCTTACCCGCGAACAACAACTGATAGTAGCGTATCTGCACCGGGTAGCGCCAGGGCAGGCGCGGGATCGAATCGTAGAGCCGGTTGCTGGCCGGCACAATATAATCGGTTTGGTCTAGCAAGCCCGCGATGTAGGTAAACTCGTCAGGGCTAGGGCGGTCGTCGTACAGTCCCATGCTAATACAGTGTGGGCCGGGGCAGGAGCTGACGCTAGGCGCACCGGGCACGCCGAAAGGCAGCTCATCGTCCCATGTCTCATGCCCATAGCTGGCATTCGCCGGCAAGTGCGTGTCCATCCAGCGCGAAGCCTGCACCCGCGACTCGTCTTGCGTGTAAATGTTCATGAAAGCGATGGCCCACAGCAGGCTGCCGACCACCGAGACCGCCGTGACCAGCGGGAACACCCAGCGGCGCATCGCCAGACGCAGCAATGCTGGGCGGTGCTGTGCGCGCAATGCCTGGAGGCGCGGCACGGCGGCGGCACTCCAGTGTAGCCCGCTCACTAACAAGCCGCCCGCCAACACGCACATATAGGGCACCAGCGGCAGCATATAGCGCAGCCACTTGGCTTCCAGGTTCACGATAGTCAGAAAGTAGGGAATCATGCCTGCCAGCAACAGAATTTCGGCGGGTCGGCGCCGGCGGAAAGCTAGCCGGAAAGCCCACAGCAACCCGGCCAATGCAACCAAGCCCGAAGCCGGTCCCATGCCCCACTGGATCAAGTTCTGGAAGGGGTACAGCACTGGTATCGTGCCGATGTATTGCCGCGTAAACGGCACGTCGGCGCTGCCGTTCTGGATCGCCGCTTCCTGACCCAACTGGTAGAGATACTTGCCCTGCGCGGCCCACAGTTCCATCGATCCCAGATGCAAGAAGGTGGTGCCGCCTAGGTTAGGGTCCGACGTGCCGAAGTTAATATGCAACCCGGAGTCCAATACACCCAACGGATCGCCAAGCGTGAAGCCGGCCAACGTGGTCAAGCCCGCCAGGATCAAGAGCAACACAGCACGGAAGGCAGCACGACGCGGCCCGGCCAGCCGCTCGGCGCGCGTGGCCGGTTCCAGACCGTAGGGATCGTCCAGTTCCGGTGGTGGGCCCAGTCGGCGCGTGTGGGGCTGATAGATCACGCGCAAAACTAACGCGGCCACGATCAGCAAGGCCATAAAGGCCACGCTAACTTTGCAGGCCAGCGCAAAGCCGAGCATGAGACCGGCTAATGCCGCTGCCCAGGCGCGCCGGTTTTGCATCAGCACCACGCTGAAATAGAGGGCGGCGGTCAGAAACATGACCAAATACGGCTCGGCGATCATGAAGTGAGCGACCTGGATCTGTGTGACGGCTAGGGCCGAAAATGTCGCCGCCAGCAAGCCCGCCGTCTTGCCGTAGAGTCGCCGCCCAATGAGGAAAACCAGGAACACCGTGAAGAGATCGAATACCCCCGATATGCTACGCCCCAGGATCGTCACGCCGTCATAATCAGTAGCTAAGTTAGGCCGGTTGGTTAGATTGCCGACATTAACGGCGGCCACGCGCACAATATAAAACGGCAGCGTACCGTAGTGCATATCTTGTGGAACCTTCGTGCCGGGGTCCACGCGCATATTGATCGGGCTTTTCAGCGGGTCCAGCAAGTCGGCCAGGGTCGTGCCGGGCGGGAAGGGGAATTGAATACGGCTCATGATCCAACCGCTGATCGCCCGTTCGTCGGGGTGCTGGTGGGTACTTTGGTCGAAGTTGGGATCCACCAGGCGCATATAGCCACCAACCAGTAGAACAATGGCTAGGGCAAGCAGGGTCCAGTGTTTTCGCAAAAAGGGCAAGATCAACTCCTCAGAGTATAAAACCGGCAGCACGCCTCAGCCGTAAGGCCGTAGCCAATTGTACCATGTTGTCCCGCCGGCCCGCAACTGCCGGGTCGGCAGTCGGCAGTCGGCAGTCGCTAGTTGGGTATCATCTGTACAGACGCACACACAGCAAACGATATTACACGCAACGTTAGAATCCCCGCAACTTCAGAACCAAGACCACCGAGGACCACGAACGACCGCCCTACAGTGTGCGGCTGATCAGCCAATGGACCAGGCCCAGCGTCGTCAACATGGGGTTGACGCCCGATGCGCTGGGGAAGAGGCTGGTATCGGCTACGCGCAGGCCCGCCACGCCGTGGACGCAGCCCGCGCCATCGGTCAAGCCACCCCGCGAGTCGCGGTGCATCCGCGCGGTGCCCATCTGATGGGCGCTGCCCACCAGCAGCCGCTGCGGATCGGCCCCGGCGCCGGCGACGGCGCGGGCGAAGGCGGGCTGCGTGCCGTCGGCGCGCAAGCGTAACGGTGAGGTGTGCAGCGTTTGCACCGCCGCGGCTCCGGCGGCTAACACCAGGCGCGCCCCTTCCTGCATTCCGCGTACCAAGTGGCGGCGGCTCTCCATGCTGGGGCGATAGCGAATACACGGCCCGCCCTGACTGTCGAGGGTCACACGCCCACCCACCCGGTCGCGCGTCAGGATCAGCAGTGCGCTGTAATGGGTTAAGTCGCCCATTTGGCGGCGAAAAGCAGGCGCGCCGGTCCAGGGCAGCACAATAGCACCGAAGCCGGGATAAATCGGCACCGCCTCCAAGCGCACGCCGTAGCCGTCGCCGCTCAGGTCAGCCCAGGCGTCGGAATAAGTTGCCTGGATCGGTCCCTGCCAGGTCGGCGCGGGGTCGGCCCAGCGGCCCAGGATGCCGGTGGCCGGGTGCAGGGTCAGATGGCGGCCCAGGTGGGGGCCGCGCAAGCCCGACCGCAGCAGCAGCGCCGCTGTGCCGATAGCCCCACCCGCCACGATCACTCTGCCGGCATGGACCGTCAGCCGATAGCGCGGCGCAGCCGGATCGTGGTCCTCAACCGGCGCATGAACCCAGGCTTGCACCCCTACAGCGCGGGCGCCGCGCAGCAGCACGCGCTCGGCCCAGGCGTTGGTTACGATCTCGGCTCCGGCATCGGCAGCATCTTGCAGATACGTCCGCAGCGTGCTCTGCTTGCCCCCGCTACGGCAACCGAAATGGCACAACCCGCAATCGGTGCAAGCTGCCGATACATTGCGCGGATTGCGCGCCGCCGCGACGCCCAGCCGTGCCGCGCCGTCCAGCAGCAGTGTATTGTTGCGGTTC